>JAOABQ010000090.1 GCA_026418275.1 Clostridia bacterium
GTTCAAACAGGTTAAAGATCTTTCTCCTGAGTCTATTAAAAGACTGATAAGAATTATTAGGGCCATAGAGAATGAAGAGGATGAAAATCCAACCTAGAAATTTTATTCTTATTATACTTTCCCAATAGGCCTGTCGTCCTAATTTCCTATGCACTTAGTAAAATAGTATTATTTTACCAAGTGCTTGTTTTTGATATAATTATACTTTGAAGAATAGGTTTTGTGTTTTTTTACAAAGGAGCAGTTGCCATGAGTCAATTTTTAAAGCAAATTGTTAACCTTTACGAGTTGCTAAACACAGGTATTTCAATTAGCGAAGCGTTGACGTATGTCTTTGACACCTTCAGAAAGTATATACCCTTTGACAGGATTGGAATAACCCTTTTAGAAAGTGATGGTTCCATATATGCCTATGAGGTTCGTACAAACCATTCTCCTGTTTTGGACGAAGGATACTCAGAAAAATTATGCAAAACTTCTCTAAATACAATTGTAAAAATGAAAAAGCATAGGATTATAAACGATTATAAAGAGTATTTGAAACATCATCCAAAATCAGCTCCAACCAAACTGATGGTGAGTGAGGGGATAATGTCAAGCCTGGCATGTCCTTTAGTCGTCAATAGCATATGTATCGGGGTATTATTGTTCTCTTGCAGGAGGAAGAACCGATACAACGAAAGTCATGTGGCGATGGCAAAAATCATCAGCAGTAATATGGCAATAATTCTTGAACAAAACCTTCTTGTAGATGACTTGATATTGTCCTCTGTAACAGGCCTAGCCAAACTTGTAGAGGCTAAAGATAGCGATACTGGCTTTCATCTTGAACGCATGCAAAGCTATTCAAAAATTATTGCTCAGGCATTGGCTTCAAAAGAAAAATATGCAAACATTATTGACAAGCACTTTATTGAGGATATCTTCAAATTCAGCCCCCTTCATGATATTGGCAAAGCGGGCATTGCAGACGGGATTCTCTTGAAGCCTGCAAGGTATACTCCTGAAGAATTCGAGGTTATGAAAAAGCATACGGTAATCGGTGCTGAAATATTAAGGAAATCCAGCAGTAATCTGTTAAGGAAAGGAAAGCATTTTTTTGATTTTGCCATTCAAATCGCTGAAGGGCATCATGAAAAATTTAACGGCAAGGGCTATCCTTACGGTTTGTCTGGCGACACCATTCCGCTTCCTGCCCGAATTGTTGCAATAGCGGATGTTTTTGATGCCCTTACTTCCAAGAGAGTGTACAAGAATGCCTATGATATGGAAACTACCATGCAGATTATTGACAAAGAAAGTGGAAAGAGTTTTGACCCTGATGTTGTTGAAGCCTTAAATGACACTATAGAACAAATAGTGCAGATATATAAGAAATACCATGAACAGATTGATTTGGAAATCCGTTAAACAGGAATAGCAAGTCTTGCATGTTTTCTATACTGCGGGACTTGCTAGCTTACACCATTGATTTTTTTTGTTATTTGGGTATTTGCATTATCCATCAGGCTGATGAGACCCTTAAAGCTTTTCTTTTGAAAAAGGCAAAAGCTAATTCATAGAGCCAAGAATATATCACGTCCAAACTTCTTTAAAAACCTCTCTTTTAGTCAAATGGAAATTTCCTAATTTCTCTATATACTCTTGCCTGTCGCGGAATAATATTACAAGTTTTCCGCACGGCTTTCGACAACAACCCTATTATGCTTTCTATGCTACGTTTGTCTTGAGCAATAGACAAACGTCTTTGAATAAACATTATATCAATGCTGTTATAGCAAGAAAATCGGAACTGATCTCAGTTTCTATTGTTTCTCTAAAACCGCAGCTAATCAGCAATTCCTGGATTTCTCCAGCATCAAGCCTTTGCTCCTCAGGTGGCCCCCAATCGCTCTCTTTTTTCCTCCACTCAATGACGACCAGCTTTCCGTCATTTTTCAGGATACGTTTTGCTTCATATAACAACCGTATCCTGTCGCTTACTTCATGCAGAACGAGACAAATGAATGCAAAAGAAACCATGGAATCCTCAATCTTCAGATTATATTCGCCCGTAACAATCGGCCGAATATTGATCATGCCATATTCTGCAGCCCGTCTTTCCGTTTCCTCCACCATTTCTAATTCTATGTCCATTGCATAGACAAGGCCCTTTGAGCCAACAATGTCGGCTGCCGGAATGGAGAAATATCCAAT
>JAOABQ010000015.1 GCA_026418275.1 Clostridia bacterium
AAATGAGAAGGGAAGTTGCTACATGGCAATTTCATAGAAACTTGCAGGGAGCTACTGTGAAGTGGCAATTTACGACAGAAGATGCAAGAATAAAATTGAAAAGTCTGTACCCTAAAATTTAAGAGTTACAGACTACTAGTATTATTTTACCATAAAGCTTGTTTTTTTCATCAACAAATTATTTGATTCGTCAAGTACTCCCTTTTTCAAAATAAAAGAAAATGAAAATCTTAGCCATTATGAGGATTTGTAAATAAAGATTGAAGAGGGGATGAAAAAGGGAGAGTCTACTTGTCTTAAAAATGGGCATATCTGCGATATTAGAGGATGTTATTTAAAACTATGTATCTCATGCCTCTTGTTTATTTGATTTAAGCCTATTATTTATTGATATTTCGAGGGTATATTGATATTTATTTGTATTTTTTATACACTATCATTAGTAGGTTTTTTATAGAATCTGGGGATTATTTCATCGCATTGAATTGTGAAATAATCTTTACAAGGAAGCGGTAAATATTTTTAATCTATTTCGTCGGAAAAAGGAAACCCATACCGAAGAGGTTGCACATGAAAAACCAAATGAAAGTGTGCAAAAAAGTGCTGTATTGGAGTCGACAAGGAATACCCTCAAGAAGATTGAGGCATTTACCATAAATATTAAAGACCAACAACTTTTTTCAAACTTATTGTCTTTTACTGCGTATTATTATTATGTGATAGAGTTTTACGCCAAGAATATGGAACATATCATTTCGGTAAAGGAATTGCTGCTTTTAAAGTATATCGATATGATAAAGGATATCCTTGAAAATTTTAATGAAAAAGTGGCTGCCAGAGCACAAAAGGAAGAGCTTCTCAATACCCTGATAACCATCAACGGCAAGCTATTTGCCACCATCACGGATATTAAGAAACAGGAAGAATTAGATTTACGTGTAGATTTGAAAACGATACAGGACTTAGTAAGATCGGATTTTTAGTGGAGCGGAAAAAAAGGAGGATTTGTTATGGGCTTTCAAGACCTTTTGAATTCAATGGATAACGGTAAGGATCATACTGGGGCAGCCTCCAATACAGCGATGCAAACCGTAAACACATCCAATACGGCAGTTATACCTTCCGCAGGAGACAGAAAAGTTTTAGACTTGTCAAAATTTTCACCCGAGGAAATCGAGAAAATAAATAAATTAAAAAATGAAATTGACCTTACAAAATCAAATAGTGTTGCATATTTCGGATCGGACGTTCAAGCCGGTATCGCTAAATTTGCGGATGGCATATTGGACGGCGTTAAGACAAAAGATACAGGAGTAGTTGGGCAAAATCTCACTTCTCTGCTTACTACGATCCAAGGAGTAGACGTAGAAAAGCTGCAGGAGAAGGAGTCCTTTATCAGCAAAATTCCGTTACTTGGGAAATTAGCCGGTAGTGTTGCCAATGTTAAGGTGAAGCTGCAAGATGTAACCGAGACGGTGGACCGGATTGTAGTTGCGTTGGATACGGCGAGGAAAGAGTTGATCCGGGATGTGAACGTATTGGATACGTTGTATGAAAAAAACGTGGAATACCTGGAGCAGTTGGACATTTATATTGCTGCCGGTGAATCCAGGCATAAAGAACTTTCTGAAACCGTATTAATTGAGCTAAGAAATAAGGCACAGCAAACCCAGGATATGCTGGATATTCAAAAATACAATGATTTTGCCCATGCCTTAAATGAAATTGAAAAAAGAATATATGATTTGAAGCTTAGCAGGGAAATAGCAATTCAAACCATGCCGCAAATCCGGATCATACAAAATAATGACAAGGTTTTGGCCAGTAAGATTCAATCCAGTATCCTGACAACCATCCCGATTTGGAAAAACCAGATTGCCCTTGCCATATCCCTTCATAAGCAGAAAACAGCTCTCGAACTGCAGAAAAAGGTGACCGATACAACCGAAAACATGTTGAGGCAAAATGCAGAGCTGCTTAAGATGAATTCCATTGAAATCGCCAGGGAAAGTGAACGGGGAATTATAAGCTTTGAAACGTTGAAGGATACCCATACAAAGCTATTGGAAACCATTGAAGAATCCATGAAGATATACCAGGAGGGACATCAGAAGAGGCTTCAGATAGAGGGCGAGTTGGCGCAGTTGGAGGCAAATCAGAAGCAGAAACTTTTAGCGATGAGAAGCGGAGGAAAAGTATAGGAAATGTAAAATCCTTAGGGCGCTTCAAAGGGGATTAAAATGGACAAGAAGGAATGTATCAATTTAATTTCAAGGTTTTTTATGATGGAGAGTTGTGTAATCAAATTGAAAGACCCTGATTTTCAGTTAAAAAGTCATATATTTTATTTTAACGGAATGTTCCAGGATATCCCTGAGCTTAGAATTGTCAGAGTGTGTTCTCGTAACAGGCAAGACAATATTGTATTTGATATTTATTATGTCTCGGATGCATTTGAGGGCTTATATCATGGATATTTTAGGATTAAACCTGAATCGGAAGCTGCAAAGCGGCTTTTTATGAGTATAAGTACGGTGTGTACCGATATCGGTGAATACTTTTATTATGTATACCAAAACAGTAATTTGTTAAAGATCTATTTAGCAACAGGGGATTTATGGAATGCATTGGATCAAAGTCCGGACTGCGATTACCGCAATGAGTTTGAGCAAATAAAAAGATCAAGCACTTTGGAGATTGCCAATGTATCGCCGGCAGATTTGCAGCAAGGCTTATTAAATAGAAATTACTTAAAAAAATATATTTCAAACTTTATCAAGCTCAATTCCAAGTGCTCGGAGCAGGTAAAAATGTTTTTTATCCATATACTAAATAAAAAGTATGCAAAGAATATTTGTTTGGTGAATCATGGATTCGCACTTGGAAATTACTTGAATATTAATCCTGCAAACATTCGTTTTAACAGCTGTGAAGTACCAGTGTACAAACTTTTGGAATATTTTGTGGAGCATAACTTTATTTTATTTATCCGGATGGAATTTGATTTTCAAGTGGGTGTTAAACAGTGGCAAAATTATTAGTCAAGGGTGAAAAAGTAATTGTGAACAATATTATAGATCCTATGAATTCCTATGTTATGACCCTGACATACCGTTTACCGTCTGGGTTATGTTTTGATGCAGATCTTTTTATATTCATGATTGAAGAAAACAGCGGCATAAGCAAAGACAATATACTTTTTTATAATAAACCAAAAAGTATGTGCGAGAGTATTCGCATTTTTGAGTACTACAATGATCAGGAACATAAAAAAACAGTTGAAGTTGATTTTAATAAAGTGCCGCAAAATATTAAAAATCTGGTTGTAGGATGTACGGTTTTTGAGGAAGGGATCAAAGAACAAGTTTATGATGACTTTGATATAAAGGGTGTTTTAATGAGCAAGGCCAGTGGTACTGAAATACTTGAGTTAAGTGAGAAAGTAAGCGGTGATAAAAACGGGACAGTACTATTCGGGGATTTTTACAAGCATAAGGATGTATGGAAATTTCATGCAGTCAAACAGGGGGGGAAGGAAAACATCCTATCTATGACCAATAGGATATACAATTCGTATATTTATTAAATTTACCGGTTTTTATATTTATTTTAGACCATTGTAATAACTATCCATCTAATGAGAAATACTATTAAAAGTTAAGTTAAAAAAAGGAATAAGGAGCGATGACGATGGATAGTGAAAGAGCAAAGCAGATTATGAGGTCGCCTGAGCCCATTCAGGTTCTGCATAACGGTTCACCGGTTTGGATTGAACGTGTGAAGGAAAATAATACTGCAGAAATTTCTTATCTTGAAAACCAAAGGAAAGAGGTTGTTCCTGTATATATGCTTGTGGAAAACAGTCCGGCTAATAGTTAAACGGCTTAATAGGAGGATATTTTCCGCACTGAGTAGGGCCCTGTTTGGGAAACAAGCTTTTTCATGGTTTAATGCTGTACATGGATCATTAAACTCAATACTGTTTTGGATAACACCTGCTAATACGGCAGGTGTTATTGTTTTTTTGAAATTCTATATTTTAAAATTCTAAAAAAAGTTGTATGATAGTATTAAAAGTAATATGAATGATTCAACTGTCAAATAAGTAATTTCAGCGTACTTGGAATAAATATGGTTTTCTTGCTCAATCATAGTCTTGCCCACTTCTTTTAATGCATAGTATTTTTATGTAATTTTGATTAATAGAAAGAAATATCAATCAATCTATAACATTGATCTGTGGCATGTATTGTAGAAGTGTTAGCCGCAAGCTCTTATAAGGATAGGATTATTATTGGGTTTCGTATGAGTATGATTCATTATAGGATAACCGAAAGGGTATAACATGAAGGATACATTGCTTAGAAAGCTGCCATTTGCATGCGTAACAACTGCAGTTTTTATCGGTCTTTATTTGTCAAGCCTTTATAATTATCTGCTTTTCCATTCCTTTGCGGAAATATTCAGTGCTGTAGTAGGTGCAGCAGTTTTTTTACTGGTTTGGAACTCCAAGAAATATATTGAAAATCAAGGCTTGGTGTTTATTGGAGTTGCATACCTTTTTGTTGCATTTTTGGATTTGATGCATACACTGGCCTTTAAGGGAATGAATGTATTTAAGGACTATGATTATTATGCCAACCAATTATGGGTTGTGGCACGGTATATGGAAAGTATAACCCTTCTTCTCGCATTTAGTATATATAGATTCTTAAATAGAGTAAAGCCAATGTGGGTTTTTACGGTATACTTGCTTTGTACCGCTTTATTAATTGCATCGATATTAGCATGGAGAGTTTTCCCCGTTTGTTTCATAGAAGGTAAGGGACAAACTGATTTTAAAATTATCAGTGAGTACGTGATATGTTTTATTTTGATTTTGTCAGCATTCTTTTTAATAAAAAACCGGAAGAAGTATGACCCTAAAGTTTATAAAATTCTTTTATGGTCTATTGCTTTTACAGTTTTATCCGAACTTGCTTTTACTCTTTATATCAGCAATTATGATATTTTAAATCTGATTGGGCATTACTTGAAAGTAATTTCTTTCTACTTAATTTATAAAGCAATTATTAAAACAGGGATTGAAGACCCCTATGAGGTAATTTTTAGAGAACTCCTCATCAAGGAAAAGAAATTGGAGGAGGCAAAAGAGCTGGCAGAGGTAGCCAGTAGATTAAAAAGCAGTTTTTTGGCAAATATGTCTCATGAAATTCGAACACCTCTTAACTCAGTTTTAGGATTTACCGATCTATTACTTGAGGAAGAAAAAGATAAAGAAAAGGCAGAAAAGCTTACCATCGTCAGTCAATCGGGAAAGCATCTGCTTAATCTGGTAAATGACATTTTAGATTTTTCCAAGATAGAAGCGGGTAAATTGTCCATAGAAAAAAGAAGCTTTTCTATACACTCGGTACTAAATGAAGTGAAAAATGTTTTTTTATTAAAATCAATAGAGAAAGACATATATTTAAATTATAGTGTCCAAGATACAGTACCCAAATTTCTTTTAGGCGACGAATATAGGATTAGGCAAATTCTTATCAACCTTGTAGGTAATGCTGTAAAATTCACTGAACAGGGTGGGATTGAGATTCAATGCGGATATGAGAATAAAGTGCTGAATATAATGGTTAAAGATACAGGGATAGGCATAGCAGAAGACAATAAACAAACTATTTTTTCGGCCTTTGAGCAGGTTGATTCCTCTGCCACCAGGAAATATGGAGGAACTGGACTCGGGTTATCCATAACAAAAAACCTGGTTGAAATCATGGGCGGAAAAATCGGATTGGAGAGTGAAGTCGGAAAAGGGACCCAGTTTCATGTTCAAATTCCCTTGGAATCGGTTGAAGTGCCAATGCAGGTGTTGGAGGAAACCTTTGATACCCCGGGGGATAAAAAGGGCCATAGTCAAATGCATAAGATTGCCCTTATTATGGATTTGGATCTTGAAAATGCATATGAGATTGTAGAGAATATCCGTAGGATTATTCATTCAGAGAACAGGCAAATACTGCTTTTTACTCACGGATCTCAAACTCTTGAAAAGGTAAATCAAAGTCATATTGATTTAATATTGGTAGATCAGAGAATAGAACAAAGAATGGATTGGAGTTGGACAAAGGAACTGGGAGAAGACTTTAGAACAAGTTATATACCCATTGTAAAGTTTATAGTGGGTGAAATCGGCGGTATCCAATATATAGTAGACCCAAGGACATGTATTTATGTGAGAAATGATATTCCATACAGTTTGGGAGAATGGTTGGATATGTTCTTTGCAGGCAGGGAGAAAGCCGGTGAAAAAATGGTAGAAACCTGGGTTGAAAAGTTTGGAGATGAGTTGGAGTTAAGAGAACTTGTTTTTGAATGCATCGGGGATATTGCCATTAGAATGGAGACCCTGGAAAGAGCTATTGCAGACTGTAATGTGGAGGGTATAAGGTATTTATCCCATTCTCTAAAGGGAAGTACAGGAAATTTTAGGATGATGGAGTTTTATGAACTTTCCTCTAAAATAGAGACGGAGATTAAAAAAAGAGATTGTCGGATGGATATGGTGAAGAGCCACTATTCAAGGATGAAGGAAGTACTCAGCTTGATTCCCAAAAAGTATTTGCTTTATAACGAAATCGCAAACGAAAATAATGAAGATTTGTCTAAAAAATTAAATATATTGGTTGTTGAAGATAATGAAATGAACCAGAAACTGGTAGGCCAGCTGCTTAAGAGAATGAACTTTAAATACAGGATTGCCAATAATGGCAAGGAAGCATTAGAAGGTTTGGAAAAAGAGAAATTTGATTTGGTTTTGCTGGATGCGCAAATGCCGGTTATGGATGGGGCGGATACCCTTGCGAGAATCCGCGAAGATGAGAGGCTTGGAAACATACCTGTAATAATCGTCACAGCCAATGTAATACTGGAAGATATTGAAAGGTTTTTTAAACTGGGCTGCGATGATTATATATCAAAACCTATTGATAAAAATATTTTACAAAGTAAGATTATGTATTTTACCAAGCAGTCCTTAAATGTATGCCAAAAATAATCAAGCATTTTCGTAAGTATAATTAAAAACGATAAAATATGAAAAGGGGCGTCAAAAATGAAAAGAGGATTTTCTTTTTTAATTACAATTATTCTTTTGCTTACCGCCTGTTTGCCTGTTTTTGCGGATTCACCGCTCACTTCAACCCAAATATCCGATGCGTATCAGGATATTGATATGGTGAGAAAGGCAGGGCAAGTGAAAGTAATAACAAATGAGATTGCAGAGTTCCTGTTTTCTGCTGAAAATCCAATTGATATAAAAGCCGCGGTGATCAATGCCCTTGGTTGGGATGCAGAGGAACAGGAAAATGTGGAGACATACTGCGAACTGATATATAATAAGCCGCTTAAAGATCTGAAGTTGGAAAGCCTAAGCGGAGAAGAACTTTTTTGTATCGGGTATTTAACTGCTATGGATGATTATTTCTCTCCCCAAAGGGCAAAACCTATTTTGGAAAAAGCCGAAGCAAAAATAAAAAACAGTCTGACCGTGTCGGTCATAACCGCACTGGTAAAAGCACAGGAAGCTTTGCATGAGAATAAATCATTTACTGTATGGAAACTTGTTGATGAAGTAGTAAACAATAAGGCACTCATGCAGGATCTTCGGCCTGAAGCTGTAAGGATCATTTTAGATTACATAAGCCTTTACTCAAAGGATTTTGAGTTGACTCCTTCAAAAATACATGTAGAGAAAGATAAATCGGTAACAGCTTCAATCTATGGAGGAAAAGGACCTTTTACCGTTTTTGATAAAAAGATACTGGCTGAGAACGACATTCCGGTTTATTTTGGGGATGAGGCAGGGACTAACGTGTATTCGGCCAATCCAAAAGTAAGCGTAAAGATATCCGGAAATTCAATAACTTTTAAAGGAGAAAGCCCAGGGGCGGTTCTTGTTACCCTATCCGATGCAAGTGGGGTAATGTATAGTGTGCCTGTGGCTGTTACGCTGCCATCACTTGATAAAAGGCTCAAAGGCGCAATTATACTATACGTAGGAAGTTCAACAGCTTATATAAACAGTGAAAAAACTAAAATTGATGTAAATGACTTTGATATAAAACCTGTGATAAGAAACGGAAGGACCCTTTTACCTATAAGGTTTGTTTCAGAGAAGCTGGGGGCAAAGGTCTCATGGAATGGAGATAGTGGGACTGCTGTCATTAGTTTGGGAGCAAAGACGGCAGTGCTAAAGCCTGGGGAAAACAAGATGACTGTAAATAGTAAGCAAATGGTGCTGGATGTTCCGGCCCAGGTTATAAACAACAGAATCTTTATACCCCTAAGAAGGCTTGTGGAGGATGTTTTAGACAAAAAAATATTCTATAAAAATGGAGTTATTATTGTGAGCGATTATGAAAATATTATTGATGAGGCATCAGATAAGAATACATTGATAGATTGGGTAAAAAAGTTTGAAAGTGATTTTGGGGGTATTAAGGAAAAGGGTGGAATACTTGCCAAGGTATATGCAACAAAGATTATCGGCGGGAGGCTTCTTGCTGCTGAGTTGGATTCTGTGGGAAAAATGATGGAGCGTAAGCTGGATGATAAAAAAATATATGCAAAAAGAATAAAAGTGAATCCTGAGGATGAATGCGTAGAAGTCGAGTTGGCCCAAAAGTATGTACAGAGTGATTTTAAGGCAAAAAAGGATCTGGAAGATGTCTTAAACACAGAGTTTTTTTCTGCACAGGAAGTGGATGAAAGTAAAAAGGATACGGATGGAAACTATATACCCACAGGAAGGATCCTTATAAGCGGGGCTGATGTATCTGATGCGGAAGTATTAACTGTTACAGGTGGGGAATACTTAATCAAAGTGAGTTTGACAGCCGGTGCTTCAAAAAAGTTTGAAGAGGCAACCGGAAGCTTGATAGGCCAGCGTATTGGATTTTTTATGGACCAGCGTATATTAACTTCTTATAAGGTCAATGAAAAGAATAGCAGTGGAAATTTCATAATTTCCGGTAAATTTAGTGAGGCAGAAGCCAAAAAAATAGCTTCCGATATAAGAGCCGGTGAGTTTCCATATAAGTTAAGGGTGGAAAGCTTTAGAATATTCAATTCGATGAATTAAATATCATGCTTTTTGGTTTTACCATATATACAATACGGATAATTCAAGGGCTGTCTCAAAAGGAGGCAGCTTTTTTTGTTTTATTTACAAATTTAACATCTTTATAACTTATTATGTTTTAGCAATACAGACAATGGGTAATTAATGATTGATTTTTCCTGATATGCCAACAAAAGATAAACGATCTATATAGTTCGTGAAAAACTTTTACATGGATAAACTAATTTTCACGATATCCAATCAAGGAAATTGAACCACGATGTAAAAGCTTTATCGCGTTCAATATAGTTAGTAAAAAATTTATTTAGGTATTTATAATAGTTTTTATTATAAGGTACCCAAGACACTTAATATAAATATAATAAATTGCAATATTTAATTAAGAGAAATAGGAGGACTAAGATGTATAGAAAAGACAATATTCTAAAGAAAATTTTCATACTAATATTAACCATTGCCATCATATTCAGCTTCAGTCCAGTTGCTTACGGAGCGGCATCGTATTTGGTGCAGGTAAACAACGTAGCAGGAAGAAGTGATGTCTTAATCTATGTAGATGGCCAATTTGAAAAAATACTTTCGCTGGGATCTCAACATACTGCTTATTACCCGGATGGTACGGGGATTGAGGTTGTTGCCTTTGATTACGTAGGACCTGATCCCAACCATGTTTTTACGGGATGGTGGGAAGCTTATTCCGCAAAAACATTTAACCAAAGCCGCATAGTTTTTACAGTAGATAAAAACTATCAATGGACACCATGGTATAGTGGGTCAACAACAGACAGTGCAATCCTTGAACTGGAAGTAGATCCTCATGGTGCAGTGGATGTATATTATGACAGCAGTACAAATCCTGCCGCAAAAGATCCAAATAGCCCATTTACCAGTGCTGTAAAAGTACACAGGTTTAGTTTGGCTAATGGCCTGGATTTGACACTTCATGCAAAGCCAGACTCTGGATATACATTTAAAGGGTGGTACGATGTCGATAATCAACTTATTAGTACTGCCAATATACATAGCTTTACTGTTAATGGGAATGAATACTATCACGCTGTTTTTTATAACTCCATACCCGTATCCAGTGTGAGTGTTAACCCGCCTACCGCTACATTGGAAGTGGGAGACCTTGCGGCGCAGGATAAGAAAACAGTGCAACTTACAGCAACGGTATCGCCTAGTGATGCTACGGATAAGAGCATTACATGGACCACTAGCGACAACACTGTAGCAAAAGTAGATGCCAATGGATTGGTAACTGCTGTAAGTACCGGTTCAGCAACAATCACAGCTACAGCTTCAAACGGTAAGTCAGCTACTGCCTCTATTACGGTAGTATCGAAACAATCTATACCTGTATCCAGTGTGAGCGTCAACCCACCTACGACTACATTGGAAGTAGGAGACCTTGCGGCGCAGGATAAAAAGTCAATTCAACTTACGGCTACTGTGTTCCCTAGTGACGCCACTAATAAGAGCATTACCTGGACCACTAGCGACAACGCCATTGCAAAGGTAGATGCCAATGGGCTGGTAACCGCTGTGAGTGCTGGAACGGCTACCATTACAGCCACAGCCTCAAACGGTAAATCGGCTTCATCGGTCATTACAGTAATATCCAAGCAATCCATCCCTGTATCCAGCGTAAGCGTCAACCCCCCTACCGCTACATTGGAAGTGGGAGACCTTGCGGCACAGGATAAGAAAACAGTACAGCTTACGGCAACGGTATCTCCTACTGACGCTACCAATAAGAGCATTACTTGGACCAGCAGCAACAACACTGTTGCAAAAGTAGATACCAATGGATTGGTAACTGCTGTAAGTGCTGGTACAGCAACAATCACAGCTACAGCATCAAACGGTAAGTCGGCTTCATCAGCCATCACAGTAGTATCCAAGCAGTCTATCCCTGTATCCAGCGTAAGTGTGAACCCACCTACGGCTACATTGGAAGTGGGAGACCTTGCGGCCCAGCATAAGAAAACAGTACAGCTTACAGCAACGGTGTCCCCTAGTGATGCTACTAATAAGAATATTATTTGGACCACTAGCGACAACGCTGTAGCAAAGGTAGATGCCAATGGTCTGGTAACTGCAGTGAGCCCTGGGGTCGCTACAATTACGGCAACCTCAGTTAATGGTAAATCAGCTACTGCCTCTATTACAGTAGTATTAAAGCAATCTATACCTGTATCCAGCGTAAGTGTGAACCCACCTACAGCTACATTGGAAGTGGGAGACCTTGCAGCACAGAATAAGAAAACAGTGCAACTTACAGCAACGGTGTCCCCTAGTGACGCTACCAATAAGAGTATTAATTGGACCACTAGTGACAACACTGTAGTAAAAGTAGATGCCAATGGGTTGGTAACTGCTGTGAGCCATGGGGTCGCTACAATCACGGCAACCTCAATTAATGGTAAATCAGCTACTGCCTCTATTACAGTAGTATTAAAGCAATCTATACCTGTATCCAGCGTAAGTGTGAACCCACCTACAGCTGCATTGGAAGTGGGAGACCTTGCAGCACAGAATAAGAAAACAGTGCAACTTACAGCAACGGTGTCCCCTAGTGACGCTACCAATAAGAGCATTACTTGGACCAGCAGCAACAATACTGTTGCAAAAGTAGATGCCAATGGATTGGTAACCGCTGTGAGCGCTGGTTCAGCAACAATCACAGCTACAGCATCAAATGGTAAATCAGACACTGCTTCTATTACAGTAGTATCCAAGCAATCCATACCTGTATCAAGCGTAAGTGTCAACCCGCCTACGGCTACATTGGAAGTGGGAGACCTTGCAGCACAGGATAAGAAAACAATACAGCTTATAGCAACGGTATCTCCTAGTGACGCTACCAATAAGAGCATTACATGGACCAGCAGCAACAACGCTGTTGCAAAAGTAGATGCCAATGGATTGGTAACTGCAGTGAGCCCTGAGGTCGCTACAATTACGGCAACCTCAGTTAATGGTAAATCAGCTACTGCCTCTATTACAGTAGTATCCAAGCAATCCATCCCTGTATCCAGCTTAAGCGTGAACCCACCTACGGCTACATTAGAAGTGGGAGACCTTGCGGC
>JAOABQ010000022.1 GCA_026418275.1 Clostridia bacterium
ATTATAGGATGTTTGCCTACCCAATCCTTGTAATCTCCTGAATTTGAATTCACTATGACCACCCTTCCCGCGCCTGCAGCTTCAGCGGCTACTATGCCGGAAATTGAGTCCTCAAATATGACTGCTTCTTTGCCCTCTATCCCCAATACTTCCAAAGCTCTCAGGAATAAGTCAGGAAAAGGCTTTCCTCTCATGGTGCCGTCATTGTAAATGATATGTTCCTTTTTGAACCATGTCTCAAGTTTAAGTTCCCTGATGTAAAACTCCACATTTTCTATGCCGGATGCGGTTGCAATCACAAAGGGAATGCCCCGTTTCTTCAGCTTTTCAAAAAGCTCAACAACACCTTCGGCTAAAGAAAAATCATCTAGTTCCATGCACAGCTTCTGGTATCCTAATTCCTTTTCAAGAGTGTACCGCTCTATTTCCACACCGGTTAAACCGTTGTCAAACAAGTCCGTCAAAATCTCGCTGTTCAGTCGGCCATGTATCCTCCGGTGCTTTTCTTCATTGGATAAAGAGAATCCATGCTCCTTGAGAAAATTGTCCCAAGCCATGTTATGCAGCTGTGTATCCCAAAGTAAGGTTCCATTGAAGTCAAAAACAATCCCTTTTTTACTCATATACTTACACCCATTATATCTAAAGAGCCTTTCCTTTCCCCAGAAATATTGTGTCATCCTTTAAATGTTATATTTGATTTTATACTTTTCATATTGCTGTTCAACCAATTCTCTGGTGTTTTCTGTTCCATGAGAGGGTATAAAAACTCTACACCCTGTATCCAGTAACCGTTTCCAGCTTTTTATCATCAATTTCTGATCGTTTGCAAACGGAGGAAAAATTGAGTTCTGAAAGACGCCAAACATGGTATCCCCTACTAAAGCAATTTCACTGTCAACAATAACACTTGTCGATCCCATGGTATGTCCGGGAGTATGTATAATGCGCATATTAAATCCCATATCAGCCAAATCGCAGGTATCTTCAACAAATATATCACCTTGTACGGGTTCATACTTGAGATATGGGACTACGCTTTTTCCTAAAAGGTTAACCAGTAATTTTGTGAAAAGTACTGTTCCTTTTGGCAATGGATGCTTACCATTATGTAAAAAAGCTGCATCATTTTCTTGTATTATAATGCTGCATTTATATTTCTCCTTAATTTTATACGCATTTTCCGCATGATCATTATGTCCATGTGTTAATACCAGAGCTACCAGGTTCTCTTTTTTACCACATAATTTGCTGATTTCATTATCAAGCCTTCTCCATTTTCTTTTAACACTCGTATCAACAAGAATACACTTATCACCGTTAGTAACCAAGAAGACATTACTTCGTCCTGACAGAACCTCGTAAACAGTATGTCCACTCTTTGTTATCCAGCTTTTCATATATGTTCCTCCCAAAATATAGACTCCAAGAGCTGTCTAATCAAATCCCCACCACATGGCTGCGGTCTTCACCTCATTTTTCTCTACCTTACTTATAAAGAATTTGAAATGACACATCTGAATTTATGCTCACAATCTCAACTACAGGATGGAATTTAACTACTTTTTCTTATTAAGTTTTAACACAACATTTCGCTTCGATGCCATAGTTTGGAACAGGTTTGCTGCAAGTGCGGCTTTTTCTTTTAGGGTTAGGTTGTCGGAATCTGTTTCAGTTACAACTTGTTCCATTACGGATTTTACATCTTGCAGTTCCAAGAGATTAACGGTTATGCAGAAAAAACTCTTTCGCCGTCCATCGTTGTAGTTTGCCAACAAATATTTTAAAATTTCAATTTTTTCAGCAAGTTCAATTTGATAGGCGTCTATTCCTATTTTCTTGACTTTCTCAAAATCCTTTAGCTGATTGCGATGAGTAATAAAGGAGTCGAACGCATCTATACCGTCATACTTTTCACAAGGATACTCATCACACAAATAGCAGTATTCAATCCCACCATGCTGTTGGCTGCACCTTGCAATTGCACATGGCTGATTGCCGGCCCCGCCCCCGCAACCAGGACAATAATTATCCAGGTGCATCGAACACAGCCCACAGTTTAATCCACATAGTGAAAATAAAGTATAGCTCCTTTTGAAATTTTTCATT
>JAOABQ010000104.1 GCA_026418275.1 Clostridia bacterium
CTCATTTTGTGTACGATTCATATATGATGCCTCCTGTGATATTTGATTTGTGGTTACTTGGCTGGCAACTCACAATTCAAATTTTACAGCTTGGCATCTATTTTTTCAAAGTTCATTTATTTTCTTTACAGGAATGCTCCCATCTGTTTCCTGTTACACTGTCTAATATTTTGCCAATGATAAATAAAGGTATACTGACTGATAATCCTGCTCCGGTAAGACTTAAACCTGTTCCTATAAGTTCTACTAAGCAGCCTGCCAACAAAGCTATCAGCTTATCCTTTTCAAGTTCTGCCGCTTTTCTTTGGTAATAACTGCGGGAAGGTTCATTGCAGAACATAGCAGCCATCTTGATTCTCCAGCATTTTCCCTGAGCATCGTAGAATTCACCAGTAGACTTAAATATATCATACAAGGACCAAATGCCCATGATACCATCGAGGGTCCCACCAAAAACCAAATCAAACAAAAATGCATGTGAACTTTGAATTCCAACTGTCTTATCGTTTGACTTGTTGAGTTCATCTACCACCTGACCAGGAACAATCATGCTAATTTTCATCTGCCAGTTGTTGGCACCGGTTTGATTTAATACCATACTGAAATCATAGGCATACCAATCACCTTGAATATAAGCAGATCGTTCATGTTCATACGGGTTGAAATCAGTAAGTTCAGTTATTTCAATTTTTGAGTTGATTTTAGGATTGAAGCCTTCAGGAAAACTCCGCCTTAATTTTGGGGAAACAGAAACCTCCGGAATTTTCTCATCAAAGGACATAGAACTGACTTCCGGTTTTAAAATCTGTACATCGGCATTTTTAAATTCACCGGGCATTTTATTCAACGTCCTATTTACGAACTGTTTAAACTGTTCACTACCGAAAGGCGGAACAGGCTCCAGTTTTTTAGGCAGTACCACTTCGTCAAAGGATATGGATAGCTCTCCCGGTAATTCGCTATCAGAAAATTTACCACTTGCAAAAAAGCATCCTTTTACAGGGTCATACTCAGCGTCGATTGTCCCGGTGCTATTTGCCGTTCTCGAAACGACTTTCGCATTTTTTACCTTTAAATTATCACTAAAGGAGAATTCAAAGTTGATGGGTGCATCTGGATTAAGCACCTGTAAATTTTCTGTTTCCGTTTTTATCAAAGAGTTCAATGGTCCGATTCATATAATGATCTTTAAATGCATCAGAGATTTTGACCCTTGCGCGGATTTTACCATACTCTACAAGATGCAGCTTAGCATTTACAGAACTGTCCTGACCAATGACAGCCTCTACCGTTGAATTGTTCATTCCCGCTTTTGATCCATCAACACTTATTCTGATTCTATCTCCCGGATCACAGCCGAAAAGTCGGGTATAATCTGCTGAATCTACACTATGCCTAACCGAAATGTTCTTGGTTATATTATATACATTAATACCAAACTGTTCGGATGTCCGCCAATCCAGATTAACAAGCTTTTCATGCTCTTCTCCTATCATCTTGACCCATAATGCCAGCTTAAGTCCAGGAGGATTATCCAAAACAAACATATTGTTCTCTGAAATAACAATCTTTCCGTCAATGATGTTCCCGTTTGTCACGTTATATTCCTTAGCACACCAATCGGTTGAAATATTAAAAGTAAACGGGCTCATTGGAAGGGTTATCCTGAAGGTACCGTTTTCCCCTGTTCTTCCGTCTATTGTGAAGAAGTTAAAGCCATCCAAATTGATCAGGGCTTGTAAGCGGGCTTCTTTTACCGGACTGCCGTTTGCATCCACAACCGTTCCTTCCATGAACGTCATAGGTCTTTTCTTAAGCTTAATATTAAGAACATTTTCATCTAATTTTAAAACAGCTTCATTCGTTTTTAATCCATTCAGTATCACATCAAATTGATTTAAGTAAGTCAATTTTTGTGAATTTGAAAAAACCACATTTACCTTCACTATCTGACCTTCAATTCCATTGTTAAATAAACTTGATTGTTTGACTGAACTTATAACTCGGCCAAAATCGTTACTTTTTCCACCGGTAAGATATTTATAATCCTTTTCAAAAAGATTGACTGTAACTCCTTTGACCGGATTGTCAAAATCATCTACTACCCGGATGTCTAAGGAAGCAATGCCACTCCTCACTGCAACATCACTGCTCATACCGGCAGGAGCCTTTATACCGCTCAAATACATGACTATGTTATTATCCGGACCTTTTAACGGAGCGTATGAACCATCGCTTTTTATAAGACTTACCCTGTAGTCATCGGAAGGTATCAGACCCTCAATAGAGTAAACTTTATTCCCATTCAAGAATGCCGGTTTTCCGCTTTTTTCTTTATCGCTATAAACCAGGATATGCGCATTTTTGAGTACTTCTTGACCTTCACCTTCTACACTAACGTTTACCGTTGAAGCAACCTTTTTAGGAAAGCCTTCACAGCTTAAAACTCGCGATTGGTGACCGGCTGTATCTTTTATAAAACCCGTAACCGACTTCACCGCTGCTACACCCGTGCGACTCGTCAAAGAAGGCGCTAATAGCTTATAGTACCCGAAGTATGTACCTTTTTCATTTTGATTTTCTTCCAGGGTTATTACGGATTTTCTTTCATACAAATGAGCATCATCTTCTGCCATGTTCCCTTCCTCATCGAACCATGACAGATAAACGATTTCAGCTTGAGCAACTCTCCCCGTATCACCCTTTAAACTAATGGCCAATTGGGCAGATTGAGGCAGGCAGTTATTTTGAAGGCCGTTTACAACCATGTACTTTATTTGAGTTACTTGTAAATCCGGTGTTACAACCGTTACCTTTCCGCTTGGTAAAGATGCATTGAATGCGCTGTCAACCGATACTACATAATAAGTATACTCTGTAGCAGCATTCAGGCTGTCATCGATGTATTCAAAGGTGTTTAAATCCTCAGCGGCATAGATTTCTTTAAGTATTTTAGTTTCTCCGTCTTTTTCCGACCTGTATACTTTATAGCCTGTCACTTTAACGTTATCTCGGGATGCATTCCAACTAAGTTTTGCTCTGCCATCCGTAAGGAGTGTCACCTTAAATTCTCCTGGAACCGTCGGTTTTTCCGTATCCTCCGTTTGAACAGTATGTGCCAAAACCGTAATCGGTAAAGAGGTATTCCCCGCTTTGTCAACCGCCTTCAGCGTATACTGATATTCCACTCCAAGCATTAGACCGGAGTCTATATACCCATATTCTCCTGGCAGAGAGGTGCTGGAAGCCGACTTTTCAGCAATCAATTGACTGCTGCCCGAACCCTTGACTTCCCTAAAAACCTTATAGCTAAAAACATCCTGATCGCTTGATGCACGCCATTTGAGCCTAATGTCCTTAGAACTAACCCCTTCTGCCGTGAAGCTTTCGGGCGCTTTGGGCTGTGTTCTGTCAATAAGACAGGCAACAGGGTTTGAATATTTTGTTACCTCATTAAATAAAATTGAGAATTTGAATTCGTAATTACCTTCGGCCGGTAAATTTATGGTTTTTTCGAAGCTGCCGTCCGGGCCCGAAGTAAGCGTCCCGGCAGGCTGGAATTCACCATCGTTCTTTTTTATATAAAGTTTTACTTCCGTATTGAAAATGGTGGTTCCCTTTATTTTAATTGCATCTGTATTTGTTGGAGATTTTACCGGTTCTATGCCGCCAATTCCTACTGCAATTGAAACCGGATCACTTGTAACTGTTCCTTCAGGACCTACTCCTGCCTCCAAAAACATATTGAATTGTCCGGATGTTCCCGAATCAGGGGTCCACGTGCCACCGTAGAAAGTATTATCCCAAGAACCAAGCCGCGCCAATCTGGGACCTTCATATATATAATTCGCTGTACACCACTGTGCCATTTGATAGGAATTATCTGCGTTTTTTAGTCTGGCTACTTCATTTCCGGCCGTATTCTTAATCACTACAAAGGGTGCAAGCTGATTATGATTCTGTGCGGCAATGTCATTACTTTCATCTAAAGCCAGTGCTTGCGAAAGTTGTTCAAACGGCCTGTAATGATAGTCAAACAGCTTCAAATTTGTATCGATAGCAACAAGTCTGCTACCTGAATTATTCACAACTGCGTTTTCAGTGGTTACAGCTTCGCCTGGAAGATAAAACTTCTTAGAAGGTATGATTTGAGCTTGGAAATTGAAATCAATATCCCACGGATAAGTACCGTTTGTCAGCTGGAATTCCTTCTCAAATAAATAATTCCATTCCTTTTGATAATGAAGCTTTGTAACGATGGCTTGTGCTGTATAATTATCCGGAGTAACATAAAGATAGCAGCCTTCTCCCGGGCTCATAACTCCCGAATACTGCAATCCGTCTGTATATAACGCCATACCAAAAGGCGAATACCTGATTGATCCGGAAGAAGTATTGGCGGGAAGATTTAATGAAACCTTAACTAGATTGCTTCCTCCCATGATAATGTCTTTATTTTCTGTGATATTCTCCCGGGCTTTTAAAAAGTATGCATCTTTTTTGTCATTCGTATCTTGTGCTTCCAGACCTGTATAACTAAAAGTTTTGTATTCTCCCATTGTATTCACTGTAAATGTGTAGCTGCCGGGCTCCACCCAAAGCTCATAAATATCCGCATGCTGCATATTGAAAGGGCTTTGCCTTCTTATTAAGCTTCCCACAGGAATATTGTCTTCATCATGTTTATATGCAAAATATGAAATATTTCCGCATTTTTGGTCATCCAGGGGATTACCCAGGGTATCTACAGGTCTCAATGAAACCTTTTTCATATTCATGGTTTGCATATCGATGGAAAGATTGGTTTCACTGCCTGAAAATAATTTGGTTACGAAATAGGTCTCTTCCGGATTCTTCGTATATGAATCCGTATCCCCCCAGATTACCAAGCATACTGGGTATCAGGGTCTAACTTCAGCCCATAGTACTTTAAAATCCCTTCGGAAAAAACATAGGGATCTTTTACGCTTTGATACCCTGAAAGAATAGGTTCATAGGCACGTACATAAGCTGGTTTGCCTCGATTTTCAACTTTTTTATACAGAGTTGAAGTAAGTCTGTTATTTTTCCCTCCACCTTTAAAGTCCTTAATAAAAACTGTCAGTACCGGACTTTCCTTTGTTGTGCCAACAATAAAGCTGCAAAAATCACTAACAGCAGCAGGATTTCCTGCAATATCCGTCCCATTGGAAGGTATTCCTCCTGTTTTAAGAAATGCTTTTGCCCGATAGTTATTGCTGGAAATCCCATTTGAACCTGTTCTTAAGGTCACACTAGAAAAATTATCATAACAGCTGCTATAATCCACCTTGTATTCATATCCAAAATTATCCACAATGAAAAGATAGAACTCCGGTTTAACCGCTTCAAACCCCATGGATTTAAAAGTATTATCTTTTAACTGTGACTTCATTACATCAAAGATATGGTCTCTATGCTCACCTTTTACCATGCTTAAGGTTTTATTGCCATATGCGTCATTAAAAGCAACGTCAAACTTGACGGATTCGCCGTATATATATTCATGATTCTCGGGCTTGCCGTTCAATGTTACTTTGGAGGTAACTGTCCCTCCGAAGGTCACTTCCTTTTCTGTTGAAGCAGCCACATTAAACTTTGATACTTCCAAGGTCCATACCCAGTCTTCATTTTTTGCTTTATCACAATATAAGGCAGAAACTTCGGCAGAGTATGAGCCGGGAGATACAATCAAGCTCTTTGATTTTGAATGAAAGGAAAACGGAGCAGAACGAACTTGTTTTTCATCTACCAATATGATGGAGGTTTGTTCAAATTGGTTGATATCATCTGCTTTAAAATTTAAGCTTGCGATATCTGAAGCCGCTGGTTTAAAAGAGATATCAACCTGGCCGTTACCGGAATTATCTACAACAACACCCTCTTTTTTTAGATAATATCCCTCACCTAAAGAGGCTAATTTTAAATCATAATTTCCCTTTGTTACCCATACTTCCATTTTCCCATTTGAATTCAATACACCTGCCGGAATCCCAAAAAGATTTCCTGGAATCCCCTGAGGGTAATTACCGTTTTTATTAAAACTGCAATTATCAAGATAGACTTCACCCTGGGAAAGGTTTGAACCATCCAATTTTTTTGCATCGATGACAAGTTTTTTGGCATCTGCGCTGCTTAGTGTTATTTCGGTCGGCCCTGTAACAACGCTAAAATATACAAAATTCTCCGGAATTGAGCCTATGGCGCTAATGATGTACTTATTTCCGTCAATAGCAACATGCGCCGGGATCATTGCTCTTCCTTCCCTGTCCGCTTTCATTTGGGCTGCAGGCTCAATCTTATATCCGGATGGCGTATCAAGGATATGGGATACTTTGATTTCACAGCCGGCAGCTGATCCCCCGGTTGGATTTAAAACCTTAATTTTAAGGCCTCCCGATGTTTCATTTGTTACTACAACACAACTTTTTTCTGGATCGATATAAGAGCTGGTTGAATACTGTCTGGATTCATAAGGCTCACCATCGAAATAGAGGATTTTATATGCCTCAGCATAAATATAATACCTGCCATCGGGTGTGACCCTTTGACCATTGGCATCCAATAAAGTTGTATCCCACTTAAAATTATATATACCACTTTCCCGGCTGTTCTGGTCTACTGCCACATCCCCTATTTCAAACGGCTTAGCGTTCATAGCATTGTTTGTTTCATTGATAACAACCGGTACTATAAAGAACTTAACCTTATCTATTTCTTTAGCAAGACTGACCCTTGCAGAGAGATCGATTGAGCCGGACATGTTCAAATTTCCCGTACCCAGTTTAGGATTTGTCAGTGCTATATAATCGTCTAATTCAGCTGTCTGCAAATATTTCACCGTATCTGCCATATTCAATACAAATTCTTTATAAGCAGCCTGTCTACAGCCATCGATGATGGATTGAAACACATCCGTGGAAGCTTTTTTAGGATAAACCGACCTCAATATGGCGGCACACGCAGATGCAAAGGGTGCTGCCATGGAAGTTCCGGACATCACGCTGTAACGGCAGGCCCCTTGATTATCCTTGCCCGGAAGTGTAGATTTAATATTTATACCCGGAGCATGTATCATATACCCTTCATTATTAAAACCGCCGGGAACAAAATTTGAAAAAGATGCAAGCTTCCCGGTATTATCTGAAGCACAAACAGCCAGAACCCCAGGAAGACATGCAGGATAGAAGCCCTCTAAACTTCTTCCTTCATTTCCTGCTGCTGCAACTATGACGACACCTTTGGATTGTGCATATTCAATGGATTCATTCAGTGTTTTTGGGAAATCGGGAAGCCTTGCTCCAAGACTTAAATTGATAACTTTTGCACCGTTATCCGCAGCCCATCGGATACCGTTGGACACATCCAGCATCGTTCCGCGTCCGTAGGCATCCAGTACCTTTACAGGCATTACTTTTACCGGAAATTCTCCAGCCGCCCCTGCAATTCCCTTTCCATTATTAGTATTTGCTGCAGCAATACCTGCAACAAAAGTACCATGACCGCTTTTGGATCCATCCCTCGTATCGGATGGATCCGCCGCATCCGAAATGAGGTTGATGCCAGGTACTACCCTGCCGGTTAGATCTTCGTGTGCAGCATCGACACCTGTATCTAAAACCGCCAGCTTTACTTCTTCACCATCATATAAATTGTCTTCCTCGTCTGCATTCTTTAATAATTCCCATGCAGCAGGTGCAGCAATTGTTTCTTTTAAGCCGGTTTGCTCGCTGTAAAATTCATCATTAGGATATACTACTTCCTCGCAGGCGTTTAAACTATAGTTCGGTTCTGCATATTCAACCTGGAGATCCTCTTCAATCTTTTCAATCAATTGATCCAATCTGTCATTGGTTTTTCCTGGTTTTAAGAGAATTCTGTTTTCCCCCATTTCCTTAACAGTACCTAAATCTTCAAAGCTGTTGTTGCTTGGACCTCTAACACCCCTGTTCTCTGGATTATTCTTATACTTTACAACAATTCCCATCGAGTCAATATCTGAAGGTGCTAAGGTATTCACAGGCTTTGCAGGTATTACTCCTCCAATGACTTGCTCATTACCTACGCTTTGTTTTACCGGGACAGCCTTATGTGAAGCATTTGGCATCTCTTTAGTTAAGGCTGTTTGCAAGTTTTTTGGCAATGCCATCGGTTCAAGAGTCTTAGAATCTTTTTCCAAACTATTTGCCTTACCTTGAGACTTTGAGACTTCCTTGCTGATTTCAGTTTTCTTTAATAGCTTACTGATTTCTGAGAGACTTAGAACTTTTTCTGCCTTAAAAACCTTCGGAATGTTTACGCCAAATGCAGGAACAAAGGACACAAACTGCATGATAAGCGAAAGAAATACAGCTATGATTCGAACCATAGCTCTTTTCTTTTTTGTGTTTAATTCAATCATAATAACCCCCTACGTAATCTTTTATATAATGCACATATAAAATCTAACATTGTGCTTTAGAAAGCAAAATGCCTTTGATTTTTCTAAGTTGTATCTATTTTTTAACCAACAACCCATCCATGTTATATACAACACTATATACAACAGCTTATTGACCACCTATTTGCATAATAATAATTAATTTCCGCTTTATATTTTATCGAATGTATTGAGACAGCAAAATTTTTATCTTGTTTCGAAATGTATGCAACCTTATTTAAATGATAATATAACAGATAGAAACTGTTTGGCCTTATTTTAATGTGAAATGTATAAATATCGCTACCACATGTATAAAATAACCTCCCTTAATATACTCTCCCTTAATATACTCTCGTTTACTTCAATTATCTTAATTTTTCACAGTATTCCATTTTAATCTGTATAAGCCCACTCTCTAGAAATTGCATAAATCTGGTAGTTTTATGGATTCAGGCAGAG
>JAOABQ010000041.1 GCA_026418275.1 Clostridia bacterium
GTGTGAATTCATTGCCTCAAACACCAAAAACGGAGCGCTTGACATTGTGACGGGCTATTTTTCCGTGAATGCTCTTGAATGGATGAAAGATAATATCAACGCAGTTGAAAAGTTCCGTATTATTTTAGGAAAATACCAAAAGGGAGAAATCGAAGCCCACAAAATCGTAGATCTTTTATCTGGTAACACCAGTATTGACCAGACCCTTTTCTTGAGTACCTCTGCTAGAAAGGCAGTGGAGTTTTTGCAACAAGACAAAGTAGCCCTGAAAAGCATTCAGAAAAATTTTTGCCATGCCAAAACATATCTATACACAAATGATGCCGACAAAACCAAAAATTATTTCATAGTAGGCAGTTCCAACCTCACCGATGCCGGATTGGGTATTAAGGAAAGCTCCAATATTGAACTAAATATTGCCAAACATGATTACGAGGATGAATTTAAAAACTTAAAAAAATGGTTTCAGTTGCTGTGGGAGAAAGTAGCACGGAACTATATTGAATTACCCGATAAAACAAAAGTTGAAGCCAAACAATACTTCATTGACCTGATCAAGAACCTGTATGTTGAATATACCCCGCATGACCTTTATTACAAGGTCCTTTACGAGATGTTTAAGGACGATATATTGGAGCTCTCCAGTAATGTAGAGTTCAAAGAAGAAATAGCGCATCTGGAAGAAACGAATATCTACAAGGCCCTCTATTCTTTTCAGAAAAAAGGAGTCATTAGCTTAATTAAAATGCTCCAAAAGTTTAATGGAGCCATCTTAGCCGATGCCGTCGGATTGGGCAAGACATGGACTGCCTTGGCCGTGATGAAATATTTTGAAATGAAAGGATATACCGTTCTCCTGCTATGTCCTAAAAAACTTTCCCACAATTGGCTGCAATACAAAGTGGGACAACAAAGCCGATTTGAAAAAGACGAAATTGATTTCTACATCCGATACCACACTGACCTACAGCAAGACCGTTTTGACAGCTACGGGGATAAAAGCCTACGCTATTTCAAAACCAGACAGAAATTATTAATCGTCATTGATGAAAGTCACAACCTGCGGAACGATAAATCCCTACGGTACAAATTTTTGGTGGACGAGTTATTAATGCCCGCTGACAAAAGCAGGGATGTCAAAGTGTTGCTACTGTCCGCAACGCCAATTAATAATAAACTCATAGATATCAGGAATCAATTCAAGCTTATGACCAAAGGGCGGGATGACGGCTTTAAAGACACGGAATTGGAAATTGAGAGCCTGGAAGATATTTTCAGAATTGCACAAAAACATTATAACGATTGGACCCGAAATAAGGAGAGAAAAATTGCTGACTTTACTGCGAAACTCCCCAAGAAGTTTGAAAAATTGACGGATGCCTTGATTGTGGCGCGAACCCGGAAACTCGTTGAGGGGGAATTCGGCGAGCTGAATTTCCCCAAAAAAGAACCTCCTATCAATGAGTACATTACTACTGAAAATATGGGCAATCTAAAGTCATTTGAAGAAATTCTGGAAGCCATACGAATTAATCTTACCGCCTACCGACCTGCCGATTACATAGAGAACGTTCCCCCTAAAAGTGTATTAAGTGATGAAAAGCAACGCCAAGAATTCCTCGTGAAAATGATGTATATCCTTTTGATTAAACGACTGGAATCCAGCTGGTTTTCATTCAAAAATACCATTGAAAATATTTGGACCCACCATATTAACACTTTAAGGAAAGTGGAGCAATTTTTACAAAATAAAACGGATTATGATATCGCGGATGCTTTCACTGAAGAAGACAAAGAAGAAATTGAAGAAACAGCGGCTGAATTGAACGAATACTCCGATACCTCTTTGTTCATTGGCAAAAAAAGGCCGATTCGGCTTTCGGACATAACAAGTATTAATTCATTTAAGGAAGACTTGGAAGCGGACATTAAAAAGTTATCGGAATTAATGGAAAATCTGAAATTGTTTGAAGCTGATTTCCATGCGGGTATAGTAGAAGACAAAAAACTGAATAAACTCATTGAACACATTATTGACAAACAAAAAAATTGCCTCAATAAAAAAGTGCTCGTGTTTACTGCTTACAAGGACACGGCCAAATTTTTGTATGAGCAATTGAAGAAAAGGGGCATAGTCCACGTAGCTTACGTTTCGGGGACCATCAGTGAGTGCTACGATGGCTACTCAGGTGAAAAGTTTGAACCCCTCTTGGAACGCTTTGCCCCATATACAAAACTTTTCAATCAAAAGGATTGGTCCGACCTGTATCATAAACATTTAGGGGAACAATCCGAATATTATCAAAATGGTCAATGGAAAGTACCTTATCAAAAGTGGCTTGAATTAATTGAAGCACACGAGCCCTCCACCTATTCAAAAATTGAACGGCCAATTGATGTGCTCATTGCCACCGATTGCCTGAGCGAAGGACAAAACTTGCAGGATTGCGATATGGTGATCAACTACGATATTCACTGGAATCCGGTGCGCCTCATTCAGCGGATGGGCCGTATTGATCGCCTGGGTTCACCTAACAAAACCATTCGAGGGATCAACTTTTGGCCCGGCAAAAACTTTGAAGATTATCTCAAACTGAAATCTAGAGTAGAACGACGTATGGCTCTGATGACCGTGGTAGGTACAGAGTTGGAAGATAAGTTGACGCCAGAACTGGAAGAAATGATCCAGGAAAATCCGCTGTTACCCAAACAAGCCCAAAAAATGCTAGAACAACTGCAAATGACCTGGGAGGACGTGGAAACCGGCGAGGAAACCTTAGGACTCAACGACTTTTCTCTGGAACAGTTCCGCCAGGAATTATACGAGTATTTCAAAAAGAACGAGGAGTTCTTCAAAAATATCCCCAACGGTGTCTTTACGGGTTTCCGATTCAAGCCCAGCGCCAAGTGGCCTTCCATGCCGCCAAGCATCGTGGCGGTGTTGGGATATCCCAAACGGCCCGACGAAGCAACAGACCATACATATGAAGAAATTTATCTTTTACATCAACCCGTGGAAAACAGCCCACGGGGGGAGGCCCTTTTGAAAAACAATCAGGAAATACTGTCCCTGCTTCGTTATCATAAGGAGCAACCGCGCTACGTCCCGAAAAACATTGATGAGGGCGACCCCCAGGCGCTGGAAAAACTGGCCCAGGCCATTCATAAATGGATAGAAGACCAAGTTCAGACAGTCGCTATTGATCAAATTCATGACCTGTTTTCGGGAGTTAAAACACCTAAGGAAATCTCCCCTGAAAAAAAGAAAATAGAAGAAAAATTTCAACCAGAAAATTTTGACTTAATAAATTGGTTTATCATTTCCAATTAAACCTGAATCATGGACCTGAGCCAATTTAATCATCGGGATAAAAGCCTGTTTGACGCTGCCACTCACTTATTTGAGCAGTTAAAAATCCCACTGAACTCCATCACTACGGAGTCTATGACCATTGAAAACGTTTTAAAAAATCACTGTAAAGAGAACGATACCTACAAGGCTGTCATAAACACTCATTTTCTAGGTCTCATTGATGATTCTGTCTTTAGTCCCAAGACCCTGTTTAGTTCTCAAAATTATACATATCCAGAAGCCCTTGAAAAAGCCAATGAAAAGTACGAGGGTTTCATGCTTTTTGCAGTAGAACTCAAAAAATATCCCAAAAGAACGGAGATTGCGGAATTGACTCGAGCTTTTAATCGCTTAAGCCTTAAGATGCCAGTGACCCTCCTCCTCAAGTACCCTCCAACATCCCTTTTGGAGGGCGAATCTTTTATCTCCATTGCCCTTAGTGAACGATTCAAATACCTGCAAAACTGGCGGCAAGGTGAAAAAGTGGGGAAGGTCATTATCCTGCGCGATATCCATACCCGTAAACCGCACGCAGGTCACCTGCGCATCTTGCAGGATTTAAGTGCGCCAGCTGAAGTTAAAGATTTCAATGCCCTGCATAAACACTGGCTCCGAGTGCTGGACGTAGAGATCCTGAACAAAAAATTCTTCCGTGAGCTCTCCAACTGGTACTTCGCGGCGATGAATGAAGTGTCCTTCCCGGACGATGTGGAAAAGGACCCGGAAGTCCGCAATGCCACCAATCTTATTCGCCTGCTTACGCGCATCATCTTCATCTGGTTCATTAAGGAAAAAGGCCTGGTGCCTGAATGGCTCTTTAAAAAAGAGAAGATAGCGAAAATCCTCAAAGACTTCCTAAAAGACAAAAACGCCCATAACTATTACAATGCCATCTTGCAG
>JAOABQ010000079.1 GCA_026418275.1 Clostridia bacterium
CTAATGCCTTCTTCAGTAAATAGTTGTATAATGTTATTCATAAGAGACCTCCCATTGATTATTTGTTTCTTTAGCAAAAACATTTTATCAAAAAGGTAGTCTCTTATCTTATTTTTTTTCCTACAGTAATTTTACACTAAGCTGATTGTGAAATGATTCTATAGGATTACTGCCTCCACCATTTTTATCGACACAGAGAACAACCGGTATGTTCTTTTTATGGATGCCCATTTCTATTTGGAACCGGATGAATAAATAGTTTCCCATTGAAATATGCATGTATTTCATTCATTATTGCAGCATCCACAGACATAGCTTAAACATGTTTTATAAACTTATCACATAATCCTGCGATCTTTGATAAATAATAAAAACAAACAATTTTTGATTCTGAGTTTATCAAGTGCCTCGTAACGCAATTCATTTGTGGGTATGCGAGGCACAAACAGAGGAAATGCATTTTTTACACTCTTAAAAAAACAAGAAATTTGTTGAATTAAAAAGCATTAGATACTATTTAAGGTAGGGACTTAAATTTATGCACCCAATAACAAAATCGAAGCTTTTAACCGCCACTTATACAATGATCGCAATCATTCTTTCCATTTTGTTTTTATTAAGAAATCAAGCCATGTATTTATTTGAATTTCTCATTTCGTATTTCAGTTATCTTCTTTTCCTTTATATTGAAAAAAAGAGAAATATACGGCTGGAGAATTACATTAAATGGTTTTATATCCTTTCAACTACTGCCAACAGCTTATTTGGTGAATATTTCAACCTTTTCAATACCTCTACCATCTTTGATAAGCTTTTGCATATGGTGGGGACATTTACTTTTGCCCTTATGGCATACTCACTCTTTATTAAAATCTTTGACTCCCGGGTATATACTCCGGCTTTCATTTTCACGATCACTGTTTCACTGGGGATGGCTATAGGCGTGTTGTTTGAAATCATAGAATATATTGCGGATATTTATTTGAAGACCCTAAACCAACCAAGTCTTGAGGACACAAACCTGGACCTCATTTTTAACCTGATCGGTGCGGTTCTGGCAAGTTTACTCATTATCTCAAACCAAAAACTTGTAGATGATAAAAGGTAATGATGTGGTAAATATAGAATACCGATTAACCAAGGAGTGATCAATATGGAATCCAATCAGGCAAAAAACAATGCATATAAGAAAGCAACCTTTGGAGGAGGATGCTTTTGGTGTATGATACCTCCCTTTGAAGGAATTCAGGGAATCATCGATGTTAAATCCGGTTATACCGGCGGCTTTACCCAAAACCCAACCTATACATCGGTTTGCTCCGGTGATACAGGACATATTGAAGCCGTTCAGGTCACCTATGATCCTTCTCAAATAAATTTCAAGGAGCTTCTAAATATATTTTGGAAGCAAATTGACCCCACGGATCCGGGAGGACAATTCCACGACAGAGGGACACAATATATCACTGCAATTTTTTATCACGACGAGGAGCAAAAGGCTTTGGCCGAAGAATCCAAAACAGAGCTTGAGTACTCGGGAAAATTCGACAAACCCATTGTGACTAAGATATTAAAAGCATCAGAATTTTATCCCGCAGAGGAATATCATCAGGAATACCATAAAAAGAACCCTGCCAATTATAAAAGCTACAGGATCGGATCAGGCCGGGAAGGCTTTTTAAAAACCAAATGGGCGGATGATGTCAAAGGGTCCGGTCAAAAGCCTTCCAAGGAAATTTTAAAAACAAAGCTCACACCCCTTCAATATAGTGTGACTCAAGAAAACGGAACTGAACCGCCCTTTAAGAATGAATACTGGGACAACAAAAAGAAGGGAATTTATGTAGATCTCATCACAGGCGTACCCCTTTTTAGCTCTAGCGACAAATTCGAATCGGGTACAGGATGGCCAAGCTTCACCAAGCCCATTGACCAGGCAGCAGTATCCGAAAAAACCGATTTTAGTCATTTTATGACCCGGACCGAAGTGAGAAGTAAAGCTTCGGATTCTCACCTGGGACATGTTTTTGAGGATGGCCCCAACCCCACCGGCAGGAGATACTGCATTAATTCTTCCGCACTTAGGTTTATTCCCTATGAAGACTTAGAAAAAGAAGGCTATGGGAAGTATGCAAAACTTTTTTCTGAAAACGGTTACTCATGATCTATAATGTAATTTCAAAAAAGCTTAAAGGAACGCAATTCATTCCTTTAAGCTTTTATAAAACCTTGTCATTCCTGAATTATTGAAGGGAATCCCCTTCTCTTCCCAACCTTTTTCTTTTTGTCCCCGTCCAAGCGGCGATGCTTATCATTCCCAAAAGGGAAACCGGTACAATTACGTCCCCAATCCGGGTATAAACCGTCTTTTTCTCTAAAAACGAAACCTCACCTTTTATATATCCCCGCTTTAAGGGCCCCAACTCTTTTATAATTTCTCCCTTTGGAGAAATTACAGAGGAAATTCCCGTATTGGCAGCCCGTATCACATACCGGTTATTTTCAACTGCTCTCATTACTGCCTGAGCGTTATGCTGGGACAAGGCTATGGAATCCTTATACCAGGAATCATTCGTAACAATTACCAAGGCTTTGGCACCATCTTGAACCGATTCACGGGCCAATTCAGGTATAATGGATTCAAAACATACCAAGCCGCCTATATTTCCATAAGAAGTTTGAATAATTTCTGTATTTTTCCCGGGAGAAATATCACTCTTTAATAGATTGATCTGTTCAAGCTTGGGCATTAAAAGTTTTAATAAGCTCTTAAAAGGAAAGTATTCCCCAAAAGGTACCAGATGCCTTTTATAATAAGGCTTTCCTGATTGCCCTTCCGGGTCCAGGGTAAAAATCGCATTGTAGGTATTCTCATTGACTGTATGAAATGCTCCTGTCACGAAATATACTCCACGGTCTTTCGCTAACTTTTCATATTCCGCCATCATTTTTGAAGACTTGGAAAGGCTTACCGGTACAGCAGTCTCCGGCCATACCACAATTTTTGCTTTCCCGTCTTTCGTTGCCTCGTAGCTTAAGTCCAAGTAATTCTTTAATATCTTCTCCGCTGTGCCGGGCTTCCACTTCGCGTCCTGGGCAACGTTGCCCTGAATAATGGCGATGGGTACAGATCTTGGAGCCTCTACTTTCTTTATATTTCCCCATATACCGTATGAAAAATTCAAAACAAAGACACTGCATCCCAGTGCAATATATTTAAAATTTGTAAACTTTTTGAATTTTACCGAAGCTACTGCAAAGGAAGCCAGCGCGGCATTTACAAAAACAAGAATTCCGGATATGAATAGGGATCCAAAAAGATTGGCACTTTGTATTAGGTATAAATTCCGGTATTGGGAAATGCCAAGTCTTCCCCAGGTAAACCCAAACATCCCTAGCCCCTGAACCCATTCTATGGTTATCCAGATAAAAGCAATAAATAAAACCCGTTTCCACCCCTGGGGCTTAACAATTCCAAGGGCAAGGCCCGAAAAGCTTAATCCAATAGCCTCAATCAGGCTAAAACAAATCCAGCCGGCTGTAACCACCAGTAAGCTTTCCTTCTCAGAAAATCCGACCCATGTCAATGGGTGCAATTTGTAAATCCACCACAAAAGCCCGAGGTAAAATGTAAATGCATAAATAAAGGAAAGGAAGAATCCTGTCTTTCCGTTGATTTCATATGCAAATAAGCCATAAAAAAAAGGGATCAGTGAAATCCAGGCAAGCCAATCCAGAAATGGAAATGAAAATGCCATGGAAGTCATCATGCCCGATAGGACAGAACAAAGCAGTTGAATCCGGTTTATTCCTATCTTTTTCTTCGTTGGATTTCTTTTGAATATCATCGAACGTCATCCATTTCAATCGTTTAGTAGTTTATTTTTAGAAATCAATGATCCTATCAATAGCTAACTTTATCATTTTTTTCATCCCATTTCAAAAAAGCCTTTAGACATTCGTCCCGGTCTATTTCACGTAGTTCCACTTGCTTTTCTTCGACAGTTCCCATGATAACGTCATAAATAAACTTATCGTCAAAGCCGATCTTTGACGCATCCTCCCTGGTACAACCGAAATAGAGTTTTTTTATTTTTGCCCAGTGAATGGCCGCAAAACACATGGGACACGGCTCACAACTAGAGAAGATTTCGCAATCCGACAAGTCAAACCGGCCAAGCTTTCTTGAGGCTTCCCGAATAGCCAGTACTTCAGCATGTGCAGTAGGATCATTCGTCTTAACCACTTTATTATGCGCTTTTGAAATAATTTCTCCATCCTTTACAATAACAGCACCGAAGGGTCCCCCGTCGCCAACTTCCACTCCTTTAATCGCTTCCTTCAATGCAATACACATATATTGGTTCATCTAGTATTTTCTCCCTGATGTGCAAAATTTAAAAACAATTGTTTTATTTTTATATTACCTCAAATTAGCTTTTCTTTCTATAGAAATTAAAATAAATCTATCATCGCGTCCAAACAAGTCAAGTTTCCTTCTCACTGATCACAAATCCAATGATATCAGCCAGCGTGCTTACAAAGTTAAACTCATTAAACCCGAATTCTTTTGTATTGATGGGTGAAGTTAAATACAAAATCCCCCTGATTTTATTATGATAGATAATAGGGACCACCAGCACTGATTGCCATTTAGGCTCACCGGTAACCGAATCAACAATATCAATATTGTCCCAGTCCACTAAATACTTACCCGTCTTGGTCAGCAGGACCTTTTCAATGATTTTTTTGTTGTAGTGCACATCACCTACCCAGGATTCAACAAAGCCTTTCCTGCCAAAGGTTCTTTTGATTTCTCCCCCACGCTCATCCAATATGAATAAAATTCCCTGTTCCGCTTCCAAGGTTTCAATGACTCTTCCCAATACTTTAAATATTTTCTGGGAAGCAGATGTTTTTTCCTTTACCAATTGAATCATTTCGAGTAATACAAGAACATTTCTTTGGTCTTGTACATCATTCCCTGACAGAATTCCAGCCAATTTATCCATTCTCTTTGTAAATTTACCGATCTTATTATTCCATATCGCACAAATGTTCCTGCCCGACTCCTTTGCATGATACAAGGCCTGATCCGCTTTTCCGATAAGTTCATCCTTCCACTTACCGTGCTTTGGGAAATTTGAGATTCCAAGGCTGATGGTTAAAGGAACTATACCATCCATAATCTGTTCCTTTTCAACGGCACTCCGTATCCGTTCACCGAAGATCTCCACCTGTTCCATACTTGCATTAGGGGATAAAATGATAAACTCTTCCCCCCCATACCTACAGCAAATGTCCGTCTGTCTTATATTCCTCTTTAAAACACTTCCGATCCGCCTTAATACTTCGTCCCCCTTTTGATGCCCGAATCGGTCGTTTATATTTTTAAACTTGTCAATGTCAAGCATAATAATTGAAAGCGGGGCGTTTTCATTCTCAGCCTTTCTAAGCTGCTGCTCAATCACACTTTCAAAATACTTTCTGGTATACACACCCGTCAGTTTATCAATGGAAGATAAAATCTTAAGATGATAGTTTTCCAAAGAAAGATACGCAAGGTCTGACAATACCTTACATGCATTAAAGGCTTCCGGAACAAAATTATTAAAAAGCGATTCGGTGGAAAGGTATATAAATCCTTTAATATTTTTATGCAAAACTTCCTTATTTCTTCTTTTGAGATTGCCTTCATCCCGGATTCCTTCACAAATCGGGATACAAATGATTCCTTTTACATGTGGAGGTATCATCACATGGTCCTGGCCAAAATTCTTACCGAAAATATCCGTTGCAAATATTCCATCCTTATTGTCCTTGGCTTGTTCAACAATATATTCGTAATACTCCTGCACATCCCTTTGCTTATGGGATACAAAAACCTTTAGGTTTTCATTTTCATCGTAAATGAGTATGAACCCCTTTTCCGCTTGTGTAATGGTACAGGCAGTATTTAAAACCAGCTTGAGGTTATTTTCAAAATCTTCAGGCATCTGCCCGATAACACCTCTTATTTTGTTGATGGTGTTGTAGCTGATGTCTTCACCCTCATCAAAACGCCTTACAGCTCTTTGATCCGAAAAGAACAAGCTGAAATCAGCCTCATTAAAGAAGCATGTCAGCATATCGTCTCTCTCACTGTCTGTGCAATCAAAATGATTCTTTTCGATATTAATGATTTGTTCCTCAAGCAGCTTCTCTTTGATTTCCAAAAGACGTTTTCGCGGAATATTTCTTTGCCGGGTATTAAAAAACAGGGTTCTAAATTGCTTGGGAACAGTAAGGGCAATTTTATAGAGTATATCCATGGATTTCAAGTAATAAATAACCGCTTCATTTTGTTCACCTTGCTTAAAATATAAATCTCCTATTGCTTTACAAGCCTTCCATTTAAAAGGCAGATTGTTGTCGGATACAATAATCTCCATTGCTTCATTTATTTTTTCTATGCCCTGGATACCACCATCTAAAATCCCTTCAAGATATAAGTAATTCGCTTTCAAACAATTGGTTTCAATACTGTCCATGAGTTTACCGCTTTCCCATAAAAGCGGGTGGGCTTTTTCTCTTTTTTCATCCTGAATATAGATTTCCAAAAATCTTTGAACCGTTTTATGCCTGTCCTTGATTAAATCCGTTCTCCTGAATTCATCTAAAATCCGGTCCATTTCATTGTATTGAATGGCCTTTTCCTTCTTATCCTCTGAAAGCAGCAAAAGACTTCTGCAATTTAAATAGGATTTTTCCGAAACCCCGGTTTTGTTATAAATTTCTATTCCCAACCCAGCATAGGTTTTAGCCTCCTCAAAACTCCCGATTTCGTAAAAGAAACGGGCAGCATTTTCATAAAAGAAGGGTAAGTCCCAGCCTTGTTCGGGAGACTTTTCGATTTCTTGCTGGGCTTTTTGGAAATAATCATATGCTTTGCCGTAATCGCCTAAGTCAATATAGGTCTGCAGGATATTGATGTATGCCGTAAATAGAGTATTATTGAGTTCAATTTCACCCGCCAACTCTTCACACTTTAAAAAGTATTCCAAGGCACGCTTATAATTATCTTCCATCCAATAAGTTTCGCCGATATTATGGTAGTCTATGGCAATACCTTCTATTTTATTGAATTTCATTTGTATTTCCAGGGCCTTCTCATTATATTCACGGGCTTTGCTGCTGTTTTGCAGGTAGTCGAAGTAAATTACCCCAATATTATTGATCGGCCTTGCAACCTCAATGGAATTTCCGGCTTTTTCAAAAAGTTTGATGCTGGTTTCAAAGGAGCGCAACGCATCTTCAATTTTTCCCACCAGCATATAATTCACACCCAAGGTATTATATAACTGGGCATGATAAAAGTAATATTTTTCATGATCATATTCTTTGATGCACTGGATGATCATATTGGAATCGATGACTTCCTGGTGGCGGCACTTACGGGTTAAAATTCCGCACTTATTCCGGAATGCTTCCAAATAACCGATATCATAATTAAACTCACCGGACATGGTCAGGGCTTCTTCAAATAGCTCCTGTGCCTTCTCCAGATCATTTTTCCGGATATACAAAAGTCCCATCATAATTTTCGTATCGATGATTGTATGGTAGTCATCCAGCTTCCAGGCATAGTCCAAAACCTTAAAGCAGCAGTGAAAAGCCTTATCATTTTCTCCGCTTTCCTGGTATAGCTTTGCCATCAAAGCCATAGCCCTCATCGAATGCCCATCCGAAGAAATATCCTGGGAAACCTGGTAGGCCTTTTTTAAGAAAATCAGCGCCTGGGAGTAAATATTGAGGTTCATCATTTTTTCTGCCGAATGTATCATACAGTTTAATGCTTTTTCTAATTCTCCCGATCTCATCAAATGATGAATCAACTCGTCATGATTTCCCCTGTTTTCCTCTTTAAAAAGTTCTTCCAAAACTTTTGCAGCAAGGCTGTGCAGCCCTTTGACAAAGTCTTTGTCCAAGCCTCCATAGATCTCTTTTTTAATATTTTTCAAGTGATATTCATAGGAATACCCCCACTCCTCAACCTTTTGGTCGATTAGTTGGAGATTAACCAAAGACTCCGTCATATAAGATACTTTTTCTCTTTTTAATCCACTGACCTTGCTAATTACCTCTAATGGGACAGGCGAGTTGAAAATAGACATTAAATGAAGAAGCTCCAAGGCTTCCTTGTTTAATGTATGAATCCTTTTCCATATTGCATCATACCGGTTGGAGGGCAGAGACAATTTTATATAATCCTTATCCCCGTCATAGGTTAAATTCCAATATCCCTCTCCATCCACAAAAAGCTTCTTTTCCACAAAAAGGGCTGTAATGGTATCCTTAAGAAAGCCCGGATTGCCGTCGGTCTCACGGATGATATTGGCTGCGATGGATTCAGGTATGCTGTTTGATCCCAAAACTTTTTTGATAAATTCATGAGCTTCTTGATAATTAAAACCCGGGAGAACGACTTCATTCGTAAATCCGGATGCCTCCCACTTTTTCACAAAGGAAGAAAAGGCCCGGTTTGAGTCCATTTCCTCTTCATTGAACGCAATAATAACCCATATACTATTCGCTTTTGAGCTTATAAACAGATATTCAAAAACTTCTGCTGTAAAATCGTCCATCCACTGGGCATTATCCAGTATGATCAAGGCCTGTTCCTTTTGTACGGCATCCATGATAAAATTTGCGGCGCAGAGCTTCAGCCTCAATTTTTCCTTATCTCCGGCTAAGGGCTGAGTCGGCTTTATATCTTGAAATCCCTTTACTTCAGGTAGGATTTTTATAATTTCCGACCCGTATTTTTTAATAACATCGCCAGGTGTAAAGGGTATGATTTGCTTTATAATTTGTCCAATGCTTTTATATCCTTTATTTTCGGCTTCATTAAACGCGAAGTGAACTACCCGCACCTTGTTCAAGTGGTTTTCATGACTGATTTCCTCCAGGATGCGGCTTTTCCCGGCTCCTGTCTCACCCTTTACGAGGGTAAATCTTTTTCTTGATTTATTGATTAAGGCTTCATTTCCCCATTTCTCCAACTGCTCAAGGCTTTCTTTTCTCCCGACAATCTCTGTCTTTGTCAACACTTTCTCAGCATAATTTTTTTCCTGGACTTTAGACTCTCTTCCCCAGATGCCCTCTACCGTGTTGATGACTTCTCCGATATCTTTAAATCTTTTGCTTTTGTCTTCGGTCGTAAGCCTTCCGATAACCTCCATCATACGGGTTATCTTTTGGGTATCGGGATTTTCCTTTCTCTTTTTTTGATTCTCTATATAGGACCGGAAAACAGTATGAAAGTTGCTCCGTTCCGGATTTTCTCCCGTCAAAAGATAAAACGACAAAACACCTAATGAATATAAGTCTGCGAAAAACCTCCCTTCAAAGCTATTTAATGCTTCAGGAACTCTAAAAGGAGCACTGCTTTTAAGATTTTTAAAAAGGATTTTCTCTACCTCTTCGTTAACCATCATACCTAAAATCTTAACCTGAGGTTCATTCCCATTGGATGTCACAATCATATTTTTTGCATCTAAATTTCTATGTATAAACCCTCTCCTGTGCAAATAATAAACTGCTTTTAATACTTGCAGCAAATACTTGGCTTTTTCTTCATAAGCTGCCCCTCTTACCGCATCTAAAATACCCTTCCCATGAAAATATTCAAAGGTATAAAAATATTGTCTGGAGGATACATAATTTGAATCAATGGTATCGATGATATTAAAGTTGTAAACCTGAGTCAAATTAGGGTGAACAATCGTACTTAAAGTTATAAAATTCTTTTTAAAATAGTCAATAACCTTTGACTGAGAAATCTCAGGGTTTAAAATCCTAAGGAGCATCTTTTTTTCTTCCTTGAATAGATCCACTACAAGGAATAATGACTCAATAGAGCTATCATCAATCACATTTATAATTTTAAACCTGTTGTTGATTATATCCATATCGATTCCTCTTTTTAGTAGAATTGAAATACCATATAACTACGCACAGCTTGTAAATACTGCATACTGGGTTATTTGATTGGAATATATTATAAAGATATTTTATAAATAAGGATTATATATAAGTATCATATCCGATTACGTCCTTACATTATAACAAAAATGAAACCCAATATAAACGATAATTTTATAGGTAATAAATTTAAAATTTTTCCTATTTGCAAAGTACGGCAAGCAAGACATCTCTCAAAATTCACCTAAGTTTATACTCTTCTATAGATAACGAACTGTAAAAGTAAAATTCCGATTTCTGACACCTAAGTAAACCAGGTATTTCATCTCTCGAATTTTACTATGATTACACTTCGTTATCTATATATTTATACCTATTAATATTAAATATAAAAATATCCCATTCATCCAATATTTTGACTAAGTTCTATCATTCATTGTGTTTTATGCTTATTTTCTGACCCTATGGATGCACTCTAAGGCATCTATAATAATTTCCGTATCCTGTGATGGACTGCTATTTTCACCCTTAACCACAATCTTAATGGTATGTTCACCCATTTCCAACCCAACCCTTTTATAAATGATAATATTTCCAACCAAGGGCTCTTCGCTAAAACAATCTACAGTGGCGTCCAAAACATCATCAATATAAACATCTGCTTTTCCCTGGTTGTTTCCTACTGCGCCATACCAAATGATCCCTGTTCCATTAAAATGAAACTGCGCATAACTTCCTGCCTTGGATGCTCTGAAAGCAGAATCCTTATAAAATTCCGCGTTTCTTATCCTTGACCACTCAAGTGAATACGTAATTTTATTACTTAAATCATCCACCCACCGGGGATTTGTTTCATCTCTTGGGCTTAAAGCGGAATTATTAGGAGGTACCGGGGTATTGGCCGGAACAACCATAGGGGTTGATGTCGGACCCACGGTAGGTACTTCAATGGGTTCATTGGAAGGCACCGGACCTGGCGTTACAGTGGACACCGGTGTCCCTTCGGTTTCGTAAGGCTTTTCAGTTGCTTCTTGTTTTTCATCAAGAACTTCTATTGTTTCAAGATCAGGTACTTCTTTTATTACCTCATGAACGGGCTTCACTTTTAATTCTTCCAGGGTTATATTGGTTCCTTGCGCCTTTGCTTCCTCATAAATACGGTATTTCCCCATGGAAATATTGTTTTCCTTCGCTTTTATTCTTTCTGTTTCATCTACACGCAGAACCTTGGTTTCTATTTTCTTGTCCTCCAATACCTTTAACGTGTCTTCAATGGAGTTTACTAATTTTTTCTCGGCTTCACTTATATTTTTTCCTTCATCCCCAACCTGATGGATGGACACAGCCACCAAAACTACATTCTCTTCGCTATCCTTTTCATTCATGAATCCACGTTTTCTGGACTCTTCAACAAACTTCAAAAGAGCCGTTTCGGTCTTTACCCCCTCAAGCTTTGCTAAATCTGCCACTTTTTCAGCATCATCATTCATTGGATTTACTTTTATTACAACATTATTTTTATCCACTTCAAACTGTACACTCGGGTTGATATCTACATCCATATATGCGTAAGGTTCCTGCCCCTTTTGGGTCATGTAAGGCAAATACATAATTAAAATAACAATAGCCGCAGCAATGCTGGTCATCACCGATGCATATTTAAATAGGTTATTTTTTAGCTGAACCTTTTGACTCACATTTTTAGATTTGTTCATCTGAACCTTTTGATTGAATGTTTCAACACGGATAAGCTGCGGTTTTTGGTTAACCGCTTCATCACTCATGAGCTGCACTTTCTGGCCTACCGTTTCATCATACATAAGCTGAACCTTTTGATCCAGAGCTTCAACCCTTCTCATTTGAACTTTCTGTCCCACAACCATACCCGGTCTTCTCGGCACAGCGGTTAATTCTTTATCGGAAGTCAAAACCAAAATCTCTTCGGCCCTTATCTCTATAATGGTATTTTCATATTCCTCCACCGGATAATCATGTTCGAAAGAGATAATATCATACTCCTTGATACGGATATCCTGACCAACCTTCATTGCAGGGTGGCATTTCATTTTAACAAAGCTTTTATCCGAAGTTAAGACAATGGCTTCATTTTTGTATATTTTAATGATTTTTCCTATATTGATCATCCACTATGCCCCCTTGATAAAGATAGTTAAAAGATACAATGGCAGCACATTTACAATAGACTGCGTACGCCTATGCTAACGTTCATGAAAGTGCCAATCGCCCTCCATTTGATTTTTACAAACGGCTAAGCTGTATCTTTTTATAGATAACAAACTGTAAAAGTAAAATTTCGATTTCTGAAAGACCACGTAAACCAGGTATTTCATCTCTCGATTTTTACTATGTTTACACTTCGTTTTCTATAGGAAACAATATTTTATTTTATACTTTATGCAATTTTCTTTTTGTAATGATTGAATAAAATGATTTTGTATAAAAAGAGACGTCTTCATTTTGCAGACTTTGGTGAAGCATATTAAGAAAGTCGGGAAATCATAATACACTCAATACATTATGATGCTATAAATGGCGACCATTTATAACTCTATTTTATATTATATTTTCCCATACTTCAAGTATAGATAACGCAGTAGAATCCGAGAGATAAAATATCCGTTTACTTATGTATTATTTTAAGATATGCTAAGCTATAGGTATTCCTTTGTTGGAATAAATATGAATTCAGCATTTGCATTCATCTTTAACGGGGTAGAATTCGATGAGAAATTATTTCTTTATATCTTTAGGCGGGTTTTTGGGTGCTGTTTCAAGATTTGCTATAAAAAGCATCCGACTGAGTGAACATTGTATAGATTTTCCCATAAACACACTCTTTATCAATGTTACAGGAAGTTTTATCCTCACACTTCTTTTAACATCTGTTTTTGAAATATTAAAGATCAAAGAGGACATAAGACTGGGTATCTCAACAGGCTTTCTCGGTGCCTATACAACTTTTTCAACTTTTTGTAAGGAGTCGATAGAACTATTGGATAAGGGTTTATATGTTTATTCTTTCCTTTATATAAGCCTTTCGGTAGTTCTTGGACTTATGTTTTCACATATAGCTGCCTATGTTAGCCGGCGTTTGTTGCAAAAAAAAGCGTATTAAGAGGTGGTCGAGTGCAATACTTTATTGTGGGTATCGGGGGTATAATGGGAAGTCTAACCCGGTATTCCTTAGGAAAATTTATTTCCTCCAAATTCAAAACCGGGTTTCCCTTAGGAACCTTTATAATCAATATAACCGGTGCATTCTTACTTGGAATTGCAAGCAGCATTCCACTTGCTAAAAACCTTGTCCTATTGTTTGCCGATGGTTTTCTTGGGGCATATACCACATTTTCAACCTTTATGTTTGAAAGCTATAACTTAAACAAAACCTCCAAACTGTCCCTATCACTCCTATATATTTTAAGCTCTGTTGCACTTGGCCTCATTGGCTATATATCAGGAAAAACCGTGACGGAATGGCTCATAAATTAAAAGCTGCCCAGTGTATGGGCAGCTTTTAATATTTTCTTTTGAAAAATACGTTGTATACTATGTACCCTGCAATAATAAGAATGGCAATGGGTAGAAGGACTTTAACCGCAAATTTCAAAACAGCCACTGCAATTGAGAATAATATTAGGACTCCAACAACTACAAGGATTAATCTTACAAGGTTATTATTCATATGTCATTCTCCTTTTATATTTAATTTATCAATCTTTTTAATTAATTATACGATATTTTTTATATTTTGTCTATTGATAATTAATTATTTTGATTTCAATATGAATATTTTTAACAACCCCACATTCCCCTGTTCATTTATCCTTATATTTATCTTAATTTTTTATATTTCACAATTTATTTCAAATTAGCTCCTATTTCCTCCAGCGCACGAATGGTATGATCGATTTCCTCCATGGTGTTGAAACATCCGATGCTAAAACGGACAAGTCCGCTTGCTCTCGTTCCGATGGTCTCATGTGCCATGGGAGCACAATGCAGCCCAGCTCTCGTTGCAATGCCGTATACCTTATCCAACACATAACTTACTTCCGAAGAGTCAACCCCTTCAAAATTTAATGCAACAATTCCCGAGTTCTTATGAATATCATTTTTGCTATAGAGTTTAATCTGTTTAACCTCATTTGCACCTTCCCAAAGCCTTTTTACCAGCGCAAATTTATTTGATTTTAGTATATCCAAACCCATGTTTTCTATAAATTTTATTCCCAGGGAAAGCCCAATAATACCGGGGGTATTCACTGTACCGCTCTCTAACATATCCGGCATAAAGTCAGGCTGAAAAAGGTTTTCCGAATGACTCCCGGTCCCCCCTTGGATAAGGGTATTTATTTTTATCCCCTCTTTTACATATAGGCCTCCCGTTCCCTGTGGCCCAAGCAATGCCTTATGTCCGGGAAACGCCAGTAAATCCGCCCCTATTTCCTCAACATCGATTTTTATGGTTCCCGCTCCTTGGGATGCATCCAGCAAAAACAGTATTCCTTTTTCTCTGGCAACCTTGCCTATATCGCCAACTGGCATGATTATTCCGTTAACATTGGATGATAATGTGGAAACAATCATTTTTGTATTTTTTTTAATATTCTTTTTAAGATCCTCTATGTCAAGTTCTCCAAACTCGCTGCATCGAATAAAGGTAACTTCGATCCCGGACTCCTTCTCCAGGGTCTTCAAAGGTCTTACGACGGAGTTATGCTCCATGCTGGTGGAAATCACATGATCCCCCGGTTTTAATATCCCCTTGATGCCTACATTGATTGCCTCTGTAGCATTTTTTGTAAAAGAAAGCTGCAGGGGGTTTTTTATACCAAAAAAACTGCTTATGGTTTCTCTCGCTTCCATTACTGCCTTTCCGGAAGCCACCGATAAAGCATGCCCTCCCCGTCCCGGATTTGCGCAGTAATCCTTCATACACTGGACCATCCCGTTAATAACGGTTTCTGGCTTTGGATATGATGTTGCAGCGTTATCAAGATAAATCATCATCTTCTTCCTCCAAAATCATTGAAGCAATGGGAAATGGTTTAAGTGCCCTTTTCAAAATCCCTTGAACATATGCAATGAGCATGCCGTAATTGGTAATGGCAATTCCCTTTTCCTTTGCCGCACTTATCCTGTACTGCATTTCCTGTCTGTTAAGCATGCAACCGCCGCAGTGAATAATGGCATCAAATTCTCCGATATCCTTCGGAAAAAAGGTCCCGGACGCCCATTGGAATTCAATGTCCCCGCCGGAAATTTGCCGGATCCAACGGGGTATTTTCACCTTTCCGATATCATCTGCCTGTCTGTGGTGCGTACAGCCCTCTACAATCAGTACCTTGCTTCCCAGCTTTAGGTGTTCTAACTTTCTGATGCCCTTGACCATTTCAACAAGCTCACCCTTTTGCCGGGCAAATAATATGGAAAAGGAGGTCATAGGTACATCCTCCGGTGTATCCGCCGCTACCTTCAAAAAAGCCTGGGAATCGGTAATTACCATTGCGGGCCGTTTTGTTATACTCCGAAGGGTTTCTTTGAGTTCATGCTCCTTTGTTACAACAGCCACTGCATCCGATTCGATGATATCCCGGATGGTCTGCTGCTGTGGAAGAATAAGCCTCCCCTTCGGCGCTGCCTTATCTATGGGTGTAACCAGAATTACAAAATCTCCGGGCCGGATTAGATCGCCTACAAGGCTTAGCCCACTTTCATCAGTCTTTGCATTTTTTGCAATAAGCTGCTTTAATTCATCCAGCCCGGTTTTTGTCTCCGAGCTTATTTTTATGATGGGAATCTCCAGTTCTTTTTTATAAGAACCTACTTCCTCCTCTGAAATATTTATAAGATCACACTTATTGACCACTCCAATGACCGCAATATTCTTTTCTTTAAGCTTTTTAACAAAATTCCTCTCAAAATCGGTTAGACCCTCAACAGAGTTTATTACAAGGATCGCGAGGTTTGTTTTCCTCATTACATCATATGTTTTTTGCACCCGTAAGTTTCCTAAATCCCCTTCATCATCAAGACCTGCCGTATCAATGATTACTACAGGCCCTACCGGGAGTAGCTCCATGGTCTTATACACCGGGTCTGTTGTTGTCCCGGGTACATCGGATACAACCGCAATACTCTGGTTTGTAATGGCATTAATCAGGGTAGACTTTCCCGCGTTTCTCTTTCCGAAAATTGCAATGTGAAGCCGGTTTGCAATGGGTGTTGTATTCATTTTGACCTCCTTGGTTTCCCGGGAATCCCGGGCTTTGTCATTTCCAGCGGATTTAAAATCAGATTGAGCTCTTGTTCCGGAATAATATTTTCTGCGATAAGAATCTCTCTCACCGACAACCCGGTTGCTATACATTTTTTTGCAACTTCAGATGCTTTTTCATAGCCTATATGAGAAACCAGTGAAGTAACCAGTACAAAACTGTTCTCCACCAATTGGCCGCATCTTTTTACATCGGCTGTAATACCCTTAATACATCTATCTATAAAAATCTCAAGTCCCCGGTTTAGTAAATCCAGAATTTCAAACAAATTGTGGGCTATCACCGGCAAAAATGCGTTGAGTTCCAATTGCCCCGATTGTGAAGCCAAGGCAATGGTAAGATCATTTCCCATAATTTGGAAGGCGATTTGATTGATTGCTTCCGGAATAACAGGATTGACCTTCCCCGGCATGATGGAGGACCCGGCTTGTACAGGAGGCAGGTTTATTTCCCCGATTCCGGCCCTGGGTCCTGAGGATAGAAGCCGAAGATCACTGGCAATCTTTGAAAGGTTTACAGCGGCAGTTTTTAAGAGTCCTGAAACTTCTACAAATACATCATTATTTTGTGTAGGATCCATCATATATTCCGATCTTGCAAGCCCGAGTCCCGTTAATTCACGGAGCTTTTCAATGACCATAAACACATATTTCTTTTCAGCATTGAGTCCGGTTCCCACAGCCGTCCCCCCGATATTGACCTGCCTTAGCCGCTCCTCTACCTTGTACAGCCTCCACCTGTCCCTGGATATTGCCTGGGCCCATGCACCGAATTCCTGACCCAGCATAACCGGCACCGCATCCTGGAGCTGGGTCCTTCCTACTTTGAGGACACAGGAGAACTCCTCCTCCTTTTCCTGCAAAGCAGTTTGAAGACCGGCAAATTTCTCACTCACCGGAGTTAGCAGCCCAATGGCAGCAATCCGTACAGCCGTTGGAAAAACGTCATTGGTTGACTGGGAAAGATTTACATGATCCAGAGGATGCACCATATCATAGTTTCCTTTTTTCCCTCCCAGGATCTCAATAGCCCGGTTGGCAACCACTTCATTGACATTCATATTGGCAGAAGTCCCTGCCCCCCCTTGCAGCGCATCCACTACAAATTGGTCAGCCAAGGCGCCTTCCATAATTTCATCGCAGGCATGGCTAATCGCTTCTGCTATTTTTTTATCCAATATTCCTATGGCCCCATTGGTAATGGCAGCCGCCTTTTTAACCGCTGCGAGAGCTTTGACAAGCTCAGGATGGATCGGTCTATTTGCAATAGGAAAGTTTTCTACAGCCCTTTGGGTATGAATCCCATAATAACACGTATCTTCAATTTTTTTCTCTCCAAGCAAATCATGTTCAACGCGCATAGGCTTCCCCCCTTACCGATCCTTTAAATAGACAGGCATCTCTCTACCTGCCTTTTTAACAGCATAAACTGCCGCATCCATATCCACCATATTCTTATGGTCATAAATCCTGTAGTTGGACCGGTATCTGGACGGTGTACTAATCAGCATAATGGTATTGGCGCCCGAAAGAAGAGCCCGTACCTGTGCGTCCTTATCAAGAGAAGCAAGGGCAGTCGTAGAGGGAATATATACTTTTTTACATACAATCCTGGTTAGGGCTACTGTCCTTAAGGTCATTTCAATATCCCCATGGGGCAGGTGCTCGAAGGGTGTTCCCTCTGCGGGAATAAACGGTCCGATTCCGATCATGTTAATCCCCATGTCTTTAAAAAAGAGTATATCCTCCGCAATATCCTCTGCCGTCTGCCCCGGCAGTCCTATAATATTACCCGAACCGTTGATATATCCGAGTTCCTTCAGCCATTTGGAGCATTGAATCCGGTGGTCGTAATCATCGTCGGGGTGAATGTTTTTAAATATCTCCCGGTTGGTGGTTTCGATTTTTAAGAGAAAATTGTTTGCCCCGGCTTCTCTTAATGCCATGTATTCCTCTTTGGTCCGCTCACCTACACTTAAGGTAACCCTCATTCCGGTAGCCTTTTTGATCCTTTTGATGAGCTCGATAAGCCTTTCGGTATCCCAGGTCCCATCCTCCCCCGACTGCAAGATCACTGTTTTGATTCCCGTTTCATAAAGGTCGAAAACAACCTCCATGATTTCCTCTTCTGTCATCCGGTATCTGTTCACTCCGTAGTTTTGGGCATTGATACCGCAGTACTTGCAGCTTTTACAGCAGTAGTTGGAAAACTCAATGGCACCCCTAATCTCAACCACATCCCCAACCATCTCTTTCCTGATTCTGTCGGCTGCATGGAAGACGGTTTCAATTTCCTTTTCCTTATCGGTAGATAAAAGGTAGACAATTTCATCCTTCTTTAAATCCTCCCCTTCCTCTATTTTCCTAAGGATGGCTAGAAACTCATTTGTTACAGCATTTCCAAGCTTCCTGTCAATAAGGCCTTGAAGTTTTAGTTTTCTGTCTTCCAAAATATCTACCGTTTCCAGTTCGCTGTTTAGTAAAATGGATTTTGCCCTGTTAAGATCCGCTTCAAAGACCTTGACAGCAATGGCACAAACCGTACCGGATTCGGGCGGTGCAGGCACCAGGTCGGTTTTAATAAGATTTTCCCGCAAGGTTTTATCCACCTTGAGCATTTGGGAAGTATTTTTTGCTATAATTAAATAAAATTTGTTTTCCAAGCCCTTACACCTCACAATTAAAAATAAAGATCCCTTTTTCCGTTCTCAATCTCTTTCAGTTTTTCTTCGGTCATTTCCCTGATCTTTAGATCCTCAATCTCCGTTAAAGCTTTATGAATAATCCCGTTCCCTTTTTCTTTCAATACTTCAGTACCGAAGTCCATTAAATTTTCCTTAAAAGTAAGGATTGCGTTGGGCTGACAGAAAGAATGAATCTCTGCTCCCTTTGCGTATTCCATAAAAGCTTCTCCCGTCCTGCACCTTCTGTAGCATGCAGTACAAAAGCTTGGAATATAGCCTTTATCACAAATAGTTTCAAGCATTTTCGGTAAACTTCGGTGATCACTCACTTCAAATTGATCCGCCTTGTCGTCGTCCTCTTTATATCCCCCCGGATTGGTTTTAGAACCCGCGCTGATTTGAGAAACTCCGATACTTAAAAGCTCATCTCTGAATTCTGCCCGCTCTCTTGTAGAAAGGATAATTCCGGTATAGGGTATAGCCATCCTATAAATGGCTACAATTTTTTTGAAGTCCTGATCATTGACTTCATTTGGAATTTCATTGAGCCCCCATCCCAATGCAGGTCTAAGCCTTGGAACCGATATGGTATGAGGCCCTACCCCAAATCTTTTCTCAAAGCTTTGCACATGCATCAATAGCCCCAGCACTTCAAACCTGTAATCATATAAACCCAAAAGGGCTCCCACACCTACATCATCAATCCCAGCTTCAAAGGCTCTGTCAATGGCAGTAATACGCCAGTCAAAATCAGCCTTCAGCCCTACCGGGTGCATTTTTTTATAGACTTCCCGGTTGTAGGTTTCCTGGAAAATGACATAAGTACCGATTCCCGCATCCTTTAGCTTTTTATAATCCTCTACCTTCATGGGTGCAGCCTCCACGTTGATTCTCCGGATATCCGCACTTTTATAAATGGCTTCCATTGCCTCTACCATGTGGTCTACATGGGTTTTTCCCGGGTCTTCGCCGCAAATGAGCAGTATCCTTTTGTGTCCTTGCGCCTCTATGGCTTTGGCTTCGGATACAATCTCCCGGGTAGAAAGGGTTTTCCTATGTAACTCCTTATTGTCTCTCCTAAAGCCGCAGTACAAGCAGTTATTGGTGCACTCGTTGCTGGTATAGAGAGGCGCGAATAAAACCACCCTTTTTCCATAAACCTTATTTTTAATAAACTTAGCCGCATCCAATAACTCTTCCAGCAAGTCTTCCCTTTCCACATAAAGAAGTTTTGCCACCTCAGAAAGATCCAAGCCTTTGCACTCCATGGCTTTGGCTATAATCTCCCGCACTTCTCCCGCTTCGCATTTTTGAGCCTTTTGAAGCAGGTCATAAATGACATCCTCTTTTATAAAATCAACCATATATATTCCCCCTTAAATCATTGACTTTTTTAAACCCAGAAAACACAAAAACTCTTCCCGGCATTCAAGAAGAGTTTATAAAAAGTCCCATATTAAGACCCCCTTCGATAAGAATCATCCGTTTCGTAAGGTTATAGTTATTAATACCCTCCTTGGTGTAGGATGAATCCGCCGCCTCAGAGTTTATTTTTTATTATTCTTAGTAGGTTAAAGCAACCTTCGCCTTAATTCCATGTATATTCCCCAGCTTCCCGGTTAATGCCCCGATTTCGTCATTGGTCCCGTCAACGATAATCGAGATGACCGAAATTTCCTTTTCCTTATAAGGAATACCCATTCTACCCACTATAATATTTCCAAAGTTGCTTAGAATATCATTTACTTTTTTCGCTGTTTCCTCACGGTTGTTGACTACAATCCCGATGACAGCAATTCTGTTATCCTTATCCATAGCGAAACCTCGTTAATTTTTTAACTATATTTTAATTATACCAAATTTTATCGGGATGTAAACAATTAAATATAAGTAAAATGGAGCCAGGGACACCCTGACTCCATTCTTTCATTTTCATTTAAAATGATGTACTCAATCCTACTTTAAAGTGTTTAAGAACGCTTTGTTTTCTCTTACAAAGGAATTACCGTTTTGGAAGCTGTCCCAGTTGATAGACCAGGTCATGATCCCTCTCAAATCCGGATATTTGCTTACCAGCGTTCTGAATGCCTGCTGGAGGCTTGCGTTCGGAAGCTGTCCGCTGTTTGCCGCACTTGCTGAGGCAGGTACGCCGATAACCACCTGATCCGGCCTTAGCGGCGGGAAGAAGTAATCATCTCCGTCTTTACCCATAATTTTGAATCCTTGAAGCACCATATCGCACATTGCAACAATACCTTCTACAGTCCCCATGTTGTACAGCTTACCGTCATTCCCCATCATCGGCGTAGAGTTGTAAAGCTGTGCATGGACGAACGTTGTTTTATCACGCAGTGCATGAATAAGCGGTATGTAACAGCCTGCTTTTGCAAGACAGTATTGGTGGATACCTGCATAATACTGAATACCGTTCTGCAAGTAGAAGGTTTCAGGAGCCCAAGTCAACATAAAATTCGGGCCATAGGAATCGCAAATCTGTCTTATCGCTGATATCATGTTTACAATTCTTGGTGAAGTAGGTTTTTTGAAAAGCGGATCTTTCCCTTGATCAAACATGATGGAGTCTTGTTCCAGATCAATATCAATTCCATCAAATCCGTATTCATCTACAAAACTCTTAATATCTTTGACAAATTGGCTTATCGCCGCTGAAGAGCCGAGATAAAACCATCCTTCATATCCGCCGATGGAAAGAACAATTTTCTTACCTTTACTTTGGAGCATCTTTACATCAGCTTTAAAGTCGTTAATTGTATAACCTGAAACTGTCGATAACCCGGAAATCACAAATTTCATCCGTCCATCGCCACTGCCGGGGCTCACCGGTTCTGTAAAGGCAATATTGATTACATCCCAGTTGGGGTCTACATCTCTTAGCTTAATAAAAGGATTATTTCCTCCCCATGTGTGCCAGTAACCGACCATTATCCTCTTTGGAAGGCTGGTATTTACAGGTGTTGTCGGAGGCGGTGAAGTTGGAACAGTTGTTGGTGAAGGCGTTGGAACACTTGTTACGATTTCCACATCATTTGGATAATCTGCAACGGATTTGTTAAAGTTGATAATCAAAATCAAAATATCCTCCATATTGATTGCCCCGTCTTTGTTAAAGTCCAAATCCGGGTTATAGTTAGGATCTATGCTTGATGTATTGAAATAGGGCAACAACTCCTGAGAGATATCCGCCATATTGATTGCTCCGTCTTGGTTGATATCGCCTGCCCATATACCAACCGGCTTACTGATGGAGCCAACTGCAATATTCCCATTGATGGTAACGTTCTTTATTTCCCTTCTGAGGTACCCATTCTTTGTAATCTTTAAAACTGTAGTTCCAGAGGTATCTTTACTTACATTTTTAATTTCGAAGTACCCATTGTTGTCGGTCGTACCATATAGACTCTTGCCTGCCAATTCAACTTTGAATCCGGAATTGACCGCAGGATTGGAATAACTAAAATTCGGCTTCACATAGCCGGAAATTTTAAAACCTGTCTCGGCTGTAGTAGTAGGTGTAGGTGTATTGGTTGGGATTGGTGTCGAAGTAGGCGGTAGTGTACCCTCAACCACTTTCCAAAGTGCCGGTACATTGGAAGGCTGCCATCCGTCTAAAGACTTGTGCGCATAAATACACTGATAGATCTTGCCATTGTAAGATACCAATGCATCCTTTTGATACTCTACATTGGGCTGCCACTGGGGAATGTCCGCCCCAACACTCTGAATACCTGCCGTAAGCATGGTAGAGAGCATAAGGATAAGACACACAGCCAATGCAAGAGCCCTTTGCCACTGCATTTTTCTTTTCATTCTTATTACCTCCTAAAAAAATTGAAATAAAATAATCACACTGCTTATCTCTATATATTCATTTTAATAAGTTTGGTATAAGTCAACAATTGCATATTTTGGTTTCTAGTGTGTTATTTTGGCTGAAAAACTAGAGCCAAGAACGTTCCCGTTTCCTGGCTCTAGTTTCAATCATTTACTTTTCTTTTTTTCCATCCGGTTCCGGTACATCTTTTTCCCATTCCAGGAGTTTTGTCTCTTCCGGTTCCTTTTCTTCGCCGGAAAACATATCTGCATTCTTAAAAGCTTCTGAGAACCCCCGGTTATTAAGAACCATTTTCATTACTTCGGAAACTTCATTGACACTCAAGTGATCCAAAACATTTTGCATTTCCTTGGCAGCCTCTGCAAGTGTTATATTTCCCAATATATTTTCCAGTTCCTTGGATGCTTCATCCAAAGTATCCTCATCAAATATATGATTTATACTGCTTCCGCTTTCCACCATAAAGAGCCTTTGAAGTCCTGATGTAATCCTTTCCTTTTCTTCTTTTTCCAGCTTGGAACTGTTAATCTCTCTTTGCAGTTCATTGATGATCCTGTTCTTTTCTTCCAATTCCCTGGATTTATAGTTGAGGTCTTCCTTTAAAAGCTTTATGAAGGACCCCATTTCATCCGCACTCCCTGCTAAACGGTTGAAAATAACCAAGTATTCGGATAAAATCGGGTTATCAATATCGTATGGGTATCGGATCCGATGGTCAATTTCACTCCAAGCTTCTTCAAATACCGTCCGCACCTGTATTTCGGCTGTAATTTCCTTTTTATTATGCGGCAGCAAGATAAGGTAATGTACTGAACGGTATCCGTAAGGGTGAACTCTTACTTCACATCCCATCTCCTTAAATTTATTGATAAACTCCCCCTTATCCCCTTCCCGAACATTGGCCATAGGGACATCTTTGGTGTTCCATTTTCTCATGATATAGTCGTGAATGGTAATCCAGTCTTCCTTAAATAAGTGCAGGACTCTCACCCCGATGAGATCGGTAATCACTTCCTTATAGTTGTTGACATGAATCTCCCGTTCCGGTTTTGCGATTTTTTTACGGATAATTTTTTCAATCAAATGTTCCGGGTCCTTGATCCTTTTTTTGATGGAATGTACTTTTTCCGTATCAATCAAGCACTCTTCGGTAAAATTGGCAAGTTTTTTAAGCTCATTAATCTCTCTTAAATAGTCATTATATATCAGTATGAGGTCATCCCAATTCAGTGTAGTTTTTTCAAAATCACTTTCTTTGATATCGTATTTTTTTAGAAACTCTTGTTTATCCATCTTTTATCCCCTTTTATAATCCATGCTCAAAACATTGCAATATTCATCTCTGATCATATAAATGTAAAAAAATATATGGAATTTCGGTCTATGCTCATATTATATAATAATTTTCTTTTATTTGCCATGTTCATTCATAGATTTCACATATTGTTCATTTTTATAAAATATTAGCATAAATATTTAATCCTTTGCTATCTAAATAAACTCACAGAATAATCATCCGCTCTTCATATGTGTGGTTTATTTGAAGGGCAAAGCAGTTTCTAAGCAATGAGGGAATATTTCAAGGAACCCCACCGGATAAAACGTGAAAAATTCAAAAGGGATACCCCTTTTAAAGGAATATCCCCTATTTAATAAACCTACCATCCATTATTCATATAACGGATATTTTGCACAAAGCTTTCCTACTCTTTCGACAATTACTGTTTTAGAATTTTCATAGTCCGTCAGTGTTAGGCGGATTAACTCTGCAATTTCCAGCATGTCCTCTTCTTTCATTCCTCTGGCTGTCACTGCAGGTGTTCCGATTCTAATTCCGCTTGTGATAAACGGACTTTGAGTATCAAAGGGAATACCGTTTTTATTGACGGTAATAAAGACTTCATCCAGCATATTTTGTGCTTCTTTTCCCGTAATCCCCTTATTTCTTAAATCCATCAGCAACAAGTGGTTGTCGGTGCCCCCGGATACGATGTTAAATCCTTTTTCCATAAGCGCACCCGCCAAAGCTGCCGCATTTTTTATAATTTGTGTCTGGTACTGCTTAAATTCGTCCGACAGAACTTCCTTGAAACTCACTGCCTTTGCCGCTATGACATGCATTAAAGGTCCGCCTTGCGTCCCCGGGAATACTGCTTTGTCGATGGCCTTTGCAAACTCTTCCTTGCAAAGAATCATACCGCCCCTTGGACCTCTTAAGGTCTTGTGGGTGGTGGTGGTTACAAAATGTGCATGAGGAACCGGATTGGGATGGAGTCCTGCAGCTATAAGACCTGCAATATGTGCCATATCTACCATTAAATATGCACCGACTTCGTCCGCAATCTCCCTAAATGCTTTAAAATCTATCACTCTCGGGTAAGCACTGGCACCGGCAACAATAATTTTCGGGTTGTTTTCCTTTGCCAGCTTCCTAAGTTCATCATAATCGATTCTAAAATTATCTTCTCTGACACCATAAGGAACTACTTTGTAATACTTCCCCGAAATATTTACAGGGCTGCCATGGCTTAAATGCCCACCATGAGCCAAATTCATCCCTAAAATAGTATCTCCGGGGTTCAGCATGGCAAAATAGACCGCTGAATTTGCCTGTGCACCTGAATGAGGCTGTACGTTGGCATGATCCGCTCCAAAAATCTGTTTTGCTCTCTCTATCGCAAGTTTCTCAATTTCGTCTACACACTCACATCCGCCGTAATACCTTTTTGCCGGATACCCTTCTGCGTATTTGTTGGTTAAGGGTGTTCCCAGGGCTTCCATTACGGCTTCGCTAACGAAGTTTTCCGAAGCAATAAGCTCAATTTTGTTCCTTTGGCGGCTTACTTCAGCCTCAATGGCTTTAGCAACCTCGGGATCAATCTTTTGTATCGTTTTGGTACTGTACATTTTAAATCCTCCTTTAATATTTAAAAAGTCATATAAACACGTTATGGTTCTTGAAGAAACTATTGATGACATGTGGTTAACCATAAGACGATGATTTTTGTCGTTCCTTGGAAATAAAAAAAGCCAAACCACAATGGATTTGACCTCTGAAAGCCGCACTAAAAACTACTATAAATAACTCTGTCCTTTTGCCTGAGAGATTACTCCCATTAACTGGGATTTGCCCCTTCGGCGCCTTGACGGTCTCTCCAGAGGTGCGTCCTGCCATAGTCGGTTTAATTCCTCCTACAGCACTCAACCGCGAAATTATCAACTTGTTAAGGTAAATTATAAACATATTTCTTCACTAAGTCAATTCATAATCAAATTTTCTTTTCAAAATCCTTCTCACAATATGCCTCATATCTCCTTTACTTCCAAAAACCGTTAAACCCAGTATCATCCGATCGGTTTACACTCTTTACATAATCCCTTAAAATTTATATGATATAAACAAACCCAATATTTGAAAAATGGAGTACCAAAAAATCGAATGAAAATAATTCTTACCCGGAGGGAAAAAGGTGTTTACTGTTAAAAGAACTATTTCACTTTTAATTCAATGTATTATATTTATGCTCATGGCTGCAGCCCCCCTTTATGCAGCATCCGGCACATATCAGTCGCTGATTGACCAAGGAATGACACTTTTGGACGATTACAAGTTTGATGATGCAATGAAGGTATTTGTAAAAGCTGTAGAATTGGATCCAAAACGCCCTGAAGCCTTCTACGGCAAGGGAATAGTCTTTAATCGCACAGGAAAACCGGAAGATGCATTAAAAGAATTGGACAAGGCTGCGGGCATAGACCCCAAGTTCTTCGCAGCATACTGTGAAAAGGGAATCTCATATGTAAAGCTTGAAAAGCCGGAAGAAGCCGCTGCGTCCTTTGATAAAGCAATCGGACTAAATCCAGGGTATTACAAATCTCATTTTGAAAAAGGCAACTTATATAAAAAGTATGAAAAATATGAAAAAGCCATTGAGTCTTACGAGAAAGCTATTGAATTAAAGCCGGATCTGCGCGAAGCTTATCTTTTGAAAGGGGAGTCCCTTCAAAAGCTCAACAACGATTATGATGCCATCCAGGTTTATGATAAGCTGGTCCGCCTTGATCCAAGAGATTATGAAGCGCATGTACTCAAAGGCATAGCCTTGCAAAACTCAGGTAAATATCCTGAATCAATGCAATCTTACGAGAAAGCCATTTCCCTCAATCCAACCCATGATAAAGCATATTTTAACAAGGCAAACCTTTTAAAGGAAATGGACCAGCATGAACAAGCACTGAAGCTATATGACAAGGCAATCGAACTTAATAAATTCAATTTGGAAGCATCCACCGCCAAGGGTATTCTTCTTGCTCAAATAGGCAAAAATCAGGAAGCATTGAAGGCTTTTGACAAAGCGATTTCTATAAATCAGTACAAGGCAGACGCCTATTATAACAAAGCCCGCGTATATGCAAAGCTGAAGAAGCCAAAGGAAGCATCCGAGTACCTTAAGACAGCTTTTGAACATGACAAAACTTTATTGGTCACAGCCAAAAAAGATAAGGTTTTTGAAAATCTCCGGGATTCAAAGGAGTTGTCCTCTGTCCTGGGTGAATCCACAAACATAGACAAACAAACTGAAGGGATGGAATCCGGCAGTTCCAACTTCATACTTTATATCGTACTTTTTATCCTTCTTATTGGTATCGGAGTCACAATCTATTTGATGGTTAAAAAACAACTGGCATGAATAAAAAATTGGATTCAGTAATTTTTTAGTGTTAGAAGCCCTCTAAGAATGGGTATTAATAATTACTAGGTATATACACCATCTGTCCCTATATATCTCACTAATGAATAAAACTAAAAAGGAGTGTTTCTATGCGATCCAAAGACCTTCTACTGACCAATCTTGTAGTAACTGAAGACAATTACAGTTTTTATGGCAGCTTTACCCTTTCTTCTTCGGACAAATCCATAACTGTCAATCTGTCCGATTTGGATAGTGATATTAAGTTAAATGAAATAAAAAATCTCTTTCATTTGGAGGAAACAAATGAAGAAATCAAAAAAATCCTTATGGACAAAATTTCAGAAAATGCACAGATCGGGTCTCATTTAAAAGAAGGTGAAAAGTACCAGGAATCCAGCAGTAAAAGCAGCGTTGAAAAAAATGCCGGATCTTTAGATATGGCTTAGTTGGAATGACCATCGGCCATTGCCTTAAATTACATTTGAATCTGCCCTTTTTTTCGTATAAACTATATGTACATTCAAATTTGGCTTTTCTATTATGAGGAGGTTGATACCTCCTTCTTTACTTTATAAAATAATTGGAATAGTTTACAACCTAAAGGAATATACCCCCTCAATAAAAATAAGGTTTTTCCTTTATGAAGTATTCTGGCTGAATTACATTTATCTTTCGAACTATGCTAAGACTTCATTTTTTCCTTGTCAATTTGCTTTTCACTACATCTTTTTCTTCTTTTCTCCATATCATCGGATTCTTTCTCAAAAACCCTATGTAACTGAAAAACTCCACTTAAGCATCTTTTTCCTTTTTACATAAAACCTTGAATTTTTACGTGCTTTTATTTTTAATGCTTTGTTAAAATGATTTTAATGGATTCATCCGTTACAATGAATTGCATTTTCATCCGGTTTTGAGAGGAAAATCATTCAATTATCTTTACCCCTAACGAATATCGATTTCAAATTTCAATTTTTGTTTTAAAAAACTTATGAGAATGTTATAATAATGAATGTAAAAAAACACATCAGGAGGAAAACCATGGACGACTTTATAATAAAGATTTCTGAAACCTCTCAATACATTCAGTCTCAAACTAAATTAATACCTAAAATTGCAATCATTCTTGGATCCGGCCTTAGCCCTTTGGCATCTGAAATTCAAAATCCCATCGAAATTGATTATAAGGATATTCCTCACTTTCCAGTCACAACGGTTGCCGGCCACGCTGGCAAACTGGTGCTGGGAGAAATCGGCGGGAAGCCTGTTCTCGCAATGAAAGGCCGGTTTCACTTGTACGAGGGCTATGAAGTTCCCCATGTGACCTTTGCAATCAGGGTTTTTAAAAAGCTCGGCATAGACAACCTGCTTGTGACCAATGCCGCCGGGGGAATCAATAAGAGCTTTCATCCGGGAGATTTAATGCTCATTAAGGACCATATCAGTTTCTTTGCACCATCTTCTCTCCGTGGAAAAAATCTGGAGGAGTTCGGTGTAAGATTTCCAGATATGAGTGAAGCCTATAGTAAAAAGCTCATTCATCTAGCAAAAGAAACGTCCAAAAGCATAGGAATCGATATCAAAGAAGGGGTATATGCCTTTGCACAGGGTCCTATGTATGAAACACCTGCAGAAATCAAGGCTTTAAGCATTCTCGGGGCAGATGCAGTGGGAATGTCCACCGTCCCAGAAGTCATTGTAGCCAGACATTCAGGAATGAATGTTTTAGGCATATCCTGTATTACCAACATGGCCGCAGGGATTTTAGCCCAGCCTTTAAATCATGAAGAAGTTATGAAAACCGCGAAAGATGTTGAAACTAAATTTACCGATCTTGTTAAGAAACTCATTGAATCATGGGAAGTAAACTAACTACCAGGAGGTATTCTTATGAAAAGTATAGTCCGTGACCTAAATCTCGCAGCAGACGGAAGACAAAAAATTAATTGGGTTAAGAAAAATATGCCCTTGCTTCGGGCACTGGAGGAAGAGTTCTCCCAGACAAAACCATTCCAAGGTGTCCGGGTTAGTCTCTCTATTCATTTGGAAGCTAAAACAGCTTATCTTGCCAAGGTAATTGCCGCAGGAGGCGCTGAAATATCCGTCACAGGAAGTAATCCATTATCCACCCAGGATGACGTTGCCGCCGCACTCGCTGCTGACGGAATTAATGTATATGCATGGTATAATGCAACTGAGGAGGAATACTTGGAGCATTTGAATATAACGCTGGGATATAAGCCGAATATCATTATTGATGACGGTGGAGATCTCATTAATCTTTTGCATACCAAAAGGACCGAGCTCCTTCCCCACATCATGGGAGGATGTGAGGAAACGACCACCGGGGTATTGCGTCTAAAGGCCCTCGAAAGAGAAGGATTATTGAAATTCCCTATGGTTGCTGTTAATAATGCTTATTGCAAGTACCTTTTTGATAACCGGTATGGGACAGGGCAATCGGTATGGGACGGAATCAACCGGACCACCAACCTCATTGTTTCAGGCAAAAACGTGGTTGTGGTTGGCTACGGCTGGTGCGGCAAGGGAATCGCTATGAAGGCAAAGGGCTTTGGCGCAAGCGTCATCATATGCGAGATCGATCCCATCAAAGCTGCCGAAGCGATAATGGACGGTTATAAAGTTATGCCTATGTCGGAAGCGGCTAAAGAAGGTGATATCTTCATTACCGTTACCGGATGCAAGGATGTTATCCATAAAGAGCATTATAAAGTTATGAAAGACGGCGCGATCCTTTGCAATGCAGGACACTTTGACGTAGAAGTCAACATCATTGATTTGGAAGCGCTGGCTGTAGAAAAGGAAGAACAAAGGAAAAACATCATGGGTTATAAAATGCCCGACGGCAGATGGCTCAACCTTCTGGCCAAGGGACGGCTTGTCAATCTAGCGGCGGGAGACGGACATCCTGCTGAAATAATGGACATGAGTTTCGCACTACAGGCTTTAAGTGCAGAATATATGGTCAACAACTACAGCAAACTCGGGACCTCGGTCATCGATGTTCCGGAGGTGATTGACAAACGGGTTGCTTTCATGAAGTTAAAGTCTTGGAATGTAAAGATCGATGAACTGACAGAGGAGCAGAAAAAGTATCTTGACAGCTGGGCTGAATAAAACTGAAAAACACATAAACAAATTTTAATTTAGTACATTGATTAAAGTACCACAAAGGAGTTGCCTTAGATTGATTATTGAGGCCACTCCTTTCTTACTTTAATTGAAGTTTTAGTTTTTGGTTTTACTTCCCCGCTTCTCATTATCATTTTAACATTGTCCCTTGCTTAAACTCAAACTGTGAGCTGCTTTAAAGCCCTTTAAAGGATACCAAATTGTATTTTGACTTAACCTGTGATTTTTAACATAACAAATTTTAAGTTTTAAAGTGTTAAAAATGCACTTCCTCTGTTTGTGTCTCCCATACCCTAGAAAAAAATTACGTTTCGAGGCACTTAATAACAGAAAAAAACAACCCAAGAATTACTTAGGTTGTTTCCAGAGGGGTTCTTTACTTTTTTATCTACTCAACAGAAAAATCAATGTTATATGTGCCGCTTCCATTTTTGGATTTTACCATTACCATATATTTTCCAATACTTGGAGTAAGGGTTATTTCTTCATTGGATGTGGCTGTTGTTCCACTTGCTGTATAATCACTCAAAGTGGGCATGTTTTGATACTTTACATATAAATCAAAGTTGGCGCTGGTGCTTCCGGTCAACTTAACCTTTAGCTTGGTAAAGCTATTTTTCACAAATATGCTGTAGTAGCGTACATCATCGGTGCCGCTTAATGTTTGGTTGATGTCCGACTTGATGAGAGTTCCCCCTGCTGCAAATTCCATTCCACGGTTGTCAGGAGTTATCCTTGTCCTCTTAAGTTTTGCATAATTATTGAATAAATCGATTGCGTTCTTCGAGAATACTTTTGAACCATAGGGACTTCTCATAATGCACAGTCCTGGGTATTCATACTGCTCATAACCTGCTCCGATGTAAAGATCCGGGCACCCTCTTTGATGTCCGAACTCATGGATCAATGCGTCGGTTCCGTAATCACTGAAAAGTCCTCCGCCGAAGTCATGACCGATTGTATATGCTCCGTTGTAATTGGGCAGACCGTCCCAGTCGACATCCATATCACCCACGAATCCACCGTTGTGTCCTGTTTCAGTGGAAGAATTGTAAATGACAATTACATCTTCAGTATGGTTAGATGGAATGCTCCATCTGTAGTCTGATGGGTTCCCTGAAAACCAGCTCATTTTGTAGGGTACAAAGCAGGTTTTTACTCCGTTGTCGGAAAATCTGGAATTAATTGTATTGAATTGGTTTGAAATTTTGCTAACAATGTCCGGATTTTCAGAATTTGCAACTAAAGATATGCGTATATCCGCTTTCACAACAAGTATTTCGCTGCTGTATATTTCAAAGTCCGTAAAACCAACGCCCTCATAGGACTGGCGGTTGTCTCTCTTATAAAGCACCGCTTGAACCTTTTTGGCTATTACAGGTACAAAAGTGTTAATATTTGATGTAGTTCCATAAATGCTTCCCTGAGGACTGTTGTTCGATGCCGCCAACTGCCAGGTATTGTTTGCATCCATATACTTAATTTCATAGGATTTCGGAGTAATAACTCCACCTCCGTCATCATACAATCTCAGGTTTGTCATGTTGATGGAGTAAAGACCGCCCAAATCAACTTCAAAAGTTTCAAAGCTTTGATTTCCCGTGTCGTAGGAGGTCCAGCGAGATGGTGCTGAAAAATCTCCGTCTGCACCTTTAAGCGCCGTATCGTAGATACTGGTATGCGAAGCTGTCACTGTTTTCCCGACTGCAATATTGCCTTCTGTAGGATGAATTACATTAGGGCTGGCAGCAGGTGGTGTATTGGTTGGTGTATTGGTTGGTGTATTGGTTGGTGTATTCGTAGGCGTATTGGTTGGCGTATTGGTCGGTACCGGAGTAGAAATTGCGCCATTTACGGTTACGGTGATCGTGGAACTTGTAGTTTTACCATAAGCGTTGATTAAATCACATTTATAAGTGTATGTACCGCCGGCCTTTCCGGTGAAGGTTGCACTTGCTGTTTGCGCGTTAGGTGAGTTATCTGTGAGATTTTGCGTAAGAATTACGGTTCCGTTTTCATAGAGTTTCCAGGATGTCCCGTTATTCCCCCACCACATGTTCATAGTAATGGTGTAATTGCTCACATTGCCATAATTATTGTGTGTGAGGGCCGGAGTTCCGGGAACACCAGTTGCTGCCGCGAAAGTTGTTGATGAGGGTGCTTGAACTACAGTGAAAACTAAAAGTACTGCTAAAATTAGAACTGCCATTTTTTGCTTCATTTTAAATCCTCCTCGTAATGTATTTTAAATATACATATAAACCGGAACCTACGGATAAGTCCAGAATATAAGTACTTTTAATAAACGCAGCTACTTCCCTAAAAAATAATTACTTGAAGTAAATGGTGTTTCATGCATTTATTGAGTATTTTAGATATACCCGTACCATTATAAATTAAACATATCTATCTGGTAAGTGTGAACTTTTATAACCCCAAAATGAAAAGGGGTGATATTTTCCCATCCTTAATTTAGCATTCATTAACCAGCTTCACATAGCAAACATTAAACAAGGAGGCAAGTATAGGATTACTATATGATTTATAGGACTAAAGAGCTTGGATGTTCATTTTTACACACCAAAAACAATTGAAATTGAAGGGAAAGTATCAAGAAAGTTCTAAATATAAAATATGAGTAGAAAAACGAATTACGTGTAGAAGTTGAAAAGAGCCCGAGGCTCAATGAATAGTTAAAGTTTAAATTATTCCGTCAAAAAACATATATGTTTTCTGGCGAACATAATATAATTCATATCGAAGTCACAAAAACAATCATGTTTGTTATAATATTTAAAATTTAGTCTGCCTCTGTGGGATTTGTTAATTCACCGGGTATTTTTAATAATGAAAAACGGTAAATAAACTCAATAATGTTGCATAAAACTTTTTTACAAAATTTCATCGGTTGACATATCCAATAATTTAGGGATAGTCAGCCAATACATGAAAACTTGATATTTACTAGAATTTAATGGAAACTTTTATAGGCAGTCGTACCCGAAA
>JAOABQ010000093.1 GCA_026418275.1 Clostridia bacterium
GGCCTGTCACCTGACTGTCTACGCTTAAACAGTATGATTACTCATAATGCTCCAAGACTCGCTACTGGTTCCACGACTTATGGATTACCAGACAGGATTTCCACCTGTTAAACTATATGTCCTTTCCCGGACGCACCACAAGATTTTTTACATCCTCTAACCTGATTCCTTGGTTTCTTGTTTCTACTTTAATGCAATGTAGATCTTAATATTGCTTATACGGAAAAGAGCACCCAAAGTATCATATTACATTGGATGCTCTTTTTTATTTATGTATTTTTAGCATTTAAATTCCTTGGCATACTCGATAATTCTCGCCAAAGTAGCCTCCCAGCACCTTTGAATTGCTTCAAAGTCCATATTGGGAATATAATATTGCTCCATATGGTCATGAATCGCTTTTGCCTTTCCAATGGTACAAATTGCTGTATTTAGTAAAGCGTCGACTTGTTCTCGATTATATGCTAATGTATCCTGGTATTCTTCAAGAATGGATTGATCCAAAAACAGATCCAGATCAACTTCCCCAAAATACTTCATATCTGCATCGTGATATTTATTCACAGTAGTAAAAGATACATTTAATTCCGGAATCACCAAGTGCTCAAGTTTTTTAGGATCTAAAGCGCAGTAGTAGGATTCTACATAAAAACCTCTTTCAACCGCGGCAGACCTTATCTTTTCAAGTACTTTCTCGGTACCGGTTCCCTGTCCCCCTTTGACAGCATAGACTTGTAAAGTGGTCAATACAGAAGCAAGGTGATTTTTATAACCGTCAGGCGTGATGGCACTGCCAAATAAATGCCTTTGTCTTCCTTCATTGGGGGCAAGAGGAATCTTCCCGAACAAGTCATCCAGCACATCTGCACATGCCCTGTTGACTTTTGCCTGGTCAATGGCCCAACTATTTATAACTGCTGTATCCTCGTATATTGAAAAGGCTGCTTTTATGTACCTATATGCCCGGGCAAAAAGTCTTCCGACTTCCTTGTTGTCTTTTAAGACACCTTGTTTATTTTTCCTTATCCCTTCCTCATTCCAAAAATCTCCCAGGTGAATAATTTCATCGACAGCCCCCGGATTCTTAGGATCAACAACATGTGGTGCCGTCTCTTTAACACAAAGTATCACACTTTAAAACAACCAGTGGATCTTTATCTTTTGCTCTCCAGTCTCTTTATCCCTTTCCCCAACTTCTATACTACCTATAAGTTCATTAATCATCATTCTAGTCAACTCTTTAAAGTCCCTATATTTATTGACTATATTGATTAAATTTTCAAAAGAATCACTTTGTACTTCTAACCTTTTTATTTCCTCTTCAATCTTTGACTTCCTATTCAAAAGGTTTTCTTTATCAGTACTAAAACTTCTATTTAATTCTATGAATTGTCCTTCTTCCAATACGCCTTTCACTTTATCAATATATAAACCTTTAATAATTTGGGACTTATCTTCAATATCAACTTTTATTTTTTCAATTTCCAACTTCATTTGACTTACTTTATCCTTAAGACCTTCCTCAAATCTCAACTTGCTTATTAAATTTTCTTCTTTCGTATAACTTTCAATATAGTATTTTACCTTGCCCGAAACAATTTCAATTAACTTATCCATCCTAATCGAATGACTTGTACACAAATTTTTCTTAGGATCAACAGTATACAGTTTACATCTTAGATAAACCATTCCATTACTTGATTTTACCTTATGCATCGTACTTTTACAATCCATACATTTTATCTTCGTAGCAAAAAGATGTGCTTGCCCTTCGCCTGTACTTCGCATATTCGAGTTCATTCTATTTTGAACCTGTATAAACACTTGTTTTTCAATAATTGGTTCATGTGTATTTTTTACAACAATCCATTCATTTTTGGGCAATACAATCATTCTTTTTGACTTGTAACTAACCTTTTTCCGAATGGATTGAACCATATTTCCGATATACATTTCATTTTTTAAAATTCTCTTTACAGTGGTCTTATTCCATAGTCCATAACTATCTGTCTTAGATGAATTTTTAAATTTCATCCCTTTTTCCTGTTTATATTTCGTTGGATTAGGCATTCCATGCTCATTTAGCATATAGGCTATGTGTTGCGTTCCGTACCCCTCCAGGTACCACTTAAATATCATCCTTACCACATGAGCCGCTTCTTCATCTACAACCAACTTATTTTTATCAAAAGGGTCTTTACTATATCCATAGGTTGCAAATGAACCGATAAACTTTCCGCTTTTTCTTTTGTTATCAAACACTAGCCTAATATTTTCGGATACATCTTCACAATACCACTCATTCACAAGCCCATTAATCTGTCTTGATTTTTTATTACCCCTCTCAAAGGTATCCGCATTATCAGCAATCCCAATAAATCTTATTCCCCATTCTATAAATTTGTTATGTAAGTATTTTTCAACTAATTCCATATCTCTAGTAAATCTTGACTGGCTTTTGCAAAGGATAACATTAAACTTTTTTGTTCCTGCATCCCTTATCATCGCATTAAAGTCCGGCCGGTCTTTATCTAATCCGGAATAATCTTCATCGCAATAAATTTTATAGATATCCCAACCTCTTTCCAGTGCATACATCGTCAATAGATTTTTCTGATTTTGTATGCTTTCACTCTCATTTAAAATATTTACCTTTTCTTTATCCTCATCCGATAATCGGCAATATATAGCAACCTTAATCAAACTCAAACAACCCCCTAGAAATATAACTACCTGTTTCCAGATAGTTATAACGATAAATCAAGCTATTCTTAGCATTTCAGAACCTTTTATAATTCTCAAAATGATTTCTTCAAGTTTTTCTTTTCTTTTTTCCAAGTCATTTGTTTCAAAGACTTCTTCAATAACATACTTTGTTTCTTTTTTCATAACCTCACCTCTATTAATACATATGAATTATTCAACATGTCCTATTAATGTTAAAATTATTTAAATAACTTCCCAGCCTCTTTATATTCGTTTTTAGTTAACTACTCTTTCCCAAAAAACTTTTCATAACCAAGCTCCACAACACACATATTTAATTTTCATTAAATTGAATTTCTCCACCTGTAGATATAAAGTCTGCTATACAATTTCTCAATTGCAGCTTAGTTAATTTGTTGAATTTCTTATCTATTTCCTTAAGCAAATCATAAAGACCTGACTTCATTTTTTCAAGATCTCTATTTCTTTGCTCTAAATGGTCATATTCTTTCATCCAATAAGCCATTTCGTTAACTGCTTCTTCTTTTTCAATCAAGCCTTCTAAATAATCTATGTCTAAACTTTTATACTTCTCTGGCAGCTGCCGAGAGTCTGTTTTACTTACTTCATATTCAACTTCTATAACTGGATCCTGCTCAGGTGCTTTTATTAAATCTTCTGACATCATAATTTGAATTTTTTTCAGTGGATCTGGTTCTTTCTCTACCTTTTTTAAAGACGTAATCAAACCTTTCAAGGAATTCTCGGAATTTTCGAGTCCAGACGTCTGGACTTCTTTTTTCACTTCTCTAATTTGCTTAACAGTCATATCAGAAGTAATAATTCTTCTACGCTCTGGGGACAACGAAAGCATTTCTGATAACTGAGAATAAGAAAAATCCTTGTATTGCAAACTTAAATGCATTGTTGGCCTACCTTCTTTATCAGTTGCAGAAAACTTTTCACACACTGAAATAAAATTATAAGTCGTCTGCTTACTAAACCCCAATTCCTGCTGCGCATAATCAACAATAGAACTATATCCATCTTGCAAATAACATTTTTTCTCTCTTACTTCCCATAGAAGAAAACCGATATACACAAAATTGTTAGCGATATCTTTAAGGGTACGTTTTATTTTAGAAGTGACACCATGCTCCCCAGATAACATACTATAATCAGTTACCGCAATTAGACTCATAAATCTCCCTCCATTTCAAATACTTTCAGATCTTCTTCATTTATGAACTCTTTTTTACTTAGAATATTTTCATTTCTATTTATCAACGATTTCTTTTTCAATACCGTACAACCGAAGTCGTCAGCTTTACTTTCAAAATACTTTCTTCCATATATCTTTAATAAATTGAAGGCCATGTTTTCATCTGATACATTTATTTTTGCGCAGAATGTTGTTATATTCCCGAACATGCTTGGTATTATTGCTTCGGCCTCCCGCTGCAACTGCTTATTTCGTTTAACCAATTCTTGCGATCTATAATCTTTAAAAGACTCTTGAATCTTAAACCAAATATAATTAGTACTACAACGACTTTTTCTACTTGCATCAAGATTAATCAGTACCAGCCATTTTTTTGTTAGCAATTCCCACATACTTCGCAAACTATCGAAAGCCTGTTTGACTGTATTGATGTTATAGTCTTTCAAATGATCGCGATGTAATTCAAATTCAACATTCCAAACGTTTTTAGTTTTCATGTCTTTTGCCTTCCAAATATCATAAAACCAGTCCTTATTTCTTGTCTGCCGAACTTCCAAACTCTTATTATAGATACGGCAGTATATAGAACTTGATTTCCGTGAACCAAAACACATTGCATTAAGCTTTCTTCGATAGAAATGTGGAACTAAGTTATGAAATGTTCCTCTAAACCTCTCCATATCAGATATTTCTAATTCCAATTCGTCAGTATGGCAACAAAGGTCAATACGACTTATTTTCTCATTAATGATCTCACCTAAATTTTCTTCCATCCACTCATATATTTTTTCATAAGCTTTTTCAGGAGATTGAGACCAAAGACATTCAGCTTTTATCCTTACAAACACTGGGAAAAACTCTTTATTTTCACTTCTGAATTGGGCTAAATTCAATTCATAAAAGTCATTATGTAATATGTAAGCAAACCCCTTTTTACCGTTTCCAAGCACCTCAAAAGTCATATTTCCGAGTTTTATATAAACTATCTCTGTACGGTTTTCACTTTCAGCATTTTTGGCCTGGGTTTTCTTTTGATATAAACTATCAAATAGTTTTGAATTTCTCTCTACGTAATCCTTAATATCAACGGAAAAAATTAATGTGTCTATCATTGGTAAATACATTTCTCCCCCACCCTCTCATATATATAATCTTTATTTCAACAAATCCCCACGAACTCACATTTATTTGATACATTGCTTGTTTAATTCCTTTCTTCTTACATAGAAAAAATCTATCATTCTCAGACCCTACTTCTTTCAAACGCTTTTTCATTCTTTCATCGGGAAGAATTTCTCTTACAATTTCATACCGAATAAGTTTTTCTAAAGTTTTTATTTCAAGAGTTTTATTCTTTACTTCAACATCCTTGCATTTATATTTAAAATACTTATAAATCAGCCTCAAAAGATCAACCCCTTTTAGTTTTTAAAGCGCGGATAACAGCAGTTTAGGGTCAAAGTATTGCGCCGCGGTTCTGGTCTTGTGACCCCCCCTAATAGCAAGGAGGGGGGAAAACTACTTCTTTTACTCTTTCACCCTCAAAAAACTAGTAATTAAATAACCTGCCATGAAGATCAACCAAATTATCAAAACTATTTGACTATCAATCATCATTGCTTCTTGCTTTATCAATAGAAAATTGCTATTACTTAAAAATCTTAATAATATGTATCCTCCAAATAAAATCATTGACATACCCTCACAGATCCCATATATCGTCCTAACAAACTTTCGTTCCTTAATTTCGGGATATTCCTGCCTAAAATCCCGAACAACTAAACGAGTAACCTTAAAACCTTCTTTAAATGATAATCCCCTTTTCCTCTTACAATAAATTATTGCATTTAACGTTCCATAATCTAAATAAACCCTCAAAAGCTTTTTATAAAAATCCATAAAACATCCCTTATTTTCATGTTATTGATAAATCCATTAATTTCCTATATAATATTTCTTACAAATACTTTTAAACAGGAGCTTCTCATGATTAAAACTTTTTACAGTATTTTCTTTATAATAATTCCTTATTGGTTCTACATACTCTCTCTAGCAATCTATTTAATAAAACAATCAAGAAATGGAAAACACCCAAAAAAACTCTATGTTTCAATCCATATAATCCTGATCATTAGCAATTTTACATACAGAGTGTTCACTGGACTCTCGCTTATATACTAAAAGATTTAAAACCATTACCAAGAGTGAAACACTTATCATTACAACCAAAACGTTTTTAGAAATCTGCTTTGCGTGGTTATGAACTATAAGATAATTAGGCGATGATGCAAACAATACTAAAGCAGACACCCATAAGAAAAAGAAAGAATAAGGATACAACTTTTTTATAATTTTTTGCGCATTTTTATTATTCAAAAAAATACCTCCCCTTTTATTCACAGTAGCCATAATACCCTTCCCAATAAAACCCACAATTCTGGCATTCAACTATAATGTAATATTGCCCGTAATCTTCATCCTTTTCTTGTGATACTATCTCGCTACAGCCACATTCACATCTAAAAGTAGCCATTTTAAAACCCCTTATTAATCAAAGTAGTGTGTTAATAGTAATTTGTATAATACAGTTCCTCGAACAACTATGTGTTTCAATCACTGTAGTGGCCGTCCGCCTCATAAACAAGCACTTTCAAGCATTCTAAATCGCAATGGCCTGCGTGCTCCACCCTGGAGCTTTGCCATCGGGCATAACTCACGAGTCATGTATCACGGGTCGCCCCTAATCGGAAACGGAATTAATCGGCTACGCCGATGTTCAAAGCATAGTAACAATTCGGATACGCCACATGTAATTTATCACGCTTCTCAATACATTCATTTTTTCTACAACAATCCAGACACAATAAAACTTTTCTAGGTTGACCAATGGTCAAAAACGGTTGTTTCCTTCTTCTCAAGCACTTAATAATATCAATCACAAATTTAAATTTCATAAGAATTACCCTCCTATTGAATCGTCGGTTGTAGTGGGAGTGGGGCGCCCTGCTTTCGCTCCCGGGCGCTTCCCCACCTTTCCCACTACAACAACTTCTTACGCTTTTTCTTGCCTTCCTGAACCATAACAGTTACATTATTCACAGAACCTGCACCCTGTTTTTCCAATATTTCCTCATCCGTCATATACTCTGCTGTTTTAATTTTCTGAACCATCTCATATGTATCATATAAATTCCTAATTGAATTACCTTGTATAAACGCATACAATCTTAAGAGCGTAGCAGGTTTAACAGGATTTTGATTTTCATATTCCCATCCATCATAAACATTCACCCAATTCCAGCGCCCAGCCATGCAACTACAAACTCTAACAGTAAATGTTATCTGCCTTAAAAGAGCATCAACATGAATAAACCTCTGGGCCGTTGCCATTAACATTTTTCTTTCTTTCCTCACTTGAAGCAAAACTCCTAAAAGCGGAGCCGGAATCCCTTGTTTCTTCCAATCCCTGCTATTAAACACACTTGATAATTCATCAAGCAAAATTAATGTATTTGGAGGTGAAGTAACGATATCTTTATAATCTGTTAAGGGAAGTATATTATTATTTAGACCGGGTTTATAAAACATTAAAGGGAGCAATCCAAATTTTACATAAGGGGTATATTTTTCCGGAAGCTTATCATTTAAAAAACGGACTATTTCAGAAAGAATTGTTTTTTGCGGATCATTAAAGAATAACTTCATATTGGTAAGAATCGTTACTTGCGGATATCGCTTTGCAGTCATATAAGCATCTCTAACCATTGTACTTGTCTTACCTGATCCAAACATCCCACAATAAATATGCAATCCAAAACCATCAAAATTAAGGTAAAGCCTATCACGATAATATATAATAATGTCAACTATTCGCCAAAATACATAAAATAGACCTTGCTGAACAAATAGCTTTAATTTTTGAAAAATAACCATATGCCCTCCAATAAATAAGGACTATCACCCGATAGTCCCAAGATGCCAACAACAAGCTATCTGCGAGATGATTATGCCGCTGATTTCTTTGCTTTATGAAAGAGCGTAAATCCCTTGTATGCCAATCCCATTAAAAGGATTATATTGAGAGGATAATAACTAAATAACCCCAACAATCCTTTTAGCAAAGCTACAACTGAACTTACATCTGCTGCAGTACCAGTACTGGGTTCATCTACTGCAAAAGCACTAACTGCAAAACTTGATACGGTTCCAGCTGTAACAGCACCAGCCGTTACAACCTTATTACTCTTTGCCTTTTCAAGAAAACTTTTCATCTTTAAAAACATATTCTTTCCTCCCTATTTTTGTTTTATATAATACCTAACGGTACTAAGCATATTTAATAACATTCGCCACGATTATTACTAACATCAATATTCCAATAACAACTAATCCTGCTTTACTTCCACTTCTATTTTCCATAAAAATCCCCCATTACTTTGTTGAAATTCCCAAAAGTGACTTAATCATTCCAAATAGTTCAACCAATACCACTATTGACAAACACCCTCTTAAAATGTAACCTAAATACTCCAATCCCGGGGGCGGAGTTAAACCAAAAAAGTTTAAGATCGCTTCCATCCCATCCACCACCATTTAGTTGCAAAATAACTCCCAAAAAACATAAACACTCCTAAAAAACTGATCAAAAATTGCTCCGTTGTCATACTACCTCCTTTTGAAAATACCATATATAACCTTTGAAGACTCATAAAGCAAAAAGAAAAAGATCATTAGCTGCCATACTGTTATAGAATATTCTCCGACAGGAATAGGAACTTTCAAAAGATTAACAAAACTGAATATCTTAGCCCAAATTTGACTTAAAGTCACGTTGTTACCTCCCCACTATTCTCAAAAGAATAACAACCGCAAGACCAATTGTAAACATTGCTGTGAACTCAGGCGGCAAAAACGGTACCATTGATGTAAATATAGTAAAAACAGACTCTACTTGACCCTTTATCCCTCCATACAATCGCTTAAGCGGACCAACAATAGGGTTAAACCAAGTCGTTGGATCTAATGGGTCGAACTTTTCACCACTGTAATCTTCCGGAGGAACTATTTTTCCCGGTTCCGGTAAAGTACCTCCATTTGGAGCACCAACGTTACTTGTCAACGTAAAAGTAATTTCTTGTATGACTACAGCACTATCACGTTTCATCAACTTCGCCTTATGCGTACCAATACCATACATAGCCCCGGTAAATCTACCAATTTGTCTTGATCCCGCATCTTTTTCAAATTGACCAACAACCACTCCATCAAGGTATACATCAACTGCATATGGATAATTTTCCTTTCGAACATCCAAAGGCCTATATACCTCAAATTTTTCATTATCGGTTATATTAGTAATAAAACATTCTGATTTAGTATTGTTGATCGAAAAGTAGTAGTTTTTTACATAAATCACTTGGTCAGTAGGTTTATAATTGGTTTCAGAATTCAAACCACGGATAAGTAAGTGATAGACTTTATTTCCCTTGTAACCGATCTTACTAGAGTCTATAAGCAACTCTTTACTAGCTGGTACCGCATCGACCATTTCATAAGCAGGCAATTGATAAGTCTTCTCAAAAGACTCTTGATCACACGTTATAGATAGTTCAAAGCCTTTAATCCCAGTTGTAGGAAAAGACAGTTTAATATCAGGCAAGAAACCAAAATTTGGAGTGCTATTTTCGCTTAACTTAGCAAAATTTGAACCCTTCCCAACGAGGATATCTATAGTATCATTAACAGCCTCAATTCCTTTTGGAAATACTACATTTCCAGAACCGTCTTCTATATCATAACTACTATAAATTATTCGAAACTCCTGATGTTCAGAAAAACTAGCACGTATACCCGAATCAGAAACAACTTCATCAAAATTCGTTACAGAATTGTTAATTTTCCAATAACCCATCCACTCCGTACGCTCTATGTTAAATAACATCCTCTGCGATAAGTACCATTTTTTATTCGTATTAATTGCGACTTGCTTTATACTGCCATCTTCCAGTTTAAATTGGTAAACAAAATTGTAATCATAATTTGTATCAATGCCCCAACTATAATCATAATCTGCACAAACCATCGCCACGTTAACACAAAGAACAATCAACATTCCTAACAAAATTACTAATTTCTTCACTCACCCCACCGCCCCCCAAGACGTCATTACTTGCTGTCAATCCGTATATCAGTCAAAACGGACTTTGGCTCCCCATTCCAAAAACGTGTTTCAAAAACGAACTCTGCCGGACCTGGCTTTTGAATCTTATTGATCAGCGCAACTTTCGAAGTCTTTATGGATGTAGGAACAATCCCTATTGTCCGGCGCTTTGAATTGTATTCCGGGTCTTGAAACCAGATTTCTAAATAATGCACCTCTTTACCATCGTTACCAGGGAATTTTACTTCTTGAACTGAAAGAATATTTACTTGCATTTTTCATCCTCCTTCCTAAAATATATCTAAAAGGGTAGGGATTAAAATTTTTAATCAGTGTTTGCAAAGGTTGTCGCCCAGATGTTATTATGTAAACAAATTTCTGTCATTCCCCAAGATGTCGCCAAAGCTGTTATTCCCCTACCCTATTTAGTTCTCATTAAAATCCATTACTAAATTTGTCCTGGAAACCTCAAACAGCCACAATTCAAATACCTTAAAGAAATAAACTTGTTCATCATGTATCTCTTAATCTGCATGTTTCCCTTATACCCTAATCTCAAATAGCAACTATTCATAGTTTTTATCAAATTATCCACTACCACCAACCTCCTACCACATCCGCCCTTGGCACTTCAAATAACCACTTCTCCCCGTCCGTTACTTTGAAGTCGATCTTATCTGCCACCACTTGACAAGGAGTATTTTCGAACACACATTGAATGATTGTGAGTGAATCGGCCCTTACATGAGATATTTCACGATTATTGATATGACACATCAATTCAAATTCCTTGCAAATCATTTCTTTCTGCTTCGCTACCGGAACCTTTTTAACTGTACTTGACATGCCCTCACTCCTTTTAAGAATGGCCATACTTGGCACAATACGCTTTGTATTCATTTATCATTTTTTGGAGATCATTATTATACCTAGCAGGACCAAAGTAATA
>JAOABQ010000026.1 GCA_026418275.1 Clostridia bacterium
TCGAGAGATATTTCCATGCGTGAGGTATATGGTTTAGATAAAAAGATCAGTGAATAATGAAAAAGGTTGGTGGCTCAGTGGTTCCGGACAGGTGGCTCACGCCACACCGGAACTGCGGCTCCGCCGCACCGAAATATTCAATATAAGCATTGCCGAACATTAACGATGTCATGATATTTGACATTTGCACTTTGACAACCATATACTGTGCCGAAGTGATACATTTGGTGTACTGTATAAAGAGGCGTGCATAGAGCATACCACAGTACTTAAAGGGTAATATACCCACCGGTGTAAATACTGGGAGGAGCACCCTCGCGGGAACTGATAGGCGATAAAGCTATTTATAACTTGGTAAAACTTGTATAAATGCAATAGTTCATGTATACTTCTATTGGGGAGAAATTTAGGAACAAACCTCATTTTGCAGGGAGAAAGCAAGGCTGATCAATAGATAAGCTTTGCAACTCTCTGTAAAAAGGGGGTGATAAGGTGAAAAACTTTTTGAACTTGCTGGATATAATCTATAAGATCGTCGGCATTCTCGGCAGCACGATCATGCTGTACATATCAGTGCTGAAGGTCAGAAAGATTATAACCAGAAAAACAAAAAGGAACGCATCTAATGACGTTCCTAATTAATCCACATGAAGACATCCGAAAGGGTGTCTTCTCTTATATATTATAGCATGGAAATATAAGACTATTCAATAAATTCTTTAGATTCATTATTTCTCGTCTAAATCAATCCAATAAATTGAATTTTTTAGGTTAATTACTTCAAACAGCGAGGTTACTTATGATTGGTCACCTGTTGGAAATAGAGAGAAGCAAGTTTAATGAGCTCATAAAGCATGAAGGATTGACGGAAAATACATTAGAGCAGTCCAGAAAAGTAGATGAGCTTATTATTTGCTTTCTAAAATTAAAGTTTCTTGCGGTTTAGAGAAAGAAGTTATTTCCTTCTTCAAATAACCACAAGGTTGAATATGAAAAAGGAGGGCTTATAATGCCAGAAAAACTGATTTACACTCCAGAGGAAACTGCTACATTACTAGGAATGGGAATGAACAAAGTGTATGAACTGCTTGCACTGGGAGCAATCCCGGCCAAAAAATTAGGGCGTAAATACCTGATACCGAAACATGCCCTTGAACAGTGGTTGAATAACAGCCCGAAAGAAGCTGGTCTCGATCAAGAGAATATACTAAAAAGCGAAACGTAACGTTATTGATAAAAGTACTTCACTGTAAGGCTGGTAGAGAAATGGAATTGGATCTCAAGTTCCGGATGTATCGAAAAATCCTCGCAATTCTGTAAATCAATAAAAATGACACCTTAATTATATAGATCAAAGTGTAGAAAGTGGGGTGAGTGCTATTAATACTGAGGTATATACTGTTCAGGATATTATGGTAAAGCTTGATATTAGCAAAAATGTTGCATATGACTTAATAAAACAAAGTTTATTTCCTGTAATAAAAATTAAAAGCACTTATAGAATTCCAAAGAAAAGTTTTGACGAATGGCTTAACAAAACCCATTAAGACAATATGGGAACATATAAGAAGCAGTTTATGAGGGGTGGAAGAAATAACTTTTTGGTAGACATTTGGGTAGACATTATCCTTTTAAAACACAAAAATACAGTATTAGAGTATAAAATACTGCATAAGAAAATATGGGAAGTGGAATGTAATAAAGAACTTGATACATAAGGAAGTGAGGGGAAGATAAAAGAACGCAGAATATTCATTGTGAAGAAGGTGTCAATTGTTCGACTCCCCTCGCCTCCACCAAATAAGAACTAACTTTTTGATACAATGCAAAGCCCTTGATTTCAAGGGCTTTCGTTGTATTTAGGAAGAAATTATAAGTAAAAACTGGCTTTCTTTTTCCTTATATTTAGCGTTGTTTTAGTCAAAATGCATACCCAAATCAAAAATTATATGTTTGGGATAAGGGGTATGCATTATCTTAAAGGCACGGCGCCCAGCTGAGTCGCTGCCTAATGAACCTGTATGGCGGCATCATTGGAAGCTGGTCTTAAAAAATGCTGAGGCGGCTTTTCATATAGTCTTTTAACTTTAAAAGGTAATTGCGAAAGCCTTGCTCCGTCAACGAAACCCTGCTTGTATAACTCATTGTAAGTTATTATTTCTCTCTTACCCCTCAAATCTTCGATTTCATCAATAAGATTTCTTTTATCCTCTGGTAATGCATCGATTATTGACCTTGCTCTGATTTGATGGACACAAAGAAAACCTCTATAATAAAAAATGGAGGGATATTGAATGAAGGGACAAGGTAAGTATGATAAGGCATTTAAAGAGCAGGTAGTATTGAGAATCTTATCTAAAGATACTACCATCAGCAAAATGGCTGAGGAGCTGGGAGTTCACTACACGTCCGTCAGGGATTGGGTGAGGAGTTACAGGAAAGACGGCGAGAGCGCTTTTCCCGGCAGCGGTAATCTAAAACCTGAGGATGATGAAATAAGGAAGCTACGACGCCAACTGGCAGACCTCAAAGAGGAGAACGAAATCCTAAAAAAAGCGGCGGCCTACTTCGCGAAAAATCAGAAATAACAAAGTTCAGTTTTATCTATGAACACCGCTTCCGGTTTCGGATTGCGAAGATGTGTGAGGCCTTAAATGTATCGAGAAGCGGGTATTATGCATATGTCAGCAGGCCAGAAAGTAAGCGCAGCCAGGAGAACAAGAACCTTCTGGAGACTATTAGAAAAATACATAAGGAAACCCGGAATGTATATGGAGCTCCCAGAATGGCAAAGAGTCTTCCTGACGATCAAAAGGCAAGCTTAGGGCGCGTGGCTAGAATTATGCGTGCAAATGGGATCAGGTCAAAGACAGTAAAAAAATATAAGGCCACAACGAATTCAAAGCATAATTTACCGATAGCTGAGAACCTGATAAATCAGGACTTCACAACCGGCAGATCAAATGAGAAATGGGTATCTGACATTACCTATATTGGGACTGATGAGGGGTGGCTGTATCTTGCTGGAGTGATGGATCTTCATGGGAGAAAGCTTGTAGGGTGGTCAATGGACAACAGGATGAAAACAGACTTGGTAAGTTCAGCCTTAAAGCAGGCAATCGGAAGAACTGGGGCAACGCCAGGATTAATAATACATTCTGACAGAGGCGTACAATATGCTAGCAAGGAGTACCAGAATCTTCTAAGAAAGTATGGTTTTATCTGCAGTATGAGCCGTAAAGGTAATTGCTATGATAATGCACCAATGGAATCCTTTTGGGGTAAATTGAAAATGGAATGGCTTAATGATTATAAGTTCAAAACCAGGGACGAGGCTAAAAAGGCGGTTTTCGAATACATAGAATTGTTCTATAACAGGAATCGGATACATTCGGCGAACAATTATGTACCGCCTTTTAAGTTGAAAGAACCGGCATAGCAGGGATTGGTAGAAAAACGTAGATTGAGGGATTCTGAGTGTCTACAATTGCGGAGTAAGGTCAATATTGACATTATACGATATAAGAAGTTTGGAGAAGACCTAATTCTTTTTGAGCTTATTAATTCTAATACAGCCAAGCCAATAAAAGAGATTTCAGAGCAAATTGTTAAAAAGCAATCAACGGATAAGAGTTTTGTAGAGCAATTACAGTCAACGGATAAAAAGATAGAGGAATTATATAATTCAATCAAGGAATACATATTGGCTTTAGGTTATGATGTTACAGAAAATCAGTTAAAATTATATGTGGCATTCAAAAAAATAAAGAATATAGTCTGCGTGGAGGTACGTTTAAAATGCATAATGCTTTATTTGAGGGTTAATCCTGAACTTGTTGAGTTGGAAAATGGATTTTCAAGGGATGTACGGGAAGTTGGTCATTGGGGTACGGGTGAACTTGAGTTAACTATCAGAAATTCAGGTGATTTTGAAAAAGCAAAGAAGTACATTGATATGGCATATAATCTTAATTGAAGTATTGAAGTAAAAACTACAGCGTATTTTAATGGCAGGAAAGAGAAGGGAAGAAGGAGCCTAACTGCTCCTTCTATAAAAGTCCTTGGGATACATTCGAAGCTTTGAGTTTCGTTCAGCATGTTGTCTCTTTTCTAAAGGTATAAATACTTCAACTCTATTCTTCCCATTCCGCTTTGCCTGATAAAGTGCGGCATCTGCTTCATCAATCAAAGGTTTAGTCTCTTTAGAAATATCATAGGCTTTTGATGGAATTTTACATCGTACCCCTGCGCTGATTGTAGCAGAAATATTTTTGTTTTTATTATCAAGATGCAGTCGGGTATTTTCTACATTATACCGGATTCTTTCAGCAAGCCTGAGTGCACCATTAAGGCTTGTTTCAGGAGCAACAATAACGAACTCCTCGCCGCCATACCTTCCTGCAAGGTCAATTTCTCTGATAGATGACCTGATGATTTCAGCCACTTGTTTAAGTACATTATCACCGGCTAAGTGCCCATAGGTATCATTTATACTTTTAAAATTATCTATGTCAAGCATTATAACAGATAAAGGCTTTTTATAGCGTACCGACCTTTGTATTTCAGCACCCAGCATCTCTAATATGTATTTCTTATTATAAAGACTCGTCAATTCATCAGTTTTTACTGCCTGCTCCAAACGAGATGCCTTTTCCATCAGCTCTTTGTTTTTCTGCTTTAAGCGATTTTGAATTTCCATGATTTTAATTTGAGTATTTATCCTGGTCAAAACCTCTGCTATGTGTATGGGCTTCCGAATAAAATCATTCAAGTTAAGCAGCTGACGGAAATCGCATTCTTCCAAGCTTTCAAAGGAGCCTGACAATGCAATAATAGGAATCTGAGAGCATTCGGGTTTGGACTTAATCCGGCTTATAAAGCTGTTGCCCTCATAATCCTTAAAAGATAGATCGATAAGGATAACATCAGGTATTTGTTCATTTATAGCTTCTTCAGCTTCTCTTGGATTATTGACTGACCGAACAGTAAATCCGACCTCTTTAAGCTTTTTGCTTAAGAAACGTGTTATTTTCTTATCGCCATCGATTATTACAATGTAATACCCTCTTCCTTTCATATCTCATCACCACACCATAGCCTCCTGAAAATATTTTTAACAAAAGTATAAGGTAAGATGCATATTTAGGTTTAGCACTCAATGATATAGAGTGCTAATTTTATTTTAATATATAAAATTTGGGTAAGTCAAGATGGTCAATGTCGATTAAAGCTGCTGATATAAGCAATAAGTATTTTTATTCAGAAAATAGCTGATCGTCCATTCTTTTATTACGTTTTTTCCGTATTTTTTCTATTTGCGGACTCTCGCATTTTTCTGAGTATTCCCAAAGGCTTTTAAACTTGGTACCCTTTTTTAACTCAGCTATCCACTTCTCAGATTCATATTGTGATTCCATGCCATCACCTCTGAATGTAAGTATGTGCGCAAATCAAGGTTTTATTCCAAGCAGTCATTTCATCTAACATGGACTTTTGCGATGGATATTGGATAAATACCTCATAAAAAAACATAAAATTTTTAAAAAATATCTTGACAGAGAAAAGTGAACTTAATAAAATATTATTAGCACTCAATGATGACGAGTGCTAATAAAGCGTTTTAATATTCCTTTTATCTTTTGATATTTATATTTATGGCGTTAATTCGTTATCGATATTTTATCTTAATACTAGAAGGGGTTTTAAAGCGCTTTTTTGATTATGGAATATTTAAACGCATGGAATAATAAAACGCAATTACGATGATGTTGTACAAAGGAGTGAAACGCTGATGACAAAAAGGTTTGAGACAAAGCTTGTCGGCTCCGACAGGCACTCCTACAGGGAGCTTTTTAAAAGGAATCCCGGCAATC
>JAOABQ010000049.1 GCA_026418275.1 Clostridia bacterium
AGCGTCAGATGTGTATAAGAGACAGACCCAGTACAGTGCAGGAATTAGCTGTGACGCTGCAGTAAAGAACCATATTAAAGCCGGAGTACCTGCAAGCAAGATCTGTCTGGGATTCCCGTTCTATGGACGTAACGGAAGTGAGTGGCCTACATATAAAACCCTGGTTGCAAACTTCATCAACAAGAACGGATGGACACGCAAATGGGATGACGCAGCGAAAGCATGTTACTTAACCAATACCAGCGGCGGATTTATCACATACGATGATGTAGAATCCTTTGGATATAAGACTGCTTATATTAAAGCAAACAAATTGGGTGGAGCAATGTTCTGGGAATACTCACAAGACAATATCGGTACATTACTCAATAAGATTTATGAGGATTTAAAATAAATATTTGCAAATTGCTTATTATAGAAAAATAGTTAAAAAAGTATAATTTAATTTAAGATTAAATCTAATCATAGGAATCATTTCCGATCTAAAGGGATAGAGGAGATGGTTCCTTATTATTTTGCTTATGCCAAATTAGTCCAGTAAATAACAAGAATCGCAATTGAATTTGGATGTGAATGGTATTATTATAATGTTAAGATAAATAAAACAATCTTTCACCTAGCTCACTTCTTACACCCTGTGTATTTGTTTTTGGAGGGCACCGAATTTTCAACGTTGCTTCTTTTAAAAAAGTCTAGTATACTCATCTTAAGTACTATAAATTATGGTAAATGGTTCCGTAGATCTTGAATTTTACATAAGCTGAAATGAATTATTCCTAAGGTGTAATTTAAATTGTATATAGGGAACTGGCTTGGCTGTTCCTTAAGATAAATTTGAAGAATTCAAATAAAACCATAATCACTTAAGGAGGTGCAATTGTAAGGTTATTAATTTTTGGGAAAAGGTATATATAAGTTTTTAAGGAGGTTATCTATAATGAAGAGAAAAAAAATGATTGCGTTTATTTTAACAGCATTAATACTATTGACAAATGTGTTTACAGGGACAAGCCTGGTCTTCGCAGCACCAAATCCTGATGACCACTACATCACAATTGAAATGGACCGCTACTTTGCAGATGTGGGAGATATTATAAAAGCAAGCGTGAAAGTGAATAAAATCGATGGTCTATCACAAGCCTTTCAGATCAATATTAAGTATGATCCGAATGTACTGCAGCCGGTAAATCCAAATACGGGAGCAGCTTATACCAATACAACAAAACCTTTGGACGGGGATATCTTTAAAGATGCGGATCTAACTACAGTTACACATAATCTAAACAATGGAATATTAAACTTTGGTAAGTCCTTTATAGGAGAAAGACCTGCAGAGGAAACGGGTACACTGGGTGTCATTGGGTTCAAGGTTTTAAAGAAACAACAAACAGAAGTTAAGTTTGAAAACTCTGCAGCTATGCCAAACTCCGTATTGGGCACTTCGCTATATATTAAAGCAGGCAGTCCTGCTTTAATGGGATATGCTCTTATTCAGCCCGAACCTATCAATGCCCCGGTTGGTGTAAAAATTGATTCTACTAAGGTAAAGGCAGGAGACACCGTGAATATACCGGTTGTTTTTAACTCGATTCCGCAAAAAGGAATAACAGGTGCTAACTTTACTTTAGGGTTTAGTGAAAAGCTTGTAAATGAAGCGGATATTACCGTTGAGCCTGGAAGCTTGATTACATCACTGGGCTCAAAAGCAAGGTTGTTGGATTCAAAACGCAGTGTGGAAGGTTATAAGCTGGTTACATTTTTTTATAGTGACAGTACAGCGGGAACATTAGCGCTAAAAGGTAGTGGCACCTTTTGTACTGTAAAGCTTAAAATAAAACGTGATGCACCTTCGGATAAATATTATATTATAGAACATCCTACATCTTCATTCTCTGACACCAGTTTGCACTCAACTATAGGAAGATTTGATTTGGGGTATATAGAGGTAGAAGGAACAACACAAACACCACAACCGACAGCTACGTCAATGCCTACAAATACACCAACTCCGACTTCTAACCAGGGAGGAAATCCGCCTGTGGTTACGTCCGTACCTGTTGCTACACCGGTAGCAAAGCCGACAAATACGCCTACTCCGGTTATAGATGGACCAAATGGAAATAATAATATTCCTGGCGCTCCGGTAGATGATTACTCAATTTCTCTCAGTGCAGACAAAGCGATTTATGAAGAGCAGCAGACTATTACATACACGATTGATTTTAAAAACAATACCAATATAGATATTACAGGACTAAAAGTTATAGCACAAATACCACAATACACCAAAATTTCCGACATTTCAGGGGGAACAGCAAAAGGAAATACAGTTGAATGGAATGTAGATGAACTTGGCGCCAACGAATCAAAACAAATTGTATATAAACTGATATCTGAGCAGTTGCGGGACGCGCAGTATATCGTATCAAATGAGGCGGTTCTTGCTAAGGCAGATAACTCGGAAGAACTGACTTCCTCCGAATTAAAGACATTGATTTACTCCAACAGGTTTGAAAATGCTGTACATGAAGCATATGTGGGCGGATACAAGGATAAAACCTTCAAGCCGGAAAATCAAGTTACCAGAGCAGAAGTAGCTACTATGCTGTCAAAAGTTTTGAAGCTTCCTTTGGAAGAGGTTAATGCAGATGTTTATAAAGATGTAAAAAAGAAAGACTGGTCATCCAAATACGTTAAAGCGGTAACAGACGCAGGCTTATTCAAAGGAGATAAGGGAAATACCTTCCGTCCGAATGCACCGATTACGAGGGCTGAGTTATCCGCTGTTATAGCGAGATATATGAATCTGCCGGATGTAGACCCAGTTGAAAAGCATTTCTCAGATGTACAAAAACATTGGGCGTTAAAAGCAATAGAACAGGTATACCGGATCAAAGTTATTAGCGGATATAAAGACGGTACATTCAAGCCGGACTCAAAAATCAAACGTTCTGAAGTGGTAACAATGTTAAACCGGATGCTCTTTAGAGGCCCATTAAAAGGAGTAGATACACCATTCAAGGATGTTAAGAAAACTCACTGGGCTTATGGACAAATTGTGGAAAGTACTGTTACACATAAGTTCACAAGAGATAAGGATAGTAATGAAGTCTATGCAAAATAGGGTATATATATGGTGAATATTGCAGAATAGATATTGTAATTCTATAAAAATTGGTATATAATATAATTGTATATGACAACTGAATATTGTTTTATCACGCTGACAAAGGCAAATCTACTGAAAGGTAGAGACGCAAAGCAACGGGTCTAAGGTCGAAAGACTATGATAGCCGGGTTACCAAAGGTGTTTAACTGATTAGGACAAGTTAGGCTCTGTATTGGTAATTCCAAGCAGAGCTTTTTTCATGGCTTGGAACTAATCAAACGTTAAACCCTTAACGAAAAGGCAAACCCAGTGAAAACTGGGGACGCAAAACTTCAGGTCTAAGGTTTTTAAGAAAAAACTATGACGGCTGGGATACCGAAGAAGGGGGTTATTATTATGAGAAAGAATTTTAGGAGGTTTTTGACTGCGCTGGTTTTAACTGTTTTTCTGGCAAATTCTTTGATTGTTGTTAGTGCTGCGGAAGGGAATTACATTGAGGCAAATGGGGTATCCATGCTTCAGCTGCCTGAAAAAGTTAACGGTAAAATTAGTTTGACAGGTGAAACAACAAATCAAAAAATAAAGGTACTCATCCGTAAGGAGAAGGTACAAGACTGGTTTGATGTTAAACTGAACAATGGCAAATTTAATGAAGAAATTTGGTTAATTAACGGATCGGGCGATTATGAAGTTTGTATTATGGTTAACCTATCCGATAATAAATATACCTATGGGCCAAGGATAAAGGTTGAAAATGTGAACGAAGTAAACAAATTCTTAGTACCAACAAAGCATGTGGAAAGTAATGATGCAGAAATTATAGATATTGCTTCCAAAATCGTAAAGGATTCCCGGAATGATTTGGAAAAAGCAAGAAAAATATATGATTGGGTAACAAAAAACATAAAATATGATTATGTAAAATATAAAAAACAGTTGGCAAACAACTTTGATAATGAGTATGGTGCGGTGAATACATTAAAAACAAAGAAGGGTGTTTGCTACGATTATTCAACATTGGTAGCTGCAATTGGACGGGCAACAGGAATGCAGGTTAAAGTGATTAAAGGAGATTATAAGAGTAAAAAGCGTTCTGAGCTCCATGCTTGGAATGAAATCTATATTGCGGAACAAGACAGATGGATCAATATAGATACTACTTTCGGATATGCTTTTAATAAGGACTATTTCGACAATAGTGATTTTGATAAGGAACATGTTAAAATTGATGAATATTAGGAATTGAATGAAGGATGGAACCTAGGGCTGGAGTCAAACGACTTTAGCTCTTTTTTTGAGCATTGGGGAGAAATCACAATTTTGAGGGGATCATATTAACCTGTGTACCCCGGCTTTTAATCATGAAGCAGCAGCGGATGGATAGAACCAAAGGAGCTATTTCTTATTGACAAATCAATAAATCCATGTAATAATATCCAAAAATAATCGATACAGTTCGATAATTGTATCGGTACAATGGAGGGTGTAATGCAATGGAAAACAGATATGAATTAAACAAAAATTTAGCTCAAATGTTAAAGGGCGGAGTTATTATGGATGTAACCAATGCCAGGGAAGCTGCGATTGCTGAAGAGGCAGGGGCGGTAGCTGTTATGGCCTTGGAAAGAGTACCGGCAGATATTAGGAAACAGGGTGGCGTTGCCAGGATGTCGGACCCTAAAATGATCAAGGAAATAAAGAAATCTGTATCGATCCCTGTAATGGCTAAAGCCAGAATCGGACATATTGTCGAAGCGCAAATTCTTGAAGCTCTTGGCATCGATTATATCGATGAGAGTGAAGTTTTAACTCCTGCAGATGAAATGTTCCATATTAATAAACATCAGTATAAAATTCCATTTGTTTGTGGCGCCAAAAACCTTGGTGAGGCATTAAGAAGAATCGGTGAAGGCGCTGCGATGATCCGTACAAAAGGAGAAGCGGGAACAGGAAATGTTGTTGAAGCAGTACGTCATATGAGGACGATTATGTCTGAGATGAGAAGACTTCAAAATCTTCCTAAGGAGGAATTGATGACAGCGGCAAAAGAAATGGCAGCACCCTATGATTTGGTTGTGAAGGTAGCGGAAGATGGAAGGCTGCCTGTTGTTAATTTTGCAGCAGGAGGAATAGCAACGCCTGCAGATGCTGCGTTAATGATGCAGCTTGGAAGTGAAGGTGTTTTTGTGGGATCCGGCATATTCAAATCGTCTAATCCACAGAAAATGGCAAAAGCAATTGTAAAAGCGACAACATTCTACAACAAACCTGAGATTATAGCTGAAGTGTCCGAGGATTTGGGTGAGGCTATGTATGGTCTTGAGATTTCAAAAATAGCACCTGAAAGCATTCTTTCCGACCGGGGGTGGTAAGTGTGATTAAGGTAGGTGTCCTAGCCTATCAGGGGTCTGTTGTCGAACATATTGCTTCCCTGTCTAAGATAGAGGGAGTAGACCCTGTTGAAGTCAGAACCGCTCAAGAACTGCAGTCGGTTTCCGGCCTCATCATTCCCGGGGGTGAAAGTACCACCATCGGCAAGCTCTTAAATGATTTTAAACTAGCTGGTCCTTTAAAGGAAAAGATTGAAGCCGGATTACCGGTATGGGGAACCTGTGCAGGGATGATCCTTTTGGCTAAGGAAATTGTTGGTGAAAGTACCTCACACCTTAGTGTAATGGATATTCAGGTAAAAAGAAATGCATATGGAAGTCAATTGGACAGTTTTTGCAAAAAAGCATATGTTCCAAAGATAGCACCAGATGAAATTCCACTTGTATTTATCCGAGCACCATGGGTTGAAAGCGTTGGGAGTGATGTAGAAATACTCCTTCAGGAGAAGGGGAAAATAGTTGCAGTAGAGCAGGCAAATATGCTGGCAACATCCTTTCACCCTGAGTTATCGGATGATTTATCCTTTCATAGGTATTTTATTCATTTGATAGAAAGAAATAAGAAATGACCCTTAAGGTTACATAATGCTTATGTATTTCCTCCAAAAGGTATGGTATAATGACCAAGTAGTATTTAAGAGATGGTACTTCTTGTCAATGTGGTCCATTAGGGAGGATATTATGGTGCAGTTGGTAGATAGGAAATGCGGTAAACAGGTATTGAAAAGAATATTGGCAAACACTGTTTGGCTGGTCATTCTTATCGGCCTAGTCGGTATAATCTTTATTTTTTTCTATTATAGCCGTTCTCCTCACCGGTCCCTTTTTATTAAACCGATAGACCGGTTTGAAACTGAAGAAAGAGTAGCTGCATTGAACTTTACCGGAGGACCTTCCGAAAATTTGACGCCTTTTTTACTTGATCTTTTAAAAAAGTATAACGTTAAAGTCAATTTTTTTATAGTAGGAGAAAAAGCTGAGAAATTACCCGAGCTGTCAAAGCGAATTGTTAAAGAAGGCCATTTGATGGGCAGCAATGCGTATAAATATACCCATATGGCCTTAAAAACACCTTCATATATAAGTCGGGATTTGGATAAGACGGATCGCCTTATAAAATCATTCGGTTATGATGATACTTCCTATTATACTCCTCCTTTTGGAGACGAGTTTTTTGTCCTTCCATATATTTTGAAGGAAAAGAACAAAAGGCTTGTTACCTGGGATCTTGACCCGCTGGCACAATATGACAACCGGAGGAATATGCAAGGGGATGAGGTCTATAAATATGTTGCAAACAATGTCCGGCCAGGTTCTGTAATACTACTTCAAGAGGGATGGGAAGGGAATAGAAAGCCTTGGCTTGATGCAGTAGAAAAAATAATTATGGATCTTCAGGAAAACGGTTATCGATTTGTGACTCTCCAAGAGGGGATAAATCTGGAAAAGAAACAACTGAAAATCAATAGCGATAAATAGAGGAATACGATTATAGTCAACCATTTGGAAAAGCAACCGGCAATACTTTTCCGATGCTTTGCATTTAGAATTATTGTAACCTCTATACATAAAATAAGGATGACAAATGGCCATTTGTCATCCTTATTTTAATTGAATGCTTCTTAATATTACTGCGCAATATCAAAGGAATAGTTTTTACCGGAATTATTATCCCAATTGTCAGCACAATCTTTAAAACAAATGTTTAAAGTGTCTGCATTCGTTATCGGTACCGAAACTTCAAAACCGGTTGTTATTTTTTTCATTTCATAGTCTGCAGAATTATTCCAGTCATTGCCAAAGCCGATATGTGCAAATAAATGTGTTGCACCGCTTTTGGAAAGTAAACCGTCGTACACTATTTTACAGTTTTCACCGGCTGAGGGTACAGAAGGGCTAACGGCAACTCCGTTAGAGATATATTCGCTGCTTTTGCTAGTTCTTGGCATATTCAATTCCTCCTTTAAAATAGTGATATGAAAATGATGGCAAGTATAAAACTGACAATTTAAATGTGCAGTTTATACTTGCCTTTATTTTCATATAAGAGTATGAGTTAAAATCTCAAGTACAATAGTAGTATGATCGAAAAAAAATAAAAAATACATCTTTATGAAATATGTGAATATATTAAAAAATGGTTTTCCTAGTCGATGGAATAGTTTTTTACTTTTTGTGCATAATATAAAAGCTTAATTCATAATATATTTCTGAAAAACTGTAAATTTTCTTCACAAATGAGTTAAGGGAAGAAGTCCCCATATAATTTTATGAAACTATTTAATTGAGAGCACTCACACTTAATGTAAATAGAATTCTACCAGTACAAACAAATAACAGATTAAAACGGGAAGAAGATATTGATTAAGACAAAGAAATGATGGCAGCACTACTTAAAAGTACGAAAGGATGAAGCAAATGAAGGCTGTTATAATGGCGGGGGGGGAAGGTACACGGCTTAGGCCGCTTACTTGCAATTTACCCAAACCTATGGTGCCGATTATAAACAAACCTGTGATGGAGCATATAGTTGAGTTACTTAAAAAATATCAAATAAGTGATATTGCTGTAACATTACAGTACATGCCTGAGATGATCAAAGAATACTTTCACGATGGAAAAGAGTTTGGTGTCAATTTGAGGTATTATATTGAGCAAACTCCTTTAGGGACTGCAGGAAGTGTAAAAAATGCGGAAGAATTCTTAAATGAACCTTTTGTAGTTATAAGCGGGGATGCATTAACCGATGTTGATTTAAATAAAGCCATTGAATTTCATATAAACAAGGGAGCTATTGCAACCCTTGTTTTAAAAAAAGTGGATATTCCCTTAGATTATGGCGTAGTTGTTACAGATGAAGAGGGCAGGATAACACGTTTTCTCGAAAAGCCCGGATGGGGAGAGGTTTTTAGTGATACTGCAAATACCGGAATTTATATACTATCACCTGAAGTTTTAAAATTTTATGATAAGGACAAATATTTTGATTTTAGCAAAGATTTATTTCCAATTTTATTGAAAGAAAAATACCCGATTTATGGTTATGTTACAGACCAATATTGGTGTGATATTGGGGATTTAAAAGCCTATACCCAGGCGCATATGGACGTTATGGAAGGCAAGGTAAGCATAAATATTCCAGGAAAGCAAATAAAGGATGGTGTATGGGTTGGAGAAGGTACTGTGGTTGAACAAAACGTAACCATTGAGCCTCCCTGTATTATCGGAACAAATTGCAGAATAAAAGAGAATTCCTCCATTGGCGGTTATACGGTTGTTGGGGATGGTAATATTGTAGGTGAAAGGACAGGTATAAAGCGCGGAATTGTGTGGAAAAACTGCATGTTTGAACAAAATGTGCAGCTTAGAGGCTGCATCATCTGCAATAAAGTACATTTAAAGAACGGGTCCTCTGCTTTTGAGTACTCGGTTATTGGTGATGATACGGTAATTAAAGAAAATGCAATTGTGAAACCCAATATAAAATTATGGCCCAATAAGGTAATAGAAGCCGGCTCACAAGTGAATTCAAACTTAGTATGGGGGTCCAAATTTACCAGATCGATTTTCGGAAACCGGGGAGTTGGCGGAGAAATTAATGTGGATATTACGCCGGAATATGCTTCAAAGCTTGGGGCGGCTTATGGTGCAACATTTAGGGAAAAAGCCAAAATTGGCGTCAGCAGTGATAGTATGCCGGCTGTTCAAATGCTTAAAATGTCCTTTATAGCAGGCTTGCTGTCTACCGGTGTGGAGGTTTACGATTTGGGAAAAACACTGCTGCCCATTACAAGGTCGGCTATACGATTTTATAAATTCGACGGTGGGATCTATATTAGTTCGTCTACAGAAAATCCCAAAAAGCTATTCATCGATTTTTTAGATACAAATGGAAGCAATATTGATCGGAACATGGAAAGAAAAATAGAAAATGCTTTTATCCGGGAAGATTTTAGCCGGTGTGAAGGTGAATGTATTAACGAAATTAAGCCTTTAAACAATTACAGCGAGTTTTACTTAAGAAATATCATCAACAGCCTTAAATCAAGAAAGATGAAATACAGGATTTCTTTAAATGCAAAGTCCAAAGTAATCATCCACACATTACTTGGAATGTTGGAAGAACTAGGATGTGAGGTTGAAATCAATGATATAAAATTAGGTAGATTGGAAAATGTAAAATCTGACGGAAGTTTGGGAAATGTCAAACAGTTCGCTGCGCATATTAAAACAAATGCATATGACCTGGGAGTATCGGTGGAAGATACTTCGGAGAAAATGATGCTCATTGATAATAAAGGAAGAATTATAACCGAAGATATGTTTATTGCACTCATATCGATCATCTGTTTTAAAACGTTAAAGGGCGGTACGGTTGTGGTTCCTATTTCAGCGAGCCAGGTTGTTGAAAAAATTGCTAAAGACAATAACGGGAAAGTTATTAGGTCCAAAACCTCATCTCAGGATTTGATGTGCAAGATATTGGATAATTCCATGAAAGAGGAAATGTTGGACCAGTTTACCATGCATTTTGATGCGATCGCAGGGTTAGCTAAGATATTGGATTTTATGAATGAAAATCGCTATAAGTTATCTGAATTGGTTGACATGATACCTGATTTTTATATGCATAAGAAAGAAGTAGAATGTCCATGGGATGCTAAAGGCAGAGTCATGAGACATATTATTGAAGAAAATAAAAGTGAAAGCATAGAAACTATTGAAGGAGTAAAGATTCATCAACCCGATGGCTGGGTTTTGGTTTTGCCGGATGCAGAAAAGCCTACCTGTAAGGTAATTAGCGAAAGTTATAGTGCAGAGTTTGCCGAGGAATTAACAAACATCTATGTAAACAAAGTGCGGGAAATAAGTAGAAACTAAATGAATCTCTTATTGGTTATGCGCTGCGAAAGGGCGATAATAGTGTGTCATATGTATCCTAAGGGGATGGATTAAATCCCCTCCTTATCAATCACCGTAAATGCTGTCATAAGTTTCCTCAATCTCGGGTTCGAAATAGATATCGATAAACATTATATTGCTTCTATCCACACTTTCCCATTGAGCAGGTTTTTCACTGAATGCTGCTCTGAATTCAAATTCAGGCTCTTTTAACATATCCCTTGCGTTTTTATCCAAAGGGGAACCTTCAATATGGTAGACTCCCTTCTTAGCAAGTTCGCCAACCAACCAATGAAACTCATCCACATCAACAACATCTATGCAAGGAGTATTTCCTTTCTTCATTTCATGAACTACATCATTTAATTCGCCTGTTTGGTATCTAATTTGCCAAAACATAAAACCCCTCCAATATGATATGTGAAATTTGAATGCTTACACTTCATTACCCGTAAATCCAAAACAACGGATAAATGCTTTCATTGAGTATGGAACGTTCGCTAAACCGAGTTTTTGGGTAAAATAAGTTATACAAAGAAGTTTACCACGTTTATAAAAGTTTAATCAATAAAATTGTGTTTTAATTATTATGGAAATGATTATATTATAAAAGAGAAGAGGTTTGAAGGGGGAGAAACAACGTGGGACTGGTAAAACCTGAAGCTGTAAAGAACTTTTCAGTAGACCATATATATTTCCACATTTTAATTTCACTTGAAATAGTAAAATATTAGACGTAGAATTAAATAAGACAGGTTTAAATATGAAAGGTATAGGCTTGCATTTCTATATAGGTCGTGAAAAGAGTTTACACGGACAAGTTGAATTCTTGTGATAATAATCAAGCAAATTGAAGTGTGCGATATAAAAGCTTTATCGCGTTTAATATAATAAAAATATCTTAATTTTATGTGAGGTAGTATATGAAGCACCAGGGTGGAAAGCTTGTTTTTTTAATTGCATTTATTATATTGGGAATTGCAATGTCGGTACAAATCAAAAGTAATTTACAGAATATGAGAGAAAAATCTGCCTCAGAATTAAAGGAAGATAATTTAAAACTGCTGCTGAGCGAAGAGAAAAAGGTAGGAGAAAACCTCAGAAGTCTAATTAAAGAGAATGAAAGTAAAAAGGAAGAGTATATCAACGCTGCTGGAGATAATAACAACGACGAAATGGTAAAAAAGCAGCTTGCGCTTCTAGAAACTGTGGAACTCAAAGGCGGTTTAAAGGATGTAAAAGGGAAAGGGATCATCATTAAGCTCAATGATGCACTGAATATGATGGACGATAACCCTCTTGACATTATCATACATGATTCGGATGTCTATAAAATTATCAATGAGCTTAAAAAAGCAGGTGCACAGGCGATATCCATCAATGACGAACGGATTATCGCTACAAGCGAACAAGTTTGTGGCGGACCAACCATTATTGTTAATAAAAACAAGTATGCGGTTCCGTTTGAGATCAAAGCTATAGGCAATGCCGATCTGCTTTATGATACACTGTCCAGAAGTGAAATTGTGGCTGTACTCAGGCAGTTTAGAATTCGGGTTGAAATCAGCAAAGCTGATGAAGTTATTGTACCCAAATATCATAGCAATATTGACCGGTTGGTTTCGGGGGTGGAGGTAATTAAAAGCAATGATAAGTAAAAATATTTCGTTAGCAGTTGTTTGTGTTATTTTAGGGGTGTTGTTATCCTGGCAGTTAAAGAGCATCAATTATATAGAGGAGCTGGCAAGTGTAGAGAAAGAAAAGGCCAATGCAATTAAAGAGGAGCTGCTGTTAGAGAAGGGGAGAAATGAGGAATTGGTAAAAAGAAGTAAGGAATTGGAGAAAGCAAACCATGAATTTGAGAGTACAAATGGACAAATCAACCAAACAACCAAAATTCTTACCCGGGATTTGGACGAAATCAGGAGTAAAGCCGGGCTTATGGATGTGAGCGGTGATGGGGTTCAAGTAGTTATCGACGAGGAATGGCCCAACGAAATCGGAGAGGAAGAATTATTAGGCCTCATAAATCTCCTGAAGATTTCCGGTGCTCAAGCCATTGCTGTCAATGATGAGAGAATCATTGCTACCAGTGAGGTAAGGAAAACAACCAATAAGTATATTCTGGTAAATGGAAAGCAATTGATCGTACCTTATGAAATCAAAGCGATTGTCGACGCGGACAAGTTTGCAAGTATGCTTAAGAATGCAGATGGCAATTTGAAGAACTTGGAGACTAGCAGCAAAAAAGACATGATGATCGCAAAATATAATGGAAATATTGATAAGCTTGTCTCGGGGATGGGGGTGCAAAACAATGAAGCAAGGTAAAAATGTAGCAATTGCATTGGTATGCATTATTCTTGGGGCAGTCATTTCCTGGCAGTATAAGAGTATTGACTACAATCAAAAAAATGCAATGTATGAAAATAAACGTGCGGAGGATTTGAAGGATGAATTGCTGAGAGAAAAAAGAAATAACGATGAATTAACTAAAAGATTCAGAGAGTTGGAACGGGAAAATAAAGAGTATGAAGATGCCCGTGGAAATATCAATGAAACGGTAAAGAAAATCAATAAAGAAATTGAAAAGGCTACAATTATTGCCGGGTTAACCCAGGTAAAAGGGAAAGGGATTATTGTAACGGTTGATAATAGTAATCCGATCAAGATTGACGAAAACGATTCGTTTTCCTATGAAGTAACAGAAGAAAACATACTTAATCTATTAAACGAACTTAGGGCATCGGATGCAATTGCCATTTCCATTAATGAGGAAAGAATTATTGCTTCCAGCGAAGTGAGAAAGGTCGATAAGAATTTATTGGTAAACGGAAGGTCTCTTTCACCTCCCTTTGAGGTGAAAGTAATCGCGGACCCGGATAAACTGGAAAATTCCCTCAGGATTATCGGTGGGGTTTTGGAGCAGTTTGAATCCTCCCAATTGAATGTAAATATTAAGAAATCTGATGAAGTAATTATACCAAAAGTGAGGGATGATGTTATAAAAACCGATTTATTAACACCCATCAGTAAATAAAAAGTACTATTTTTAAATAAATGTTATATAAATATTAGTGGGAAATCTGCTGCTTTCTCAAGATAGCTGCTTGAGAGTGCGCTTGTTCCCGAAGAGGTCTTAAACCAATGTACGAATGATGTTTAATATGCGTAAGGTACATTGCTTTAAGACTTTTTTCTTTTCTAAATGGTTTTCAGTTTTAATAATGGGGGAATCAGAAAATGTATAAAAGATTATTCATTATCATTTTGGCACTATGTGTAGGTTTAGCTGCAGGTACCGGTTGCAGCAGACAAGAAGACAGTTTGAAGCCGGTGGAAGTTAGTTTGCCTGGTGAAAACACACTTGATTTAAGTGTGGAAGTAAGCGGAAGGCTTTCGGAGGACCCAATAGAACGGGTTTCTTACAATGAGGATGAATTATCGGTTGAAACTTTGGAAAACGGACTGTTGAGTAATAAGGTGCTGCGCTGGGGTATTGCCAGAAAGCCCAACAATCAGACGCCGGATGCCGACCCCGGAACCCCTGAGCTTATAAAAAAGTACAGCAGCTTCTATATTGGGGATACCTCCAAAAAAGAAATTTACCTAACCTTCGATGAAGGCTATGAAAATGGGTATACTGCAAAAATTCTTGATGTTTTGAGGGATAATAAGGTCCAAGGCGTATTTTTTATTACCGGACCCTATTTGAAAAATCATGAAGACCTTGTAAAAAGAATGGTGGATGAAGGGCATATTGTAGGAAACCACACCGTGAATCACCCAAGCCTGCCGGATATTGAAGATAAAAAAATTGAAGAAGAGTTCATGGGCCTGGATAGGGTTTTTTACGAAAAATTCGGAAAGCATATGAAATATATAAGAGCTCCAAAAGGTGAATACAGTGAACGCACTCTTGCCGTGACCCAAAAGCTTGGTCTTATTAATATGTTCTGGAGTTTTGCCTATGATGATTGGTACAGGGATAAAGTAAGAGGAGCAGACTATGCATATAATATTGTGATGCGGAACCTTCATAATGGTGCTATTATTTTGCTTCATGCAGTGTCCAGCGACAATTCCGATGCCTTGGACAGAATTATAAAAGGGGCCAGGGAAAAGGGATATGAGTTTGGAAGTGTGGACAATATTGCAGTGCCTACCGATGGAACATAATTACATATCAATATTAAATATTGCAGCCCTATAAACTACATCATATTTTGTTCAGATATAAGGATACCGGTAAAATAGAAGGAATGGGTAAAAGGGGATCGGAATAAAGATGGCAGCCAATAGAAGGAAGCAAGAACGGAAAAGTAAAAAAGAACCCAAGGTGAAATTAAAAGAAAAAGTTACGGAAATTCTTGAGCTCCCTAAGGAAATCGTGCTCAATATACCTAAACTGACGATGATTGGAAATCAAAACCTATTGATCGAGAACTACAAGGGAATCATTGAATATGACGATAACAGGATCCGCTTAAATACCAGTATAGGTACAATAAGGATCTGTGGGGAGCGGTTGGTTATAAAAGAAATAACCTCCGAGGATATCATGGTGGATGGAGCGATTCTTTCCTTGGAAATATTAAGATAGAACATGAAATCTTTTTTGGATTTGTTGTGGGAATGGCACAGGATACTTTTTAAAATGGAAATCCTGAAGCAGAAGAATGAGAAACCAACTATGTTATGAAAGCGCTTTAGAGTTCGCGGGTACTCCGTTTCATTGATTTTGAGGTGCGGAGCACAACAAAATGAAGTGCATTTTGGATCGCGGACTTTAAAGTGCATTTACGGGGGAATACAAATGTTAATGCTGAGATTGTGGAATTATATCCGGGGATATGTTATCATATTAGTCGAAGGATATTTTCTTGAAAAATTTATTAATATCTGTATACGAAGACAAATATTTCTATGGGATATAGAACGGAAAAAAAGCTCTGTAATGGTTTTGAAAGTGAGTACGAAGGGATTTAAAATGATCCGTCCCATTGTTAAAAAAACCAAGTGTAGAGTTAAAATTTTAAAAAAGCGGGGAATGCCGTTTGTTTTAAACCGTTACCGGAAAAGAAAAGCGTTTGTCGTAGGGGCTTTTGTATTTGTAGCACTATTTTATTGCTTAACATCCTTCATTTGGTCTATTGAAGTTCACGGAAACAAGAAGATGGATTCACAATACATCATTGATAAGCTGGCTTCCTGCGGTGTGAAAACAGGAGTATTGAAATATAACATTGATACAGATAAACTGGTAGATAAGATGATGCTTGATATGAAGGAACTGGCATGGGTTGGTGTTGTATTAAAGGGTACCAAGATAAAGATAGAGGTAGTGGAAAGGGTGCAGCCCCCAAAACTTGTTCCAAAGGACCGACCTTGCAATATTGTTGCCGGTAAGGATGGTGTAATAAAGTCGGTTATAGCAAAAGCAGGACAGGATATGGTTAAAGCAGGGGACACCATAACGAAAGGTCAGCTTTTGGTATCTGGAAGTGTTGAGAATAAAAATCCGGAAATACCGCCAAAACAAGTACATGCCATCGCGAAGGTTAATGCAAGAACATGGTATGAAAAATCCTGTCCGGTTAATATTAAACGAGTAGAAAAGGAAAGGACAGGGAAGGCAAAGGATCATTATTCACTGGTATTATTTACAAAGCGGATAAATTTGTTTAGGGGTAAAATAAGTTTTGAGAATTATGATAAAATAGAGATTAAAAAGCGATTGTCGATAGGAGAAGATTTGGTTTTCCCTTTTGAGCTTATTATTGATCGGCATTATGAGAATAATTTGGTCGAACAGGAAGTTAGCCTTGATCAGGCAAAAAGCGAAGCTGCAGATGAAGCTTATAAGGAAGTTTCAAAGGAAATACCCGAGAATGCTGAAATTGTAAAAACGGATATTAATTATATTGAAAATGAAGACGGCACCATGAAAGCAAATGTAATCGTTGAATGCTTGGAGGATATCGGTGTCGAAGAAGAGATTGGAGGAAATTAGTTGGAAAGTCTTATAGAAAAAACGGTTCAATTTGATCGAATTGAGCACGCAATGAACTTATTCGGAAACTATGATGAGAATATTCGCATTGTCGAAGATGCTTTTAATGTCAAGGTAATCTCAAGGGATGATGAAATCAGAATTGTAGGCGATTTGAACGGGGTTGACAGGGCACAGGCTGTTGTTGAGAAATTGATTGCAATTGCGACACGTGGAGATATCATTACCAAACAGAATGTCAGTTACCTTGTGCAGATGGCAAGTGAAAATCAATTGGATAAAGTTAAGGATTATTTGGTTGACTATATATGTCTGACGGCCAGGGGGAAACAAATCAAGGCAAAAACCCATGGCCAGAAAATCTATGTGGATGCAATCAATAAAAATGATATTGTTTTCGGCATCGGTCCGGCTGGGACAGGCAAGACTTTTTTAGCAGTGGCTATGGCTGTGACTGCGTTTAGAAACAAGGAGGTCAACCGGATTATTCTAACCCGCCCCGCTGTTGAGGCAGGAGAAAAGTTAGGCTTTTTGCCCGGTGATTTGCAAAATAAGGTGGATCCGTATTTAAGGCCGTTATATGACTCCTTATATGAAATTATGGGTGCAGAGACATACCTGAAATATCTTGAAAAGGGCATGATTGAGGTAGCCCCCCTTGCTTATATGAGGGGAAGAACTTTAGATGACTCCTTTATCATTTTGGATGAAGCGCAAAATACAACACCCGAACAAATGAAGATGTTTCTCACCCGTATCGGATTTGGCTCCAAAGCGGTAATCACGGGAGATATTACCCAAATTGATCTACCGGGAGACAAGAAATCGGGTCTTAAGGAAGTTCCAAAAATATTAAAGGATATTAAAGGTTTGGATTTTGTTTATTTATCCGACAGGGATGTTGTAAGGCATGAACTGGTACAAAGAATCATCAATGCGTATGAGCGTTTTGACAATAGGGAACAAAGAAAGTGAGATTAATGACATCGTGTTACACGAATATGAGTTAAACTGCTTAATTTTGTTTTAGGGGTTTATGCAGGGTATTTTAGAGTCGGAGGTGTACCAATTGCACTCTTCAAAGAATCATGGTTCCAGTACACACGGCAAAGTGAGAAAATATTTTAAAAGCAGAACATTTCAAAGATTTTTGACCGGTATAGTAACAATTATCATCGCTTTTGTAATTATACAAGGAGGAGCAGCTCCGGAGAAATACAAGCTTAAAATAGGGGACAAGTCTCCTTCGAATATTACGGCTCCAAGAGAAATAGAAAATAAGGTTAAGACGGAGCAAAACAGGAAGGCGGCAGAGCAGGCTGTACAGCCAATTACGAAAGATGATAGCAATGCATCGGTTGAAGTCATCAATCAGTTTTATAAGTTTTTTACCTTTGTCGACAAAGCGAAAAAAGATATTGATAATGAACTTAAGGAAAAAGGCATAACCAGAGAGAGTGAGGACTACGAAGAGGTTTTAAAGAAAGAGCAGCAAGATGCTGTGGACCGCTTGGAAATTGAATTAGGAAGCATTAAGGTACTTTTATCTCAGGGTGACATTATTGAATTAATATCCAAGGAACCGGATACACTAAGCAGCTTTAGGGATATTACCGAAAGAATCATTCAAAGGGCTTTAAAGGAAGGAATTAGTGCAGAGAATTTAGCGAATAAAATGAACGCTGCTCAAAATGAGCTGCAAAATGCCGATTTGGAGCAAGTGCTTAAAAATATAGGTGGTCAGCTTGTTCGTGCTATTTTAAAGCCAAACCGCCTGATTGATTATGAACTTACCAGATCCAAGAAAAAGGATGCTTATCAGTCTGCCAGCGTAGTTAAAATCCTTAAGGATGAAATTATTTTAAGAAAAGATGAAATTGTTTCGGAAGATAAGCTTAAAGTATTGGAAGATTTAAACCTTCTTGAAACGAAAAGCAGATTTGATTTTTCATTTGCTGCGGGAATATTTGTAATATTACTTTTAGTTTCATTCCTGCTGATTCTTTATATGCGGCATTTTAACAGAAAGATACTATACAATGTAAACGAAATGATTATTTTATGCTTGATTATGATGATAAGCCTCACGATAGCAAGGCTTATCATCGGAGTTCTACCCGAGTATTACGAGTTTGCCGTTCCGATTTTTATTGCTCCCATGCTGGTTTCTATCCTCATGGATTTAAAACTGGCAGGTGTAGTCAATTTCATATTAACGCTAGCCATTTCGTTTATCATGAAAGACCGTTTTGACTTTTTCTACATGGCACTGATTAGCGGCTCTTTTTCAGCTTTTCTCGTGTCCAAAGCAAACCAGAGAAGCAAGCTGTCACTGGCAGGTATCATCATTGGCAGTGTAAATGTGATTATTATTATATCCTTAGGGATTATCCATAAGGGTGAAGTTAAAACCATTGCGATACAAGGAATCATCGGATTTCTGAATGGAATCATATCAATTGTGTTTACCATTGGAATACTGCCGTTTATTGAAAGTACCTTCAATATGGTAACGCCCCTAAAGCTTTTGGAACTTGCCAATCCCAACCAGCCGCTCATTAAACGGCTTTTAATGGAGGCTCCGGGCACCTATCACCATAGTTTAATGGTAGGAAATTTGGCGGAAGTTGCCACTGAGGCAATAGGCGGAAATGCTTTGCTTTCAAGGGTAGGCGCATATTACCATGATATCGGAAAACTCAAAAATCCGGGATTTTTTAAGGAAAACCAATTAGGGGACAACCCTCATGAAAGCTTGACTGCCAACCTGAGCACACTGGTTATTACCTCCCATATTAACGATGGTGTGGATTTGGCAAATAAATATAAAATTCCCCAGCCTATCAAGGACATCATTGTACAGCATCATGGCACAACGCTGGTTGCATATTTTTATCATAAAGCAAAAATGGCTGAGAACGGTGATGCGGTCAGCCAGGAAAATTTCAGGTACCAAGGGCCCAGACCTTCATCAAAGGAAGCTGCTGTTGTCATGCTGGCTGATTCAGTAGAAGCTGCAGTCAGAGCCATGCCGGATAAGACCGAGGCAAAGATTGAAGCTCTGATCAGAAAGCTTATTAAAGACAAGTTGGATGATGGGCAGCTCAATTTGTGCAGTTTGACTTTAAAAGATTTAGATAGTATTGCTAAGGCATTTATGAGGGTATTAAGCGGGTTTTTCCATGGGAGGGAAGAATACCCGGAAATCAATGCAGTAAAAAATAATGAAAAACCCCCGGAATTGGTCGACCCGCTGGAAGATGCAATTAAGCTGCAGCAGTTGGAAGGAGACAAAAAAGCAAATGTCAATATTAATTGAAAACCTGCAAAACAAAATAGAATTTTCCGACTCCATGGAAAAGCTGATTGGAGAAGCAGTTTTGTTAAGTTTCAAGCTTGAAGGCTTTGAAATACCTTGTGAAGTAAGTATATTCCTTGTGGATGACAGGGAAATCCGTGAAATCAATAAGGATCACAGGAAGATTGACAAGGCAACAGATGTCTTGTCTTTTCCTATGATTGATATGATAGAGGGAAAGATTCAATCCAGTGATGGAGATTATGATATGGACCAGGATTTGCTCTTAATGGGGGATATTATGATATCCATGGAAAGAGCGGAAGCGCAGGCGAGGGAATATGGACATTCTTTTCATAGAGAGCTTGCTTTTTTAGTTACTCATGGCGTATATCATTTATTGGGATATGATCATGTGACGGAGGAACAGGAAAAGAAAATGCTGGACAAGCAGGAAGCTGTGCTTGGGCAGATGAGGCTTGTACGAAATGAAGAATAGAAATGTGTTGGAAAGCTTTAAAAATGCAATGAGTGGAATTGTCTATGCCGTGAAAAATGAAAGGAATATGAAAATACATGTCATGGCATCCGTAGGAATTATGCTTTTAAGCTTTTTACTTCCGCTAAGTAAAGTAGAATGGGCTGTAATTTGTTTAACGGTTGCGCTGGTCCTGGTATGTGAACTTTTTAACACGGCTATGGAAGTGATGGTAAATATGCTTGTGGATGTTTACCATCCCAAGGTCAAAATTATTAAAGACGTTGCCGCAGGAGCTGTATTTCTATCTGCAATGATTGCAATAGGGATAGGGTATCTTATTTTTTTTGATAAATTGGTTGTTTTCATTAAAAATTTGATAGTATATTGAATGCGATAAAGAATTTACTTCGTGCTTCAATTTCCTTGATGTAATATCGTGAAAATTCAATTTATCCATGCAAAATCATTTTCACGGCCTATATAGGTAATTGAGATTTCTATATGGATAGGAGCAACACTTATTGTTAGGAGGATTATAATGGAAGATAAAGAATTGGTGAAACTGGCATTGAATATAAGAAAACAGGCTTATTCGCCATACTCCAGGTTTAAGGTTGGAGCTGCACTTTTGACCGAGAATAACAGGATATTTACCGGTGTAAATATTGAAAACGCATCTTACGGTGCTACCAATTGTGCAGAGAGAACGGCCGTTTTTAAAGCGGTTTCGGAAGGTGAAACGAAGATCCGGGCTATTGCCATCGCAAGCGACAGTGAGGATTATATTTATCCTTGCGGAATATGCAGACAGGTTTTGGCAGAATTCGGAGATTCGGATATGAAGGTAATATCTTGTAAGAATAATGGGGAATATAAATTATATACGCTGGGAGAATTACTGCCCAGTTCATTTAAACTGGAGGTATAGAAGAATGGCTTTTAGCTCGGGTTTTGTTACAATTATAGGAAGGCCCAATGTAGGTAAATCTACTTTAATGAATTTACTTGTGGGTGAAAAGATTGCTATCATGTCGGATAAGCCTCAAACCACGAGGAATGCGATTAAAACAGTGATCACAACGGAGGATTGCCAGATCATTTTTATTGATACTCCCGGCATACATAAACCGAAGACAAAGCTTGGTGAGTATATGGTTCACGTGGCGCAGGATACGCTAAACGAAGTGGACGCGGTTCTTTTTCTGGTGGAAGCAACCGATTCAAAGCCGGGCGCGGGTGATCTTTACATTATCGAACAGCTAAAGAAAACCAATACACCTGTATTTTTGCTTATTAACAAAATTGATTTGATTGGTAAGGAGCAAATCCTTCAAATCATAGGAAACTATAAAGAACTTTTGGAGTTTCATTCGATAATTCCTGTTTCTGCGCTTAAGGGTGAGGGTAAAGATATTATTGTTAAGGAAATTAAGAAAGTATTACCTGAGGGCCCCAAGTATTTTCCGGACGATATGCTTACCGATCAACCTGAAAGGGTTATTGTTGCCGAACTGATCCGGGAAAAAATACTGCAGCTTTTAAGTGACGAAGTTCCACACGGTATAGGAGTAGAAGTGCTGTCCTTTAAGGACCGGGAAAACAAAAATATCATTGATATCGGAGCAACCATCTATTGTGAAAGGGATTCACATAAGGGGATACTGATTGGAAAAGAAGGTAAGATGTTAAAAAGGATTGGAAGCCTGTCAAGAGTGGAAATTGAAAGGCTTTTAGGACAAAAAGTTTTCCTTGAGCTGTGGGTTAAGGTTAAAGAAGGTTGGAGAAATAGTGAAAATATGCTAAAAACCTTGGGATATAAAAAATAGGCGACTCCAAAAAGGTAACCTTCAATTTATTAATTTTTTACAAGTATACAAAAAAGAAATTAGAGTAACCTAATATCATAGAAATAAAAAACAGTTCAAACGGATAGGCTGCATTTGGTTTCTGGTTTATAAATACCCTATCTATAGGATTGTTTTTAATAAATCCAATATAATCAAAAAGGGGGATTTCAATTCTATGTTAAAGGAATTCTCTTGGAAGGCGTTTGAAAATACGGGAAATCTTGACGCTTACATGTTTTACAAGGAAATTGTAGAAAACAGTACTATGCCGATGGATCAAATCGCAGCCCATGAAGAGGTGGCTACAACGGTCAGAAAGTAAGTGCTATCATAGTATTGCATTCTAACGATGCTGTGAGAAACTTTGTATGTTAGGAAGAAAATAATGGGGTATGTAAAAAGCAGCGGTGTGGTTATCAAAGAGGTCAGTTTTGGGGAAGCAGACAAAATTATTACAGTCTTTGCAAAAGGAAGAGGGAAAATTACGGCTTCCGCGAAAGGAGCAAAGCGGCCTAAAAGTAGATTGGCTGCCGGAACTCAGCTTCTATGTTTTAGTGATTTCACGATGTTTAAAGGCAAGGAAATATACTCAATTAACAGCTGTGAAGTGATTGAGCCCTTTTATGAAATGAGAAGTGATGTTGTAAAGTTGACCTATGCTGCCCACCTTATTGATATTATTGATGATGTTATTCAGGAGGAGCAGCCATCTTCAAAGGTATTACAGTTATTTTTAAATAGTCTTTATATGTTGGCAAAGACAGATAAATCTCCCGAACTTATCATAAGAATCTTTGAGATCAGGCTGCTTTCCATTTTGGGATATACGCCATATATAAGAAGTTGTATGGAATGTGGCACCGAAGAAGTAGCCAATATCTCTTTCAGTTTCAAAAAATGCGGATTCTTGTGTAGAGCTTGTTTAACCCATGATCCCTATGCTGAGGAAATATCCCAGGGGACTGCCCGTGCTTTGAAGTATATTGTATATGCACCGATGAAGGATTTGTATAACTTTGAACTGTCCTCCGGGGTTTTAAATGAACTGGCGGGGATATCAAAAAGGTACTTAAGGGACCGGCTGGAAAGAAATTTTACAAAGCTTGATTTTTTAAATGAACTCAATACCGGAAATTTTTGAAGATGAAGATGAAAAGCATGAACAATATTATAAAACTACAGTAAATAGGCATTAAAAAAGCACTTTCAAAGTGCTTTTAATTTTTTTATGGATGGTATAAGGAAACAAATAAGACCTATTAATATTCGGACCCAATCCTGCAGAGATTATAAACAGACCTCCTATGGCAGCCTGGCAATCGTAGCGCCCACGCCTTAGACCCATAGCTTTGCGTCATCACCTTTCGATAACTTTGCCTTGTTTCATAAGCCTCCATTTATATCTCCTTATACCATAGATGATCTTCACCATCTATTTAACATTTTACTACATTTTTCTACAAATGAAAAGACCTAAATTCACCGGCCGCTGCGGGATGACGAAGGTATAAAACTAAACCCTTTCCAAGGTACAACTGCTTTTCATGCTTTAGGGTATGTAGTCAGGAATGAATACTCTTATTTGGATTATTGCAAGGATAATCTATATTGAGTTCTTCAATCTCTTCCGTAAAAACGTAGTTTGTAAATTCACAAATAAATTCCGAAGGCCCTTGTGATTCATTCCTTGATCCAACTTTTTTCAGGTAATTGCAGTATTTACAGTACAGCATACCAACACTTCCTTTATCTTGGACGGTATAGCATCATGTATTCATTCTAATACATATTATGAAAACATGATGGATGGTTGTTACTGAATTGCAAAATAAATCTCTGTAATAATTTAATATTTAATGCAGATAATATCTTTAGCAAACAATAATGGGAGGTAGAGCATGAAAAATTTATCTACAAAGGAACTCAACTATATTAATGATTTTTTATCATGGGAGCTTCTGTCGGCTAAAAAATGCTACCAATACGGCTTCCAGGAGATGAATTCTGCCCACAAGCAGATTTTTTTCGATGCAGCAAATATTCATCAACAAAACTACTTGAACGTTTTAAATTATATCGATCAAGTAAATAAAAATCAGGGAGGGCAAGCACACTAATGGATACACAATCAACAGTTACTTCGAATTCAGGTGTAAAAAGGATAGGAAAGCCTGTTTCCAACGAATTGCCGAAAGTTAAAGATTCAAATATGAATGTAAGAGACCGGTTAAATGATGTTCTTCTTACAGAAAAGCACAACCTGGTGAGTTACCAGATCGGGATTAATGAAATCATCAATGATGATTTAAGAAGTCTTTTAACAGAGAATAGAAACAGGCTCCAGGATTTACACAACCGCTTTTTTAACGATTTGTTCAACCTGGGTGAATATCAGGCAGATCTTGCTTCCTCAGCACAAATAAAAGATTCGGTAGATGTATTTACAAATTATAAAAGCCAATTTTCCAATAACCAATAAGAAAAATACCCGCTTGCTGGGTATTTTTCTTAACGAAGGAGGAGCAAAAGTGTAAATGAAAATGCTGCGTCCCCATAAGGTCTATTATGAACCCGAAATCATTGACTATCCCTTGGGAAGAGAACTTTTAGAGAGGTATTCAAAAGAAAAAGTAGAGCTTATTGAAATTGAAAACCATAATAAAATCCATGAACTTAGGGAATTACCCGATTCTGAGTTTGTAAACATGAAAAAGTACCTTATTCTGGGTATTAGAAAAACAACCCGGCTGATACCCAACAACCGGTCAGCAGATTTTATTGTTCCTTTTACCTCATCGGGATGCTCAGCCATGTGTCTATATTGCTACCTCGTATGTACTTTTTTTAAGAATTCATATTTAAGAGTATTTGTAAACCGGGAAGAAATGATGGAAGAAGTGCGGAAAAAATCAAAGCGCCTTGGTGTAAACAAGGTTTATGAAATCGGTTGTAACAGTGATATGGTTTTGGAAAATGCCATAACCGGAAATTTAAAATGGGCAATTGAAGAATTTGCAAAGATTCAATGGGCACGGTGCACCTTTGCTACAAAGTTTTCAGAGGTAGATGATTTAGTTCAAATTGAACATGGTGGACATACGCAAATGAGAATCAGTGTAAATCCGCCGGATACCATTAAAAAGGCTGAGATTGGAACTGCCTCTTTAGAAGACCGGATTCAAGCCGCCAATAAGCTATTTGAAGCAGGCTACACAGTGGGAATCAATATAGCGCCCATTGTTATCCTGGAAAACTGGAAAGAACAATACACCGGGCTGCTTGATATTCTAAAGGAAAAACTTCATGACGGGCTTAAGGAGAGCACTTTTTTTGAGCTTATCTTTATGACCTATGGACTGGCAAACGAGAAAATTAATCAAGCGTCCATGCCGGGCACCATCAACATTTTTAATAAAGAAATCATGAGGCCCAAAGGACGTGGGAAATACCGGTACAATTCAGAAATTTACGAAGATGCAACGGATTTTTTAAAAAAACAGATTAGCCTAAAGTTTCCAAAGGCAAGGATAAGCTATATTGTATAAGGATCTTATGCCAAACCTATAGAATACGGTAAATATCAATCCTTAGGCAAACATACAGCAAATTTTTCTACGATGCTTTGGGTGGAGTGGAGTTTTAATTTATCCTAATATCTATTACTCATATTGCTGTGAAAATCTCATTAAGATCTTTTAATTTTTTATCCCTGGGGGTATATGCCGGAATACCGACGGGTATAAGGCTTATGAATTTGCATCCCTCGGGAACGTTTAAAATTTTTCTAATTTCTTCGCCTGCGATTGCAGGTTCGTTCATCCAACAGGCACCATACCCTTTTTCGTGTACTGCCAGGAGCAGGTTTTGAACCGCCGCTCCGATCGAAAGGATGTCCGGATAGGCTAAAAGCTTCATAATTCCCTCATCATCATACCCCTGAGCTTTTAAAGCGTCATTGAAGGTAGGATCGTAGTAAGTAAGGTCTGTCATGAAGACTGCAATAACAACAGGTGCTTTCGAAAAAAAGCTTACCATTTTCTCTTTCGAAGCGGTATACTGCTCTGAAAGATGGATCCTGCTTGCGGCCAGGAATTCATTCATTTTACATATAACTGCATTTTCTATCTTGTTTAAGACAGAACGGTCTTTGATCGCTACAAACTTCCAGCATTGACTATTGCAGCCGCTGGGTGCATATACGGCAGTTTTTATGAACTCCTCTATTTCGCCGAGCGGAATATCTTTATCCTCGTATTTACGGATACTACGTCTGGAAGAAGCCAGTTCACTGAAATTACGCATCATTTCCTCCTAAAAAGTGAATATGTGTTATTATAACTTTTTTTTACAGTTAAATCAATTCGGTTTAATAAAAAGTGAAGTTTTAGAAAAAAATAAAGGGTAAGAAAAAATAAAAAGGGGTTCATCATGAGAGCAGTAGTCATATTGGGGGCAGGCTTTTCCAAAAACTCAGGGCTGCCTGTACAAACGGAAATTTCCGCACTTTTATTGGAAAAGGCCGAGCATACCGCGTTTGAGGCGGCTGTTACCCGGGCGATTACAAGGTTTATGGAAGACATATTCGGTTATCGATCCCAAGGAAAATATATTCCCAGCATCGATGATATTTTCACATGCATGGATTTTTCTATCCATGCACAACACCATATGGGGATTCACTATCCCCCTGAGAGAATGGAGGCTTTTAGGAAAATATTTGTTTATAGGCTGCTTTCGGTATTTGATAAAAAATTTGTCTTTTCAAAAGAAAGTAAACATTTATTGAAAATACTATATGAACAATATTCCAAGGTAGACTTTATCGTATTGAACTGGGATACGGTACTGGAAAAATATTTATTGGAGTTATTTAAAAACGGGGCCTTGGATTACTGCAACAAAGGAAAGCTCTGGAGAACAAGGGAGAGGAATCTTGCTCCCCATGACTTGGAAATCAAGCTCATCAAAACCCATGGGTCTATCAATTGGCTTTATTGTGACAACTGCAGGGGATTATTTAATGATGCATATAATGAAATACCCATGCTGCAGAAAGCCGGTTTTGGACCCTATGAATTAAAAATCTTAAATGAATTCGGGGAGTTTTACAATAAAGAAGACTTCCTTTGCAAAATCAAATGCCCAATATGTGACAATACCTTGGCATCCCATATTGCCACATACCGGTACAGAAGATCATTTCGGCAAAATACGTTTCCGGATGTCTGGGATATGGCAGAGCAGGTTTTATGTGAAGCGGACAAATGGATTTTTATTGGATATTCCATGCCGGATGCAGATTATGAATTTAAGCATCTTTTGAAAATTTCCCAGTTAAAGCTGATGCATAAGAGGACTTCGGATATAGGTGTGGACGTAGTTCTCCTCAATGATGAGAATGCGGTGGGAAAATATAGGGGCTTTTTCGGAAGCCGGGTTGGATGTGTTAGTAATGGGGGGGTTGGCGCATATTTGACTTTACAGGAAGGTAAACCGGTCTAAGGAATAATATTTTTGGCTAGTGCTTTTTAACACAACAAATTTCTAATTTTTCAAAGTGTTAAAAATGCACTTCATCTGTTTATGCCTCGCATACCTTGGAAAAGAATTACGTTACGAGGCACTAGTGTATATTCTTGGAGCGAAGGTATGTATTGACTATAAAATCAATCGGATGTAAAATCTATGAAAAAGCTAAAGGGGTGCTGGCGTGGTTATAAAGAATGCGAAGTACGAATTAACGGCTGTAAAACCTGAGCAATATCCGGTGAATACCATTCCGGAGGTTGCGTTTGTTGGCAGGTCCAATGTCGGAAAATCCTCAATTATTAATTCTCTTTTAAATAGAAAAAATCTTGCAAGGGTTGGAGCAACACCGGGTAAAACCCAGCAAATCAACTTCTATAATTTGGATGACATGCTGTATTTCGTTGATTTGCCCGGCTATGGGTATGCCAGTGTGTCCAAGGAAAAGAAAGCCTCATGGGGCAAGATTATTGAAACCTATTTGAATACACGGAGCCAGCTGAAGCTGATTGTTATGCTGGTGGACATAAGACATACCCCCACCAAGGACGATCAATTGATGCATGAATGGATCCGAAGCCGAAACATACCCTATATGGTTGTTGCAACAAAGTCGGACAAGATCTCCCGTTCACAAATTATCGGGAGGATCAGCGACATAAGTAAAACCTTGCATTTGCAGGAGGGAATAAAACCTTTGCCGTATTCTGCAGAGAAGAAACAAGGAGTAGAACAAGTGTGGGAGACAATAGACGGATATGTGGGTGAAGGTGGCGATGCACCTGAGCCGGTATAATACTTATTTAAACAGTATGCTGCAAATCCAATCATGGAAAGGAAACAGGCCGGTCAACGGTAACAGATGAGCGGAAAATATAAAGATCCGGGGCAGTACCCCGGATCCTTATATTGGTTTGGAGCACTCGTGTGATCCGTCACAATAGGGGAGATTCTTTGATTTTCCACAGCCGCAGATGGCGACGGTTTTTGGAATTTCAATATAGGTTTCTATTGGATAGATGTCGGTACAGCGGTGGCTTTCATCGCAATAGGGAGCGGTTTTTGTTTTTCCGCATGCACAGTATCTCTTGGTTCCGGGTTCTTCATGAAGAATGTAAGGTTTATTTCTCTTATACATATTCAATCACTCCATTTATAATATTTTTATCTTTAAACGGCCAAACGGCTGGGATGTTACCACACCCCAGCCGTTTAACCATTTCCCACCGATTTAATCTAATTCTTATGTGTTATTATCTTTATCCATGTTCGAGGTTGCTTGTTTACTCAGTAACTTTTAGGATGTTTTCATTTGTGACCCATTGGAATCATCCCTTGTCCCTTTTATTTAAGATGTACTTGATCATCTTGATTTATACTTACCACCATTTTTTTTGTGCAAACAAAAATTTAAAAAATAAAATAAAAAATATTGGTGAGCCTAATTTTGTGGTATAATAAACACCGGAATTAATCAAAGGTTATTATAAGGCTAAATGAGAGTGGTTTAGGACTTAAATGATTTACTTAATCATTTTTATAAATGTTATTTCCAAAATTGCAAGGGGGATATTGAATGAAAACTTATGTTTGCAAGAAAACCGATCAGTATATTACGATTGACGGGAATTTTAACAAAGCCGAGTGGAGCGGGATTCACGGGGTAACCCTGGTTGATACGGCTACAGGAGAGCAGCCGAAACAGGAGACAACTGCAAAAATGATGTGGAATGATGAATTTTTGTACATTGCTTTTTATTGCAAGGATACGTATATCAATGCAACATTGACCGGTTATAACGATCCTCTTTTTCAGGAGGAGGTAGTGGAAGTTTTTATTGATGACAATAAGGACTTAAAGACGTACATTGAATTGGAAGTGAATCCCTTAAACGCACTTTTACACTACTATATCCAAAACGACCTTCAGGATGTGATTTATAAATATGCCAGAGTTGGGAAGGAAGTAAAAACTGCGGTAGTACGGGATGATGAAAAAGGATTTTGGAGTGCAGAAATGGCAGTTCCCTTGAAAGAATTCACTACAGCGCCCAATATGCCACCCAAACCGGGAGATAAATGGTTTTTCAATTTCTACAGAATTGACCGGCCCAAAGATGGAAATGATGAGTATTGTGCATGGTCACCTACAGGCAAGCTTTATTTCCATGTACCCCAAAAGTTTGGGGAACTGGTTTTTGCTTAAATAGTTTGAAGGCGATAAAGATTTTACATCGCGCTTCAATTTCCTTGATTTAATATCGTGAAAATTCAATTCATACATGCAAAATCATTTTCACGGTTCATATAGTTTGTACAAGGATGAAAAGCGGGTTTTTGGCATATTATAGTTGAAATCATTATATTTTTATAATATAGTATATATAAATAACAATTGTATATATGGCTAGGGGTGCCGGAAGGCTGAGAAAGATCAAATCTTAACCCTTTGAACCTGATGTGGTTAGAACCACCGTAGGGAAGCGAGCAAGGTTTTTTAAAAATTTGAGCTTACCCATGGGGTAAGCTTTTATTGTTTGGAGGGATGTTTATGGTTATAACTTTAAACGGCAGCAAAGAAGAGCTTAGAAGCGGAACAACATTGACGGAACTTATTGCTTCAAAAGGACTGGAGCCAAACCGGATTGTCATAGAGTACAATTTGGAAATTCTAAAAAGGGAAGACTGGGATAAGGTTTCACTGAAGGAAAACGATACGATAGAAATATTAAGATTTGTAGGAGGAGGCTAACAATGGAGGATAAACTCATTATTGGCGGTATTGATGTTAAAAGCAGACTATTTCTCGGAACAGGAAAGTTTCCTGCAAACAAGATGATTCCTGAAGTAATAAAAAAATCAGGATCACAAGTAGTAACGGTTGCCCTTCGAAGAATTGATTTTGATTCTGAGGAGGAAAATATGCTAAATTTTATTCCCGAAGGTTGTATCCTGATGCCCAATACTTCCGGTGCCAGAAATGCGGATGAGGCAATACGTATTGCAAGGCTAGCCAGAGCAGCAGGATGTGGCAACTGGATCAAGATTGAGGTCATATCCGACAACAAATATTTGCTTCCAGACAATTTTGAAACACTAAAGGCAACAGAAACTCTTGCAAAAGAGGGGTTTATTGTACTTCCTTATATGAGTCCGGATTTGATGGCGGCTAAAAGAATGAGGGATGCGGGAGCTGCTGCTGTAATGCCTCTGGGGGCTCCAATCGGCACCAATAAGGGACTCAAAACTAAAGAACTTGTAAAGATTCTAATTGATGAAATTAACCTTCCTATTATTGTAGATGCGGGGCTGGGAAAACCGTCCGAAGCAGCAGAAGCAATGGAGCTTGGCGCGGCGGCAGTGCTGGTAAACACTGCAGTGGCAACCGCAGGTGACCCTGTGATCATGGCAGAAGCCTTCAGCCTTGCTGTAGATGCCGGAAGAAAGGCCTATCTATCCGGCCCGGGAGCTGTAAAGGAGTATGCAGAGGCATCTTCACCGCTCACTGGCTTTTTAACTTGATTTAAGGTAAGTATCCATAAAAATGAAAGAAGGATTGTAATGAGTTTTTACGATACATATGCAAAATACAAGGATTTTGACTTTGAAAGATTTTTTGAAAGTGTAACGGATCATAAGGTCCTGGGGACAATCCAAAAAGAGAGACTTGACGAGTTTGACTTTTTAACCCTATTATCCGGTAAAGGGCAAAAGTATTTAGAACCCATGGCGCAAAGAGCAAAACACCTTACAACGCAGCATTTCGGAAAAGTGATCTTCCTTTATACACCCATATACCTTGCAAACTATTGCGTCAACCAGTGCGTCTACTGCGGGTTTAATGTTACAAACGATATTACCCGGAAAAAGCTGACTTTGGAAGAGGTTGAAAAGGAAGCGGAGATCATCGCAAAGACAGGTCTTAGGCATATCCTTGTTCTGACCGGCGAGTCACGAAAAGAAAGTCCGGTTTCCTATATCAAGGACTGTGTAAAAGTTCTTCACGAATACTTCCGTTCCATTTCTATTGAGGTTTACCCATTGGAAACAGAAGAATATGCTGAACTCATTGAAGCCGGAGTTGACGGGCTTACAATATACCAGGAAGTTTATGATGAAGAAACCTATAAAAGGCTTCACTTAAAAGGCCCCAAACGCGATCACCGGTATCGTTTGGATGCACCCGAACGGGCATTGGCGGCTTCTATGCGAAGTGTAAATATTGGAGCTCTTTTGGGTCTCGATGATTGGAGAAGAGAAGCATTTTTTACCGGCATCCATGCAAATTATTTGCAGGATAAGTTTATGGACGCTGAGGTCAGTATGTCCCTTCCCAGAATGAGGCCGCATACAGGCGGGTTCGAGCCTGTCTCACAGGTTGACGATAAAAATCTTGTCCAAATTATGCTTGCCATGAGACTCTTTATGCCAAGGGCTGGCATCACAATTTCCACCAGGGAGCGGGCCCAATTCCGTGACAACTTGATTGGCCTGGGAGTGACAAAAATGTCTGCGGGATCTTCTACCGAAGTTGGTGGGCATGCATTAAATGAAAAGAGTGAGGGACAATTTGATATTTCAGACCCTAGAGGGGTAGAGGAAATAAAAAATATGATTTATAAAAAGGGTTATCAGCCTGTTTTTAAAGACTGGCAGGCAATTTGAAAGATTTAAAAGTGATATTTGGATTTGGGTAAAGTATGAAATAAACGTGTTTATTTTTTTTGAACATCTTTGTTAAAGAGAATGGGGGAATTTTGGTGAGATTAAAATTTGTATGGCTTCTTGTCCTGTTCGTCTTAATACTATTTTCAGCATGTTCTCAAAGTAAGAACACTGCAAGTTCTGTTTATACGCATTCTCCTACAGCAGCCAAAACCGAAGAAGTTAAGCCCCAGTCAAATGAAACACCTAAGCCTACCCTGGAAGTACCCTCTGGGGGAGGATTTCCATCTGCAAAAGAACCTGCAGGGGATACAGATGCCCTTCTTGAGGGCAGGCCTGCGGCTATTTTTACCTGGGAAAAAAACATTTACTTTTATAAGGCACAGAATGCAAAAATGAAAGAAATTGGTGATGCAAAAAGGCCAAAGGAGTTTTTAGGGATGTCGCCCGAAGGAGGAAAGGCTGCCTACAAATACATATCCTCCGATAATACGTATGTTGAGCCTGAAATAGGCATTATAGAAGGTAAATCGGGTAAGGTGAAGGAATGGCCCCTTAAAAATGACTTGATGCGTCAAATGCAGGGGTTTTGGTGGATCAACGGTAAAACGTTTATGGTTACCGGACATATTAACCCAAGTGTTGCCGGGTATATTTTATATGATTCCGACACTAATGAAGAAATCAATGCTTGTGCAGGTCTTTTATACAGTGTGCTTCCTGACGGGAAAAAGATGATGTATAGAGAAAACCCTCATGTTTTTCCTCAGATAAAGGCCAATATCTGGATTGACCAAAAAAGGATTTTTGAAGTGGAAAACCCGTTGGATCAAATCGAATATGCAAAAGTTTCGCGGGATTTCAAAAAAATCGCTTTTCTAGAGTATGGTTTTGATCAAGAAAAAGCGTATTTAGTACTGGCCGATTTTGACAGTCAAAAGATGAAAATGGGTCAGATGATTAAAACACTTTTGGAATCAAATGTGGAGGTACAAAACGATGGGGACCGGGAACAGGGTACACTGCAAAAGTACCGGGTCCAGGATTTTGTAATTTCGGAGGATTTTAAAAAGCTCGCTTTTATGATGAAAGGTCAAAACGGGAGTGAATCGTACATAGGCACGGCCGAAACCGATGTATCCCGCAGCGAGGTGGGGAAGATTAAAAAAGTGCATATCCGTGTTTCAGATGATTTGCGTCTAAAGTTCGATAAAAACAATACACTCTTTATATCGGACAGCAGGGAAAGTTTTGAATTAAACCATTATATCATGATGCAAAAGGATGGAATCAACCCGGGTGAAGAATTGACCGATAGAGAGAAGGAAAGGGACGAAGCAGCATTTAAGAGATTTGAAGAGGCTTTTATGCGATACTTTAAAGGCGTTGGAAGAAATGATGCAATGGATGCGTGGCATAAGCTTAAATGGTTTTCTAAAGGGGGAGATCAATGAATGCGTTCGAAAAAGCTTTACGGGGGTACATGAGCGAAGAGAATTTAAAAAAAATCCAAAAGGTGAAGATTGGATTGGCAGGAGCTGGAGGATTGGGTTCAAACTGTGCATGTAACCTTGTTAGAAGTGGATTCAAAAAGTTAAAAGTGATCGATTTTGACCGGGTAGAGGCAACAAACTTAAACCGGCAGTTTTACTTTTTAGACCAGGTGGGACTGCCTAAAGTTGAAGCATTAAGGGAGAATCTTCAAAAAATTAACCCGGACCTTGAAATAGAGAGCATCCAGGTAAAAATTGATGAAAGCAACATGGGTTCTATTTTTGAGGATTGCGATATTGTAGTGGAGGCTTTTGATAAAGTCATATATAAAACCATGATGGTTGAACGGTATTTTTCATCCGGGAAGCTGCTGGTTGCTGTTTCAGGGCTTGCGGGATGGGGCAATAGCGATGACATTGCCGTGAAAAAGGTTCATTCAAAGTTTTATTTGATTGGAGACTTAATGAGTGAAGTGGATGAGAATAAACCGCCTATATCACCGAGAGTCAATATTGCAGCAGCGAAACAGGCGGATGTGATCCTGGACTATGTGATCCGGAATGATTGAAAGGGGGGGAACCTTTTGCAGAAGTTTTATAGGATTATTGATGCAAATGTGAATAGAGCATCCGAGGGGCTTAGAGTTTTGGAGGATATCGCAAGATTTTATTATGCTGACACAACCGTATCTCTCCAGCTTAAAAAGATCCGGCACGGTATCAGAAAGGGGATTATGGATTGTTTGGATCTTTGTCTTAAGGAAAGAGATTCAATCAATGATGTGGGGCTATTCATTTCCAAAGAACACAAAATGGATCATAAGACCTCGGTAAAGGAACTGGTAACCGCAAATTTTAAAAGAGTGCAAGAGGCTCTAAGGACTATTGAGGAGAACTTGAAAATCCTTGATCAATACGAGGCTTCAAAGGTTTATGAGGAGTACAGGTTTATTTCCTATTCCTTGGAAAAGGGATTTTTTAAGATGAGTTCCATTTATAGTAAAAGAGAGAAGCTAGAAAGTGATCTCTATTGTCTGACTGCCGAAGAATATTCAAATGGAAGAAGTAATATTGAAATTGTAAAAGCAATGATCAATGCAGGGGTTAAAATTATTCAGTACAGAGAAAAGGAAAAGAAGCTTCAGGATAAATACCGGGAGTGTTTGAAAATACGGGAGCTGACCGCTAATCACGGGGTTACATTTATTGTGAACGATGATGTGGATATTGCCATGCTGGTAAAAGCAGACGGTGTACACATCGGTCAGGATGATTTGCCGGTGGAAAAGGTAAGGGAATTAGTGGGAGAGGATATGATTATCGGTGTTTCTACCCACTCTTCCAAGCAAGCGGAAGAGGCTGTACGGCGAGGTGCCGATTATATAGGAGTTGGGCCCATTTATAGGACATTTACCAAAAAGGATGTTTGTGAACCTGTAGGCCTTCAATACCTTGAGTACGCTGTAAAAAATGTTAAAATTCCGTTTGTGGCCATTGGGGGAATCAAAGAACATAACCTCTTTGAAGTCAAATCCAGGGGGGCGAAATGCATTGCCATGGTGACCGAGATTGTTGGTGCTCAGAATGTTGAAGAGAAAATTGAGAGTATTAGAGAAAAATTGAGAGGAGAAAATCAATGATAGGCTATACTACGCAGATGGATGCTGCAAAAAAGGGAATCATTACAAAAGAGATGGAGATTGTTGCAAATAAAGAATCAAAAAACAAGGAAGAAATAAGAAGTCTTGTTGCAGAGGGGAAAATAGCGATTCCTGCAAATAAGAACCATAAAAGCCTGGACCCGGAGGGGATCGGACAGGGACTTCGAACTAAAATTAATGTAAACCTAGGTATTTCAAGAGACTGCTGCAATTTTGAAAAGGAGTTTGAGAAGGTAAAAAAGGCAATAGAACTAAAGGCGGAAGCGATTATGGATCTTAGCTCCTATGGCAAAACCCGCGAGTTCAGGCAGGAGCTTATAAACTTTTCACCGGCCATGATCGGTACGGTACCCATCTATGATGCAGTCGGTTTTTATGATAAGGAATTATCCTCCATAACCTCTCAGGAGTTTTTAGATGTAGTAGAACAGCATGCAAAAGATGGTGTGGACTTTATGACCATTCATGCAGGAATCAACCGTCAAACAGCAGAAAGGTTTAAGAAAAACGGACGGCTTACCAATATTGTTTCCCGGGGCGGCTCGCTTTTATTCGTATGGATGGAGCTTACAGGGAATGAAAATCCCTTCTATGAATATTATGACCAGGTTTTGGATATTTTCCAAAAATATGATGTCACCATCAGTCTTGGGGATGCCTGCAGGCCCGGAAGTATTCATGATGCCACAGATGCCTCGCAGATTGAGGAGTTGATTGTATTAGGCGAGCTAACTAAAAGGGCATGGGAGAAAAATGTTCAGGTTATGATTGAAGGACCTGGACATATGGCGCTTAACGAGATTGCAGCCAACATGATTCTGCAGAAGAGACTTTGTCATGGTGCACCGTTTTATGTTTTAGGACCTTTGGTGACAGATGTAGCACCCGGGTATGACCATATCACCAGTGCAATCGGGGGAGCCATTGCGGCGGCAAGTGGTGCGGATTTCTTATGCTATGTAACACCTGCCGAGCATTTAAGACTTCCCGATCTTGACGATATGAAAGAAGGGATTATAGCATCCCGGATTGCTGCACATGCGGCAGACATTGCCAAGGGGATCAAAGGTGCCAGGGAGTGGGATTATCAAATGAGCGAAGCGAGAAAGAATTTAGATTGGGAAAGGATGTTTTCCTTGGCGATGGACAAGGAAAAGCCCAGAAAATACCGCGAAAGTTCAATGCCTGAGCATGAGGATACCTGTACCATGTGCGGCAAGATGTGTGCTGTCCGCAATATGAATAAAGCTTTAAAAGGAGAAAATATACAAATCCTTTAAAGGTCATATAATAAATTCAGTTTATATTTGAGAAGAGCCGATATGAAGAGAATACATATGGCTTTTTTTTTATGGATTAGCTATAATAATGGAAGGGATATGGAACCGTTTTTATTGTCGTAGAGATCACTAACAGAAAAAGTAAATGACCGATTTCTGATAGGCCTGAGTAAGTAAACCAGGTACATCATCCCTCAAGTTTACTAATATACTCAATATGATTATAAATGTTATAAACTTACTTAAAATGAAATGTTTCCAAGAGTTATGTTTTGTTGAGTGTTTATGTTTCTTGTGTGAATGTCGGCGATTTTGTCCTATAAATTGAGTGTGAAGTTATTTTTGATTAGGATACAGTGCCGTCCATTCTATCTAAAACCCAGTGTATTCAAGCGGTTGCCAAAATTTTTGATAAATTGATTGTTGAATTCTTTGAAGGAGTATTTTGTTTCTTTGTTTTGATAGCAAAATTGTGCTAATAGAAAACAGTCCAATCCATGAAATTTATTAAAATAGTTATTATAATGATATTACGGCAGTACTTACGCAGTGAATAAAAGGTAAGTGTAATTTGTATTCAAACAGATTAAATCAAATTAAGGTGGTTATTGCAATAGGTTTTAGATATTATTTACTCTATCATACTTTTTAAATAGTGTATAAATACCTGCTGTAATAATACCCTAAGGCTATTTTGTCTGTAGGTCCGGCTGCTATTTGAATACAGATTTTTGCGTAAGTACTGCATGATAAATCATTCCACAAGTAATCATGCATAAATGCATATATTTTTTATAGACTTTTTAAGAATGGTATTTAGAGATAACGAACTGTAAAAGTAAAACTTCGATTTCTGACACCTAAGTAAACCAGGTATTTCAGCTCTCGAATTTTACTATGTTTACACTTCGTTATCTATAGCTGGATAGGCCAAAACAAAATCTTTTGGAGGGGGAGTTGTAAATGTCTTCAAATATAATCCGGGTATTTAAGATCGGGAAAGATGAGGTTGTAGGTTTTTCTGCCGGTGAGTTGGCAAAATATTTACTAAAAATTAGCAGGGATCGTATTGAGGTTATTATAGAAAATAAAGAAGCTTACAGCCCGGATGTAAAAGAAGGTATTTGGGTAGGGGAATGCGAGGATTTGAATCTCTCTCATCAATTCAACTTAAAGGATGTGCAGCTTGATGATGGAATTTATATCTGTGTGGAAAACGGTAATGGGATTATTTCAGGTGTGAATCCTAGAAGTGTTCTGTTAGCAGTTTACCGCTTTTTGAGTGAAGCGGGCTGTAGATGGGTAAGACCGGGAGAGCGTGGAGAGTTTCTACCCAGGATGGATTTGGGGAAGGTTTCGGTTAAGTTGTGTGAAACCCCTTCATACCGCCATCGGGGAATATGTATTGAGGGTGCGGTAAGCTATGAAAATGTTGAAGAAATTATTGAATGGGCACCCAAAGTCGGATTTAATGCATATTTTATACAGTTTAGAGAAGCTTTCGCTTTCTTTGACCGTTGGTACAATCACAGGAATAACCCTTTCAAAAAACCTGAAGGTTTTTCTATTGAGAAAGCAAGGGAATATGTAGCGAAAATAGAAACCGAGATTAAAAAAAGGGGACTCCTTTATCACGCAGTAGGTCACGGGTGGACCTGTGAGCCCTTGGGATTGCCGGGGCTGGATTGGGAAACGAAGATTACAGATATACCACCGGGCGTAGAACCTTACCTTGCTGAGATCAAAGGAGAAAGGGTGATATGGCAGGGGCTTCCTTTAAATACAAACCTCTGTTATTCCAAGCAGGAAGTACGTGATCTCGTAGTAAACGATATTGTAACTTATTTAAAAGAACATGGAAATATAGATATTCTTCATTTTTGGCTTGCAGACGGAATGAACAACCAGTGCGAATGTGAAGAATGCAGAAAAATAATTCCTTCCGATTTTTATGTAATGATGCTCAATCAGTTGGATGAACTTCTTACTAAAGAAAACTTAAAAACGAAGGTGGTATTCTTACTCTATGTAGATTTGCTCTGGGCTCCTATGACAGAAAAGATTAAAAACCCGGACCGGTTTATTTTGATGTTTGCACCGATCACAAGAACATACAGCCACTCCTTCTCGCCGGAAGGAAAACCGGTAAAACTTTCTCCCTACGAGAGAAATCAATTGAAATTCCCTACTTCGGTAGATGAAAATCTGGCCTTCCTGAATGAATGGAAAAAGATGTTCACGGGAGATGGATTTGATTTTGATTACCATTTTATGTGGGATCATTATAATGATCCGGGTTATTACAGCATTGCAGAACTCCTCTCAGAGGACATTAAAAACCTGAAGAAAATAGGCTTAAACGGCTATATGAGCTGTCAAGTCCAAAGGGCCTTTTTTCCTACCGGACTTGGAATGGTTGTCATGGGAAAAACGCTGTGGAATGATAAAACCAATTTTAATGATCTAGCAGATGATTATTTTGTGGGTGCCTTCGGGGAAGAGGGAGCACTTTGCAAAGAGTACCTAAAAAGTATATCCGATCTCTTTGACCCTCCTTTTATCAGAGGTGAAAAGAAGGGAGAGGGGCAGAAGGTGCTGGAGAAGCTTGCCCAAATACCTCATGTGATTTCCCGGTTCCAACCGGTGATTGAAAGAAATTTGAAAAGGGATAACCTGTGTTGGGCAACTTCTTGGAATTACTTATGGGTTCATTCGAAGCTATGTATTCTTTTAGCGGAAATGATAACCCTTAGAATCCGTGAAAATAAGGAAAAAACTCAGTTGAAGTGGGATGAGGTAAAAAAGTACCTTCAACTCAATGAGGATAAGATTCAGCCGGGATTTGACGTGTTTGAAGCGATTGCGGCAGTTGAGATTTTTAACAACTATTTGATGAAATTTGATAACTAAACCTTGATATATACTATGAGGCTGCACTTCAGGATGCTTTTGAGTGCAGCCTCTTGTTTTTTATTTATATGATAAAATAAAAAGGATTTTAGTTTCATTTAACGAATATATAATAGACATTATAATTTTATATTTCCAATTCTTTAGAAATTCTACGTAAAAGAGTTATAAGACATTTCCTATCAACCTTTTTTGGAGGGTTTATGTTCCCATTAAATATTCAAAGCCATTTGATTCTTTTTAAGGATATTAAACTTGAACACTTACCTCAAATACTTGAATGGTATAATAAGGTTGAGGACTTCAAGTTTGCAACGGGAATCGGAGAGCCCATCACCCTGGAACGCTTGAGACAAAAGTATGCGGAAGTTGCTATTTGCAGCAGGGAGTTTTTCGTAGGGATTTACTTGAAGGAAGAGCCGAAGATGATAGGAATATTAAAAGGGAGTTTAAAAGTTGAAGGTGAGGAAACCCTTTGGATTAGTTCTATTGTAATTGACCCTGTATACCAAAACAAGGGGTTTGGGAAGATGGCAGTTAACTTGCTGCTGGATTATTTGAAGATGAAAAATGCTGTTAAATCAGTTTATATTGCGGTGATTGAAGAAAATATCCAAGGAAGAGCGTTTTGGGAGAAACAAAATTTTAAGGAAATAAGAAAAATTGAAAATCATTTCAAGCTTCAGAATAAAAGACAAAATGTGATTATCATGAGCAAAAAAATCTAAGTGCTGCCGCAAAGAGTTTTTTGGAATAAATCTTTGTTTTTGACTTGGGTAGTCTATAGTCTAAATGTCCTAGAAAAATAGTCCGATATATATACTGCATACGGTTTATAAATGGGATGAATGAATTATGTAAACTTATCCGTTAAAATGTTATACTAACATTAAGAAACAGGGGAATACTATTTTTACATGTATTCTGGATATTTTACACAAGAGGGTTTATATTTACCCAGTTCACGATTGGTTTAAACAACATTTCCAAATTTTTTAGGAGATAAATTTGACAAATTGGAAATGGGTATGTATAATATTAACGAATAATAAATCATTAATATAGCTTAATCCTCTTTGATAAGAGGTACGGAGGAACCAATTTTTGGGGTGAATCCATCGAAAGATGGTAGGGGTGATCCTATTACCCGAGCCCGTCAGCTAACTTCGGAGGCTAGAAATAGGAGGAATGCAAATGATTAAAAAAGGTAAATTGTTTGTCAGTTCAATTGTGGCCGCATCTTTGATAACTTTGTTTTCAAGTTCTGTATTCGCAGAGGGGAAGTTCGGTACTGTTACAGGGGATAACCTTAATATCCGTAAGTCTCCCAGCACTTCTGGAGATGTAGTAACATCCTTTGCCAAAGGAATTAAGGTTAAAATTCTGGATAGCGCTGATGGTTGGTACAAGGTAACTTGTGATAATATGACCGGATGGGCAAAGCGTGATTTTATTTCTGTTACAGGTTCTTCTTCTACGGGTAGTTCTACAAAAAGTTCATCTACAAAAAGTTCAACAACAAGTTCATCCACCACAAGAAAAGGCTCTCTCAATACAGATGGAGTCAATGTGAGAGCAAAGGCAAACTTAAAGGCCGAAGTGGTTGCTTCTCTGGAAAAAGGAAGTACAGTCTCCATAGTAAGCTATTCCGATGGTTGGTATAAGGTGAAAACATCTGATGGAACGATTGGATGGATTTTTGCAGACTTTATCAACGTAAAAAGCACAAAGGTATCTAGAAGTGTACAGGTCCCAAGTGTTAAAACAACCCCTTCCAAGAGTACAAAAAGCACCAAAATTGATACTTCTACAGGCGGAAAAGATATGATTTCCTATTCAAAGAAGTTTTTAGGTGTCCGGTATGTATATGGCGGTTCTTCCCCAAAGGGTTTTGACTGCTCGGGATTTACACAATATGTGTTTAGAAAATATGGTATCAGCATAAACCGTGTTGCTGCTGACCAGGCCAAACAAGGGAAAAAGGTTAAAAGGTCCGAATTAAAGTCTGGAGATCTGGTGTTTTTCGATACCAACGGCGGACATAATTATATCAACCATGTAGGGCTTTATATCGGAAACGGCAAATTCATACATGCATCTTCAGGAAGTAGGTATAAGGTAGTTATTAGTGAAATGGCAGGATTTTATGATGATGCATACATGACTGCAAGAAGGTTTATAAACTAAACGGGTAATGAATAAAACGCTCCTTCTCAGGAAGGGGCGTTTTTAGTATAAAGGAGTATGAAAATAGGTGAAAAGACCTTTGCTTTGGTTTGCAGTATCCCTTGTCACAGGGATACTGTTTTCATATCTGACAGACTCTTATGCAGCCATTTCTGCATCTATCGCTACTTTGACCCTCATTATGGGTGTATTCTATTTCAAATTCCGAAAGACAGTGTTTATATTTGCCGGAATTCTTTTGTTTTATGCTTTGGGAGCCATAGAGTTTCACTATGTGAGCCAAGTGAATAAAACTATGTATTCTGAATTTGTGGGGAAAGAGGTTATCATAAGGGGTATTATTGATTCCGAACCGGATATCCGGGATGCCAAAATTATGTATGTTGTAAAAACCCAGACAATAGAAAGTCCCGAACTGAAAAAAGATGTAAAGGGAAAAATTCTCTTGACCACACTCCGGAATAAGGACACATACACATTCCAATACGGAAATGGAATCACAATAAAAGGAATACTGAATTTACCGTCAGGAAAAAGAAATCCGGGAGGCTTTGATTACAGAAGGTATCTGTCACAGTCGGGAATATCTGCTACGGTTTTCGGAAACCGGGAGGATATTGAGATCCAAAGCGATTTTAATGGGAACTTTTTCGTAAAAGCGGGCTTTACCCTTAGAAATAAAATCGTACATGTGATTAATCAAAGCCTGCCAAGGGAGCAAGCAGGACTTTTAAACGGGATGTTGATAGGATACAGGGGAGGGCTTGACAAGGAGATGCAAGAATCCTTTAGCAATGCAGGCTTAAGTCACCTGATGGCCGTTTCGGGAATGAATGTGGCCTTTATTGTAATTCCTCTGGTATTTTTGTTTCGAAAATTGACTTTAAAACAGAGGACTGCCAATAGTATCATTATTCTGGTCCTTATACTCTTTGTGTTTATTACAGGCTTTTCCCCTTCGGTGGTGAGGGCGGTTATTATGGGGATCATCATCCTGTTAGGGCAGATTATAAGAAGGGAGCCGGATATTTATACAAGCATTGCATTTGCGGCTGTTCTTATCTTGGTATATAACCCAGGTTCCTTATTTGATATAGGATTTCAACTTTCGTTTATAGCGACGTTGTCTCTTGTTATGTTTTACAGTCAAATCAAAAAATTTATTACGGCGAAGTTTATCCCTGATTTTATAAAGGATGTCCTGGCGGCTACACTTGCAGCAACTGTCGGAACACTTCCCATTACAGCTTTTTATTTTAATAAAATATCTGTCATTTCAGTTGTTTCAAACCTTCTTGCAGTACCGCTGGTTCAAATCATTACCATTCTCGGTTTTGCCATGGCGATTACAGGACAGGTAAGTGGTTGGCTTGCCGAGATGATTGGATATATTAATTCTACGCTGCTTTCTTTTATTCTCTTGGTGACCAAAACATCATCCAAGCTGCCTTGGGCGGTTGTCCGCGTTGTCACCCCATCATTATTTTCAGTTTTACTCTATTATGGGATTGCTTTCTTTTTTCTATGGTATAAACCCTTATACCAAATCAAAGTTCAATTTAAGCATTATGCAGCGGTCATTCTTGTTCTGTTGACTGTAAAAGGCTTGGGAATGCTTACCCCTAAAGGGTTGGAAGTTGTTTTTATTGATGTTGGACAGGGGGACTCCGCCCTTGTGAAGACCTATACGGGGAAAACTGTCTTAATTGATGGGGGCGGCTTTTCCAGTAAAATGAACAGAGATTCGGATATGGGAAAAACGGTAGTGATTCCCTTTCTTTTGGACTATGGAATTTCTGAGTTGGATATGGTTGTTGCAACCCATGGGCATGATGATCATTTACAAGGGCTCATTTCGGTATTGAAGGATTTTAATGTCCGTAACCTTGTAGTTCCCCATGTGAAGGAGGCAAAGGAATTCAATTTGGCGCTGGATATTGCCAAGTCAAATGATATACTGGTAAAAGACGTGAAAAAGGGTGATACAATTGTGTTGGACAATAAGACCTACTTTGATGTGATAAATCCTGATAAAGCGGTGAATGCGGATGAATCTTCTTTAAATAATACCTCTGTCGTGCTAAAATTATGCTATAAGGAGACGAGTGTTTTATTTACCGGAGATATGGAAAAAGGGTTGGAAGAGAAGCTGATAGCAGAAATCGGGAAAATAGATGCGGATGTTTTGAAAGTAGGGCACCATGGTTCGGTTACATCTTCATGTGAGGAGTTTTTAGAGAGTGTAATGCCCAAAGCTGCCGTAATCAGTGTAGGAAAGAACAATTTCGGGCATCCCTCAAAAGTAGTGGTTAAGCGGCTTGCAGACCGCAAAATTGAAACATTCAGGACCGACCGGGATGGAGCTGTTATTATGAAGTCGGATGGAGAAAAGATCAGATTTACAAAAACGATACACGGGGAAAACGAATAGAGCAGGGTTTAAGAAGAAGGAGTAAACAATGAGTGTTGAAAACCTTAAGGATGATATTAAAAACCACAAATATAGAAGGCTTTACCTTTTTTACGGTCCGGAGGAGTATTTAAAAAAATACTATCTGGAAAGTATAGAAAAGGAACTGCTTAGAGAAGATTTAGCTGCCTTAAACAGAATTGTATTGGAAGGTAAGCCGGATGTACGGAAGGTGGTGGAGGCATGTGAGACCTTGCCGATGTTTTCCGAAAAGAAGCTGGTTATCATAAAAAACTCCGGACTCTTAAAGGCGGGAAAAAAAGCAGGAGAGGAAAAAGGAAAAAATAAGGGGCAGAGCGATGAGCTTCTTACCTATTTGCAAAACATTCCGGACTATACCTGTCTTGTTTTCTATGAGGCAGAAGTGGATAAGCGGATGAAACTTGTAGATACAATTAAAAAGAACGGCCTTGTTGTTGAATTTGCGTACCAAAAGCCGGTTGAACTGGTGAAATGGGTTACCAAGGTTTTCAAGAGTCATCAAAAAGAAATTGACCAGGCGGATGCTTCAAAACTCGTTGAAAATTCTGAGCAGGGAATGACAGAAATTTTAAATGAAGTTAACAAATTGATTCTATATCTGGGGGATAGAAAGCGGGTTGCAGGAGAAGATATTGAAAAAGTTTGTACCAAATCGATTAAGGGAAGAATTTTTGATTTGACCGATGCCATTGCCGAAAAAAACAGAGGGAAAGCACTAAAATTATTGGAGGACATGGTGGTCTTAAAAGAACCTATTCCTAAAATACTTTTTATGATCACACGGCAATTTAGACAGGTTTTGGAGATCAAGCTTTTAAAAGAGAGCGGGATGAGCGGTGACAAGGCTGCAAGTGAGATGGGAATTACTCCTTATATGGCAGGAAAACTAATAAAGCAGTCAGGCAGTTTTTCTGTTGAAAAGTTAAAAAATGCGATTCACGAAAGTCTTGAGTTGGATAGGGCGATCAAGACAGGGAAAATTAAAGACCGGATCGCTGCTGAAATTCTTATTGTAAAGTATTCAAGTACTTGATGGGGTACTTAAGATAACGAACTGAAAAAGTAAAATTTCCATTTCTGACCCCTAAGTAAACCAAGTATTTCATCACTCGAATTTTACTATATTTACACTTAGTTATCTTTAAATGAAGAAATAACGAAATTTTTACAAGTAGGTGAAAAAATGGCATGGATATACCTCTTTATTGCAGGGATTTTTGAAATTGGCTGGGCAGTTGGACTTAAATATACCGAAGGATTTACGAAGCTTTGGCCAAGTTTCATAACGATTGTTGGAATGATTGCGAGCTTTCTTTTTTTATCCATTGCGGTTAAAACCCTTCCTATTGGAACCGCTTATGCGGTATGGACCGGGATTGGCACCATGGGTACCGTCATGATTGGTATGTTTTTTTTGGGAGAACCAAAGGACTTAATAAGAATCCTTTGCATCGCAATGATTTTTATCGGGATTGCAGGCCTTAAAATCATGTATTCCAAATGATAAATAGCGTGCAATAAAAAATATGGCAGAGCAATGGAAGGCTTTAATAAACCATACTCTGCCATATTTTATAGGTATTTCTGGATTCTTAAGTCTAATTCATTTCTATAATCTTTTTTGCTATGTTCTTAGCCATTTCCATATCTAATGGGCTTCCATTATCCTGGACTCGGTAAATCATACCGTTGTATTCAAAATCCATAAACTTGATAGGTTTCAAATCTGTTGGTTTTTGTGTGAGGTCGGTATAACTCATTGATCCGTCTTCAGTTGCTTTGGTAGGGTAGGTTGGTATCATACCGTCAGCCCAGTATAGGATGGTATCTCCGATCTGAGTTTCGGTAATATCCATATCGTTTTCCTTGTACCCCTTTTTATTTACCGATGTTCCTTTCTTGACACTAATGGTGATTGCGCTGCCTGTATCCGATTTATACGAAGCAGAGATACTTTTTTCAACGCTTTCATCCTTTAGAAGTTCTTCATTGGATGCTTTTGTCCATTTATTGATTGTTTCATCATAAGGGCCGCTGGAAACGCCAATTATCATTTTTCCCTCTAGTTGGTAAGCGTTTTCGAGAGATTCAGGGAGATTGGCGCTGTAACCGATTTTTTCCTTAATCTCTGAATCGCTAATATTTTCTGAAAGATTTCTACCAAAATTAATGGTAGGGTTTTTCTCCTCAACCACCTTATATTCGTTTCCTGTCTTTTTAATACCGAAAATGGTGGTTACCTTGTCGATTCCTTCAATCGCCAGTACCCGTGCTTCTTTTGAGAAGGTAAAAACGCCTCCTGCCGTAATGATTAATGCACACAGAGTTCCTGCCAAAGCCCTCTTCATATTTAAATTGAGTAAAAAGCTGTTAAGTTTCATAGTATTACCTCCATTCGAATTTACTTCTTCATGTATTTTCTCCAACATGCCTCCAGGAAGGTTTACTTCCTTAGCCTTGTATTCAAGGCGCTTTTCAAGCAGTTTATCATAAAAAGTATTTGGTTCCATTATGCATTACACTCCTTTTCTTTATATTCCGATCGGTAATAGTCGGGTTCAACCTGTTTTCTTAATTCTTTATACAGTAATTTTCTTGCACTGGACAGCCTTGATTTTACGGTTCCCTGAAAACAGCCCAAAGTTTTTGCAATTTCCCGGGTGGACATATGGTTGAAATAATACAAAACAACAACAGTTCGGAGTTTTTTGTTTAACTTCTCCATTGCTTTGTTTAAAGCAGCTTTTTCATCTTTGGATTCTATATCCGAGTTCATATTGAAAGTATCTTGTATATGCGGGCTGATATCTTCAAAAGATACCTTGTCTTTATTTTTTGAACACATTCGCCAACTAAGGCGTACCACCGTTTTGTAAAACCATGATTTAAAGGCATCAGGGTTTCTTAAATTTTTAATTTCCCGGAAACACTGTACAAAGGCTTCTTGCGTGATATCTTCAGCCATTTGCTTTTGTCCGCATATGAGATAGGCTGTTCCGAGAGCCATGGGACCATATTTATGAAAAAGCAGATTGAATCCTTCTTGATCTCCCAGCTGGCAGAGTTTTATGATATCTGTATCGTTCAATTACTTTCATCTCCTTTCTTCTTTAGGGCCCTTTATCATATAAGATACATGAAAAAAGGAAACGGTTCAAAAAATTTTATTTAAATTATTTAAATAATAAATAGATAAAAATTCATGAGCGGTAATGCCCGGTTTTAAAATGCGGTTTATAAGGGACTAGCGATGAGTTTGAATGAATACGAATGGGGAGAACTGTGATATTGAAATAGAAAGGGGAATTGAAAAATCAAGGTGAATTCTCATTTTTGAGTTATTAATGTATAAAAAAAAAATCTGTTTTTCCGAAATGTATAAGGCAGACAAGATTTTAAGAAAATAAAAAAACGTACCTTTGTGTAGTACGTTTTTATTATTATTTATTTAGTGAATTTATCGCTTTAGCAAGTTTTGATTTTCTTCTCGCAGCGGTATTCTTATGCAACACGTTTTTTGCTGCTGCTTTATCTATTGTCTTTATAGCGTTTTTAAAAGTTTCAGTAACTGCGGCATCCCCTTTAGCAATAGCTTCTTTGCATTTTCTGATGGATGTTTTTAATACTGATTTTTTAATGCTATTTTTCAAGGTTTTAACTTTTGTTACTTTTACTCTTTTTAAAGCAGATTTAATATTTGGCAAACTTTTCACCTCCTGCGAGTTAGTCAACATGAAGTATTCTACCACGAAAAAAATTAAAATGCAAGTACAAATTCTAAGTATTGAAAATAATTTATGTGGAAAAATAAAAAAGAATGAAAACCTTAAGATTTTTTCTTTTAATTTGTAGAAGTTACGATCATTTTATAATATTTGCACAATTGAAGCAGCTGATGAAAAGAAAGGATAAGCAGAGGATTTTAAACAAAATCCATCTATTATAATAGTAAATCCATGAACTGAATATGAAGAGAGGGTTAGATGATGCTAAGAAAAAGAAACATAAGGACCGACCTTGCTTTAGAAGCCCAGGAATTATTTACACAGCAGAGTCAGGGAAAAGTAACTGAAAGCCATAGTCCTCCGGGTGTAGAAGTTGAAAATGCAGGAAATGATGAAATCAAAATAACACGCGTAAAAATTACATCACCTACCGGAGAAGCTGCTTTGGGAAAACCCATGGGGAACTATATTACTATTGAGACTCCCGGTTTAAGGGATAACGACCAGGTATTATCGGAAAATACCAGTAAGGCTTTGGTAGAAGAGTTATCGAGAATTGTTAAGCTCAATGACAAGTCAATAACTTTAGTGGTTGGACTGGGCAACTGGAATGTTACACCTGATGCGTTAGGTCCTAAGGTAATATCCAGTATGATGATAACAAGACATCTATTGGAGTATGTACCGGAACAGGTAGACAAGGGGGTACGTCCTGTTTGTGCTATTGCTCCCGGAGTTTTAGGGATTACCGGTATTGAAACGGGAGAAATTGTAAGGGGTATTGTGGACCGGATAAAACCGGATTTGGTTATTGCCATTGATGCCTTGGCGTCACGCAGAATGGACCGTGTCAGTACCACCATTCAAATTGCAGACACGGGTATATCACCGGGCTCAGGTGTAGGCAATAAAAGGATGGAGATTTCAAAAGCTACGCTGGGTGTACCGATCATTGCAATCGGTGTACCCACAGTGGTAGATGCAGCTACAATGGCAAATGACACAATTGACCTTGTTTTGGATGAAATGATTAGACAGGCACCGCAGGGAAGTGATTTTTACAGTTCACTCAATAATATTGACCGGGATGAAAAATATGAACTGATCCGGGAAGTGTTAAACCCTTATATAGGCCAACTCATTGTTACACCGAAAGAAATCGATGATATCATTGAAAGGATTTCCAAGGTCATTGCCAATGGCTTAAATATTGCACTGCATCCGGGGGTTACGGTAGAGGACATGAACCGGTATATCCAGTAAATCTTTTATAGCACAATGAGATACCTATTGGCATTTGATTGAATTTTCATAATAATCATTTTCACCATCTATTTGGATGAGACTGGGAGGCTTTACCCGGTCTTATCTATTTTACGGGAATTACATTAAATCTATAACATTTTGTTTATCATGTATTATAAAAGTATTCAGTGTATGCTCTCTCAGGTGTTTGGCATTTGTCACATTCTATAGATAACGAGCTGTAAAAGTAAAATTTCGATTTCTGACACCTAAGTAAACCAGGTATTTCATCTCTCGGATTTTACTATGTTTATACTTCGTTATCTATACATAGAAGCGTTCAGAGTTAAGGAAATGGAAATAAACGGACAGGAAATAAATAGATACCTCAAAAGGGGAGGCGCCTGTTTGATGCCGTATCCAACCCTATGAGGCCCTCGAGGTAAAAGAAAAGCTTCCTTTTTTACTCCCCAGAAGTTATAATTTTCTTGGGGAGGGAGATCATGAAGCAAATCGGAAGATATATAGTGATATTGATTGTAATCATGGCACTATGGAACACAGTTATTGTTAAGCCTTTAAAAGTTTTTACGGTTTATTTGCATGAGTTGGGTCACACGGTTATGGCTTTTGTATTCGGCTACGGAATCAAAGAATTTAAAGTAAATTATAATGAGGGCGGATACACTGTCGTGCAGGCAAAAGGATGGTTTTCTGAATTCATGATTGCAAACGGGGGATACCTGGGAAGCGTTTTTCTTGCTCTGCTTATTTTATACCTAAGAAAAACTTCATTTAAAAAATATATTATGGGTTCACTTGCCATTGTGTTTTTAATTATTTCTTTGAAATATTCAAGTTTTCGATCCTTTACTCCGTATTATTCCATTATGTTTGCAGCAGTTGTTCTTGCACTTTACATGATTCAAAATGAAAAACTCAATGATTGGGTGATTGATATAGTCGGGATTTCCAGCTTAGCCTACGCATTTTATGATACTTTTGTAGATACCATTCTACTTCAGATTAATTTAAAACTTCATTTGATTGAAGACTGGAGGGGAGGACCTGTAACCGATGCCATGAAACTTGCGGAAATGACCTACATACCCGCAGTTGTATGGGGAACCCTATGGATATTGGTTGCCGTTCTGGCATCAAAAGCTGTATTGCTGAAAGCACCTTCAAAGGGCAAAAAATAGCAGTAACCCTATTTCTAAGGCGACTATTTATTAAGATATGCATTAAAATGATCAAAGTATTTTACTTATTTTATGCTGGAGGTTAATATGAGCGAGATTGAAAAGAGAATTAAAGAACTTCAGGACATACTAAATTATCACGGTCATAAATATTATGTGGAAGACAATCCCGAGATCAGCGATTTTGAATATGATGCACTGCTCAGGGAGCTTGAAAACCTTGAGAGTGAGCGTCCTGACCTTGTTACCGAGGATTCACCCACACAGCGTGTTGGCGGTAAGATTCTTGAGGGATTTGAGAAGGTTGAGCATAGTGTGCCCATGCAAAGCCTTTTGGATGTATTTAATAAGGAGGAGCTTTTGGCTTTTGACCTGCGGGTTCGCGAAGCATTGGGACTGGAAGAGGTTGAATATGTTGTAGAACGGAAGATTGACGGGCTGTCCGTTTCTTTGGAATATGAGAATGGTAAATTCATTAGGGGATCTACCCGGGGGGATGGAAAAGTAGGTGAAGATGTCACCAATAACTTAAAAACTGTCAAATCAATCCCTCTTTCCCTTAAACAGGATGTTCCCCTGATTGAGGTGAGAGGAGAAGTATTTATTCCAAAAAAAGACTTTGCCAAAATCAATGCAGACCAGGAATTTGCAAACCCGAGAAATGCTGCGGCAGGATCATTGAGGCAGCTTGATCCCAAGGTTGCAGCTAGTAGAAAGCTGGATATCTATGTATTTAATGTACAAAGAGTTGAAGGAAAAGAATTCAAAACCCATGCAGAAACCTTGGAATATATGAAAGAGTTGGGATTTAAAGTGAGTCCGGGTTATAAGATATGTAAAAATATTGAGGAGGCTTGGAACGAAATTGTTGCTATAGGTGAAGCTAGAGAACAAATTGGTTTTGAAATCGACGGGGCAGTAGTCAAAGTAAATGCTTTGGCACAAAGAGAAATTATGGGCAGTACCACCAAAGCACCCCGGTGGGCTGTGGCTTATAAATATCCGGCAGAAAAAAAGAAGACACTGCTAAAGGATATCTATGTCAATGTAGGGAGAACCGGTGTATTGACACCCAATGCATTGCTGGAACCTGTCAGGCTGGCCGGTACTACAGTAAGCAGGGCAACGCTGCATAATATGGATTATATAAAAGAAAAAGATATCCGGATCGGTGATACGGTTTGGGTACAGAAAGCAGGAGATATCATCCCTGAGGTTGTTGAGGTTGTTTTAAGCGAGAGAAAAGGGGACGAGAAGGAATTTAACATGCCTCAGAATTGTCCTGTCTGCGGGTCCGAAGTAGTAAGAGAGGGCGGGGAAGCAGCATTTCGGTGTACCGGGGACGAATGTCTTGCAAAACTGTATAGAAGTATTGAGCACTTTGCTTCAAGAGATGCGATGAACATAGAAGGCCTGGGGCCGTCCATTGTTGAAGCTCTGATTGAGAAAGGATTTATTAAAGATATCGCCGATTTATATACCTTGTACCAGCGAAAAGATGAACTCATCAATATGGACCGGATGGGTAAGAAATCGGTTGAAAACCTTATAAATTCCATACAAAAAACAAAAGCAAACAATATTGATAGGCTCTTATTCGGTCTGGGGATCCGGCATATCGGACTCAGGGCTGCACAACTGCTGGCAGAAAATTTTGAAACCATGGATGATATTATGCATGCATCGGTGGAGGATTTGGTAAATATACCTGAATATGGGGAAAAAATGGCACAAAGTGTTGAAAGCTTTTTTAAACAGGAACAGATTCAGGAGATTGTTAAGAAACTTAAAGATGCCGGAGTCAACCTGAAAAGTTCAGGAAAGAAGCAAATAAAGGACAGCCGGTTTACCGGATTGACTTTTGTTTTAACAGGAACATTATCCAAGTTTACAAGAACTGAAGCAGGTGAAATCATCCAAAACTTTGGAGGAAAAACATCCGGCAGTGTCTCAAAGAAGACAGATTATGTTCTTGCCGGGGAAGATGCGGGAAGTAAATTGGATAAGGCACAGCAGCTAGGGGTTAAGGTAATTGATGAGGAAGAGTTTAAAAGGATGATTGAGTAGGAATTATATTGAGGCTTTTAAAAAATACGCGAATGTGTGAAAAACCGGTTTAAATATGGGGAAGGACCAATTATGAAAGTATAGTTGGTTCTTTTTATAAAGCGGGTTCTAAACAATATGGCAAATAATATTGAACGGGAAAAAGATTTTACATCGCGCTTCAGTTTCCTTGGTTTCCGGTACTTACTGCACGCAATATAATAATGCATAGGAATTAATTGCTTTGGAAAGTACCTTTTGAGAAAGGGGTATATCCCCTTTTAATGCAAATGAATATAAAACGTAAAATCTTAATGCGAACGGGAAGGTTGGGATGAGATTTGGACAGGGGTTTTTCAAACTATATTGTTTTGATCCTATTGATTTTAGCCTTCTTTTCAGTATTGCTTTTCATCATTATTAAAAAGTTTAAAAACCGCTACAACAGAAGTAAAAAGGTGTATCCAGAAATAAAATCGGGAAATATCAGCATTTTTTTCGATGAGAGAAACAATGTATCAATCATACCCTATGTAAAAGACAAGTATGGTGCAGGGAGAGCAATTTCAAACCTTCAAACCAAAAATTTTCCCTATACTGCCAACCAGCTTGGAGCGTTAATAAGGTATGCCATGAAACTGTGTGAAGACGGAAAACCGTGTTCGAATCAGGAGTTAATGGTAAAGCTAAATTATCCTACTTGGAAGGAGTTTACAAGAGATAAAAGAAATATATCTTTGCATTATCGGGAAGGACAAGGCATATTATTTAATACAACAAGGCGTTTAAGTGATGGCGCTTACCAGTTTAACCGTACTGGCTTTGATGCAGTAGTTAAAGGCAGTGCGTCAGACAAGGAATTGGGTGAAACTGTTTTGTCCCTTTTAGGACTTTGCAGAAGTTAAAATATCGTTAGACTTTTACATAAATGAGAGATACGAGAGTATTGACGCAAATTCTCATATTGTTTTTACAAAAATTATGGTAAAATAATTTTAGAGTAATTATAATAATATGTAAATGAATATAAACTGTTCCAAGAAAGATATAATTATTTTAAATATTAAAATATAAAGTTAAAAGGTATGTTTTCAGATTTTAAAAATACTATTTAAAAGCAGGGAGGGTGGAGTTATTTTCAGTTTATAATTGTTTAAGAAGGGGTAGATTCTATGGGATGGTTTTTGTACGTGTACATCGTTTTTGAGGTTTTATTCCTTGCGTTTTTGGTGTATTTGGTTATTTGGTACTTTAAACTTAAGATACCTGAAAAATACACTCAAAAAATAATGGAATTACTCAAAAAACTAAAAATGGACAAAATTTTTAAAAGTGCGGTAGAAAGCATTCAGGAAGTATTGGAAAACTTTAAGTATGCTAGGAAAGAGAAAAGCCTAAAAAAGTCAAAAGAGAGTGTTGTTGATACGCAGAGTACTGAAAAAGGGCCACTATACAGCAATCCGCCTGACGAAAGGAAAGGACCGGTTTTGGAAAAGAAAATACCGGTTGTCGAGCCTCCTCACTATGAAGATAAGAGACCGGTGTGGCAGGAAAGAAAGCCCATTCAAACGGTTAACAATTTGCAATTTGCTGAAAACCAACAATTATACCAGCCAAATAGGATAGCATTCGCAGAGAATCAGCTCAATCCAAACAGACCGGTTTTTGCGGACAATAGCCCGGTGGAGCGCCAACCGGTATACGCCGAGCGACAAATGATGCCTTCGGAAAATACTTCACAGTACCTGGATAAAGGCAGACCCGTCTATCAGGCTGGCAATTCCGTTTTTGTTGAGAATCCTCCACAAAATGTAGAAATTAGGAGGGGTGTTTACGAGGGGAATTCCATGTATATGGAAAATCACACATCTTTGGCGGAGAGTTACACTGAAAGCAATACATATTATGGGAATCACAGTAATAAGAATGCTGAGAATAAATTTAAAAGATCTGTTACAAGATCCGGAAAGAGTTCGATTAATCGAAAAACCGGGAAAATAGAACTGGTACAAACAGGATTTATCAGCTTGTTTTTCAGTAATGCAAATCATGTCATTATTATTCCGTATGCGAAGGATAAAAACGGAAAAGGGCGGGCATTAAACGGGCTTATCTATATACCTTATCCTTTTGTAGCGGATCAACTTGGGGAGGCTGTCTTTAAAGCCTTTGACGATTCCGAACACGCAGCACCCTGCACAGACAAGGAACTGATTTCCAAGTTGAAGGTCAAAAGGTGGGAGGAATTTACATACGGTAAAAGGTATATCTCTTTAAGGTTTGACGATTATTACGGGATTGTTATCAATACCACAACAAGAGATCCGCAAGGAGCATACCGGCTTAACTGTCCGGACGGAATGGAGAAAGTTTTAAGAATGGATGTAGATGAAAGGGAACTGGGGGAAACAATTTTAAACCTTTTGCTGCGTTGTAAATAATCGCTTTCTTAAATAAATAAGAACAGAACCTCTATGCTGCTTATGTATATTTGCAGACAAGAGGTTTTTTATTTGATGGTGTGATTTTTTGTAAATAGTCGCATTAGTAAGGGTTTGGATAGCCTGTCACTGCATAGATAAGAATGTCAAAGGCAATACTTTATGAATCATTGACGCAATAGAACTCATTTTATATAATAGTCATTATGAATGGGAGGGGAACTTTATGAAGATAAATAAAGAAATGATAGAGCATGTGGCAAATCTTGCAAGATTAAACCTTACTGAAGGTGAAAAGGAAAAGCTGACAAAAGAGATGGAAAATATACTTTCCTACGTGGACAAGCTGAACGAACTGGATACATCCAATGTGAATCCTACTGCCCATGTGATGCCGATAAAAAATGTTTTTAGAGAAGATCAGGTCCAAAAATCATTTGACAGGGATAAAATTCTTATGAATGCTCCATCCAAGGAAGAGGGCTGTTTTAAAGTTCCAAAGGTTGTAGAGTAAAGATTTTAAGGAAATGGAGGAGAAAACGTGGAATTATATGAATTAACCGCTCACCAGCTGAGTGATATGTTAAAAAACAAAAAAGTAAGTGCTGTAGAACTTACCGAGGCGCTTATTGGAAGAATTGAGCAAGTGGAAGATAAGGTTGGAAGCTTTGTTACGGTGGCAAAGGAAGAGGCGTTAAAAAGAGCCCAAGAGGTGCAGGCCAAAATAGACAAGGGCGAAGCCAAGGGGCCTTTAGCCGGTATTCCCATGGCATTGAAGGATAATATGTGTACAGAGGGTGTTGCAACTACCTGTGGCTCAAAAATGCTTCAAAACTTTATTCCCCCCTATAATGCAACGGTAGCGGAAAAATTGTATGCCCAGGATACCATCCTTTTAGGCAAGCTCAACATGGACGAGTTTGCTATGGGCAGCTCCAATGAAAATTCTTATTTCAAGCAGACCAAAAACCCATGGGACTTAGACAGAGTACCCGGAGGATCCAGTGGAGGGTCAGCAGCATCTGTTGCAGCAAGGGAAACGATATTTTCACTGGGGTCTGATACGGGTGGGTCCATTAGACAACCAGCATCCTTCTGCGGGGTTGTTGGAATGAAGCCTACATACGGTGCTGTTTCAAGGTTTGGCCTAGTGGCGTTTGCCTCATCATTGGATCAAATTGGTCCCTTAACCAAAGATGTCACAGATTGTGCTCTGGTCTTAAATGCAATCTGCGGCCATGATCCGATGGATTCAACCTCTGTAAATACCGAATATCCCGATTATACCAAGTCTCTTGTAAATGATATCAAGGGAATGAGAATCGGTATTCCCAAAGAATATATCGGGGAAGGAATCAACCCTGAAACAAAAAAGATTATTCTTAATGCTGTAGAAGAATTAAAAAGATTAGGTGCAGTGTGTGAAGAGTTTTCTCTACCTGTTACAGAGTATGCCATTCCTGCATATTATCTTATTTCATCTGCAGAGGCGAGTTCCAACCTGGCCAGGTACGATGGAATCAAATATGGTTACCGTGCGGAGAAATTTACCGATTTATTGGATTTATACAAGCAAACCAGAAGCGAAGGATTTGGGGATGAGGTAAAGAGAAGGATTATGCTTGGAACCTATGCACTAAGTTCAGGCTACTACGATGCGTACTACAAGAAAGCCCTACAGGTGCGAACCCTGATAAAACAAGGGTTTGATGAGGCATTTAGCAGATACGATCTTATTGTTGGTCCGACCACGCCGTCAACAGCTTTTAAAATCGGAGAAAAATCGGATAACCCCTTGGAAATGTATCTTGGAGATATTTACACCGTATCGGTAAATATTGCGGGACTTCCAGGCCTGGTTGTTCCCTGTGGTTTGGACAGCAATCACCTGCCCGTGGGACTTCAGTTAATCGGTAAGCCCTTCGACGAAAGTACGCTTTTAAGGGTAGGCTATACCTTCGAACAGAATACTGAGTTTCACAAAAATAAAGCAAAGATATAATATTGAGGTGAATTATAATGGAATATGAATTGGTCATTGGATTGGAAGTTCACGCAGAGCTTTCAACCAAATCAAAAATATACTGTACCTGCACTACTGAGTTCGGGGGAGAGCCCAATACGCACTGCTGCCCTATTTGTACAGGAATGCCCGGTGTACTGCCCGTATTAAATAAGAAAGTAATCGAATATGCGGTAAAAGCGGGGCTTGCTACAGGGTGTGAAATCGCAGATTTTAGCAAACAGGATAGAAAAAACTATTTTTATCCTGATCTGCCCAAGGCTTATCAGACTTCACAATATGATTTGCCCCTTTGCAAAAACGGACATATTGATATAGAAGTGGACAATGTTCCAAAACGCATAGGCATCACAAGGATCCATATTGAAGAGGATGCAGGAAAGCTCATGCACGATGAATGGGATACAGGTTCTTTGGTGGATTATAACCGCTGCGGTGTGCCATTGATTGAGATTGTAAGTGAGCCGGATATACGCTCTGCTGAAGAAGCAAAGGCATATCTTGAAAACTTAAAAGCAATTTTGGAATACATTGAAGTATCCGATTGCAAAATGCAGGAAGGCTCTTTGCGGGCAGATGTGAACCTGTCTGTCAGGCCGAAAGGACAAAAAGAATTCGGTACAAGAACTGAAATGAAAAACCTTAATTCTTTTAGGTCCATTGTGAGGGCGATTGAAGCGGAAAAGGAACGGCAAATTAGGGAAATCGAATCAGGAGGCAAGGTCATCCAGGAGACAAGAAGATGGGATGACAACAAGGGCATCAGTTATGCTATGAGAAGTAAGGAAGAAGCCCATGACTATAGATATTTTCCTGAACCGGATCTGGTGCCTATTGTGGTCGATGATGATTGGAAAAGTGAAATTGAAAAATCACTTCCTGAACTTCCTGAGACAAGAAAGAAACGGTATGTGAGTGATTTTGGACTCCCTCCTTATGATGCCGGTATTCTTACATCCTCCAAGTTTTTAGCCGACTTTTTTGAGAAAGCCGTCTCTAAAGGAAGTAATTCAAAAACTGTGAGCAACTGGATTATGGGTGATCTTATGCGCATCCTTAAAGAGAAGGAAATGGAGGCAGCGGATATACCTTTTCCGGCAGAATACTTTGCCAAATTGATTGGGCTTGTCGACAAGGGTACAATTAATGGCACCATTGCTAAAAAGGTCTTACTGAAGATATTTGAGACAGGAAAGGACCCTGAGACTATCGTAAAAGAAGAAGGACTTGAAGTGGTGAGTGATGAGGGGGCGCTGGTATCCATTGTGAAAAACATATTGGAAAGTAATCCACAATCCATTACGGATTATAAGAGCGGAAAGGAAAAGGCTTTTGGATTTTTGGTTGGGCAGGCTATGAGGGCCACCAAAGGAAAGGCAGACCCGCAGCTCATCAATAAATTATTGAAGGAAGAATTGGATAAAGCATAAGACGGACTTCAATATCCGTCTTTCTTTTTGCTCTCTAAGGTGCAATGATTAAAAATCATCCCTATTTAATGCTGGGATGATTTTTTGTTTTAGATAATGAGATTAGGATGAGAGGTAAAAATTGAAAAAAGTAATCCCCTATATTTGGAAATTAAGTAACCGCAAAATTTGTTCATTTAAATCTTGTATACAATAAACAATTAATATATAATATGTATGGCTGAAAACCGCTTAGTGAGCAGGTTCTATCACCTGGTCATAAATAAATTATAATATTTTTCCATTTGATATATTTAGAAAGGGGCCAAATAATGAATTTTTTAGAACAAACCATTCAAAGAGCAAAAGCAGATATTAAAACCATCGTATTACCCGAAAGCACAGACATAAGAACCCTGAAAGCAGCATCCATCATTCAGGAAAAAGGGATCGCCAATATCATACTGGTAGGGAATGAGGGTGATATTAAAAAGCTTGCAGGGGATTTGGATATCTCAAAGGCAAAAATTGTGGATCCTTCGGAATCGGACAACTTTGAGGATTACGCCAATACTTTTTATGAAATGAGAAAGTCAAAGGGTGTATCCATCGAACAAGCCAGAGAGACCATGAAAAATCCTCTTTATTTTGGAGTTATGGCTGTAAAAAAAGGGGAAGCGGACGGGATGGTTGCAGGCGCAATTAATTCCACTTCCAATACATTAAGACCGGCGCTTCAAATTTTAAAAACTGCACCTGGTGTGAAGCTTGTATCTTCTTTCTTTGTAATGGTTGTACCTGACTGTGAATATGGTCACAATGGGACCTTTGTTTATGCAGATTGCGGATTGGTAGAAAACCCCAATGCGGAGGAACTTGCGGAAATTGCGATTGCGTCTGCCGATTCATTTAAATCTCTTGTAGGTGTTGAACCAAAAGTAGGGATGCTTTCATATTCTACTTATGGGAGTGCAAAAAGTGAGTTGACCGAAAAGGTAATTCGGGCAACAAACATTGCAAGGGAAAAAGCACCAGATCTTAAATTGGACGGAGAGCTGCAGGCCGATGCGGCATTGGTGCCTTCTGTAGGGAAATCGAAGGCTCCGGATAGTCAAATCGCAGGCGAAGCAAACGTGTTGGTTTTTCCGGATCTAAACTGCGGCAATATTGCATACAAGCTTACACAGAGACTGGCAAAGGCTGAAGCTTACGGCCCTGTTACACAAGGTATTGCAAGACCTGTTAATGATTTGTCCAGAGGATGCAGTGCGGAAGACATTGTTGGTGTAGTTGCAATTACATGTGTTCAAGCTCAAAATATAAATAAATAAATTAGAAGGAGTTATAGTATATGAATATTCTGGTTATCAATACAGGTAGTTCGTCTTTAAAGTACCAGTTGATTGATATGAAAGATGAGACCGTTCTTGCCAAAGGCTTATGCGACAGGATTGGGTTGGAGCATGCTTTTTTAAAGCAAACGGGAATTGGTAAGGAAACGGTAGTTATAGAAAAGGATATGTATAATCACAAGATTGCCATGCAAGAGGTTGTAAATGCCCTCATTGATGAAAAAATCGGTGTGATTAAGAGCATGGATGAAATTGCTGCTGTTGGACATCGTGTGGTACATGGCGGCGAGGAATTTCACGATTCAGTGATTATTGATGGAAACGTAATGAAAGCCATTAAGGATTGTGTTGAACTGGCACCCCTTCATAATCCTCCAAATATTGTAGGGATCGAGGCATGTCAGCAAATTATGCCTAATATACCGATGATCGCTGTGTTTGACACTGCATTTCATCAAACGCTGCCAAGACATGCGTATATTTATCCATTGCCTTTTGAAATATATGAAAAGTATAAATTAAGAAAATACGGCTTTCACGGAACTTCACACAAGTACGTGGCACAACGTGCGGCAGCATTGATGGGAAAACCGATCGAAGAATTGAAACTGATTTCCTGCCATCTTGGTAATGGGGCCAGTATCTGCGCAGTTAAAAACGGGAAATCCATTGAGACGTCTATGGGCTTTACACCACTTCAAGGACTTTGTATGGGAACAAGAAGCGGTACCATAGATCCGGCAGTCATTTCCTATCTGATGGAAAAGGAAAAGATGACATTAAAGGATGTTAGCGATTTCCTCAATAAAAAATCAGGCGTTCTTGGAGTCTCTGGAATCAGCAGTGATTTTAGAGATGTTCAGTCTGCCGCCGAAGCAGGGAATGAAAGAGCGTTGCTGGCACTGGATATATTCTGTTACAGGGTAAAACGGTTTATCGGGGATTATGCTGCCATATTAAATGGTATAGACGCAGTGATCTTTACTGCTGGAATTGGGGAAAACAACGACTTGGTAAGAGGCAAGATACTAAAGGATATGGATTACCTTGGAATCTGTATTGATATGGAAAAGAATAAAATTAGAGGTCAGGAGATTGATATAAGTGTATCTGATGCGAAAGTAAGAACACTTATCATTCCGACAAACGAAGAACTGGCAATTGCAAGGGAAACTTTAAAACTTGTACAATAATTGGCTAATAAGGCCGGGTAATAAAGGCAATCAGCTTTTACCCGGCCTTTATCATTTTGAATGGTTTATAAAATTTTCTATAACGAGGAATTGAGTGATTCTTCTTGACATATTTATAGGGATAAATATATCATTATTTAAGATGATAAAATTGCGGTAAATGAAATTAAGGAGGGGCTTAGAATGTTAGAGGGACTTTTAGGCGCAGGGAAATACTTCATTGTTACATCGGTTATTGTATTGGCGGCAGTTTTTATTTTTGACCTTTTGGTTAAGTATAAGGTTTGGGCGGAAATAAACAAGGGAAATTTAGCTGTGGCACTGTCAACAGGGGGTAAAATATTGGGGATATCCAATATCATGTATCATGCAATCAACACAAACGAAAATTTGTTGAATACGGTTATATGGGGCGGTATTGGAACTGCTGCATTACTGATTGTATATTTTGCTTTCGAGCTTTTAACTCCCAATCTCAATGTATCAGATGAAATCGGAAAGGGAAACAAGGCTGTCGGATTTATATCTTTTGTATTTTCAGTAGCGTTTAGTTTTATCATTGGTGCTAGTATATCTTAATTTGAAAGGTGTTGTGGTGATGAAGGATATATACATTTATGCATCCATTCAGACTTGGATTTCAGAAACCCCGGATGCAGTTGTAAAGGGGTTCATCAATTCTAAAAATCAAAACTATATTGAAATTACAGATGATCATGGGTATACACAAATTTTAAACCTGGATAAGGTTTTTGCGGTTGTATATTAAAATGATGATGAAAAGTCTTAAGGACATAGATCTTTACCGGATCTATAAAAACTGGCGTCAGGGATCAGGACCTTACCGCTGTTTTTTCCGGTCTACAAATTTTGTATCGTTGAAGCATTACCCGGATTTTTTCCTGCATGAAGTACCCCTGTCAAAAAGTGATGTTGATGATAGAATTGCTGAGTTGATCGCATTATATGACAGGAAAGAAACTTTGTTTCTTTTGGATATACCGGGAAAAGAGGCCATTAAGGCGGCATTTTTCGTGCAGAAGAGCTTAAATCTAAAGTGTATACTTACTTTTAACGGCATCTTGCATCCTTTTGGATTGGTAGGAGACCGGGATTACGTCAGCAGACTGCTAAACTATGGTGACCGGTTGGATAAAATAGATCCGGAAGGTTTTATGTTTATCCTGGATTATGACCGTTATAGAGAGGTTGAGAAGGTTGAGCTTCATCAGTTTTTCAACAACCAGTATGAAATATCCGATGAAGATTTGCCGTCGGATGAAATGCTTAAGGACTTAGGATACCGGCAAGTGGCGGCCTTTTACAGGGAGCCGGTAAAAGAAGACTTGAGTGCCTACCTAAGCTATTTGGAGGAAAATAATTTAAAGGTTTACAGGGAAGAGGTGTGAGGTCAGGGATATGGACAAAAATGAGGAAAGAAAAGAGTTTTCAATGAATGAAAATGATGAAGAGAGAAAAAAGGAAAAGGTACGGAAGCTTTTCGATAAAAGCAAAGCGGCAGCCCTTGGATTAGCGGTTTTTTTTACTATAAGTTCTACACTGACAGGCTGCGGCACCAATTATGAAGAAGAGGAAGAAGAAGAGGAAGGTGGCGGTGGTATCGAATTGGACATTGACCTTAAAAAAAAGAAAAAGAAGTCGTGGTCCTCATCGCATTACAACAGCAGTTCCTATTCTTCACATGGCAGTAAGTCAGGCGGTTAAATGTAGTGATAAATAAATTCATATTCTAAATAGCGAAAAAACATTTATATTTCGGCTTCTTAATCACCCAAAACATGTGATTGTGTATTCTGCCGAGTGTAAGGTTTTAGTGTGCTATGTGTAGTAGGCTTTAGGTGCGGAGGATTTTATATGCTCAGCAGTCAAAGGAAAATAACCGAAAAGATACTTTTTGATTATTATATGGTAAGTTCCAACAGGGAAGATGAAGTTTATTCACCTTTCCCTTTTTATATGGACAAAAATATATTTGAGGAAATGGTACATTCGACCTTAGTATTAGACAAATTGACCGGGCGCATTATCCGGAAATTTATTGAAAACCCTCATGAAGACTTATTTTATATGGGAGATTTCCCCTTTAAAGGAGAAATCTTAAATTGTGGTGTGCCGCTAGCCCCCTTTTTTTGGGTGCGGTATGATGCATTTTACAGGGAGAAGGGCGGTATTTTCTTTAGTGAATTTAATTATGACAAACCCTGTGCCCAGCGGGAGATTTTGGTATCCGAAGTTTTTAATCCTCTTAATGATCCCAATATCCGTTTTAAGGAAGCTTTTATCAATGGGTTTGAAATGATATGGAAGAAATACGGACATCAGAACAAAAAGAGACCGAGAGTAGCAATTTTAGTGGATCCGGGCCATTTTGAGGAACTTCATCTTGCTTACCTTTATATATCGCTTTTGAAGCCATTAGGTTACGATTTTATTATTGCAGGAGGGGAGAACTTTAGTGTTTATGACGAGAAGGTTTTCGTGTTTAACGCTGAGGTTGATGTGATTCTTAGGCAATACCCTACTGAATTCATGCATGAAATTTCCCATTTTGAAGAAATCTTAAACCTTTATAAAAAAGGTAAAGTGCTGATTTTGAATGATCTCAGGGCGATTATCGGCCAGGTTAAAAGCTTGTTTGTATATCTATGGGAATTGGTAGACAAAAAGGATTCCTTTTTGTCAGTAGAGGAAGCTGAGGTCATAAAGAAAACCGTACCTTACACAAGAATCTTTGATCCGGGAATTTTGGAAGAGGCTAAAAGTCATAAGAACCTTTATGTTGTAAAGCCCATGTATGGACGGTACAGTAAAAATGTATACATTGGGTGTATGGTAGGGCAGGAGGAATGGGAGAGACTCCTTGTGGAGGTCATAAAAAGCAATCAAACATACATTTTGCAGGAATTTTGCCCCATCAAAAAGGAAAATGTTTTAAGACCGGTAGGCTCTTCCTATACTGAAGAGGAAGCCTTTGGCAATTTCGGTATATACCTAACCTGTGGTGAAATTACCGGTATTTGTGTCCGGTGGAGTACCGATTATTTATCTTTGGACGATATTGTATGGATTAGTCCGGTTGGAATAAGGGAAAAAAGCTTGAAAGTAAATCAAAATATCTTGAAGGCTCGGGAAGCAAAATGGGAGGAAATAAACGACAAGGCAGCTTTCACCTATGGATATACCGGAGGATATACAGGGGCCCGGGAATCCTTTTCTTTGGATACACTGGAGATTAAGGAAGATATGTATAAAGAACTCGTAGAAGCCACTCGAAAAATGGTGCAGGTATTTAAGAAAACTACCCGGCTGGTTCAGGAAAACAGTCAAATCTTTTGCCCTTTGCTTGGTATCAGTGACAGCTTATCCTCATTGGTAAAGCAGGAAATAACCAAAGGGCTGGTATTCATCGGACGGTTTGATTGGGGAGTGGATGTAACAGGGCAATTAAAGCTTTTGGAACTAAATTCCGAGACCCCCGCAGGCCTCATGGAAAGTATCCATTTAAGCGGTTTAATCAAAGAAAATCTTGGAATAGATCAATATAACCCAAATGGGATGTTGGGGCAAAAGATTCGGAACTGTTTTACAGGTATTTTGAATGATTATTTAAAAGTGAAGGAAGTGCAAAGTATTGGCTTTGTTACCAGTCACCATTATGAAGATTGGTATAATACCACAGTCCTGTACGAACTGGTAAAGGATCTTCCATACCGTTTTATTTTGGGTGAGGTAACCGGAATGCAAGTCATAGACGGGAAAACCTATCTGGGAGGTGTGCCCCTTGATGCGGTATACCGGTATTATCCCCTTGATTGGTTTGACCAGGACCCTTTCTTTGAAGGAGTGGTTGATACGTTCCATAAAGGGACATTGAGCATAAACCCGTCTTCTACCTTTATCTGCCAAAGCAAGGCCTTTTTTGCTTTGGTATGGGAGCTTTTGGAACAAGGGTTTTATTGTGGTGAGGAAGTGGAATATGTAAAAAAATATATACCCAAAACTGCTTTAGAACCTAAGAAGCTAAAAACAAAGGATTATTGTGCGAAACCCTATTTCGGCCGGGAGGGCCAAGAAATCGAGTTTAGTTTCAGGAAACCCGGCATCTTTTTTGAAAACGAAAACTACGTTTACCAAGAACGGGTAGATCTACAGGCAATACGTCTTAATGTGCATAGCGTAAGTAAATCCTTTGCAGAAATTCTCTATCCTGTGATAGGCACTTTTATTGTTGGAGATGATTTTGGGGGGATTTATACACGGGCAGGCGGAAGGGTAACAAATAAATGGGCGGTTTATTTGCCTTCGTATATCGGAAAATAGGGAAAAGCGAATTTAACTCGTTGTGTTGGCATAGTATAAATTTTTTAGTACAATATATCGGGATAACAGATACGAATCTTGAGAATTTTTACGTCATTGTGTATACAAAAACATTTAAAGGAAAAAATATATAAAATGTAAGCAGTATCACCGTATTATTTAAAATTTACTTGGGTAGAATTATTGACAAAATTTATATTAGTTAGTATAATATCATTTGTCGGTCTTATGGGGTGACAGTATGAGAATAGATATTTCCAATATTATTAAGATAGATGGTGCTTCTTTAAATATAGAAGCTGGAGAAAACGCAGAAAGTATAAACCTTTCGCAAGAGGGGTTTACTTTTGTAAGTCCTATCCTATTCAAGGGTGTATTACTCAACATAAGTGGAGTATTAAAACTTGAAGGCCGGCTTGAAACCGATTATTGTGTTAAGTGTAACAGGTGTTTGACAGAGGTCAAACAGCAGATGGATTTCCCTGTTAAAGAGGAGTTCATGGATATCGAAAAAAACGAAGATTCTGAATGTTACACTTATAATGGTAATTTTGTTGAATTGGATAAGGTTTTAAAGGATAATATCATTTTAAATCTGCCTATCAAGCTGCTTTGTAATGAAGCATGCAAAGGGATTTGCCCTGGATGCGGCAGTGATTTGAATCTTGGAGACTGCGGATGTGTATTTGAATCCCATGATCCTCGGTTTGAAGCTTTAAAAGGTTTTTTTGATAAGGGTTAGTTCATTACAGAAAGGCTTACTTTAAAGGTTAGGATATGACTTAAAAGTTGTCTTTTGTACATATGAAACAAGATTTGCTTAAGTGCTGGGGAGGTGTTATTCATGGCAAATCCAAAACGCAAATGGTCGAAAGCAAGAACGGGTATGAGAAGGTCACAGTGGAAATTATCAGCACCCAATTTGGTTGAATGTCCACAGTGTCATTCCTTAAAAATGCCCCACAGAGTTTGTAAGGATTGCGGGCATTATGTAGTAGACGGTAAAGCAAAGGAAATCATTAAGATTGAAGATTAATTAAATTTGATAGAAAAGCAGCAGATAAAACTGCTGCTTTTTGCTTGATATCAATAAAACTGCATTGATGATCTTTAAGGAAGTCTTGTGCAGGTTTTTTGTTAATCATATGCGATAGGTTAATTTTAGAATTAGGTGATGTGCTTGAAAGATAAAAAGGCCGTTATTGAATGTGTACTGCCGGAAAGTATTGCAGAGGAAGTTGGAATTGAACCCGGGGATATCATTCTATCCGTCAATAATGAAAAAATTGAGGATATTTTCGATTATAAGTTTCAAATTGCCAACGAATATTTACTGGTAGAAGTTCAAAAGAAGGACGAAGAAATATGGGAAATTGAGATAGAGAAGGAAGAGTACGAGGACTTAGGCATTGAGTTTAAATCCTCCATGATCGATGAAGCTAAAAGCTGCACCAATCAATGTATCTTTTGTTTTATCGATCAACTCCCGGAAGGCATGCGTAAAACCATGTATTTTAAGGACGATGATTCCAGACTGTCGTTCTTGACGGGCAACTATGTTACATTGACAAATATGAAATATAATGATATAGATAAAATTATTAACTATAAAATGAGTCCCATCAATGTTTCGGTTCATACCACAAATCCTGAGCTGCGAGTTTTTATGCTGAAAAATAAATTCGCCGGGGAAGTGCTGGAAAAGATTAAAAGACTTACCGAGGGTGGGATTACGGTTAATTGCCAAATTGTTTTATGTAAGGGTATAAACGATGGAACCGAGCTTCAAAGAACCCTTGCGGATTTGACTGCGCTTTACCCCGGTGTTCGGAGTATTTCTGTGGTTCCTGTAGGCCTAACAAAGTTCAGGGAGGGCTTATGTGAACTGGAGCCTTTCGATGCGGCAGAATCACATAAAGTGATAACAGAGGTCGAAAAATGGCAAGAAAGACTAAAAGAACGCAATGGGACGCGAATGGTATATCTGGCGGACGAGTTTTATATCATGGCACAAAAGGAGATTCCAGGCTATGAGGATTATGAGGATTTTCCACAGATCGAAAATGGTGTAGGCTTAATTGCGTTATTCAAACAGGAATTTCAAGAAACTTTTGAAAAATTGAGCTATTGGGAAGAAAAGGGAAGAGAAGTAAGTATTGCAACAGGTGTTTTGGCATATAAGTTTATAGGAGAGATGGCCAAACTTTTGGAAGAGCGTTATGGCATAAAGATAAATGTATATGAAATAAAAAACCTTTTTTTCGGGGAAAATGTTACAGTAACAGGTTTAATAACCGGAGGGGATATTGCTTCCCAATTAAAGGGAAAAGAACTCGGAAGCGAACTTTTGATTTCACGGAGCATGCTAAAGGCAGGGGAAGAACTGTTTCTAGATGATTATACGATAAAAAGACTTGCTCTTGAATTAAACACAAAAGTAACGGTTATACAGAACAGTGGAAAAGAATTCATTGAAAAAATACTTGGAATAACATAGAAGAGGTGAAGGAAATGGCAAAACCGGTAGTTGCAGTTGTCGGAAGACCCAATGTAGGAAAATCGACTTTTTTTAATTATGTTGCCGGAAAACGGATATCCATTGTAGAGGATACTCCCGGGGTGACTCGGGACCGGATATACACCGAAGTGGAATGGAGAAGCAGGAAGTTTACATTGATTGACACCGGGGGAATAGAACCTTATTCGGAAGATGAGATCATGGTTCAGATGCGAAAGCAGGCAGAGGTGGCGGTAGAAACTGCAGATGTCATCATCTTTATGGTAGATGCAAAGGATGGAATGACCGCTTCGGATAAGGAAGTTGCCACTATGCTAAGGAAAGCGAACAGACCAGTGGTTTTGGCAGTCAATAAAGTGGACCGGGTAGGGGAACCTCCTCCGGAAGTGTACGAATTCTATAATCTTGGGTTGGGGGATATCATCACCATTTCTTCTGTGCACGGGTTAGGGATGGGGGATCTTCTTGATGAAGTTTACGAACATTTTCCCCAATCCGATAAGGACGATTACGATGAGGATGTTATCAGGGTGGCAGTGATTGGAAAGCCCAATGCGGGTAAATCATCCCTGATTAATAAAATACTGGGTGAGGAACGGGTAATTGTAAGCGATATTCCGGGAACAACAAGGGATGCCATCGATACATATGTTGAAAATGGCGAAGACAAATATGTTTTTATTGATACTGCAGGAATCCGCAGAAAAAGCAAAATAACCGAAAACATTGAAAAGTATAGTATTATCCGTTCATGGACAGCGGTAGACAGGGCGGATGTTTGCCTGATTATGATTGATGCGAAGGATGGAGTTACCGAACAGGACACTAAGATTGCAGGATATGCACATGAAGCGGGTAAAGCTTCCATTATTGTCATCAATAAGTGGGATATCTTGGAAAAAACTACTGGAACCCTTGAGGAATACAGAAAGGTAGTCCATGAAAAGCTGGGATTCATGACTTATGCTCCTGTGCTCTTTATATCCGCTAAAACAGGCCAGCGTGTCGGCAAACTTTATGAGCTTATAAAATACGTGGCAAATCAAGCTGCTTTCAGGGTATCTACCGGAATGCTCAATGATCTGGTGAATGAAGCGGTAGCTATGGTACAGCCTCCTTCCGATAAGGGAAAACGACTCAAAATCTACTATATGACCCAGGCAGGTATAAAGCCTCCGTCATTTGTTGTATTTGTGAACAATATGGAGCTTATGCATTATTCCTATCAAAGATATTTGGAAAACCAACTGCGTAAAACCTTTGGATTTGAGGGAACTCCTATTAAATTTATCATAAGGGAAAAGGATGAAAAGGAGTGAGGTTTTTTGGCAATGGAAATTAAAGTTGTTTTAGTAATGATCATCGGATACCTTTTGGGGAGCGCAAACAGCTCCCTGATTGTAGGGAAGTTTTATAGAGTGGACGTTAGAAAGCATGGAAGCGGAAATGCAGGAATGACCAATACTTTAAGAACCCTTGGCAAGGCAGCAGCTGTGCTTGTCATCATAGGGGATATTTTAAAGGGCGTACTTTCTTGTATCCTTGGAGGCTATTTGGTTGGAGAAATAGGAGTAATGTCCGCTGGAGTTGGAGCAATCATCGGACATAACTGGCCTTTATATTTTGGGTTTAAGGGCGGAAAAGGGATTCTAACAACTTTTTCAGTTGTTATCATGATGGATTACCGGATTGCACTCATTTTACTGGCCATTTTCATCGTAATTGTAGCCATTACAAGATACATATCCCTGGGGTCCATACTTTGCTCTGCCCTATTTCCGATAATTGGGCTGGCCTTTTTTAATAAAAGCATGGAATTTGTTGTGTTTTCAGCTATATTAGCCATCCTTGCGATTGTTAGACATCACACGAATATTAAGAGAATCTTGAAAGGCACCGAATCCAAGTTGGGTGCAAAGAAAAGTGTTTAATATATGCTATATGGAGGTTAAAGTATGAATAGAAATATTTCAATTATCGGAGCAGGAAGCTGGGGAACTGCTCTTGCCATTTTGTTGGCAAACAACGGGCATTCGGTGAAAATGTGGTCATGTTTTAAGGAAGAAGTAGAGATGATCAACCATCATCGGGAACATATAATAAAGCTTCCCGGAGTCAAAATACCCGACAGGGTCCTTTGCACCGAAGATATGGAAGCCGCTTTAGAGAGTGCAGATGCCATATTAATGGTTGTGCCGTCCCAGACCATGAGAAAAAATGCTAAGGATTTATCAAAGTACATAAAAAGTGATAAAATTATTGTGTCTTGTTCGAAGGGGATTGAGGAAGGAACCTGTTTAAGACTTTCTGAAGTTATTAAGGAGGAAATCCCTGAGGCTGAAGTGGTGGTATTGTCAGGTCCGAGCCACGCGGAAGAGGTAGGAAACGGACTACCGACAGCCATCGTTGCTGCGGCAGAAAAGCGGAAAACGGCAGAATTTGTACAGGATATATTTATGTCCCCTGCATTCAGGGTCTATACCAATCCGGATGTGGTGGGTGTGGAACTGGGGGCGGCACTTAAAAATGTTATTGCGTTAAGTGCTGGAATATCCGATGGTCTTGGATTTGGGGACAACACAAAGGCAGCCTTAATGACCAGAGGAATTACGGAGATTTCAAGGCTTGGATTGGCCATGGGAGCGATGCCCCAGACTTTCTCCGGTTTAACCGGGATAGGGGATCTCATTGTGACCTGTACGAGTATGCACAGCAGGAACAGGCGGGCCGGCATTTTGATCGGCCAGGGAAAGACGGCCCAGGAAGCACTGGCAGAGGTCAAAATGGTTGTTGAAGGCGTAACGACTGCAAAAGCGGCATATGATCTGGCAAAAAGAAAAGATGTGGTTATGCCTATTACTACCGAGGCCTATGAAATATTATTCAAAGGGAAAAACGCCAGGAAGGCTGTTTTCGACCTGATGTTGAGAAATAAGACCTATGAGATGGAAGAGGTTGTACAAAACAGCCAATGGTAAGTGAACTCACAATCAATAAAAGTCATCTGCGGCAGCCGCAGGTGATTTTATTTTTTGTCGGGAAGAGGACGCCGCTTAAGTATTTCGGTGACGGATTTTGCGTTTTCTTCCTCTACTTTGGGAAGGAATAAGAAAATAGCAATGGCTCGAATAAAGCCGGAAATAAGGAACAACACATGAAATTGATTCACGGTTTGACCTAAGAAAAAGGGAAGAGCGATACTTTTTGCAATGGGCTCCGAAACCTTTAGAATGAATCCTCCTGCTGCAAAAGCCAGAGAAATACCCACAATGGAAGTGATCATTGTATAATTTGCGGTGTAAATGGACCGGTTTTTTTCGGGGGCAAGCCAGATGGACATATTCATGAAGGTCATATCAAAGCCGGGCCAAAATATTCCCGCAATTACATGCATAAGGGGAATGAGGATGATATAATTGGAGGGCACCGTGAAACACCAGAAAAAGGGGAGCAGCATGACAAAAAAACAGCAAATGGCGGCGACCGGTTTATTACCATACCGGTCAATGTATCTTCCCCAAAATCTCACGGATAAAACGGTTGAGATGCTTGCAATAAGTTGGCCTAGGGCAAATATCGCAAAAAAGCTCATTTGAAGTTCCTGGCGCATATAAGTGAAAAAGAACAAGGCGGGCGCATTTACCCCAAAATTCCATATGGTCACAAATATAATAAACCTTAAGTAATTCCTATTCTTAAAGGGCTCAGCAAATAACCTGCGAAGGGGTATTTTCTCTTTAGGCTTATCCATGGGAGGATCCTTGACCCAAATGAAGCAAAATATATCTGCGGCGCCAAAAAGGGCAGCAATAATGAAAACAATGGCAAACCCCTTGAAATCCTGGTTTAGGTCAATAAACCGGCCTGCTGCGATACCTGCGATTGCCCCGGAAATAGTATAAAACATTGTTCTTTTGCTAAAAAACCTTCCCCGGATTCCGAGGGGAATCAGTGACCCCATCCAGGAGTAGAAGGCCATACCTACGATGTAATGGGAGGTGGAGGAAATAACAATCAGGATAGTAATAAGCCAAATGATCAATGTATGATGGGTGAGCGGAATAAATAGCGGAAGGACTGCTATAGGGATCCATAAAAGGCGGTGAATGAAGCCAAAGATTAGAAAAATCTGTTTCCGTTTTCCTGTGTTTTCAAGAACGGTAGAAATAAAAACCTGTAATACGCTTCCCATTACAGATAATGCAACAACAATACTGTAAGTTAAGTCATCTGCGCCAAGGGAACGCATAAAGCCTTCAAAAACAGAGCTGCCTACCGGGAGCCCTACAATGGTAAAATAGCCGTAGCCGAGTGTCACAGCTGCAATAATAAGATTTAAACTCTTTCTAAGCTCTTTGCCTCTAACGCGGTTATTTCCTCTCATTTTGACCTCTTTTAAAGTTTGATTATAAAGTAAAGAAAACATAGTAAAAACGGTAGAATGGCAGGGGTAATGGTGTTAATATAAAATTAACTCAATTATATCATAGATTCTACAATTCTTATACTCATTTGCATTAAATACAGGAATATTCCATCAATCAAATTGCTGAGACAGGTGGTTTTTAAAAATATGGATAATATTACATGTCAAATAATTGATATATAATTGAAAAATGTAATTGTTTACGGAAGTTTTATCCTAAGTATGGATCTTTATAATCTAATCTTTTTGCCAGGATAGTTTGATGGTTTTAAAAACGTCGATAATATTTTATTCTAATGGCATATAAAAATTGACATTTTGGCCATTATGAAATAGACTTAAAATTAATTTGATTTCTACAGTGGGGGAATTTTTAGTGTCAAAAAAAACATATTTGGAAACTTTAATCAAACAAGCCTTTAAGTTTGGTATTGTGGGTATTTTAAACACAGGGCTTACTTGGATTGTATATAAAGTCTGCAGACTGGTTTTAAATATATCGTTGGATCCTGCTAACTTTATAGGTTACTTTATAGGCACATTAAACAGTTATATATTAAATAAAAAGTGGACTTTTAAAAGTAAGGGTAATATTAAAAGGGAATCGGTAGTTTTTTTTGGTATTGCCGCCATATGCTACGCTATGCAGCACGGGATGCTTAAATATCTCCATGAGTACCTGAATATACATGAAGATATTGCAATGATCCTGTCTATGGTATTTTATACCATCATCAACTTTCTGGCTCATAAGTTTGTTACCTTTAGAGAAGGCGGGAAAAAATAGAATACATCAAGCAGCTGGTGTTTGTGCTGCAAGGCTGTATTCCGTGAAATTTTCCAAAAAACAAGTGTAAGGCAAGAACATTGGAAGAGATTGAAGCCAGCTTTTGGAATTCAAAAAAATAAAAACAAAATGAACTTTTGTTAAGGAAAAACGTATAACTATTATATTGAGGAAGGCTTACCATGGAGGATCAACTCGTAGTAAAAGCGAAAAAAGGGGATCAGGAAGCACTTGCAGAGCTTTTGTACAACAATTATGAGATGGTATATCGGTATTTGATTAAGTTTACACTGAATGTAAATTTGGCAGAAGATCTGGTGCAGGAAGCCATGATGAAAGCAATTGAGAAAATAGAGCTTTTTGATGACCAAAAATCCAAATTCTCCACTTGGCTTGTTACAATTGCTCAAAATACCTATATTGATTCTTTAAGAAGGAAAAAAAACGAACAAAAAGCGGCTTTGGGGGATGTAGTACTTAGAGGTTTTCAAAAGGAGTTTCAAGGGTATGATGACGCATGGAACAGGGTTTTGGATGCATTGGCAGATCTTTCGGAGGAGATCCGCTTGCCTATTATTTTAAAGCATTATTACGGTTACTCTTTAGAGGAAATTGCAAAAACAATGAAGATACCGCTGGGGACTGTAAAGTCAAGGATACATAATGGTCTGAAGGCTTTAAAAAAGGAGTTGGATGAAAATGAATGACAATGAGAAAATTGCTCAGGATATAAAAAAGAGTTTGGACTATATGGATCAATCCATGGAGGTAAATATTCCGCATATAAACCGGTTTAAGAACCTGGTAGCCGAGGTGGAGGAGAAAAAGAAGGCAAAAAGGAAAAAGGAAACCGTTCTCTTTCTGGCAGTTATTATTGGGGTATTTATGATTGAAACCGTCTCAATTTGGGTTTTTGCAGTTATTCAGGCACTTGCAGTTTTGTTAATTCCAATATGGTTTTTCTTCATTAAAAAAGGGAAGCATAATGAGGCAGGTGGGGTATGAGCAATACTAGTTTTTCAGATATGCCCCCTTTCGGGTGGGTCTTGCTTGCTGCTATATTAATACCTCAAAGTACCTGGCTATTCTTTGATGCCCGAAAAAGAGGAGCAAACTATTGGTTCTGGGGAATTTGGGGTATTATTCAGGCACCGTGCCCTTTGATTTTTTACTTGATTTTTGTTCGAAAAATTTTTAAGAGGAAAAAGGATAAACTGTAATGCTGAAAAAATTATTCTCATAAAAAGAGTGTGTAATTTGCTGCTCATAGCCGGATAAAATGCTTCCTAAGAGTATATCCGGTTTTTTATTTGCTTTTTTACATGTCTATATTGAACGCGATAAAGAAGTTACATCGCGCTTCAATTTCCTTGATTTAATATCGTGAAAACTCGATTTATCCAAAATTATTATCACGACCTATCAAAAAAATGAAAAAAATTTTTTTCAAAGTGAACTTTTATGAATTTCAGGCGTATTATCACTGAAAAATAAAAAAGAGTAATTTCCAGTAAGCGAAAGTTCCTTAGTAAACGGCAGCTTGCAACTAAAAAAATTACTTATAGATTATAGCCATGATTTAATGGATATTTTGAAAGGAGTCGATATTATGGATGAATTTAAAAGAATACTGCCTTTTTTAATTCCCGCAGTGCTTATTCATTACACCCTTGTAACAGTTTCACTGATTGACCTCTATAAAAGGAACAAGGTCCGCTTTAACAACAAGTGGATATGGTTGCCCATTATCATTCTGATACAAGTGGTTGGGCCTGTGATCTACTTGTTGGCGAAGGGAGATGACGATTAATGTTTGCGGTAGAAACGAAGGATTTAACAAAAATTTTTGGTAGCTACAGAGCGGTTGACGGGCTTAATCTAAGGGTGCCTGAAGGTTCTATTTACGGCTTTTTAGGACCCAACGGAGCCGGAAAGACAACGACCATCAAGATGCTTACCGGCCTATCAAAACCTAGCTCAGGAGAAATTCTTTTGAACGGAAAACAAGTTGAATTCGGCAATCAAAAAAACCGTATCGATATAGGATATCTTCCAGATGTCCCCAACTTTTATTCATGGATGAAACCGGATGAGTTTTTAAAGTTTTCAGGAGAAATGCTTTCTGTTGATAAAAAAGTATTAAAGAAAAGAATCGAAGAACTTTTGGAACTTGTAGGTCTTCAGAGTGTAAAAAAGAAAATCGGCGGGTTTTCAAGGGGGATGAAGCAAAGACTTGGAATTGCACAAGCTTTGATTAGTGAACCCAGGGTTGTGTTTTTGGATGAACCTACATCCGCCCTTGACCCTATTGGAAGAAAGGAAGTACTGGATATTATCGCAAAATTGGGTGGGAGAATTACTGTGTTTTTTTCAACACATATTCTTTCGGACATCGAAAAGCTGTGTGACAGGGTGGTCATCCTCAATAAAGGTAAGGTCATGATTGAAGACTCCATCCAAAGCTTAAGGGAAAAGTATTCCATGAATGTGGTTCAGATAGAAGTGAACGGGAACTTGACAGCACTAACTGAAGAATTAACGGGGCTTCCATGGGTAAATAAGGTATCTCTTGGGGAGCACGGTGAGGCAAGAATTACGGTAAACAATATGGGGGAGGCACAGGTGAAGCTTCCGGGCATGATATATGATAAGCAGTTGGAGCTTAGGAAATTCGAGCTTTTGGAACCTGACCTGGAAGATATATTTTTGAAGGTGGTGAACCAATAATGCGGCTTTGGATATTTTTTAAGAAAGAGATCAGTGAAATCATTAGAACACAAAAGATATTTGTTATACCGGCAGTATTCTTATTCTTCGGACTAACTAGCCCTTTAACGGCAAGATATATGCAGGAGATCATAAAAGCCCTTGGGGGAGCGGAGTTTGATGTAAGCGGTGTTATTCCGAAGGCGGAATATTTTCAAGCATATGCCCAATTTTTTAAAAACTTAAATTCCATTTGTATCATTGTATTGGTATTGATATTTGCAGGTACGGTGGTGAATGAAAAGGTAAAAGGGTCCGCTGTTTTGGTGCTTACCAAAGGTATAAAAAGAAGTGAGTTTATATTTGCAAAGTTTTTGTCCGGAGCAGCATTGTTTACTTTTTCTTATATCATTTCTGCAGTGGCATGTATTTATTATACGTACCTTTTGTTTCCAAAGTTTTTGCATGAATATTTATGGATGGGGATGATCATTTTCTGGGTTTACGGCATATTTTTGATAAGCATGGCTGTTTTCATCAGTACAATCAGCCGGTCTTATGCTGTGGCGGCTGTGCTTAGCATTGTAGGGTACATTCTATTGTCCATTTTATCCCTCATTCCCATCGATCGGGTAAATCAGTTTAACCCCGGCTTTTTAGCGGTACTGCCGGGAAAAGTGCTTTATGAAACGGTTGCACAAAACATGATTATAGTTCCAACGGTTGTAACTTCTCTGTTGGCTGTCATATTGATTGCGGCCAGCATCTCGATATTTAAAAAACAAGAGATATAATGAAGAATAAAAAGATAAAGGGCGAATTATTCGCCCTTTATCTTTTTAAATGCGTTTTTTTCAATAATCATATTCGATATGTCAATTTCTTTCTGAATCCGTTCCTGATCCTTTTTAAATACTTCCTGGCCAACAGGCTGCTTGGACTTTAGGTCAAAGGCTTGATTCACATTGCTGATATAGATATAATTGTCTGTTGTAAAAGAACCCTGCTTTATAACAGCATAGCTGGTGGATGTATTAAAAAGGTCCTTCCCTAACGCAAAAGGAGCTTCAAAGCCCATAAGGTTGGCAACAGTGGGCATAATATCTATCTGGCCGGCTGCTGTACTTAAGACCTTGCCTTTTTCAAGGCCGGGTGCCATCACAAAAAGTGGTACCCTTTGAAGTCTTTCCTGCTCAAATGCATTATTTTCTATACCCAATAGCTTGGCAACATCTTGGGATTCGTCTTTAGGAACCGCTGTGTGATCTCCATAGACTAAGATCAAGGACTTATCATAAAGGCCTTCCTTTTTCAGGGATTCGATAAACTGTCCCAATGCACTGTCTGCATAATGGGCTGCCTTCAAATACCTTCCCAGCAGTGTTCCCTTATATTCACCCGGGTCAAAATCACCTTTGGTTTCAAAATAGGTATAGGGGTGATGACTGGATAAGGTAATGAAAAACCCGTAGAACGGTTTGCTTTTATCAATTTTAGCCAAGGATTGCCTGTAAAATGAGGAATCACTTAAAGCAAAACCTCCCCATCCTACATACTCGTCAATGGTATAATCGTTAAAATTGATATATTTATCAAAGCCGATGGACCGGTACATGGTATTTCTGTTCCAAAAGCCCGGGGTATATGCGTGAAAAGCATATGAGTTATAACCTTGCTTTTTTAGTTCTTTAGGCAGGGTATGATATTCATTGGTGGGATATCTAAAATAAACTGCCCCGCTTTTAATCGGATAAAGGGATGTATTTGTCAAAAATTCAGCATCTGAAGTATTACCGCCCAAAACCTGGTTGTAAAAATTATCAAAATAAACGCTTTCTTTCATCAGTTTGTTTAAATTGGGGGTAACTTCTTTTCCATTTACCTTACTATTAATGATGAACTGCTGAAGTGCTTCCACCTGTATGATAATTAAGTTCTTACCTTTTGCAATGCCTTTAAAATTCTCACTTGTTTTTGTTTTTTCTTTATAAAAGCTTTCAATGGAGGATTTTTCGTCTGCGGTAAGGCTTTTACTCTTAAAACTGTCCATCACAAAGTTTTTGGCATCATAGTAGTGGTAGTACATAATACCTAATACTTTAATGGCATAGTTTTTATCAAAATGGATGGTATTTGTATCTTGCTTGTAATAGGATATCTGAAAGCATATAACACCCAATACCAGAATTGCCGCTCCAATAATTGCTCTCTTTACAAAAACGATGTGTGATAAACCTTTTTTGACTAGAAATATAAAGCCTGCGATTAAGATTGGAAGGTCAATCAGGTATACAAGATCTCTGGGTTTAAAGAGGCTTAAAATGCTGCCTTTTACCGAGCCGACAAGACCTAGCTGATACAATACGGGAATGGTCAGTGCACTGTAATAATAGCGGTAGTATAAGGTATCTGCAAGAAGCAGAACCGATAACCCAATATCAAGAATAAGTAATACAAGGGAGCGTCTTTTTCCAAAGAGAATGATCACAACTGCTATCATCCCCAGTAAAATACCGATAGAGGATAGAAGCATAAAATTATTTACCGACGAGGTAAATGGACGCATATTGATTTTAGTGGCATATTGAAGATAAAAGCACTTTACCATAATCGAGCCAAAGAAAAAAAGTGTAAACAAAATTTCGGGTATCATGGAAGCTGCGGTATCTGACCGCCTTTTAAACAACATAAAGCGTTTCAAGTAAAGACCCCTTTCTATCTTTTGTAAAATTCTTAACCCATAACCCTCTTTATCATAGTACTGTGTGCAATATTTTCAAAATCATCATTTAAGGGTTCAAGGGATGCAAAGTCCGAATATTTTTGTTTGAGTGCAACAGTTAAAATGTGATCCGCGAGGGATGGGTTTTTAGGCAAAAGGCTTCCATGGGAATAAGAGCAAAAAACATTATTATAAATGGCTCCTTCACCGAAGTCCTCACCATTATTGCCATAGCCTTTTACAACCTTCCCCAATGGTTTTACCGAGGGACCCAGGTAGGTTCTCCCTGAATGATTCTCAAACCCTACAATCCTTCCGTCGGAGGATTCGGATTTAAGAAAATCGCATTCAAAGACTATATTGCCGATCATTCTTTCCTTACCGCCAATTGTCCAGAGGTCTAATGCACCAAGAAATTCAATCTCCTTGCCATCCCAGGTTTTGTAGTATTTGCCCAGGAGCTGGTAGCCTCCGCAGATACAAAGAAAGACTTTATGGTTTTGGATTGCATTTTTAATTTCGTTTCCCTTGCTTTTTAAAACATCGTCTTGAATGATTTCCTGTTCATAATCCTGGCCGCCGCCAAGAAATACAATGTCATATTTTTCGGAATCAAAGCTTTCCCCCAAGGAAACATGAGATACATTGACTGTAATTCCCCGCCATTGAGCGCGCTTCACAAGCGTTATAACGTTTCCTCTATCACCATAAAGATTTAATAAATCGGGATATAAGTGGCAAATATTGATTTCAATCATTGTGTTTTAGATCGCTCCTTCATATTGCGAACTTTTTCACTACATTATATACTATTGTTAACAGGTTTTCAACTTTTGAGTATTGAGTTGACAAAAATTACACACTACAATATTATAAAGTTATTGGTAGAATATAGTGGTTTATGGAGAAAATATTACTGCACAGAATGTAGCATGGGATTTAGGAGGTAAAATACTTAAACATGGAGATAATAATTCAGTTTTTTAAGCGCGCGAGTACGCGGAAAATTATGATTTTCGCCATTTTGGGATTGGCGATATTTCTTTTACGGGATATGATCAATTTATTTTTGCTAACGTTTATTTTTACGTATTTGATTCACAACACCCAGGTATTTTTGGTTAAACGGTTAAAGAGGTTTGTATATATCAAACAAAGGATAATGATTGTATTTTTATACCTTATTATCGGTGTTACTCTTGCCTTTGTCCTATATCGTTACATTCCCGAATTAGCCAGACAGATCGAAATTATCGCAGCCCAAATAAAACAGTTTTACGAAAAACCCCCTGAAGGAAAAGTTGGGGAGACAATCATATGGATTACAAAGCAGATTACAGCAGGTGAATATAAGGAGCAAGGCATCGGTTTTATTGTGAAATCGGCTACCAACATTGGAAAATGGAGTCTTAACATATTACTTGCGATTATTCTCAGCCTGTTTTTCCTTTTGGAAAAAGGTAAAATCAAACGGTTTGTTTCCAGGTTTAAAAACAGCAAACTATCTAATTTTTATGAAGAAATTTATGTTTTCGGAAGTAAGTTTTTGCAGTCTTTCGGTAAGGTGATACAAGCCCAAATCCTTATTTCTTTTACAAACACCATTTTATCGGCAATTGCTTTAAGCTTTATGGGATTTCCGCAGATTTTGGGGCTTTCAGTGATGATATTTATACTGGGATTGGTACCCGTAGCAGGCGTATTTATTTCCTTAGTACCGCTTTCTATCATTGCCTATACGATTTCTAACGGTGATTTTATGAATGTTATCTATGTATGGATAATGATTGCGGTGCTCCATACAATTGAAGCCTATTTCTTAAATCCCAAATTTATGTCTGCCAAAACCGAGCTTCCGATCTTTTACACTTTCTTAGTACTACTCATATCGGAGCATTATATGGGAGTATGGGGACTTATTATCGGGATACCGATATTTATGTTTTTACTGGATGTACTGAATGTAACGCAAGAGGGAGAAGAAGAAGTTGGCGACGATGATGATTAGTATGCGCTATAGAGTTATAAATGCAAAAAACGGTGTGGAATGCACCGTTTTTGTTTTTATAAAGGTTTATTTATTTGTGCTGCAGAATATTGCGTATAGTTAACGAATTCTAATATTATTTCCAAAATTCCTTAAGCCCGAATTTTTTCTTTAGCATTTCCCTCATTTCCGTCATCGCGGTATAGGTAGGAAGTAAATAAAAACTGGAGCCCTCGGCTGTTCTAGACAGGCCTACACGAATGAGCTCTGCATAGTCTTTTTGTATTTCAATTTTTTCTACCGGTATATTGCCATACTTTAAGCGAAGGGCCATATCTTCCGCCCTTATACCCGAGGTATAAACATGATCAAGCTTTTCTAAAATATGTTGAAGCTTTTCAAAATCAACATCCCATAACCAGGATATATCCGTACCGTCCGCAAGCTTATCATTAATTAAAAAAGCCAGTTGGATATTTTTTTCCTCCGTCAATAAATAGTTTAGGACCTGATTGAAACCGGTAGGATTTTTAACAAGAATGAGTTTTATGCTTTTTCGGTCTGTTTCAATGGTTTCCATTCTACCAAACCCACATTCAAAACTCCCAAGGGCATTTATTGTGTTTTCCTTTGGAAGCTCCAGCAGGTGTCCTAAAGCGGCTGCGGCAAGAGAATTATAAATATTGTATAGACCCGGGAGGTTTACTTTCGCTTCAAAACGCTTTTCATCCAGAGTATTTGAAGCTGTTGAAAATTCAATGGTAGAGTAAGTACTTGTAAGCTCCAATACCTTTGTACAAGTTACTTCTGTGGCTGGCTTGGCATAACCGCAGTGAGGGCACTTAAACCCGCCCAAATGCCCGTATACGTGATTTGTGTATTCATATTTTGTTTTGCAGAAGATACAAAACATGGCATCCGAATTTGAAATCTCTTCTACACCTTCATGGGCGTTTTCACTTAATCCGTAATAAAGTACTTTTTTGGGAGAATGATAACCTAAAGAAGCACAAAGAGAATCATCCGCATTTAAAATCAGGGACATGTTTTTTGAACTTTCAATTCCAGACCTGACTCCGTTTAAAGTGGTGTATAATTCGCCGTACCTGTCCAACTGATCCCTAAAGAAGTTGGTAACTACAAGAATATCCGGTTCCATAAACTTGCTCATGGCAAAAAAAGCTGCTTCATCAATTTCGATCAATGCAACTTTAGCTTTGCATTTGCCAAAAACATTTACCGATTCTATAAAGGTGGTGATCACACCTCCCACAAGATTGGCACCGGATTTATTTGTAATATAATCAATTTGATTTTCTTTCAAAACTTGCCCGATGATTCGGGTTGTTGTCGTTTTACCATTGGTGCCGGTAACCATAACGGTTTTGAAACCGCTTGTGATTACTTTTATGATATCAGGATAAAGCTTGCGCGCAATTTTGCCGGGAAGCGTCGTTCCTCCCCAATTGGCAAGGCGGCAGACCTTAATGATAGTTTTGGCAACTAGAATTGTTGCTGTAAGCCGAATATTCATAATCCATACTCCCACTTTGCTTCTTTTGTAAGATTCATATATTCTACAAAAAGTACTTTCCAAGGTGTTTAATTATGCTAGGTTTGATACTAATAAGTTTAACAGATCAATTATAGCACAAGAGATTCGGGTTATGCATAGCTATTTTTTAGTAGATATGCAATTTTAATAAAGTAAACCTAGTGTTAATTGTTTCCAAACCACTCTGAAGTATTCTTTGGATGGTAAAAAATAAAAGTACGCATATGCGTACTTTTATTAAAGAAATGTATTGATTTGTTATAGTGCCTTAGAAGCCACCGCTTGGAGCCATGATGGATTGGAAAAGCTGCATATTCTCCATGATGAATTTTTGCATTGCGGCTTGCATATCCTGACCAAACTGCTGCAATTCTGCATCGCTTGCTTTATTTAAGTTAAGTGCATTTGACAAGTCAGGCATTTTGACATCAACGCCGAAGGTAGTTTCTGTTTTCGTATTAAGATCAATGGAAGCAAGTTTTTCAGTACTGTCCGGCTGATTTGCCGCAAATTTCATTTTGAATTCTGAGATATTTGACTTTCCTTTTTCTTCATTGGATAATGCCAATTCACCGGAACCACTGATATTCTGACCCTCGGAAGATGTTACGTTTAAATCGATTTTTACATTTGCAGTTCCTGTGTAGTCCTTTTCATTTAATTGGCTTTCGCTGGTAAATTTCAAGTTAAGCTTACTGCTATCAACTTTAGAAGTTGCAACAATTTCAAGGACTTCCATTTTTGTTTTGTCTTTATCCCATTCCTTGCAGCTTACATTAACGGTAACTTCCTCTGTTGGAATGTCTATACTTCTTCCGATAATACGGCTTCCATCAACAAAGACACTCATTGTTACCGCACCCGGAAGCTTCATTTTATCTACATCGGCTTTAAAGTCAGTTTTAGCGTCTTTGATTTTCTTTTTTATTACGTCGATACTGTCAAGCTTTTCAAAGGCTTCTTTTGTTATATAACCGGATTCATAGTATAATTTATACAAGTTTAAAATGTTACCGTAGGTTACATTTAATAAAGCGTCATCTTCCGCCATTGCATCATAAAAATTTAACAGCATTTTTCTAAATGTAGCTTCATCAAACTTGACTGTAAACTTCTTGCAGTTTACCTTACCGCTTCCTGCATCGAATTCTACACTTTTTTCCAAAGTGAGATTTTTTTCATCGATACTGTCAAAATACACCTTTCCATATTTCATGATGATTTGATCGAGATCTTTTTCGTTAACCTTGAAAGCCCCCATAATATCATCGGAACTTAAAAGTTTCTTTGGGAAATTGTCACCCTCACCCATACCGAACGTTTTCTTTAGGGATGCCATATCTCCCAGATCTGCAAGGATATACTTTTCATATAAGTCAGGCACCGATATGGCTACCTTCTGATCATCAGTAACAATGGTTCCTTTAACCAAAGATTTATCCTTTAGTGAAACATCAAAGTCGTTTACGGACTGTTTCTTTTTAGGGTCAGACTTCGTTGTTGCAGAGATCTTAAATGAGTTAAGCAGCTCGCTGATGATTCCAAGCTGTGCCGAATCTGCGCCGGGAATATTCTTTATGTCCGCACCCATGGAGATTTCAGTCTTTGCTTCGTAAGTATCTTTGCTTTGTTTTTCCAATTTGTCCAAGGAGTATTTAAATGCGTTTTTGACCTGATCCTTGACTTGATCAATGTTTTTGCTTTCTATTTCCATATAAGACTGCTTGGGAGACTTCATAAGCTGAACACCCGCATAGGCACCTACACCGAGCAGGGCGACAACAATCAGCGCTACAACTACTTTTAGAAATACCTTTTTGGGTTTTGGCTGCGGTTCTTGAACAGTATAACCTGGATAGGCCGGCGCTGAAGCACCGTATTGATTGTACTGTGTTTCGGATGTTGGACTACTAGCGGCTGCCGTTTCCGACAATGCAGCATGACTGTGGCCGCAAGCCTCACAAATACCTGAAGAATTTACGGATTGCTTGCCGCAATTTTCACAAAACATATGGATCCTCCTTAAAATTAAAATTATAATGCAAATAAAATATAGATTGCCTGGAAAACTTAACATTCGAAAGATACCTAAAAAGTACTATGGCAAATGTTAAATTTTTTGGGCCATATCTATACTAATATATGTCGTATGCTAAGGAGTGTTTCTTAACTGGATTGGAAAATGGATGATCACACCATAACAAATTTGCGGAAAATTTATAAAAATAAGGAATGAAGAAGAATGTTTTTATAAACTCTCATTTATCGACATATTTTATAATAGAATAACACTTTAAAGAAACTCTGGCAATATGCAAAACTAATTATTTTATTCTCCAAATATGGGGCCAGCTAGAAGATTATTGTATGATAGGATAGGGGCTATAAATGGAAACAGGAAAGGGACTGCCCTTTCCTGTTAAGCCGTTTTTTTAGGAGCGGTGTTCAAAAAGGTCTATTGCACCAAGCACAACATGAGCAAGGCCAAATCCGGTTACACCCCAGGACAGTTTATTCGAAACGGGTTTAAGTGCAAGTCCTGTTGCGGTTACTACTGTTCCAAGTACGGTAGGGACCAATCCTTCACGAACTTTCATAAAACCAGCCTCCTTTAAGATAAAGTTTCTTTCGATGAATAGCTAACTGCAAAAGCAACGACCGGGTTTCCGGAAGCTATTGTAAATGATGTGTGGCTTCTCGGGTCTTACTATGGCTACGTGTATTGGGTACCTATCCATGCAACACAGATGAATCCTTCGACTTGTTCAATGGCTGCAAATGGGTTCCAGCGTCTAAGACTGCAGATTTATTGCAGCTTTTATAGTTTATGAAGTTTTTAGATTTTTATAAAGGAAACCCTATTTAAAAATGAGATATAATTCAAGACAATAAAATGATTCTGTACACTTTTAAGCGTTAGGTTGTTTAAATGGATGTAAATGGGCATAAATTTGAATTAATTGGAATTCGAAAGATTGTTCACTGAATGTTCACAAAAATGATATATAATCACTTATAAAGGCTATGATGGTAAGATGACTCGAAGATGAGTTATAGGGCAATTGGTAAGGGGGGAGCCTCTATGGCAGGAATAAAGATACTCATCGCGGATGATGAAGAAAGAATGAGAAAATTGGTGTCCGACTTTCTAAAAAAGAATGGTTTAGTAGTGGTTGAGGCTGAGAATGGAAAAAAGGCTCTAGAAGTCTTTAGAAATGAGGAGCAAGAGTTAAAATTAATCATATTGGACATTATGATGCCTGAATTGGATGGATGGTCGGTGTGCAGAGAAATAAGAAAAACCTCTAAGATACCTATCATACTGCTAACGGCGAGGGGAGAGGAACCTGATGAATTGTTCGGGTTTGAACTAGGGGCGGACGAGTATATTACCAAACCATTTAGTCCCATGATCCTTGTTGCCAGGGTACAAGCATTGCTAAGACGTGCAGGAAATTCAAATAAGGGTCGGAAAGCCTTTGACGGACTTGAAATTGATGAAATAGGACATGTTGTTTTTATTGACAACGAGAGGATAGATTTGAGTCCGAAAGAGTTTGAGCTTTTGGTGTATTTAGCAAATAATGAGGGGATTGCTTTATCAAGGGATCAAATTTTGAATTCAGTTTGGGATTATGATTTCTTCGGGGATGCCAGAACCGTTGATACCCATATAAAAAAACTGCGGATTAAACTTGGGGTGAAGGGTGATTTTATACAAACTATCAGAGGGATAGGGTATAAGTTTGAGGTGGTAAGATGAGGTATTCAATAAGAACAAAGCTATTTGCGGCACTAGGCAGCTTAATTCTCCTTTTCGTTGTTATATCTTTGCTGCTTAATAATTTATTAATGGAAAAATACTACCTATATAATAAGGAAAATACTCTTTTAGAAAGTTATAAAACCATCAATAAACTGTACAATAGTGATGACGATGTGCTTTTTTTAGAGATGGAGAAGCTTGAAAACTCAAAAGGAGTATATATAATTATTCTCGATAAAAATTTTAATACCCTATTTAATACCCGGCAAAAAGGAATGAATTTTAAGTCCGTAGTACCCCGGCGGAATATGGATAACCAGAGGATGATTGAATCCTTGCTCAGGGAAAAAGATCTTTTAATGAATAAAAATGGACCTATCGTGGTTAAAAGATGGGATAGCAGATTAAATGCTAATTTTATCAATCTTTTTGCAGTATTAAACCGTGAAGACTTTATCATTTTAAGTACACCGGTAGCAGCAATTCAAGAAAGTGTACAGATCGCCAATCAATTTTTTCTTTTAACAGGACTTCTTACAATCCTTATTGGAGGACTACTTATTTTCTTTATAACAACAAGATTTACAAAGCCGATCTTATTATTAAACGATATTGCAAAGAGAATGGCAACCCTGGATTTCAGCCAAAGGTATCCGGTTAAAACCCGTGATGAGATAGGACATTTAGGGGAGAGTATCAACTCATTATCCGAGCAGCTTCAAAAATCTATTGCAGAGCTTAAAGAAGCCAATGAAAAGCTAATGGAGGATATTGAAAAGGAACGGAAGATTGACGAAATGCGTAAAGAATTTATCACAAACGTTTCCCATGAATTGAAAACGCCTATTGCATTAATCCAAGGGTATGCAGAGGGTTTAATGATCAATGTGAATGATGATGAAGAAAATAAAAATTATTATTGTAATGTAATTATGGATGAAGCCTATAAAATGAACAGACTTGTAAGGCAGCTGCTGGAGTTGTCCCAAATGGAGGCAGGACATGTCCATTTGGAAAAAAGTGAGTTTGATATCTTTGAACTAATGGAACAAGTGATCAAGAAAAATATGCTCATCCTAAAGGAAAAAGACATCCGTATCCATATTGAGAAGGAGAAGGATTCTATTTTAGTGAATGCTGATTATGATAAAATCGAGCAGGTTTTGATGAATTACTTGAATAACGCGGTAAACCATGCGGACCAGGAGAGGCAGATCAGAGTGGGGGTAAAGTGTTTTGGCTGCAAAGTCAGAATCTCGGTATACAACTCAGGACAGCATATTCCCAAAGAGAGTTTGGAGAAGGTATGGACGAGTTTTTACAAGGTAGATAAAGCACGAACAAGGATGTATGGTGGGACTGGATTAGGGCTGTCGATTGTACGGGCTATCCAGGAATCACATAGGAATAAATATGGAGTTAACAATGTAGAGGGGGGGGTTGAATTCTGGTTTGATTTGGATTTAGCCGAATAAGCTTTTGGAATATTGTTTTTAAAATTTGGTAAAAGTCACAAAATCTTTATAGATTTTTCACCGAATGGACACATTGGAATGGTAAACTTGCTTAAAGAAAAGTCAATGAATATACGATTATAAGGAGGATATAAGATGATCAGAAAAAGCACCGTGATATTGCTGCTTGTTATAACTATCGGTTTTTTATCTGCGTGCGGCTCAAAGGGTGAGAATCCGGCGGATATAGAGAGCGGAGGTGAAGAAGAATTTAATAGACAGGGCCAGTTTAATAATAGAGCGGATTTAACAGGAGAGGTTGCCTCTGTTGAAGGGAATACAATAACTTTAAAAGTAATCGAAATACCTCAGTTTAGAAATGATAGAGAAAATCGGACACCGAGGCCGGATCGGACTCCGGGTGCTTTTAGGACTCCAGGAGCTAGAGGCGGAGAAGGGCCGGCAGGAAACCGCCAAAGACTTCAAGGTACGCCGAATTACACAGGAGAAACAAAAAAGATAACCCTACCGGAAGGTGTGCATATTACAACGATGGTCCGCGGTGAAAATGGAGTTCAGGAAAACGAGGTCGATATCAAAACGGTTAAAAGCGGAGAGATCCTGCAGGTATGGTATAAAGACCAAAATCAAAACGAGATCGAAAGGGTGCGTATCGGTATGGGGATGGGCATGAGAAATAATAGAGGCTAAAGCCCATTGAATCAATGCAAACGGAATTACATATACATATGGATTGCGTGGGGAATGTTGAGACAGGAATTAAGCTCAACTTTATTTTTAAAGCAAAAGGTAATAAGTAAAATTTTCAATATAGGGAGGTATGGTTGGTGAAAGCGGAAGCAACAAGGAAAGTCAAACAGTTGTTTGAGAAAAAAGTGGTTAAAGTATCTATCATTGGTTTCATTGCTGTCATTGTATTAGGTGGAATATTCTTTAAGGTGTATTCATCTATCAATGCGTCCTCTAAAAGCGTTGTAAACCAGCAAACAGCAAGGGTTCGGAGAGGTGATTTGTCAGTTACGGTTACCGGTTCGGGTCCAATGAATTCTGCAAACCGGATTGACATTACTCCGGTTGTCAGCGGAACCGTAACAAAGGTGTATTTTAAAGAGGGGGATAAAGTCAAAAAAGGAGCGTTAATGTTTGAGTTGGATGATACGGATGCCAAACTGAATGTAGACAAAATTGCCAATCAGATTGAGCAGACGCATTTAAGTGCAAACAATAATATAGAGAGTATCGATAAATTATCGGTAGCCGCACCCTTTAGCGGGGTGGTATCCAAAGTCTCGCTTAAGGAAGAGGATGAACTCAATAAAGGAGCACCCATACTTACTTTAACGGATATGTCCAAATTGAAGATGAAGGTGCCTTTCAACAGTGCGGCTGCAAAGGGGATTAGTCCGGGAGCCAATGCAACGGTACATATTGAAAGTCTGATGCAGTCCATCGAAGGAAAGGTTACGTATGTAAGTAATACTTCATATTCCACACCTGCCGGGGGAGAACTTTACAGTGTTGAAATTACCGTCACTAACCCGGGATCTTTAAAGGAAGGTATGAAAGCAAGTGCGGAGATCCATACATCTGACGGAATTCAATCAAGTGCAGATTACGGTACTTTGAGCTATTTGAACGTGCAAAACTTGAAATCAGGTTCGGGCGGTACTGTCAGCAAAGTGAATATAAAGGAAAATGAATTTGTTTCAAGCGGGCAAATCTTGGTCCAATTGGAGAATAAAGACCTTAACATGTCAAAGGATACAACGGATTTAAAGCTGAAAGATCTGCAAAATCAGCTGGAATCAGCAAAAAAGCAGCTGCAGAACTTCAAGCTATATGCGGCTATTGATGGGACGATTGTAAAGCAGGAAATGACGGTAGGAACTATAGTAAAGTCGGGAGAAATCATGTCAACCATAGCAGATGGCGGGCATATGGAGTTTCATGTTCCGGTGGATGAGTTGGATATAGCCAAAATCAAAGTGGGTCAAAAGGTAAATATAACTGTAGATGCTTTGACTGAAACATCAAACAAGCCGTTAACGGGAGAAGTATCAAAAATTGCCCTTGAAGGCACTTCTTCCAATGGTGTTACTACTTATCCGGTAACAGTTAAAGTGGAAAATGGGAGTGAAACCATTAAAGAAGGAATGAATGCAAGTGCAGAAGTTTTTGTAAACAGTAAACAGGACATTTTGTTTGTGCCAATTGAAGCAGTTCAGAAAATGAGAGGCAATACTTTTGTTATGGTAAGGGGCAGCGGCGGCTCAGCGTCACAAGGAAACGGAGCAAACGGAGGTAACTTCGGAGGCCAAAGCATAAATGGCGAAAGAGGAAACAGACAAAGGAATAACGGGCAAGGAAACAATAATATACCGGCAGGGTCAAATCCTTTCGGTTCAATGATGCGAGGCAGTTCATCCAATAACAGTAATTATTATGCCAATGCAGTACCAAAACAAGTTCAGGTAGGTATTAACAATGACTCATATATAGAAATCATTAGCGGTCTTAATGAAGGAGATCAGGTGATCTTGCCGCCTGTTGCGTCCAGTCAGCAAACCAACATGAGGTCACCCTTTGGTGGTGGGGGCGGACAGGTGGTTAGTGGAGGCCAAGGAGGAGGAAACCAGCCTGGTGGAAATCAAGGAAGCGGGGGCCAAGGAGGTAACAGACAAAGCAGTGGCCAGGGGAACAGAAACTAAGGTGTTTTAGGAGGAAGATTCATGATTAAAATATCCAATATGTACAAGGTTTATAAGATGGGTGACAATATCATCAATGCCCTCAATAATATAAACCTGCATATAAAAAAGCACGAGTTTGTGGCGATTATTGGCCCGTCCGGATCTGGGAAATCTACTTTGATGAATATGCTGGGGTGCCTTGATACCCCGACTTCCGGTACCTACATCCTTGATGATAAAGAGATCAGCAAATTAAATGATGATGAACTTGCAGCGATTAGAAATAATAAAATAGGCTTCATATTCCAGGGGTTTAATCTTCTGCAAAAGCTTAGTGCGATAGAAAATGTAGAGCTGCCGTTAATTTATCAGGGAGTTCATGCCAAAGAAAGGCATAAAAGGGCCAGAGAAGCATTGGAGAGTGTCGGACTGGGAGACCGGGTAAAACACAGACCCACCGAATTATCAGGCGGACAGCAGCAGAGAGTAGCTATTGCCCGGGCACTTGTGAGTAATCCGCCTATTATTCTCGCAGATGAACCAACGGGTAACCTGGATTCCAAGTCGGGAATCGAAATTATGCGCATACTCAAGGAATTGCATAGTAATGGAAACACCATCATTCTCATCACCCACGACAATAATGTTGCCATGCAGGCCAAAAGAGTGGTAAGGATTCAGGATGGCCAGATTACGGCAGATGAGGAGGTGAAGTAATGGGGGTTTTTCAGGCTTACAAAATGGCGATTAAAAGTATTTTAAGCAATAAGGTCAGGGCCTTTCTTACAATGCTTGGTGTTATTATCGGGGTTGGAGCGGTTATTGCGGCAGTGGCTTTTGCTCAGGGCAGTACCAAAAGCATTACTGACTCAATTCAAGGATTAGGGACCAATTTAATACAAATTTCAATCACTGGAAGAAACAGCAACAGAAATGTTACCTATGCGGATCTCCAAAAGTTTGCAGAGGAGAACAGTGAGGAGGTGGCGGCGCTTGCACCCCAATCCAGTGCGAATGTGACTGTGAAGGTGGGGACCAAAAGTAAAAGTACCAATCTCATCGGGACGGATTACCAGTACGAAACGGTGAGAAAGGTTCATGTCCAGCAAGGAAGGTTTCTTCTCCCCTTGGATGGGGACTACCGCCAAAAGGTAGTGCTGGTTGGTACTGCGGTTGTGAAGGAATTGTTTGAAGGTGTAAACCCACTGGGGCAAAATATGAAAATTAACGGGCAAGTATTCAAAGTGGTAGGAATACTGGAGGAGAAAGAAGGAGGGCAGGACCAATCCTCGGATGACCAGGTTATCATTCCTATTACTGTAGCTCAAAGATTGATGCGGAATGCGGCCATTCGAAGTTTTTCTGTTGAAGCTGCCACTCCCGAAGCGGTGGATAGCGTGATGCGTAAGCTGAATACTTTGCTTACGAAAGTGTATAAGGACTCGAGTACATTTAGAGTGTTCAACCAGGCACAAATTTTATCAACCCTTGGAAGCATCACTGGTATTATGATGGCTGTTTTGGGGGGAATTGCCACCATATCGCTTGTGGTCGGAGGCATCGGGATTATGAATATTATGCTTGTTTCGGTGACCGAAAGGACAAGGGAGATAGGCATTAGAAAAGCAATTGGGGCAAAACGCAAGAATATACTGATCCAGTTTCTGATTGAGGCGCTGGTGGTGACTGGAATAGGGGGGCTGCTTGGTGTATTGCTGGGGCTTTCGATTATTAAATTTGTGATCGGTTCTATTTCTATCAGCGGTACAAAAATTCCTCAAGTATATTCCTTAACATGGATCATGCTCTCATTTGGGATTTCACTTCTGGTAGGGATTGTTTTCGGAATGTTCCCTGCGTATAAAGCAGCAAGGTTAAATCCTATTGAAGCTTTACGGTTTGAATAAAATTTCCCTGACTAAAATTGCGATTGGAGGTTTTAAAAACAATGAAAAAATATATATCGATTCTTATTATCGTATTGGTTTTATCCTTTACGGCCAGTGTCTACGCAGCGGAATTTAAAGATGTTCCCCGGGATGCTATCTATAAGGATGCACTAAACCGGGTTACTGCGTTAAATATTATGGGTGGAGTTGGAAATGGTTTGTATAAGCCTAACTCACTCATTACAAGAGAGCAGTTTGCAAAGGTCATTGTGGTGGCAGCAGGTCTTCAGGATACAGCCCTTTCCCTTAAGGGTGCAAGCATATTTCCGGATGTGAATCCCAAGAACTGGTCAAACGGTTATATTCAAGCAGCATTAAACAATGGCTTTATCATTGGAATGCCTGATGGGAAATTCAAGCCGGCAGGACAAATTACTTTTGCTCAGGCATGTACTGTCATGGTAAGGGCGTTGGGATATACCGACCAGGATGTACCGGGGATCTGGCCTGGGAATTATACTGGAAAGGCACAAATACTGGGATTGACGCAGGGTATTTCATTAAGAAATAACGAAGGTCTTCCAAGGTGGGCACTTACTTTGATGGTGGACCGGCTCTTAAATACATATGTGAAAAGCACAGGTGATAAACCCGATAAAACCTATGCCGAAAATGTGAAACTTTATACCGAATTTATTCTGCTTGCAAATCCGCTAACCAATTCCAAGCTTGCAGATAATCAAGTTCTTACAGACAAGGGTATATTTTATGTAAAAGAGAAGAATGCAAATTTAAGCATCGGAAATAAGTATAGGGTAAAGATAAAGGAAGACGCGATTGAAAAGGTATATGACAGCTTGAAAACAACCTATGAAATTACCGTAAGCAAGATAGATGGGACAAAAGTCTCCTATTTCCGGGATGGAAAGCAGATTGACCTGACTTTGCCCGAGAAGACGGTCTACTATTATAATGGAGCCAAACAAAATTACGAACAATTAAAGAACTTTATCCAAAAAAATTCCTCCATTGTTTTTGCTTATAATGATGGTAAAACCGGCTATGAATATGCGGTAGTAAAGGATTCTTCCGATAAAGAGGAAGGGCAGTACATGGAGTGCGTCATACTGGGAAATTCCAAAACCCTGAGTACTCTCACCGAACGGCAGGTCATGACCGATAAGGGAATTTATAATCTGCCAAGTGCAGGAATCAATCTTGAATTGGGGAATCAGTACGGGCTCCTTATTAAAGAGGATGATATAGTTAAGACATATGAAAAACTGAAAGAAACATTAAATATTACTGTTGACAGTGTTTTGGATATGAACATTCGGTATAGAGCCGACAATAAGGTTAATACTTTGAATTTGCCGCAAAAGACGGTTTATTATTATCATGGAGTCAAACAAAATTATGATAGTTTAAAGGGGATTTTACAAAAGAATACGGCGATTATATTTGCCTATTCGGATGATAGAAAAGGTTATGAGTACGGGCTTATACTAGACCCCCAGTATTCTAAGCCGGAAACTGCCATTTCCTTTAACCCTTTAAGTAAAAAACTTGGAGCCATTGACTTTTCAGAGGATATCAGTATTGTGAAAAATGGAGAAACCATCCATGTGCAAGGAATTGAGGAAAGGGATATAGTCTATAGTGTAACCGACCTATGGGGGGCAAATCGGTATATACTTGTTCTTAATGATAAAATAGAAGGAAAAATAACCGGCATACTGCCCAATAAGCTTTCTCCCAAAACGGTTCAAATCGATAATAAGAACTATGACCTGAGTAAAGACCTTAATTTGGGTAAAATCAACAATACACCGGGCTCTTTTAAGGTTGATGACAATGTCTCTGCATTAATCGGCTACGACGGCAAGATTGTAGATATTTTAAAATTGGAAAAAAGGTCAGGGCCTTTTACCGAGTGTATCATCTTGGGAGATTCCCGTACTATGAGCAATCTTTCAGAAAATCAGGTGTTTACCGACCAGGGAATATTTTACATGGAAGGGACAGGGATACGGCTGGACCTGGGAAATAAATACAAATTGGTTTTGGATGGAGATACCATTGTAAGAATTGGAGATAAACAAAAAGTACTTTTCAACATAACGGTGGATAATACGGTGGGCACCAAAGTTATATATGAAGAAAACGGTATGATGAAGAGCATGGTTTTACCGGACAGGACAATTTACTATTATAAGGGCGCAAAACAAAACTATGACAGTGTAAAGAACCTTTTAAAACTCAATACTTCATTGATTTTTGCAAATAACAACAGCCAGACAGGATATGAGTATGCTTTGATCATTGATCCCGTATACAGCAAACCCGAGATTGCGAAAAGTTTTGAGCCTCTGACTAAAAAACTTGGAAATATTACTTTTAAGGAAGATGTGACAGTGCTTAGGAATGGTTCGGTAAGCAGCATTTATAACATAGAGGAAAATGATGTAGTGTATGTTGTTTCGGATATTTGGGGCAAAAATAGTTTCATCAATGTCGTGAATAACAAAATTACAGGAACAATCTCTGCTGTATCCCCCAACAAACTTGCACCCAAGACCCTTTTGTTTAGTAACGGTACCAGTTGTGAACTTTCAGAATACATGGATTTTAGCAAAGTGAATAACCCTTATTGGTTTGTAAATGTGGGAATTCAGGTTACAGCTATTTTAGGACATGATGCAAAAGTAGTGGATGTAATTTTGGCCCAATAGCAGCGGGAATAAATAACAAAGCGGTAACGGAAAAGCCGAGAGGTGAAATTGCGGTCAAAAATTATAACTGGAATGAAGTAACTAAAAAGAGGTTCTTGTCATTTTTGAGCAAGAACCTCTTTTTAAGGATTAAGTATCTTTATTGGTGAGTTCTTCGATAATTTTATTCGCTTTTTTTAATTGGATGATATTCTTTCTATATTGAGTAGCAACTTTGATTTTATTTACCAGGATAAGCCGGTTCATGTGGTCTAAAGGCTTAATAACATAATCAAAAACGTTGTAGCTTAGGATCTGTTCAATTTTTTTTGCATCATCAATACCAGAAGTAACGATTATCGGAATTTCCTTGTATAATTCGGTTCTTGAAAACTCCCTTAAGAAACCGAACCCATCCAGAACGGGCATAATCAGATCAAGCAAAATGAGATCTACATTTCGGCTTTCCACCATTTCCAATGCTTCACGGCCATTAAGCGCCGAAACCATGTTGTACCTTTCATTATAAAGATAGTTCCTTAGTATGGCATTATCAAGAACATTATCATCTGTTACCAGAATCGTATTTATCATAAGAAGCTCCCTCTTACAATTAATTTTAAACTTCAATTTATATATTCTATACTTTTATGAAAAATCCTTTAGTACATAAAGGAAAATATAAAACTCTTCAGTATATTATGTGAACATTTGATAAAAATAAAAATGATAGGAATAAAACCTTTGGAAGCGTGTATAACGAACCCTTTAAGGTATCCTACAATAGACTTTGGTTAAGGTTTATCATAATTTCTCTAGGGAAGAGTGCGGCAAAACCTTTACAATCTAAGTGTATTATGCTAAAATGTTTCAGTGTAATATTAACCATTTGCTCGGTTTTTGGAACTCTCCGACCATTTACCAAGCTGATGGCGATTAAAAAAAGGAGGAACTATTTTATGGTAAAAGAAGCTAAACAGGAGTTAATTGGAAAATATAAACTCCATGAAAATGACACTGGATCACCGGAAGTTCAAATTGCTCTTCTTACAGAAAGAATTAATCACTTGAACGACCACCTGAAAACTCATAAAAAAGACCACCATTCAAGAAGAGGTCTTTTAAAGATGGTTGGACAGAGAAGAGGGCTATTGAATTATCTGCAAAATAACAGCATCGAAAGATACCGTACCATTATTGAAAAGTTAGGCTTAAGAAAGTAAGATGAGCGGAGTAATCCGCTCTTTTTATTTTGAATGTTGAATGTTTTTAATTTACTTTTACTGTTTGTTATCTTAAATCAAAATGTATTTCGAAGTAAATGGTCATTTGATGCACTATGAAAAGATTATGGGTTTTAGTTAAGCACTTTTTGCCTATAATATAAAGAAAAAAATTATCAAATACTAAAATGAAAGTTTAAGTATAATAACTATAGGCGGTAGAAGGTAGATTGTATGCCAAAGCAGCACGTCTTAAGAATCGGATTCCTTTGGCGTAGAATCTACATGCTACAGCCTATGGTTGAATTAAAAAGGAGGCGTAAGCATGTTAAAGAGTTTTAGTACGGATTTGGCAGGTAGAAAAATTGTTATTGAGACGGGGAAGCTGGCTCAATTAGCAAATGGTGCAGTACTTGTAAGATATGGTGATACGGTGATATTATCAACGGCTACTGCATCTTCAACGCCAAGAGAAGGAATTGATTTTTTTCCGCTCAGTGTGGATTATGAGGAAAGACTTTATTCTGTTGGTAAAATTCCCGGCGGATTTATTAAAAGGGAGGGAAAACCTTCTGAAAAGGCTATTTTGACTTCCAGGGTTATTGATAGACCCATTCGTCCATTATTCCCCAAGGACTTAAGAAATGATGTAACAGTTGTGAATACGGTTATGTCTGTCGATCAGGACAATTCTCCTGAAGTTGCAGCTATGATTGGAGCATCTGCTGCGCTTACAATTTCCGATATACCCTTTAACGGGCCTATCGGCGGTGTTGTGTTGGGGTTGGTTGATGGGGAAATCATTATTAATCCGGATGCAAAACAAAGAGAAAAGAGCCAGATGTATGTTACCTTGGCTGGAACCAAAGAAAAGATTACCATGATCGAAGCAGGTGCAAACGAAGTGCCTGATGATAAGATGCTTGAAGCCATAAAAATTGGTCATGAAGAAATTAAAAGGATTTGCAGCTTTATTGAAGATATCGCAAAAGAAATCGGTAAACCGAAATTTGAATATACCTCTGCAGAAGTTCCTGAAGAGATCTTTAGCGCAGTAAAGGAATTTGCATACGATAAAATGAGGGAAGCGGTTTTAGCAGTAGATAAGCAGGTTCGTGACGCAAATATGACAAAGCTTACCGAAGAGGTGAAAGCACACCTTGCTGAAACTTTCCCTGAAATGGAAAAAACAATATCCGAAGCAATCTATAAATTGGAGAAAAAGGTTGTAAGAGAATATATCTTGAAAGAGAACAAAAGGGTAGACGGCAGAAAATTAGATGAAATCAGAACTTTGGCAGGCGAAGTGGGACTTCTTCCAAGAACGCACGGTTCAGGGCTTTTCCAAAGAGGACAAACACAGGTGCTTACAGTAGTTACCTTAGGAGCCATGGGCGATGTGCAAATGTTGGATGGCGTCGACCTTGAAGAGACTAAGCGGTATATGCATCATTATAATTTCCCTGCATACAGTGTAGGTGAAGCAAGACCTTCAAGGGGGCCCGGAAGAAGGGAAATCGGACATGGTGCCCTTGCAGAAAGAGCATTAGAACCGGTTATACCGGAGGAAGATGAATTCCCCTATACAATCAGGTTGGTTTCGGAAGTATTGATGTCCAACGGATCTACATCTCAAGGAAGCGTATGTGGAAGTACACTTGCGCTTATGGATGCAGGTGTGCCGATTAAAAGCCCTGTAGCAGGGATTTCTGCTGGTTTGGTTATTGATGAAAACAATCCGGACAACTTTGTAACCTTTATGGATATCCAAGGAATTGAAGATTTCTTTGGGGACATGGATTTTAAAGTAGCCGGAACAAGGGACGGAATTACTGCCATCCAGGTGGATATCAAAGTAGACGGCTTAACGGAAGAAATTATCAGACAAGCATTCGAGCTTACCAAAAAGGGCCGTTTGCAAATTATTGACGATGTAATCGTCAAAGCAATACCAGAACCAAGGAAGGAACTTTCACCCTACGCGCCTAAGATCATAACAACAACCATAGATCCGGACAAGATTAGAGAAGTTATCGGACCGGGTGGTAAGATGATTAATAAGATTATTGCTGAAACCGGTGTAAAAATTGATATTGAAGATGATGGAAGAGTGTTTATTGCGAGTTCGGATAGTGAGGCGGCAATGAAAGCACTTCGCATTATTGAAGGTATTGCAAAAGATATCCAGCCGGGACAGGTTTTCATGGGCAAAGTAGTCAGAATTACAACTTTTGGTGCGTTTGTAGAGTTTCTACCCGGCAAGGAAGGTTTGGTTCATATTTCCAAGCTGGATAGAAAACGGGTTGCCAAAGTTGAGGATGTTGTGAATGTCGGAGATGAAATCCTTGTTAAGGTTATGGAAGTTGATAAACAGGGTAGAATAAACTTGTCGAGAAAAGATGCGATGCCCGCAGAGGAAACAAACAAAGAAGGGTAAAACAGTTTTAAATAGGTTAAGGCGTAAACTAAAATCTGTTTACGCCTAATTTTATTGAACTTAATGTATATATACTGTATAATTTACTAGATATGAATTAATGTATAAAGTTCTAAAATTTTTAAAAATTTGGAGGAAATATGTTCAAGAAAATCACATTGGAAAATGGATTGAGAGTGGTTTGTGAAAAGATACCCTATGTGAGGTCGGTTTCAATTGGCATCTGGGTTGGGACAGGGTCCAGAAATGAAGTGAAGTCGAATAATGGTATTTCACATTTCATTGAACATATGCTTTTTAAAGGTACCGAAAAAAGAACTGCTAAGGAAATTGCAGAGAGTATTGATAATGTAGGCGGGCAGCTTAATGCATTTACGGGAAAGGAATGCACTTGTTACTACACTAAGACTTTGGATACGCATATTGAGCTTGCTGTGGATGTTTTAGCGGATATGTTTTTTAACTCCAAATTTGCACAAAAAGATATGGAGACGGAACGGAAAGTTATTCTGGAAGAGATCGGCATGTACCAGGATTCACCTGAAGAGCTGGTGCATGATATTTTATCCGAAACTGTTTGGAATGGAGATTCCCTCGGTTATCCTATTTTAGGTACGCAAGAGAGTTTAAAGAATATTAATCGGGACACGATTAGAGATTATATGAGCCATAACTATAATCCTGCTAATTCCGTTATATCGGTTGCAGGAAACTATGATGAAGAGAAGCTCATTGAAATAATCAAAAAGTACTTTAGCGGATGGAAAATGACCGAGAAAAGAAATGAACTTATTTCTAAAGATGTGGAGTTTAAAGCGGATGTGAAATTAAGGGAGAAGGATACGGAGCAAGTTCATTTGTGTATTGGATTTGAAGGAATAGAACATGGAAATGATAATTTATATACCCTTCTTGCGATCAATAACATCTTTGGAGGAGGGATGAGTTCCCGGCTTTTTCAAAAGATCAGGGAGGAAAAAGGCTTGGTTTATTCCATCTATTCTTATCCATCCTCTTACAGGCATGCGGGCTTGTTTACCATATATGCAGGGATGAACCCGGAACATATCGGAAAGGTTATTCAATTAACACTTAAAGAGGTTAAGAATGTTTTAAAAAAGGGTATTAGCGAGGATGAACTTCAAAAATCCAAAGAACAGCTTAAGGGCAATTTCATACTGGGGTTGGAAAGCACCAGCAGCAGGATGAATAGTATTGGTAAATCTGAACTTATGCTTGGAAAAATCAACACGCCCGAAGAAGTACTGAAAAAAATCGACCGGATTCATTTGGAAAGTGTGGTCCAAGTAATCGATAGGGTATTTAATACAAACAAGATGAGTATAACCCTTGTTGGAAACATAAAAAAAGATTTGGATATCAAGCAATTTGTGAAGAATATGTAGTTTTATTTATATTTTTTGTATACTTAAGTTTTCAAAATACTTTTTTAAAAAGAACTTCCTTGGAAAAGAAGTTCTTTTATTTTGGGAAAAATACATAAAAAAGTTGGTTTTTTGTACAAGCACTTTAGAATTAAAAGATACATAATATATACTAGTCGTCATAAGGTGGTATTGGGGTAAATACAAAGATTATAATCTTATCTGCCTTAAGAAGGAGTGAATTATTTTGGATAAAAGAAGCTACTTAGTCGTTGGAGGAGATATTAGAAGTGTGAAGTTGGCCAATTCATTGATGGCAGATGGCAATGATGTAAAAATATATGGATTTAATAATGCAGGTTTTGAGTTGGGAATGAAAGAAAGTAAAAAACTTGAAGATGCCATTGACAAGGTTGAAACTGTTATAGGGCCGCTACCTTTTTCAAATGATAATGAAACATTTAATGCGCCTTTTTGTTCAGAGAAGATTTACATAAACGATGTCTTTAAAATGATGAATAAAAAGCAGCTCTTAATCGCAGGGCGGATTAGTGAAAAAATATCTCATTTGGCGCAAGTTTATAATGTTTATTCAATTGACCTTTTAGATCGTGAGGAAATGGCTGTTTTAAACGCAATTCCAACCGCTGAGGGTGCAATACAAATAGCCATGGAGGAAATGCCCATTACGCTTCATGGAAGCAACACACTCGTCTTAGGGTTTGGAAGGATTGGAAAAATACTATCGAAAATGCTTTTGGGAATTGGATCAAATGTATTTGTTGAGGCCAGAAAGTATGCTGATATCGCATGGATAAAAAGCTATGGCTATCAATCTGTATACTTGAACGAATTAAAGGATTATGTAGGGAAGATGGATGTAATATTTAATACAATACCGCATGTTGTCTTAGACACTCAAGTTTTGAGAGATATAGCAAAGGATTGTTTGATTATTGATTTGGCGTCAAAACCGGGAGGCGTTGATTTTGATAAAGCAAAAGAGTTTGGAATTAAGACGATGTGGGCGTTGTCATTACCCGGTAAGGTAGCTCCAGTAACGGCTGCGAAGTATATTAAAAGTACCATTTATAATATTATTGAAGAGTTGGGGGTATAAACAATGCTTTTGAATGGACTGAAAATCGGGTTTGGACTTACGGGATCCTTCTGTACGATAGATAGCATCATGCCTGAAGTGGAGAATTTGGTGAAAGAAGGAGCAGAAGTTTTTCCCATTATTTCCGAATCTGTAGATAGATTTGATACCAGGTTTGGAACTGCTAAGGATACAAAGGAAAAATTAAAAGCTTTAACAGGAAAAGATCCTATATCAACCATCATTGGGGCAGAGCCGATCGGCCCTAAGGGTTTTTTGGATGCATTGGTTATTGCGCCTTGTACAGGGAATACCCCAATATGGCTAAATGTCAGAAAATGGTGAGGATACCCTTACTAAGAGGGAAACGCAAATCAATGGATTTCAGTTCTTTTTCCTCACTTAAATTTACTTGAGTTATTAGGTCGTGAAGTATTTTTTTTAGATCCAAAGGATCCATATGTTGGATTATCCCACTAAACCCTTTTAAGTAATTAGAAATGTATTCCTCCTGGATGCCTGCACAGGATGTTTTATTTTTTCGTGATAGTTCCTTCCTTCGGAATTCTAAAACATCGATTTGTTGTTGAATCTCACTGAGTCTTGCGGTAAACTGCTCCGGTATCAGATTGTCAGCTTCAAAAAGTTTAAAGTATTTTTCCCGTAATCCATTAAGTTTGGTAAGTTCGTTCTCAATATTGGCCAGACTTTCCAAGATGGGTTTGGTATCTTTCATAGTTAGTTCCTTTTGTTTTAAGCATATATTTTTAATAATATTCTGATTGGCGACTAATTTCCCAAGTTTTTCAATAACAGCCTGCTCGATTTTTTCAGAGTTTACCGGGTTTCCTTTACATGATACCGATCCATATCGGTGATAATTTCCACAGATATAATACCGATATTTCTTGGTTTTGCCTTTATTATAGCCATATCGGCTAACCATGGTGTTGTTACACTTTGGACACCTTAATAGACCGGATAGAATAAAATCATTGGGGTTTTTAGGTAGTCTTAAGGAACGGTTTTTGAGTTTGTTTTGAACAGTTTCAAAGCTTTCCTCTTCAATGATGGGATCGTGGACTCCTTTTACTTCGAAGTAATTTTCTCCTGATTTTACTTGATGCCGTACCCACCCCTTATAAACCGGATTTGTAAGGACCCTATGGATATAATCCTTTCCGAATAGAGCATTCCTTTTTGTGCGATACCCTTCTTTATTCAAGATATCTGCAATTTTAAAAGCACCGTTACCCTCTTGGAACAAACGGTATATACGCTGTACAATCTTGGCTTCATGATGGTTTATAGCCAGTTTTTTGTTTAAATTATCGTATCCAAGAACATGGTTTCCTGTCCAATGCCCTTGCAAAGCTTTTTGGTTAAGCCCGAGTTTTACATTTTCAATCAGGGTGTTTCTCTCAAATTCTGCGATAGAGCCAAGGATCTGCAGGGTCATTCTGCCTACCGGATTCGAAGTATCAAACTTTTCTGAATAGCTGATAAATGCAACACTGCTCTGTTCCAATTTATCTACCAGTATAAGAAGGTCTTTTAGGTTTCTGGATAAACGACTGATCTTCCATACTAAAACACAATCAAAAAAACCTTTTGAAGCATCTAAAAGTAACTCATTGAGTCCGGGACGGGATATAACATTCTTTCCTGAAATCCCAAGGTCCTTATAAATTTTGTAAATATTGATTTGATACAATTTGCAGTACTGGGTGAGGGTTTCGATTTGTGCGGGAATACTGTATCCTTCCCGGGCTTGTTCTTCTGTCGAAACACGCACATAGATTGCAGCGGTTTGCTGTTTCGGTTTGCTGAACATATATTAAGGCACCTCGAATAATTTTAAATACCATAATATATGTTTAATAAAAAAGAACTTAATCTATACCTACACTAAAACAATATTTCATTGGTAATTTTGATTACAAAGACACTAAAAAGTTACTCTTTAACTGGGATAGAGATACTTTACTAAAATAGTTAGACTTTCTTTTTAGACCTTCAAGAGAAAGCTTGATTTGGTGAATGGATACCTTGCCTTCACTTAATAAATACTCCTCTTTGATTATATTCTCCGGTATTCCAAGCAACCACAGAAGCGAGGCTATAACAATTCCAGTTCTATCTTTACCGGATGTACAATGTAAATAGACTGGATATTTAATATCATCACTTGATAGTACGGAGAGAACGGTATTTAACCATTTTCTTACATCGGGCAATTGAGTATTATATTTTTCTAGACTATTTGCAATTGGAAAATGAAATTGTTTTATGCTTTCGCTTTTTTCTATTGGGTCAGGACTGGATCTTAAATTAATTACCGTTTGTGGATTCACAGATTGAGATAATAAATCCAAACTTCCAATTCTTCCACCTCTGAAAAGCCTTTTTTCGTGCATGATCTTTTTTCCGGATAAATAGTTTACAAATTCACCCACATCTCTTAAATTTACAATAATTTCTGTGTCCATTAGATTGAATTTCTCCTTATAGTACAACTATAAAAACAACTCTTAACTTGAATATTCTACATATGATATGATTTCTATAAAAGCAAAAATATTATCATTTGTAAATAAGTCTATATTTATTTACAAATGATATAGGGTACATCTATAACATGATATTTGTCCTTGTCCTCGATCCATACTATGTTATGATCCTTCAACTTAGGGAACATGAATTTGTATTCTATATAAGCAATTTTACAATGTAAGCAATACTTAAGGGATGCTTCAACTTTTGGACGTTCCTCATTAACTTGATAGGTGTTATTTTTTATATACCCAAAAAAACAATCCTTCGATTCAAAATGCTTTTTTACTTCCTCTATTTCATGGTCTAACATTTCCGGATAAAAGGAATATAATTTCTTTCTCAAAAAGTCATTTTTGCAACGTTTGCAATATTCCCTACCTTGTATTGCGACAACTCCACAACCAAGTCCGCCTAAGCAAAAACCAAGGCATTCTAAAGCAAAAGTAAATTTATGAAACCCTATGCCTAGATTGTTTTGAGAAAGTTTTATTCCAGAGGAATAGGTGGTGACTGTGTAATTCTTAAAAAGAAAATTTAAGTAATTAGCGAAATTGAAAGGAGCCTCATCATACATGAAGCTGCCGATATGCATACCCCTAAAAGAATGATTTATAATCCCGTTGTCAACATAGGCAGTGATGTAGTCCATCAAATAAATTGCCCAAAACCCAAGGAATGCAAAAAAAGTACCCATAATAAAGTATTTTGGCTTTAGTCTTAAACGTTTTAATTTTAAAAATATGTACACACCTGATGCACATAAAGCACCAACCATTAAGCCACCGGCAGGAATTACTAATCCAGGCCTAAAATCATGTAATGAAAAATCTCCTTGTAAAAATAAAAATTCTAAAAGTACAGCAAAAAATGTAGTAACCAATCCGAAAAGTATATACATATTACAAATCCTCCAAATTTAAGGAATATCCAATGTTTTATAAAAGGCTTAATCCGCATAAAGGACAGATGGATTCATTTTCTGATATTTCAGTGCCACAGGCGGGGCATTTGTTATAAGGTATTTGTAAGTTGCCAATTTCCTTTAAATTGTCAGGATTTATATAATAAATGCTTTCATGCTTAGTATTCATTGGGTCTGTGCTTTCACTTGTTTCATCCATTACTCTATCAGGAGTAGCATTTTGACCTTTCAATATCTCTTTGATTTCCTGCAATTCTAATAATATATCATTTACCTTAGAACGATTTACAGCACCTTTTATAACAAGGAATAAAATAAGAATGCACATAAATAGCAATATTAAGATTTCCATGATTATCCTCCTGATAGGCAAATATGGGTAGCCTGTACCCCGAAAAATGTGGGTATTAAAAAAATATTTCCCCAATAAAATTATTGGTTGTTTTTATTTGTGTCCTCACCTTCTTCACAACTACATGACTTTAAACCGTATATATATGTATATAATGCAATAGGCCCACTCATTATACCCAAAAGTAGCATAATTCCCAAACTGTCATTCCTCACTTCAAATATAGAACCAATAAGAAAAGCAACAAATGCACCTAAGATAGGCCATGCAAACATATGAAATTGAAAATCCTTTTTACGCATAGTAACCTCCCAAAAACGTTTAGCATCAAGGATGACGTAGATTATTATATATCAAACATTCTATAGAGTAAACCAAAATTTGTATCAGTATGATATGCTTTCCATAATGGCGGAACTTTGAATTTATTTGACATCCGGCACCAATATCTCCCATAGTTTCGACACCCAACACCCATTAAATGTTAGTACTACGTAAAAAAGGATTTTCGGCTCAAGGGTCTACTCTTCTAACCGGAAATCCTTTTGAGTATATCTTCCTTCCATGGAAAAGGTAATAGGACAATATATCTTTCAAATATATTTTAATGGAGGGATGAGGCTATGAACGATCTAGATATTTCAACATGCGATATTAACGAAGATGAGATGACGCCTGAACAAAAGATGTATTACAACAACTTTATAAAGCACTTGCTTGAAGCAATAGAACACGTACATACAAAGACATAGAGTGCAAAACTCCCATTATCTTAAGAAAATTTCATAATTTTTTTAAGTCAATTGTATACAAGCCTACTTTATTTAACCTTATTTCTTATTAGGCGTACAATCCCGCCATATATCAGAGCACCCGCAATAGCCGCAGTCAATATTATTGGTATGATATTGGCAGCTAAGCTTTCAATATCCAATTTTAAATAAATCAATTGAAACAGTAGAGGAACAAGTGCAAGTATGCCAAAAAGAATTAACAACCAGGGATACTTACTCAAGCTGGAAATGGGTCTTGCCACTCTGCCTGTACCTATATAATATCCAGGGTTATATTGATTTTCCTGCCATTCTCTCAAATCTTCAATTTCCTTTTCGAGTTCATTTTTAATCTGTTTGGGTTTTGTTACGTCCATAAACTACCTCCAAAAAAATTGCTATTACATTCTATAGGTATATTTTATATTGTGCTTATTCCTGATTTGGGGCAGATCCCATTTTATAAAATTTTGTTTTCCCATTCTTAATGGTTTTAAATAGAGTACCACTACCATCGTCTTCTGAATCAAAAGTAAAGGTCAACGTTTTGAAAGGTTTTACTTCTGACGCTATAACCTGCCCACCTACAATTTGATTACCCGTGATTGTAGACGGAGATGATTCTAAATGGCCACCTTGTAAAGTTTTTTCCTTTTTAATAATAATATGTAATTGGTTGTCAGAGATAGACCATGTACCTGTGTATCCTATTTTTCTATTTTCCCCGTCAGCTTGACTGATGTCAAATTTGAAGGTTTTATCTTCATAAAAGTTATATCTGTCCCCATATCCTGCAGCCATGTGGGGAGTAGCATGCCAAAGCCCAACGACATCCGATTCCAAGTTTGAGTTATTATTTTGAGTGATGGGTTTTAAAGTATCCGATGTAAATTCACCTGTATATGGATTTACATAATAAAATTCTTTGGCTGTTGTTGTATCATTATTTCTCACTGCTATTACATAATCACCATTTTCATCTTCATTGGAAAAAGATGCTGTAACATTGGTATACTTTTTTGATGCATCCTCTTGTACAATACTTTCAGCTTTTTCTATTGTTATTTTTTCGCTTTTTGTTTTATCCTTTTTATCATCAATTTTATTATTTGGTTCCTGTGTGATTTTGCTTTTCAAATTATTATCCTGCTGGTTTTGCAAATTGTTTCCACACCCTGCCAATATCAGTGATCCGCCTATGATAAGAACAAAGATGCTTTGTTTTATTTTCATATCTAAACTACCTCCATTAGTACTATTATCACTAATCATGTTAACATATTCCAAAGAATAACAAAAGCCTTTATGCGTATGAAGACATAAAATTAAGTTTATAATTTTTTAGATGCATTAATATATTTTTGCAACAAAGGGGGATTACCTACAGGGAACACACTGGCTAAGGTTTCCAATGCTATTACGGATACACCGGTAACAATGGCCTGCAAAGCACATTTGAGAAACCAAAAGCCCTTGATTTTATCTATCTCAACCAATGATGGCCTAAGTGCAAATGCGAAGAATATCGGCTTATTATTAAATATGAAAAATATTTATTTGGTTCCGTTTGGCCAGGATAATGCAGTAAGTAAGCCCAACTCTCTTGTAGCAAAAAATGAAATGATTTTGCCCACCTTATTGGAAGCTTTAAAGGGGAAACAAATACAACCCATATTAGTTTGATAAATACAACTACATAATATTATGGCTGATAAAAAGATAAAGGGAGGACTTTTAAGGGTTCTCTTATTTTTTGCTTTCCGGGGGATTATTTCCCCTTTAAGACTGCTTTCTTATAAAGTTCTTTGGGGGGACATTTCCACTTTTATATTTGACAAAGTCCGGCATGAAGGAGCCAATTCTTTTTCTTAGATATTTCCTGATCAAATTATCAATTTTTTAAAAAAATATTGTAATGTCTATTTATATTGGAATTAACTTCCTAAATATAATGAAGAGAGGGTTTCTTTAGGCAGTATTCTGTTTAAAAATATAAAAAATTGACATCCTATAGGGAATCACATAAAATAAAATATAGTTTTTCGATAAAAGATACAAATTAAAATAGAAAGGTATGATTGAATTCATGGAAGCAAAGATCTTGAGCGGAAAAGATTTATCTGCAAAAGTTAAAGAACAGCTGAAACAAGAAGTTGGGAGTATGCGGGAAAACGGGATTATTCCCGGGCTGGCAGTAATAATTGTTGGAGATGACCCTGCATCAAGAATTTATGTGAATAATAAGAAAAAGGCATGCCGGGAGATCGGAATTGAATCATATGAGTATGCGCTTTCTGAGGAGACAAGTGAGGCAGAGTTATTGGAATTGGTAGAAAAGCTTAATCAGGATAATAAGGTAAGCGGGATTTTAGTACAGCTTCCCTTGCCGAGACATATTAATGAAGAAAAAGTAATTCTTGCAATCTGTCCGGAAAAGGATGTAGATGCCTTCCACCCTGTCAATGTAGGTAAAATCATGATCGGAAAGCCTGATTTCCTGCCCTGTACTCCTGCAGGAGTAATGGAATTGATCGAAGAAAGCGGTGTTGATGTGGCAGGAAAGGAGTGTGTTGTTGTAGGAAGAAGCAATATTGTTGGAAAACCTCAATCCATGTTACTACTGGCCAAACATGGGACCGTTACCATCTGCCATTCAAAAACAAAGAATTTGGATGAAGTTTGTAGAAGAGCAGATATTTTAGTTGTGGCTGTCGGAAAACCTGAGTTGGTCAAGGGAAGCAGTATTAAGCCGGGAGCAGTAGTCTTGGATGTGGGGATGAACAGACTGGAAAATAAGAAAGTTGTTGGAGATGTTGAATTCTCGTCAGCGAAAGAAGTTGCCTCCTACATAACACCCGTACCCGGAGGGGTTGGGCCTATGACCATCGCAATGCTTATGAAAAATACAGTCAAGGCGGCGAAACTTCAAAACGGAAAATAGGCAAGGGAGGATAGATGGCGGATTACATTTCAGACCTTGAAAAAATAAAATTAAGTAGTGAAAAGTTAAAAAAAGTATATTATAACCAAAAAGGAAAAGAAGAGCAGTTGATTAAACAGAAGGCAGGCTTGGAAGAGACTTTGCAAAGGACGGCAGAGCATATAGAAACCCTGGAAAAGGTAAGAATTTTGCTTCAAAAGGTCTCTGAGTTTGCAAGAGAACAATCGAGACAACAGATAGAAGCATTGGTAACCAATTGCCTTCAGTTCATCTTTGATTCGAATATAGAGTTTAGAATCGAGATCAATGAGGTCCGGGGCAAACCGGATGCGGAATTCTTTGTTTTAAGCAATATAAGTGGCGATATCATTAAAACCAAACCGCAGGAAGCCAGAGGTGGGGGAATTATTGATATTATTTCCCTTGCTATAAGAATCGCAATGCTGGAATGTAGTAACCTTGATATTAAAGGCCCTATTATTCTTGATGAGCCGGCCAAACATGTAAGCGACGAATATATAACTCATGTAGCGGAATTTTTAAAACAGATTTCGGTGATGTTTGGAAGGCAGGTTATTATGGTTACCCACAACAAGCATTTAAGTGAAATTGCTGATAAATGCTACCGTGTTGACATGGTAAATGGCATAAGCAGAGTAATTTTTGATTCTTGACATAAAAATTAAAAAAGTTTAAAATGTATCTGTGCTTTAAATCACTGGCTTAGTAAATTGACCATTGAAAACTGAATACAGAGGAGGTGTGTGTTATTCAACAAATTATTATTGGAGCGTTAATTGGAGGCTTAGTAGTTGGTGTAATAGCAGTAATTGCTTTGACTATAGTATCCCGTAAAGCGTTTAACCGAGGCGTTGAACATAGAAAAAAGAATGCCGAAGCAGAAATCGGTAGTGCTGAACAGGAAGCTAAAAGAATTGTTAGTGAAGCGCAGAAAGTTGCGGAAGGAAAAAAACGCGAAGTATTGTTGGAAGCGAAGGAAGAGGTTCATAAAAGCAGGGTAGAACTTGAGAGGGAAATCAAGGACCGAAGGAATGAGATTCAGCGCTTGGAAAGAAGATTGGTCCAAAAGGAAGAATCTCTTGATAAAAAAGTAGAGGCCCTTGAGCAAAAAGATGAAGCTTTAAACAAGAAAACAAAAGAAGTACAGCTCCTACAGGATAAAACCGTTGAACTGCAAAAAAAGCAAATGGAAGAATTGGAGCGCATATCAGGACTTTCTATTGAGGAAGCAAAAGAATACCTTCTGAAAAACATTGAAAGTGAAGTAAAACATGAAGCTGCAATACTTGTAAAAGAAATTGAAGCAAAAGCGAAAGAGGAAGCAGACAGAAAAGCAAAGGACGTTATTGCATGTGCGATTCAGAAGTGTGCGGCAGACCATGTTTCTGAAGTGACAGTATCGGTAGTACCTCTTCCGAACGACGAAATGAAAGGAAGAATTATAGGCCGTGAAGGTAGAAATATTCGGACTTTGGAAACGTTGACAGGAATTGATTTAATTATTGACGACACACCGGAAGCAGTTATATTATCCGGATTTGATCCGATAAGAAGGGAAGTTGCAAGGATCACGCTGGAAAAGCTTATACTTGACGGTAGAATACATCCTGCAAGGATTGAAGAAATGGTAGATAAAGCTAGAAAAGAAGTTGAAAATACCATTCGTCAAGAAGGTGATAATGCAACGTTTGAAACGGGTGTTCACGGATTGCATCCTGAAATTATCAAACTTTTAGGTAAGTTGAAATTCCGGACCAGTTATGGACAAAATGTTTTGACCCACTCCATTGAAGTTTCACACCTGGCTGGGCTGATGGCAGCTGAGTTAGGTGCGGATGTGAGCCTTGCTAAAAGAGCAGGATTGCTGCACGATATAGGAAAAGCGGTTGACCATGAGGTGGAGGGTTCACATGTTACCATCGGTGGTGATCTTGCCAAGAAGTACAGAGAGGGAAATGATGTTGTTAATGCGATTTTAGCGCATCATGGGGATGTTGAAGCAACGACAATGATTGCGGTGCTTGTACAGGCAGCCGATTCAATATCAGCTGCAAGACCGGGTGCCAGAAGAGAAACATTAGAATCTTATATCAAACGTTTGGAAAAACTTGAAGAGATTGCGAATTCTTTCCCTGGAGTAGACAAATCCTTTGCTATACAAGCAGGTAGGGAAGTTCGAATTATGGTTAAACCAGATGATGTATCTGATGATAATATCGTTTTAGTTGCTAGGGAAATTGTTAAAAAGATTGAAAGCGAACTGGAATATCCAGGACAAATTAAAGTAAATGTTATTAGGGAAACAAGAGCCATTGATTATGCTAAATAATGGGTTAAATAAAAAGCGTGGAAACACGCTTTTTATGATGTTAAGAGATATTTGGGGTAAGTATAGCCAGCATTTCTAACCCCTTGCAAATTTCTTTGTAATGTGCTTGAATAGTAGCATAAAGGACGGAGGAACAACCATTGAAAGTTTTGTTTATCGGTGACATTGTAGGAAATCCAGGAAGAAAGACTGCAAAGGAAATAATACAAAAAATAAAAAAGGAAGAGGAAATTGATTTTTGTATTGCCAACTGTGAAAATTCCGCAGGCGGAAGCGGAATTACGTATGTTGTTGCTCAGGAGTTGTATAATTCAGGAATTGACGTAATTACATTAGGGAATCATACCTGGTCCAAGAACGAAGTTCTAAATTTTATTGATTCTGACTCCAGGATTGTAAGACCGGCCAATTACCCACAAGAATTACCGGGAAAAGGATCGACAGTTGTCAGTCGTGGCAATATTAAAATCGGTGTTTTGAATTTGATGGGGAGGGTCTATATGGATAGTATAGACTGTCCGTTTAAGGCTGCTGAACGGGAAATTGAATATTTAAAGAACTTTGTTAAAGTTGTTATTGTAGACATGCATGCAGAGGCTACATCTGAAAAATGTGCATTAGCTTGGCACTTGGATGGGCGGGTGAGTTGTGTTTTAGGAACTCATACTCATGTACAGACGGCAGATGAAAGGATTTTACCCTGTGGAACGGCATTCATTTCGGATGTAGGTATGACCGGACCCTATGATGGGATCATCGGTGTAGACCGGGACATTATATTGAAAAAATTCATTACGCATATGCCTGTACGCTTTGAAATTGCCAAGGGACCAACCCAGTTCAATGCAGTTATCTTGGATATTGATGATAAAAACGGAAAAACAAGGAGAATTGATAGGGTTTATAAGGTTTTAAACCAATAATTATAAAATATTACATAAAATTTTACCTAAAAAAAGGGTTTTTAAAATTTTTGTAGAATACTTAGTAATAAGAATTGTTCAGGGGGGTAAATTTTTATGGACGTTTTAAAGGTCTCATCAAAATCCAATCCAAACTCTATAGCAGGGGCTTTAGCAGGCGTGATCAGAGAAAAAGGAACAGCGGAAATTCAGGCAATAGGTGCCGGTGCATTAAACCAAGCAGTTAAGGCAGTAGCGATTGCAAGGGGGTTTGTTGCTCCATCCGGGATTGAATTGATTTGTATACCTGCATTTACCGATATAGAAATTGATGGCGAAGAAAGAACTGCAATAAAGCTTATTGTAGAGCCAAGACGATAAGATAATAAAGTTAAAAAAGCATGTAAGTGCTTTTTTTTTATGCTTTTTTAGGTGTTGACATGAAGTCATAGTGAGATATGACTGTTATAGTTTAAAGATATGACTGTTTTTGCATAAAAATATGACTTTTTAATCTTACATTTTGTTAATGCATGATATATAATCTATATGAAGGTATAAGAGTCTAGTGCTATGAAAGTGGGAAAGAACATTTTACGCCACTTACAGGAACTATTAATGTATGATGAGTAATTGCAAAATTTATTAAAATTAAACTTCAACTATCATCAATATGGGAAAAACCTCATAAGCAGGTATTGTCGAGTGCAATCTAGCTTACTGAAAAAGAGTGGTTAATAAATTCAAAAAATAATGCATACATTTGTCCCCTAAAACGTAATATTTAAAGTGTAAACTTATTAAGAACATGAGGGAGCATTTTTTCAACAGAATATTTTTAGTATCCATAAAAGGAATTTACGAAATGAAATTTTAAGTTGAAAAAACGTAAGCGGCATGAAAATAAGAGCTTTTATTTAGCTTTTTAAGAGGCCATAATCATAAGGAACGAAGACTTTATGGAACCCTATTTACAATTGTATGAAAATGGTATATATTAATCTTGAAAAAACGTATTGCTTTGAAGAAGATTATTGTTTATAATGTTATTAGCTTATGCTAAGTTTAGGAAGTTTAAAACCCTATGTAGTCGGATTTGTGGGTTTTTACATATATTTGTTTTGGGACTTATATGTTTACATAAAAGGGGAATATTGTTTTTGAAACCCAAAGGTTTAAATCTGTGGGTGTTAAAATATGATTCTTACAATAGGAGGGGTGAAGGGTCAAAATGATTTGCCTGAAACCTTGAGTATTGACAGAATAAAAACAATATAAAAAAAGAAGGAGAGTGTTTTTTAAATGAAAAAGGCTTTAAGGACTATTGCTGTGGGATTGACAATGGCTATGTCATTGTCCGCATTTGTTGCTTGCGGTGGCAACAACAACAATACAACACCGACAGAATCTCAGGCTCCGACAGAATCACAAGCACCAGCATCAGAAGCACCAGCTGCTCTTGATCCAGAAGGTGAAATCAAAGCATTAACGTACATGACTGGTAGCGATTCTTTTACAGGCGCTTGGAAAGAAGCTATCAAAGGCTTTACAGCGAAATACCCGAAGGTTAAAGTTAATGACGAATCCGTTCCAGCTCCGAACGATGTGTTTAAGACAAAGATTAACACTGACTTTGCAGCAGGTAACGAACCTGATATCGCTTTCGGTTTCACTGGCGCAGACTCCAAACCGCTCGTTGATTCCGGAAAATTGATGACTTGGGATGAAGAACTTGCTAAAGATACAGCATGGGCAGGAAACTTCTACCAAGGTGCTCTTGATGCAGTAAAATATCAACCAGACGGAAAGATCTATGGTCTCCCATACATAGGATACTATGAAGGTTTCTTCTACAATAAAGATTTGTTTACAGCAAATGGAATTAACGCACCGATAGCTACTTGGGATGATCTCTTGAAAGCAATCGAAACATTCAAAGGTAAAGGAATTACTCCAATCGCAATTTCCTTTGCTGAAGAACCACACTACATGATCGAATATGCTATCTTAAAAGCAGGTGGCGTAGATGGTCACAAGGCTGCTTTTGATCCATCATGGAAAGATGGTTTGAACGCAATCAAAGATTTGTATGACAAAGGCGCTTTCCCGAAAGATGCTCTTACAATCAAATCAGCTGCTGCTAACCAATTGTTTATGGATGGAAAAGCTGCTATGTTGATTCAAGGTTCATGGGCTGCTGGCGGATTCAAAGAAGATTTCGCTGCAAAAACTGGAATTATGCCATTGCCTGTAACTCCTAACGGAAAAGGCGATCCGACTTCCATCATCCAAGGTTTCGGTAGCGGATGGTATGTAAGTAAAGCAAAGAACGAAGCATCTAAGGGCGCAGGCGTTGCATTTGCTAAGTACTTAACTACTCCTGAAGTTGCTAAAACATTTATCGCAGTTGGCGGTACTCCTGCAATCAAAGGATCAGAACCAACTGGTGTATCAGCAGTTCGTCAAAGTGGATTTGACATGATTAAGAACGCACAAAGTTCTGATATCCCTGTTGATAACAGAATCAAATCAGAATCCTTCAAGAAGATCTGGAAAGACTTGTCCTATGTTGTAAGCGGCAAGAAGACTGCTGAAGATCTCCTCAAAGAAGCTGAAGCTTTAAACAAGTAATTGTTTTCTGATCTATAAAAAGTAAATTAACAGTTAAATATGGCGGGGAACTGCCATATTTAACTGTTATTAATGTAAAGGGGTAGCATCTATGATTTTAAAAGATAAAAAATATATGGTTTTATTTCTTACTCCGGCATTACTTCTTGTAACCGCATTTCTTTATTTTCCACTTATTTTGAATGTAATCATGGGCTTTTTTGATATAGGGACCGGTGTTACATTGAAAGGTGCAAAGTATATTGGTTTAGCTAACTTTAAAGCACTTATAGATGACCCTGTAATCGGAAAAGCACTTATAAATACTTTGATTGTAATGGTCGGGTGTATTATTTTTGAAATTGGTCTTGCAATGTTTTTAGCTTTCTTGGTTGATACAATCACTAAGGGTTTGAAATTCTTCCGGACCGTGTTTTTCTTCCCAACCATGATTTCTGGTACCGCAATCGGTTTGATGTTCTATCTTATCTATGACTATGAGTACGGTTTGTTAAACTTTATCTTTAATAATATATTTGGTGCTGAAAAAGTTCTGTGGCTGCAAAATGAAACAGCATCCATTTATCTATGCCTGATTCCTATTGTTTGGCAAATGGTTGGTTTCTATTTCGTTATAGTCCTAACTGCGATGACAACAGTTCCGGCAGATATTTATGAGTCGGCAATGCTTGATGGGATTACGGGTGTAAAAAAGGCTTTTTACATTACCATACCTCTTATCTGGGATGTTATAGTATCATCTATCATATTTGTTGTTGCAGGAACGTTCAGAGTATTCGACGTTGCGTTTATGATAACCAACGGAGGTCCTCTTGATTCAAGTCAACTCCTCAGCACGTATATGAACTCCCATAGAGGTACGAATAATGACTATGCTGCAGCGATTGCCACATTAATCATTATTTGTGGAGTGGTAGTAAATAAAATTGCAAATATATTGACAAAAAGGGAATCTGTTTCATACTAATGCTTTTAGCCTTATAGTTGTAAGCATATTCTCAAACAGATAATAGAAATTTTTATGAAAGGATGTTTAATATGCCCGAGGCACAGGTTACTAGAAAAGGTGTTTTGGTTGCTGAGCGGAAGAAGCCTAAAATAAGTGGGGTAAAAGTATTAGTGTATTTAGTTCTTTCAATTTGGGCTGTGACAACGATTGCACCGTTATTATGGGTTATTAATAACTCGCTCAAACCTACAAGTGACATTATCATAAATTCGGTTGCATTACCGAAAAGTTTGGATTTTACCAATTTTTCAACGCTTTCAGGATATGACATGAATATTTTTAAAGGGTTTTTAAACAGTGCAATTATTTCAGGCTCGGTTGTTTTATTTGTATCCTTGATCGGCGGTTTAGCTTCTTTTGTTATTGCCAGATTTAATTTTAAATACAGCAAGCAGATAAGAAGCTACTTTGTAGTAAGTATGCTGGTTCCTGTATTTGCGGTTTTGATTCCTGATATGCTTATTCTTCAAAATATCGGCCTTAATGAAAGCTACTTAGGGGTTATTGTTCCACAAACAGCCGGATTTTTAAACTTTGCGGTTTTGATGATGACAGGCTTTATGGCCTCACTTCCGGTAGAGTTAGAGGAAGCGGCGATTCTTGATGGCTGCGGTGTTGGGAAAATATTCTTTAAAATTATTATTCCTCTTTGTAAACCTGTTTTTGCAACAGTTGGGATTATGGTATTTTTGTGGTCCTACAATGACCTGATTATGCCAATGGTGTTTTTACCGAATAAATTAGCTCCGGTTACCCTTATCATATCTAAGGTTTCCAGCATTGCCGGCGTAAATTATGGGGCTATGATGGCTGCTTTGGTATTAACAATTACACCAATTATATTACTTTACGTTGTATCTCAGGAATATGTAATTAAAGGATTAACTGCAGGTGCGGTTAAAGGATAATGGATTAGGCTATTAGAGAGAGAATTGAAATCATATATTATTCATAAGCATTGAAATCCATTATACGTGAAAGTTTATTTTTAAAAGAACGGGAATAGTTTAAATGTTTTAATTTATATGGTTTTACCTAGGTATTAAAGTTTAGAGAAAGTTGCAGTATCATGTTAAAAGAATAAATAAATAAGCAACTAAAGTTAAAATAGCTGTTCATTGCTTAACTTAGCTGGTGGGGAAATAATTTTTTAGTGATACAGGTACATAGCTTTTAGAACTGCAAACGTTATGGGTGGCTATGTATCATATATATTAATAATCGAACTCTTAAGATTAAATTGGGATGTTAAAGATCTAGAAAGAACGAGATTCGAAAATGATTATCCTTGCTAAGAAAGAAGTAAAATAAATATCAATATAGCATACGATAGCAACATATGGCAGCTCATGTAATGAACGCTGTAATCACACATGAGGTAGACTTTTGTATATGATTATCGTGATTCTATAGAAATAATACTTGATTTTTGATTTAATAATAATATTTAAATAATGAGTTTAATTAATATCATGAAAGAAGCTATCCTAAAGCGGAATTGAGCCGTTGTGACTATAGGGGTGTAATTAGGGTAGCTTTTTTAATATCTATAATCTTATTAAGCAGATAAAGCTTACTCACTTTATTGGTATAGTATTATAGTCGGGAGCGTGCAAGTGTTTGGATTTGTCCTACCGTATGTATGCTTATATCATTTTTCAGACTAAAACAATTTCTTAGAAGTTTTCAAAATGATTAACACTTTTTGGTTTCAGAGAAAGATATGTTTCTTTCAATTCATGTAAGTGAAAATAAACCGAAATTCCAGTATAACAAAAGGCTGGACTTTACACAGAATTTTTTGATATAATTAAACGCGGAATCAACCAGTGGAGAAGTTTACTTACTCTAAGTTAATGAAGTTTATCTGTAACCTAACGCACTAAAAGTATTATGTCGTACCTAGTAAATACTCAATGCTTATAGGGATGACAGCAAAAGCAGAAAGCAATAAATTTCTCTAAATTTTATATAGCGATAAGTTTAAATTAATATTGATTTAGTAACTTTCATAGGTTATTTACGAGAGAAGATTCCTTTTAATAAAAAGGTGTATTATCAAATATAAATGAATGAGCTGATAAGCTGTTCCGTACATATTTAAATGATGGAATCAAGTTTTATGAATTATGATAGAAAGATACATATTAAACGAAAACCAAGAATGTGAAATAGTAAAAGGTATAGTACTGCTGGAAGTGTATTCATCATTCCATGTATTTGTCAGCCTTGTTGAAACCATGTAAATAGTGAGTACTACATTTACATCCTATCATGGACTTGTAATGGATTACTGTCATCAATAAGTCTAACACATGGGCAATAAACCATGACGGACAGCTGAAAATAAATTATAACAAATTGAAGAAGGAGAAGATCAACATGAAGTATGGCTATTTCGACAATGAAAACAGAGAGTACGTTGTTGAGCGCCCGGATGTACCGGTTTCTTGGACAAATTACCTCGGTGTAAAAGACATGTGCGCTGTAATTTCGCATAATGCAGGTGGGTATTTATTTTATAAAACCCCCCAATACCACAGAATAACACGTTTTAGACAAAACGGCATACCCTTGGATAGACCTGGGCATTATGTATATTTAAGGGATGATGAGTCCGAAGATTACTGGTCTGTATCATGGCAGCCTGTGGGAAAAGACCTTGATAAAGCAAAGTATCAGTGCAGACATGGGCTTTCGTATTCAAAATTTTCTTGTGATTACAGCGATATATCTGCTGAGCAAACTTTATTTATTCCCATGAATGAAGCTGTGGAACTTTGGGATGTAAAAATTAAAAATAATAGTTCAAAACCGCGGAAATTAAGCGTGTTCTCCTATTGTGAGTTCTCATTTCACCATATTGACATTGATAACCAAAATATGCAGATGAGTCTATATGCTGCAGGTTCCAGTTATGAAGACGGAATTATCGAATATGATCTTTTCTACGATCCAAATAAATTCCACTATTTTGCATCTAATTTTGAACCGGATAGCTTTGATTGCCTCCGGGATAAGTTTATTGGAAATTACCGCACAGAAACCAATCCGGTTGCGGTTGAGCGTGGAGAGTGCCATGGCAGCTTTGAGCTTGGAAACAACCACTGCGGATCTTTGCATAAACGCCTGACACTGGCTCCAGGAGAAGAAACCCGTGTCATATTTATGATTGGTTTCGGAAAGAGGGAAAAAGGGAAGGAAATTAAAGAAAAATTTTCCAACCTGCAAAATGTAGATAAGGCGTTTGGAGAACTTCGTGAATACTGGGATAATAAGTTATCCAGGCTGCAAATCAAGACACCGCATAAGGGTATGGATACGATGCTCAATACCTGGAACCTTTATCAAGCGGAAACAAACGTAGTATTCTCAAGATTTGCATCCTTTATTGAAGTTGGAGGACGTACTGGATTGGGGTACCGTGATACTGCACAGGATGTTATGTGTGTTCCGCACTCAAATCCGGATAAGTGCCGTCAACGTATTATTGAACTTTTGCGCGGCCAGGTGAATATGGGATATGGTTTGCATTTATTTGATCCTGAGTGGTTTAATCCTGATAAACCCGATACACCTGCTTTTAAATCACCTACCGTTGTTCCTACGCCGAATATGAATGACGTAGTTCATGGTTTAAAGGATACCTGTTCAGATGATGCTCTTTGGTTGGTACCTTCCATCTGCGAATACGTGAAGGAAACAGGAGAAGTATCCTTGTTTGATCAATCGGTAACTTTTGCTGATGGTGGAGAAGCATCCGTTTATGAGCATATGAAGCGAATTTTGGATTTCTCTGCTGAACAGGTGGGTGCGACAGGAATTTGTAAAGGCTTAAGGGCGGATTGGAATGACTGTCTTAACCTTGGCGGCGGAGAAAGTGCCATGGTATCCTTCCTCCACTACTGGGCTTTGGAGGCTTTTATAGAAGCAGCGAAATTTTTAGGTAAGAATGAGGATGTTGAAAAATATTCTCACATGGCACAAAAGGTTAAGACTGCTTGTGAAGAAAACCTCTGGGATGGAAAGTGGTATATACGCGGTATTACGGCAAAAGGTGTAAAAATTGGAACTCAAGCAGATGAGGAAGGAAAGGTTCATCTTGAATCCAATACATGGGCAGTTGTTTCCGGGGTAGCGTCTCCGGAGCGTGCTAAATCATGTATGGATGCAGTGGATGAATATCTCTATTCTCCTTATGGACTTCATCTCAATGCGCCTTCCTATTCCAAACCCAATGATGATATCGGATTTGTAACACGCGTATATAGGGGAATTAAGGAAAATGGGGCGATATTCAGCCACCCTAACCCATGGGCGTGGGTTGCAGAAGCTAAGCTGGGACGGGGCGATAAAGCAATGAAGTTCTATGATTCGCTCTTACCATACAATCAAAATGATTTGATTGAAATCCGTGAATCAGAGCCATATTCCTACTGCCAATTTATTATGGGAAGAGACCATACTGCCCATGGGCGCGCAAGACATCCATGGCTTACAGGAAGTGCAGGCTGGGCATATTTTGCAGCAACCCGTTATATGATCGGTATCCAATTAAGTTTTGAGGGATTGGTTGTCGATCCTTGTGTTCCATCTGACTGGAAGGAATTTGAGGCTACAAGGAAATGGCGTGGTGCAACATATAATATCAAAGTACAAAATCCGAATGGTGTTCAAAGAGGTGTCAAATCTATAACTCTCAATGGAAAAGCAGTTGAAGGGGCAATACCGGCTCAGGCGGAAGGCTCACAAAACGAGGTTGTTGTCCTTATGGGTTAACAAATGAGGATTTGCATTCGGTAAGAATAGTAAGTAAAATATAAACAAAGTAAAATTGTACGGCTAAATAAATCAGATAATAATGAGGGCGCTGCATCTTGAAATGCAGTGCCTTTTTACAAAGGAACATAATAATTTACGAGGAGAATGAATAAAATAATGGTAAGTTTAACTTGATATTTTTCGGATATGCAGAGTATGAGGAATAAACGGAGAATGAAAGGAAGGAGATCGGATGCAGCCCCAACATTATGCTGAAAAAATATGGGACTACCACCATATGAACCATACACTTGAAAACGTGGATTGTATAATTGTTTTAGGAAGTCATGATACTCGAGTTGCCGAAAGAGGAGCGGAAATTTTTCTAAAGGGTCTTGCACCCCTCATTGTTTTTTCGGGATACCTGGGTGCTTTTACCCAAGATGCGTGGGAAAGGGCAGAGGCAGAAATTTTTGCAGAAATTGCAGTAAATATGGGTGTACCTAAGGATAAAATCCTGATAGAGAACAAGTCTACCAATACGGGTGAAAATGTAATATTTTCAAAAAGTATTTTAGCTGAAGCCGGGATATTCCCCAAAAAAGTTATCGCAGTTCAAAAGCCTTATATGGAAAGGCGGACATATGCAACCTTTAAAAATTTCTGGCCTGAATTAGAGGTGCTGGTTACCTCTCCCTTACTGAGTTTTTGGGATTATCCCAATGAAACAATTAGCATGGATGCTGTAATTCACATTATGGTTGGAGACTTGCAGCGGATCATGGAATATCCGCAAAAAGGATACCAGATTTCACAAGAGGTTCCCGATGATATTTATGATGCCTATCAAAAATTAGTGAAAATGGGATATACAGGGCATTTGATAAAATAATAAAATTGTCCCCAGGACTTGATTTGCTATATTAAATCAATTAGAATAATATTTGAATTAAACTTAAGTTAAGAGTCTCCAAAGTATATACTTATTACTTTGAGTATGGTAATAAAAGTTCTTATAAATATTCAAACCAATAAAGAAGGAGAATGCAATTATGATTAAATTCGGTACTGGTGGCTGGAGAGCATTTATAGGAGAAGAATTTACGAAAGAAAATGTTCAAATTCTTTCCCAAGCTGTTGCAGCGCTTATGAAATCTCAGAAATGTGAAAACAGCGGGTTTGTTATTGGGTATGACAGGAGATTTTTATCCGACAAGGCTGCAAAGTGGATTGCAGAAGTGTTGGCAGGAAATAAAATCAAAGTGTTTTTTATAGAAAAAGTTGCACCGACACCTCTTGTAATGTTTACGGTAAAAAGCTTGCAAACACATTATGGTGCTGCAGTAACTGCCAGCCATAACCCTGCTGATTACAATGGTGTAAAAATATTCACAATGGGTGGAAGGGATGCCACAGAAGAAGTTACCATATCATTGGAATCCTATATGAAAGACATTTCGCCAAAGGATGTTTTACATATTGATTTTGAACAGGGTAAAAAGAGCGGAATGATCGAAGTCATTGATCCGTTTAATGATTATATAGATAATATTATTAATATGATTGACATGCAGGCTATCAAGGAAAGAAAGTTGAAAATACTTTTAGACCCGATGTATGGGGTTTCAAAAACTTCCTTACAGACAATCCTCATTACGGCCAGATGTGAGATGGATATCATCAATGACAGACATGATACTTTATTTGGAGGAAGGTTGCCTTCACCCAGCACGCATACATTGCACAGACTAAAAAATATGGTAGTTGAAAAGGGCTATGACATCGGAATTGGGACGGATGGAGATGCGGACCGTTTGGGTATAATAGATGAAAAGGGTAATTTCATCCACCCGAATGATATTCTTGCCATGCTGTACTATTACCTATTAAAGTACAAAGGTTGGAAAGGTGGAGTAGTAAGAAATGTAGCAACTACGCACCTTTTGGATAAAATTGCCCAAGGATTCGGTGAGGAGTGCTATGAGGTTCCGGTAGGATTTAAACATATTAGTTCCAAGATGGAGGAAAAAAATGCTCTAATCGGTGGAGAAAGCAGTGGGGGGCTTACCATACGCGGGCATATTAAGGGAAAAGACGGGATTTTTGCAGCAAGTCTTTTAATAGAACAGCTAAGTGTTACCGGAAAGAGTTTATCCGGTCTTCTTGATGAAATTCATCAACAATTCGGTTTCTTCTATACCGCTGAGAGTGATTTTAAATTCAACAGCGAAAATAAAGAAAAATTGATGAAGAAACTCTATGAAGACAAGCAAATACCTGAATTTGGCTACTCAATTGCTGAGGTAAGCAATAGAGACGGGTTAAAGGTATACTTTGAAAACGGAGGCTGGATTATCGCAAGATTTTCCGGAACAGAGCCACTTTTAAGGCTTTTTGCGGAAATGGACAATGAGGCGGCTGCAGAAGAAGTATTGAAAAAGATGAAAGACTTCCTGAATATATAATGAGTCCTTTCCAAAATAGAATAAAGCTTTAAATAATAAAAATAGTAATCTTAAGAGAGTATAAAGAAAACGGCTGATAATAAGCCGTTTTCTTTATACTCTTCTGGAAATGACTTTTTATGCTGGTTTATATTAAAAGGAATTATCCATTTCTCGAATAATCCTGATTATGGAGGCTTAATAACAGAAAATTGCCATCTATCTAAATAAAATAAGTTTCAAGTTAGGATCAGTAAGTTTTTTATAAACTATTTAGTAGGATTGAAGGAATTTTGAAGGTGAATGAAGAATATAATATATAGTTAAAACGATATAAACTTCTGGTAAATAGTTTGAAAAGCGCAACAATAAACGTTTGTTTATAGTTGCATCCTGATATTTCATATGTAATGAAATATCAGGATGTAAGTCTATATACTTGAAAGTTTTGTGATGGTTTTATAATTAATATAGTATTGTTTAAATATACGAAAATCAAAATCCAAGCTTTTTTATTCGGAAATTTTGAATAAATACAATAGAAAGGAAAGTTGCAATTTATATCTGCTATAAGGTATAATAAAATTAATCAGAATGATAGGTTATTGTGTCTTTTAAATTTCTATGGTCAAAATTATTATTTCTCGTGTAAATTCAAAGTAAGTTGGCTTATCTGTAAGAAAAGGCAGTTTAATCGCGGCAGTCTACATATTCATTACGGTTTCAAAAAATGTCAGCTGGCTAGCAATTTCTAATTAAAGTATTCTATTATTTTCTCAAAATTTTTTGAAGAGTATTTCCAGTTGTTTTTGGCGGAAAAGGTCGAATGCCTGGGGGAACAATTGGTAATTGGTTATAAAAACCCACAAAAACTATTAAAAAGAGGTACAAAAGATGTCTATGTTCAAGCCAAAATCAAAATTTAGTTTCAAAAATGAAGGAAGTAAGGCGGGTTCTTTAGTCAGGGGATCGATGAAAAGGTTTCTTCATGGGACAAAAAGCTTACTGAATACTGTAGCAGGGACAGGGACATTTTTAAGAAGAATACGGATTCAAAACAGGCTGATTTGGTCGTTTATACTTCTTTCTTCACTACCTTTAATTATAGTTGGGTTTAATTCTTATAATACCTCTAAGGATGCTATTAATACAAAAATTACATCATATTCAACGCAAGTTATGGGTCAGGTAGCACAAAATGTTACTTTAGAAATGTCCAATATTGAAAACCTTGCAAATGGAGTAATCAATGAAGAGGAAACTCAGTCCAAGTTATCCCGTTTGGATTCGTTGGATGACTTGGAAAAGTCCGAAACCTTTGAAAAGGTCAAACAAGGGCTTAAAGAAAAGTTCATATCGATCGGGAAATATATATATGATGTAGCTTTTATCACCGAAAAGAATGAGCCAATCAACAATGGCGGATTAATAGATGGCTGGTTTAATGATGAAAAACAAAAACCTCTTTTCGAAAAAATGAAGGCAGAAGCAGAAGCAAAAGGCGGTAAATATGTATGGGGCCTTATGGATATTCCATCTAAAGGAAAGTCGATCTTTGCGTGTAGAAAGGTTATATCTACCAATAGTGCAAAATTTATTGGATATACGGTTATTTTAATCAGTGAAGCGCATTTTTCTGAAATTTACGAAGAAATGGACTTGGGAGGGGGACCAAACAGCCAAGATATCTTTGTAGTAGATACAAAAGGTACTGTTGTTTCCCATGAAAACATAGACTTACTGGGAATTGAAAAAAAGGAAGCAAAATTAATCAATAGTATAATGGGGCAAGAAGAAGTAGTATTAAAAGAGATAAAAAGCATTGAAGGAAAACAGAATAATGAGAAAGACGGTAAAGATAAAAATAAAGACATTGTAATAGAACGGAAAGAACACCGGACTGTTTCCGAAAAGGATTATATGGTCGCGTATGCACCTGTTCAGCCTACAAAGGACCAGGATGAAAAAACGGTTAATTGGTATGTAGTGGGGAAAATACCCGAATCCTTTTTAACAAAGGAATCGAGAGGCATATTAAGTAGGGTTTTATGGATCGGGGGCATTTGCTTTGTCATCGCGTTAATACTTTCCTTCATAATTTCTAAAACGATATCCAAACCCTTGAGAAAACTGGTAGAATTAATGAAACAGGCGAAAGAGGGTAATTTGGCCATTAAAATTAACGACCAGAATAAGGACGAAATCGCGGAAGTTACATCAAACTTTAACGATATGGTGGGCAACATTAGTTCCTTAGTATCCAAAGTAAGCTACTCTACCCAAAGTGTATTGGGAAGTTCGGAAAAAATCAGCTTTTTGTCTGAGCAATCTTACAATGCTTCGGAACAAATTGCAAAAACCATACAGGAAGTTGCTAAAGGAGCTTCTGAACAAGCGATTGATACCTGTGATTGTGTAAATCATATGGACGCGTTATCCCGGGATATCAATAAAGTGGGAGATGATATGCTGTTGGTAGCGGATGTGGTAACAAATACCAGAAAGCTTAGTGAAACCGCATTGGTCTCTGTAAAATCATTAAATGATAAGGCAATGGAAACGAATGTTGTTTCTGAAAAAATAGTTAATGACATTAATAACCTAAACGGAGATATGAAAGAAATCAAAAAGATCGTGAAGGTTATTGTGGGAATTTCGGAACAAACAAACCTGTTGGCTTTGAACGCGGCCATTGAGGCAGCAAGGGCCGGAGTTGCCGGAAGAGGTTTTGCTGTTGTAGCGGATGAAGTTAAAAAATTGGCGGATCAGTCAAAGGAAGCATCCATTACCATAAACAAAATTATCAATAGTATACAACAAAAGACGGAAACGACAGTCACGGCGGCCAATAGTGCAAGCAGCATTATAAAGCAGCAAATGGATGCAGTTGTTGATACGGATAAAGCATTTAGGACGATCTTTGATGCGATGGAAAGTGTAGCAAAACAGGTAGAAAACGTTGAGGACTCTGTAAAAGGCATCCTTATAGCAAAGGACAGGGTTTTGGAATCTATCGAGAATATATCCGCTGTTTCTCAGGAAGCAGCAGCTACTTCAGAGGAGGTATCTGCAAGCACCGAGGAGCAAATGTCAGGCAGTGAGGAGCTTTCAAATTTTGCAAAAAGCTTGAATGAAATGGCCCATGAACTCAATCAGGCAATATCAATATTTAAGTTTGAGTAATGAAAATGATTGGAGCAAAATATCATAAAGATAGGGAAAAAGCATTATAGCACAATAATGCTTTTTTTCTTATATTCTGTTTTTTATACTTATTTATTTTAGGGCAGATTGCGTATATTAATATCATAGTATTGATTGCATTCAATATAAATGTGTTTCATAGTCTGAAAAGAGAGATATGAGAGTAAATCAAAAATTGATTTGATTGCAGGTTTCCTGCTTCTATGGTATGATTTCAATTGTAAAATCATGCCGCAGCATTTATACTTATTTGCATTAAATGTAATAATATCTAATAAATCAATTGATTTTTTAAAAAATGGATAATACTAATTTAAATGTAGATTAAGTTAAGGTAATCAATGGATGGAGGGCTTGTGTTTAAAATGGAGAAATCGGATAATTGTAAGTGCTGTTTGGTTCAAAAGGGTTCGTTGGAATACATACAGTTTAGTAACCTATTAAAGCACCGGGATATTTTGACTCACTGTTTTACTACAAGAAACGGTGGTGTAAGCGAGGGGGATTGTTTTTCCCTCAATTTGGGCCTTAACCGGAAAGACCTTAAGGAAAATGTCATTGAGAATTTTAAGCGTGTATCGGACGCACTGGGGATAGATTATAAAAATTTCGTATTTTCAAACCAGGTACACGATAATAAAATTAAGATTGTGGATGAATCCGACCGGGGAAAAGGACTTTTCATAGAAAGTAATATTATTGGTTATGATGGTCTTGTTACAAATAAAAAGCAAGTGGCACTTGTAACGTTTTATGCAGATTGTGTTCCTATATTTTTCTTTGATCCGTTAAACGAGGTAATTGCATTAGCACATTCGGGTTGGCGGGGCACAGTGAAAGAGATTGGCGCAGAAGTACTGAGTACCATGAAAAAGAATTTTGGTTCTCAAGCGGAAGATATTGAAGTTGTAATTGGCCCGTCTATTGGTGATTGCTGCTTCGAAGTTGGAGAAGAGGTTTACAGGGAGTTTATAGGTGTATTTCCTTGGTCCTGTATATTCTGTAAGAAAACGGGTGAGGGAAAGTGGCATATCCACTTACAGGAAATTATTAAAAGATGTCTGGTCCTATGGGGACTGGCAGAGGATAAGGTTTTATTGAGCGAAATGTGTACCAAATGCAATAGCGACACCTTCTTCTCATACAGGGGAAGTAATGGGAAAACGGGTGTCCAGGCTGCCATTATGCAGTTACTGTAAGGAGTGTACTTATGACAGAAAGCAAAGGATATTACCGGAAAAAAAACCTCAAGAAGTATATCTTTTTTATGTTGATACTGAGTATGAGTCTTAGTGTATCATCCTGCAGTCTATTTAAGCAGGACAACTCTAAAAAAAATGAAGATAAAGGTGCGGAATTGACCAATAATTTTGATATTATTGACACAGGACCTGTAAGGGGTGGTGTCTTAAGACTTTTCAGCACAATGCCCGATACCTTCAATCCCCTTTTAACACACAATGTTTTTGTGCAGGATTATTTGAACTTTGTATATGAAAGCTTGGTTAAGCTGGACAAAACGGGAAAAGCGACCCCTTTACTATGTAAGGGATGGGATATCTCCCCCGATGGGTTAACCTGGACCTTTTACTTAAGAGACCATATTCTATGGCATGATAATATGCCTTTGACAGCAGAGGATGTTGAGTATTCTCTTCAAACCATTTTAAGTATCCAGGATAATGTTTATAGAAAAAATTTTGAAAATAATCTTCCAACTTTTTCTGTTGTTGATCCCCTTACTTTTCGGATGGTTTTGAAAAAGCCCGATTCCTTTGCTGCGGACTTGATGAATTTTCCGGTTGTTCCAAAACATCATTTTTTTGGGAAGGAACTTGGTCAGGAGCTTAATAAACAAATTCCAGTAGGCACAGGACCTTTCAAGTTTTTATCCTATAGTCAAAATGAAAAAAATATCAAATTTATAGTGAATGATAACTGGTGGAGAAAAATAAGTGAAAAGGATTATAATGAGTTACCCTATATTGCTGAAGTAGAGGTTAAGATTTATGATAATATCAAGGAGATGGCCAGTGCTTTTCAGGAGCGGGATATCGATGCTGCTTTTTTAGAGACGGGAGGAGCAGGTAGATATGGGGACCGGGCAGATGTTATTTTAAAAAGATATGTAAGCAATCAATATGAGTTTTTAGCCTTTAATTTAAATAAACATCTGCTAAAAGATAAAGCTGTAAGGCAGGCAATGTCCTATGCTATCGATAAGGTGAAAATCATAGAGCGTTTTTTACCGGGTGATGCAGTTCCGGCAGATATACCGGTAGTACCTGGCACATGGCTTTACGATACCAATACTGTAGCACATGAATCGGATAAAAATAAAGCAAGAGAAATCCTCGTGCAAAATGGCTGGAAAGAAAATAATGGCATTATGTATAAGTATGGGAACTATTTAAATTTTGAGATTTTAGTCAATGAAGACAATAAATTAAGATTGAAGGTTGCCCAGGCTATATCCGACCAGCTCAAGGAGATAGGGATAAACCTTCAAATCAAAAGTGTAAAGTGGGAGGAAGAGATGCAGCTTTTAAGAAACAAAAGGTTTGATATGGCTTTTTTGGGTTGTACGGTTCCTAGTGTACCGGATATCTCCTTTTTATATGCGTCTGGTGAAATCCCAACAGGAAGAAACATTGCAGGTTTTAAGAATGCGGAGGTGGATACATATTTAGCAGAAATAAAAACCATTTTGGATAATAAAAGTAAAAAGGCATCATTCTTTAACATGAAGACAATTATCGATGAGGAAGTGCCTTATATTGGATTATATTTTTATAATGATTCCATTCTTGTAAGTAAAAGGGTTAGAGGGGAAATTAGCCCCAACCGGTGGGATAAATTTGGAGATTTAACCCGTTGGTATATACCCTTGCGGTGATTTTAATTGAGTAGGGATAACAATAGGAGGGTTTTAAAATGATCTGGATTTTTATCATTGCTTTGATTGTTGGTTTGGATAGCTTGACAAAGTTCCTCATAGTTAAAAATATTGCATATGGGACACAAATTCCCGTGATCGACCATTTTTTCTATCTTACTTTCAGTAAGAACAGCGGTGCTGCCTGGGGCATTCTCCAAAACGGAAGACTCATCCTGGTTCCTATATCCATTTTTATCTCAGCTGCCCTATTTTATTACCTGTATAAATCAGAGCATAAAATGGTAAAAATTTCTCTCTCGTTTATTTTGGGGGGAGCGGTTGGAAACTTGTTGGATAGGATGTTTAGAGAGGGTGGGGTCGTAGATTTCCTGGATTTTTATTTTGGAAGCTACCATTTCCCTACATTTAATGCAGCCGATTCATTTGTAGTTATTGGGTCAATCTTGCTCATTATTTACATGTTGTTTATTTATAAAGAAAAGGAAAATGGTGATACTAAGCTAGAGGAAAAAGAAGAGACTCTTGGTATGGAGAGAAGCGAATCATGAATTATACAGAGGAAAAACTTTTATCACAGGATGAAAACGTGCGGATTGATGCGTGGCTTTCTGAGAAGCTTGGCCAATATTCCCGTACATATGTAAAAAAGCTGATAGATGACGGACAAGTTGAAGTAAACGGAAAAACCATAAAGTCCAATTATAAAATCAAACTGAATGACGCTGTTATAGTACGTATCCCGCCGCCTCAAGTACTGGAAGTAAAAGCAGAAAAAATAGATCTTGATATCCTTTATGAAGATAAGGACATTATTGTGATAAATAAGCCAAAAGGGATGGTAGTTCACCCTGCAGCAGGAAATTACACAGGAACCCTTGTAAATGCACTAATGGAGCACTGTAAGGGACAGTTATCGGATATTAACGGTATCATAAGGCCTGGGATTGTACACCGTATTGATAAGGATACATCCGGTGTTTTGGTGGTGGCAAAAAATAACCGTGCACATGAGATTCTGTCAGACAAGTTAAAAGTCCATGACATCAAAAGGGTCTATGTTGCTATCGTGGAAGGTATCATCCGTGAGGAGAGCGGCAGGGTCGAGGCACCCATCGGAAGGCACCCGGTGGATCGAAAGAAAATGGCTGTCAATATAAAGAACGGTAGAAGAGCGGTAACACATTTTAAAGTTTTGGAAAGGTTTAAAGATAAAACACTGGTGGAATTAAAGCTTGAAACGGGTAGGACACACCAAATTCGCGTGCATATGTCTTATATTGGTTATCCGGTTTTGGGGGATGAGGTTTACGGAAGAAAAAGCAATAAGTTTGAAACACGGGGACAGGTGCTTCATGCGAAAATTCTGGGATTTGTTCATCCGGTAAAGGATGAATATATGGAGTTTGAGTCTCCGCTGCCGCATTATTTCAATCTGCTTTTGGAGGAATTTCGAAGAGAGGTTTAAAAACTATAGACAAGGATAAGGGTTTATGATATCATTGAATAAAATTAAATACTAACCTTTAAATGGGTCCAGAGAGGCTGAAAGGTTGGCTGTTCATGAGAGATAGTTGATTATTATCCGTTATGGTTCTACGCCTACGACTTCTTGCCATCTGGTAAGGAGTTTTTTAATTTTAGGAGGATATCTATGGAAAAAGCTGAAATTATGGACGAAAGCGGCATTGCCAGAGCGGTAACAAGAATAGCCCATGAGATCATTGAGAAAAATAAAGGTGTTCAGGGTATTGTCCTTATGGGTATCCAACGAAGAGGAGTGCCCCTTGCTAAAAGAATTGCAGAGAAAATCTCAGAAATTGAGGGAATTGATGCACCGGTTGGTATTTTGGATATTACCTTTTACAGGGATGATTTGAGTATGCTGTCTGAGCATCCTGTCATTAATGGGACACAAATTGATTTTGATATTAATGATAAAAGAATTATTCTTATAGATGATGTGATTTTTACTGGACGTACGGTTCGGGCGGCCATAGAAGCCATAATGGATATCGGAAGGCCTAAAATGATTCAACTGGCTGTGCTGATTGACAGAGGTCACAGGGAGCTTCCTATAAGACCGGATTTTGTAGGCAAAAATGTTCCAACATCCAAAAACGAAGTAGTGCATGTGAAACTGCTTGAAATTGACAAAGAAAATTCTGTTACCATTGGAGATATGACAAAAGGGATTACACATTAGGTTTATTGAAGATATATGCATAACGTGAAAATGGTTTTGAATGGATAAACTAAATTTTCACGTTATTAAATCAAGGAAATTGAAGCGCGATGTAAAATCTTTATCGCGTCCAATATTATTAGAAAGGAAATGGAAATGAGAAGGTTATTAGGATTTTTAAAATTGAAGAAAAAACTCAAGCTTAGTATAGCCTTCCTGTTTTTCCTTTTAAAAAGGTCTTTTCAAATAATTTTTATTGAGAATATAGATATTTTTAGAAATAGTAAGGTTAAACGTCCTTGCTATTTTTATTTGGCAGCATTGGCAGAAAACCATCAAAAATCAAACGCTTCGACACGCGGATGATTTTTATTTTTGGCCATTTTGTGGGCTGCAGATGTTACTAAAGATTTAATGCTTAAGTAATCGGTTTTATTTTTAATAGAAGACAAAAAAGTTTAATGGGAGAGTGAGAAAAAAGATGGTTCTTAAATCAAAAGACATTCTAGGTTTAAAGGACATGACAGCAGAGGAAATTGAACATATCTTGAACAATGCGAAAACAATGAAGTACATTTTGCAGGCAAATAACAAAAAGACGCCGCACCTTACGGGAAAATCCATCATCACTTTGTTTTATGAAAACAGTACGAGGACCAGGCTTTCATTTGAATTGGCATCCAAGTATATGAGCGCCAGTGCAGCGAATATTTCTGCATCTTCCAGCAGTGTTTCCAAAGGTGAGACACTCATCGATACGGGAAGAACTATCGATGCCATGGGATCGGACGTAATTATTATAAGACACCCCATGTCCGGTGCACCCCACCTGCTTGCGAAGAATGTAAAAGCATCTGTAATCAATGCAGGGGATGGTATGAATGAGCATCCTACGCAGGCACTTTTGGATATGTTTACCATTATAGAAAAAAAAGGGAGCCTTAAAGGGTTAAAAATAGCTATTATCGGCGATATATTTCACAGCAGGGTAGCAAGAAGCAATATCTGGGGAATGACAAAGCTTGGGGCTGAAGTGAGCGTAGCAGGACCCTCAACACTGATCCCAAAAGGTATTGAAAAAACTGGTGTAAAAGTTTTCAACACCATCCAGGAAGCACTGATTGATGCGGATGTTGTAATGGGACTTAGGATCCAGTTGGAAAGACAAAAGAAGGGGTTGTTCCCAACGGTGAGGGAATATTCCAAATTCTTCGGGCTGGATGATAAAAGACTTTTATTTGCAAAAGAGGATGCACTTGTAATGCACCCAGGTCCCGTAAACCGTGGAGTTGAGTTGACCTCGGCGGTCGTTGATGGAAAACAGTCTTTGATCGACGAACAGGTAACCAACGGTGTAGCGGTAAGAATGGCACTTTTATATCTTTTAACAAGGAGGGGTAGCAGTGAAAATACTTATTAAAAACGGACATGTAATTGATTTGAAAACCAAATTGGACGGTGTATATGACATTTTAATTGAAGGCGGCAAAGTGGTTGAAATCGGAAACAACCTTGAACTCTCCAATGGGGATGTAATTGATGCCAACGGAAAATATGTACTTCCAGGTTTTGTTGACGCACACTGTCATTTACGGGATCCGGGTTTTGAATATAAGGAAGATATTGAAACAGGAACAAAAAGTGCTGCAATGGGTGGATTTACGTCCATTGCCTGTATGCCCAATACAAATCCTGTCATTGACAATGAAGCGATAGTCAAGTATATATTTAGTAAAGCGAAACAAGACGGAGTGGTCAATGTATTTCCTATTGGTGCCATTTCCAAAGGACAGAAGGGAGAAGAACTGTCGGAAATCGGGGAAATGAAATTTGCCGGAGTTGTTGCCATATCCGATGACGGCAGGCCTGTGAAAAGTGCTTCATTGATGAAAAAGGCACTGCAGTATGCCTCTATGTTCGATATGACAGTTATTTCACACTGTGAGGATCTTGAACTCGCAGAGGATGGTGTAATGAATGAAGGTTACCAGTCAACGGTAATGGGCCTTCGAGGGATACCTTCGGCTGCAGAGGAAATTATGGTAGCAAGAGATCTGATTCTTGCAGAATATACCAAAACACCTATTCATATTGCACATGTAAGCACCGAGCTTTCGGTAGATCTTATCAGGAATGCAAAGAAACGGGGAGTCAAGGTGACAGCAGAGACTTGCCCCCATTACTTCTCACTGACTGAAGAAGCCTGTGAAGGCTTCAATACCCTTGCAAAGGTAAACCCGCCCTTAAGATCGCAAAAGGATGTAGAAGCCATTATTGAGGGGCTAAAGGATGGAACCGTCGATATTATTGCGACGGATCATGCACCCCACCACAGGGACGAGAAGAATTGTGAATTTTATAGTGCTGCCAACGGGATGGTAGGTTTTGAAACGGCTTTATCTCTTGCAGTTACCTACTTGATAAAACCCGGACACCTAAGTTTACCTCAATTGGTGGAAAAAATGTGTGTGAATCCGTCCAAGATTCTAGGGCTCAATAAAGGATTGATTGAAGTGGGAAAGAGTGCGGATATTACCATTATTGATATTCATGATGAATATACTGTAGATGTAAATAAATTTATGTCTAAAAGTAAAAACTCACCTTTTAACGGCTTTAGGTTAACCGGTACGGTATGCTATACCATTGTTGAAGGAAAAGTGGTTGTTCGTGAAAAAGTACTGCTTTAATTAATACTATATTGAACGCAATAAAGAATTTACATCACGCTTCAATTATCTTGATTTAATATCGTGAAAATTCAAATTATCCATTGAACATCATTTTCACGATGTATATAGAAAATTTTTTGTATCTCAAGGAGCTGAATGATATGTTTATAGATGCATTAATCAAAAATATAAAAGAGAAAAATAATCCTTCGGTGGTTGGGTTGGATCCTAAAATTGAATATGTTCCTTCTTTTATAAAAGAAAAGGCGTTTTTGGAGTATGGACAAAATTTAACCGGTGCAGCACAGGCAATTTTAACATTTAACAAAAAAATTATTGATGCTGTTCATGAAGTGGTACCGGCGGTAAAACCTCAGATTGCCTACTATGAAATGTATGGCTTGGAAGGACTTAAAGCATTTGATGAAACACTCAAGTATGCCAGAGAAAAAGGGCTACTTATCATTGCGGACGGAAAGCGAAATGACATTGGAACCACAGCAGAAGCTTATTCAAAAGCTTTTCTGGGAAGAACACAGATTGTGGAAGGTATCAGTGAAAGCGTATTTGATGCAGATGCCTTAACAGTGAACCCTTACCTGGGTTTTGACGGTATCAAGCCTTTTACCGACGACTGCAAAAAATATAACAAAGGTATTTTTGTTTTGGTTAAGACCTCGAATAAGTCCTCCGGACAACTGCAGGATCTGCTTACCCAATCGGGACACAGCATTTATGAGATTATGGCTGAAAATGTAACCGAATGGGGGAAAACACTCATTGGTGAGTATGGATACAGCAGTGTGGGGGCTGTCGTTGGTGCAACCTACCCGAATCAGGCGAAAATCCTCAGGAAAATCATGAAAAACGCCTATATCCTGGTTCCTGGATATGGTGCACAGGGAGGAACGGCAAAGGATGTTGCACATTCCTTTAACCGGGACGGTTTGGGAGCCATCGTCAATGCTTCCAGAAGCATTATGTGTGCCTATATGTCGGATGCCTGGAAAAATCAGTACACCGAGGAACAGTTCGAGGAAGCATCCAGGGCTGAGGCAATCAAGATGAGAGATGAAATTAACGAAGCATTAAAAGTGATGTAATATTTAGAGGGGGAGAAAAATGAAAGCAATATTAGCGCTTGAAGATGGAACGATTTTTCATGGAAAGAGTTTTGGCGTTGAAGGGGAGGTCGTCGGAGAGATTGTTTTTAATACGGGTATGACAGGATACCAGGAGGTTTTGACCGATGCCTCATACTGTGGACAGATTGTAACCATGACTTATCCGCTCATCGGAAACTATGGAGTCAACTTCGATGATATCGAGTCTGCAAAACCTCAGGTTAAAGGTTTTATTGTAAGGGAATTGTGCAAAACACCGAGCAACTGGAGATCCATCGAGACTTTGAACGATTATCTGAAAAGACATAACATCATCGGCATTGAAGGGATTGACACCCGGGCTCTAACGCGCATATTAAGAGATAAAGGTACCATGAAGGGGATTATATCTACAAAGGAAGAATTTAAATTTGAAGATAAAAAGGCAGAGATTTTGGCCTATGAAATAAAAAATCCGGTCCATGCAGTTACGACAAAGGAAGTAACCCATTTTGAGGGGAAAGGCTACAAAGTGGCGCTCATTGATTTGGGAATCAAACAAAACATTATCAGGTCCCTTTTAAAAAGAGATTGTGATGTACATGTTTTTCCGGCATGGGCAAAACCGGAGGAAGTTTTAGCCATCCATCCGGACGGAATCATGCTTTCCAATGGCCCAGGCGACCCGAAGGACTGTGTAGATACCATCGACACCATTAAGGCGCTCATGGGAAAGAGGCCTATTTTCGGAATTTGCCTAGGGCACCAGTTAACCGCCCTTGCAAATAATGCGGATACAGAAAAGCTTAAATACGGACATCGCGGATGCAACCACCCTGTAAAAGATCTTGAAAAAGATTTAACCTATATAACGTCTCAAAACCATGGATATACCATCGTAGAATCTGCCATGGATAAAAGCAGGATGGAAGTAAGCCACAGGAACATGAACGACGGAACGGTCGAGGGTGTGAGATATAAGGATGTTCCGGTATTTACGGTACAGTTTCACCCCGAAGCATCTCCAGGACCGACAGACACTGCTTATCTATTCGACGAGTTTATGGAGATGATGAAAAAGTTTAAGGAATTAGGGGGATAAAAGGAAATGCCAAAGCGTAATGATGTAAAGAAAGTTCTTGTAATCGGTTCAGGTCCTATTATCATCGGACAGGCTGCCGAATTCGACTATGCAGGAACACAGGCCTGTCAGGCTTTGAAAGAAGAAAATATTGAGGTTATCCTGGTAAATAGCAACCCGGCTACTATCATGACAGATACAAATATTGCGGATAAGGTTTATATAGAACCGTTAAATGCTGAAATTGTTAAAAAAATTATAAAGGAAGAAAAACCGGACAGCATACTCCCTACTTTAGGCGGACAGACAGGATTAAACCTGGCTATGGAACTGGCTGAGTCGGGATTTTTGCAAGAACAGGGAGTCAAGCTTTTGGGTACCGCAGTTGAGGCCATTAAGATGGCGGAGGACAGGCAGGCTTTTAAAGATACCATGGAGAGAATCGGAGAGCCCTGTATCGCAAGTAAGGTGGTTAATACTATTGAAGATGCCCTTGCCTTTGCAAAGGAAATTGATTACCCCATCATTGTAAGACCTGCCTATACACTTGGGGGAACCGGTGGCGGTATTGCATATAATGAAGAAGAGCTTCGTGAAATCGGCAGCAACGGTTTAAGGCTCAGCAGGGTAAATCAGGTTCTCATTGAAAAGTGTATTGCCGGATGGAAGGAAATTGAATATGAAGTAATGCGGGACAGCAAGGGAAATGTCATTACAGTATGTAACATGGAGAATATCGATCCGGTAGGTGTCCATACGGGAGACAGTATTGTTGTAGCCCCTTCCCAAACTTTGGCGGATAAGGAATACCAGATGCTCCGGACAGCCTCTTTGAAAATCATCTCCGCTTTAGGAATTCAAGGCGGATGTAATGTGCAGTTTGCGCTCCATCCAACCAGCTTTGAATACGGAGTTATTGAAGTTAACCCAAGGGTAAGCCGCTCTTCTGCTCTTGCGTCCAAGGCGACAGGGTATCCTATTGCGAAGGTGGCAACAAAAATTGCCATTGGCTACGGATTGGATGAAATCAAGAATGCGGTGACAGGCAAAACCTATGCTTGTTTCGAGCCAACCCTTGACTACGTTGTTGTTAAAATACCCAAATGGCCCTTTGACAAATTTGTGAAGGCTAAAAAGACCTTGGGAACCCAAATGAAGGCAACCGGGGAGGTTATGGCCATCAGCAGTTCCTTTGAGGGTGCCTTGATGAAGGCTATTCGCTCACTGGAGCTGGGACTCTTTACCTTAGAACAGGACTTGTATAAGAAGCTTGACGGAGTGGAAATCATGGAAAAGCTTAAGGATATTGATGACGAGCGGATTTTTGTAATTGCGGAAGCTATCCGTAGAAGCATTTCCATTGAAGAAATCAACCGAATCACGAAAATTGATGAATTTTTCTTGAGCAAATTCAAGGAACTGGTTTTAATGGAGGAAAAACTAAAAACCACATCCCTTGACGCTTTAACCTTTGAACTTTTAAAGAAGGCAAAGAAAATGGGCTTTACCGATGCGGTGATCGGGAAGTTTATGGGATGCACTAAAAAAGATGTTACAGCAAAGCGGAAGGAATTAGGGGTATGTGTTACCTATAAAATGGTAGATACCTGTGCTGCTGAATTTGAGGCGGTTACGCCCTACTACTATTCCACCTATGATGACCACTGTGAGGTAAAGGAATCGAAGAAAGACAAGGTTCTTGTAATTGGGTCAGGTCCCATCCGGATTGGTCAGGGTATTGAGTTTGACTACTGTTCGGTGCACTCGGTATGGGCACTTAAAGAGTTAGGCTATGAAACCATTATCGCAAATAACAATCCTGAGACGGTAAGTACCGACTTTGATACTTCGGACAGGCTGTATTTTGAGCCATTGACGCCGGAAGATGTTCAAAACATTGTGGAGATCGAGAATCCAAAGGGTGCCATCGTTCAGTTCGGTGGACAAACGGCAATTAAACTGACAAAGGCGCTGCATGAAATGGGTGTAAAAATCTTCGGGACAGAGCCCCAGTATGTGGATGCAGCAGAGGACAGAGAAAAATTTGATGCCATCCTTGAAGAACTGAATATTCCAAGACCCAAGGGCAGAACCGTATATAAGCTGGATGAAGCACTTCAGGCTGCCAACGAACTCGGGTACCCTGTACTGGTGAGACCTTCTTATGTTCTTGGAGGACAGGGAATGGAAATTGCCTATAGTGACAAGGATGTTACCGAGTTTATGGAAATTATCAACAGGGTAAAGCAAGAGCACCCCATTTTGATAGATAAATATATGATGGGAAAAGAGCTGGAAGTCGATGCAATTTGTGACGGAGAAGATATTTTGATCCCCGGTATCATGGAGCATGTAGAGAGGGCCGGTGTGCACTCGGGAGACAGTATATCCGTGTATCCAACCCAGGCTGTCAGTGACAAGGTAAAGGATGTCATTGTAGACTATACGAGAAAACTTGCAAAAGCGCTGAATGTTGTAGGACTCATCAACATTCAGTATGTGCTTTATAATAATACACTCTATGTTATAGAAGTAAATCCCCGTTCAAGCCGGACAGTACCCTATATCAGCAAGGTTACCGGAATACCTATGGTAAATATTGCAACCAAGCTTATGATGGGTAAGAAATTAAGCGACTTTAGCTATGGAACCGGCCTTTTCAAAGAATCCGAATACATTGCGGTAAAAGTTCCGGTGTTCTCCTTTGAAAAGCTGCATGATGTAGATATCAGCCTTGGACCTGAAATGAAATCAACCGGTGAGGTTTTGGGGATTGCGAAGACTTTTCCGGAAGCACTTTATAAAGGGATTATCGCATCGGGAATTAAGCTTCCTAAAAAGGGCGGCGGGATCCTAATGACGGTACGTGACACCGATAAACAGGAATTGATGCCTTTAGCGGAAGAGTTTGAAAAATTAGGTTTTGAGCTCTATGCGACAGGGAAAACGGCAAACCTCTTAAATATGCAGGGAATTGCAACCAATGCAGTTCGTAAAATTGATGAAGATTCGCCCAATATCATGGATGTAATCCAGTCGGGTAAAATCAGTCTCATTATCAACACGCCGACCAAGGGTAGAAAGCCGGAAAGAGACGGTTTTAAAATCAGAAGAAAAGCAGTGGAAAGTTCTATTCCGTGCCTGACCTCTTTGGACACGGCAAAAGCGGTATTGGACTGTTTGCTGCTCGGAAAGGATGAAAAGGACCTGAAGGTTGTTAACTTAAGTGTGTTTGATGTATAGGTAACGGAGGGAACGATGGCAAAAGTTTTAAATGAGGAAATCAGGGGCATTTGTAAAATTGCCCCTTCTATTTACAAAATGACCATAAAATCTGAATATGTAGCACAAAATGCGAAGTGCGGGCAGTTTGTCAACGTGAAATGCAGTGAAGGGATTAATGCGTTATTAAGGAGGCCTATCAGTATTTGTGATGTGGATAAGGAGAGTAATACCTTTGATATTTGTTTTCAAATTAAAGGGATAGGCACCGAATACCTGGCACAGAAAAAAGTTGGGAGTAAGGTGGATCTGATTGCTCCCTTGGGAACCCCTTTTGAAATTTCTCCGGATCACAAGAGAATTGCTGTTGTTGGCGGTGGAATCGGCGTATTTCCTCTGCTTCATGTTTTAAAAAGCAGCAATGCCAAAAAGTCTACCTTTCTAGGGTTTAGAAATAAAGACTATGTAGTCTTGACTGAGGACTTTAAAAACGTTTCGGACAGCTTCTTTCTATCTACCGATGATGGGAGTGCCGGGTATAAAGGACTTATCATTGATTTGTTGGAGAAGGATCTTGAAGAGAGCCAATATGACATTATCTACACCTGTGGGCCTACACCTATGATCCGAAAAGTAGCCGAGGTTGCAGAAAAAAAACAAATCAAATGCCAGGTTTCACTGGAACAGCGGATGGGCTGCGGTATCGGAGCGTGCCTTGTATGCGCGTGTAAAACAAAATTGGGAGAGGAATGGGAATACAGTCATGTTTGTAAGGATGGGCCTGTATTTTGGAGCAGTGAGGTGATATTCGATGCATAAGGGATTGGAAGTTGAAATTGCGGGTGTAAAATTTAAAAATCCGGTGATTGCTGCGTCCGGGACCTTTGGATTTGGCAGGGAGTATTCCGAGTACATGGATTTAAATCTTGTCGGAGGTATTTCGGTTAAAGGACTTACTTTAGAGCCCCGAATGGGAAATAAACCCCCCAGGATAGCCGAGACTCCTGCGGGAATACTAAATAGCGTAGGATTGCAAAATCCGGGTGTGAAAGCTTTTATTAAAGACGAAATCCCCTTTTTAAGACAGTTTAATACAAAAATCATAGCTAATATTGCCGGAAATACCATGGAGGATTACTGTCAAATGGCGGAAATCCTTGGGGAGGCAGACATCGATGCTATTGAGCTTAACGTATCCTGTCCCAATGTAAAAAAGGGGGGTATTGCTTTTGGTAATTGTCCCGGCGGGATTGCCGAGATTACTAAAAAAGTAAAACCTTACTGTAAGAAGCCTTTGATTGTAAAACTTACCCCTAATGTTACGGATATCAAGGAAATTGCCATGGCAGCAGAAGATGCAGGAGCAGACGCAATATCCCTTATTAATACGATTTTGGGGATGGCAATCGATATCCACCGGAAAAGGCCAATTCTTGCAAACAATATGGGTGGGTTATCGGGCCCTGCCGTAAAACCTGTGGCTGTGAGGATGGTTTACCAGGTGGCTCAATCCGTTAAGATTCCTGTAATTGGTATGGGCGGAATTTCCACAGGCGAGGATGCAGTAGAGTTTATGCTGGCCGGGGCGTCTGCTGTCATGGTGGGGACATACAATTTTGTGAGTCCTGTGGCGTGCAGTGAGGTTGTGGATGGAATAAAATCCTATATGGATATGTATAAAATGAATAGTGTTTATGATATAATAGGTAAGCTGGAACTTAATGGATAATGAGGTGGAATGGTAGTCAATGAAAACCAGACTTATTTTTGTAAGGCATGCTGAGGCAGAAGGAAATTTAAACAGGGTATTTCACGGATGGTCCGACTCTTCTATTACCGAAAGAGGGCACCGTCAGGCTGAAAAAGTGGCTCAAAACCTAAAGAATGTTGAGATTGACGTAATATATTCAAGCAGCTTAAAGAGAACGCTGCAAACAGCACAATATATTGCAGATATCAAAGTTCTTCCCATTATAAGAACGGATAAGTTAAAGGAAATCAACGGGGGAGACTGGGAAGGCAGGTCTTGGAGTGAACTGCCTGATATTTGGCCCCGTGAGCACCATACCTGGGAAAATGAGCCTCATATTCACCAGATGCCAAATGGTGAATCCATGAAGGAATTTCAAGAAAGGCTGGTTGAAGAAGTCCAAACAATTATTAAAAACAATAAAGGCAAAAATATTTGCATTGTGACCCACGGCACCGGAATTAAAGCATTGATGTGTCATTTTTCCAAATGTGAGTTGGAGGAAATGCTCCATATACCCTGGTATGACAATACATCTATTACAGTGATTGATGTGGAAGACGGAAATTACCGTATTATCACCGAGGGAGATGCGTCTCACCTTGGAAGTGATCTTAGTACGCTTCAAAACCAGGAGTGGTGGCCGGAGTATCTCAAACAGCTGGAAGACAGAAAGAAAAAAAGACAGGAATAATGAGGGAGGAATAGGATTTGAATAATAGAGATCAAAAATTAATATCCTGGCTCTTTGAAACCAATGCGGTCAGGGTATGTCCTGAGAAGAAGCCCTTTTGGTATACCTCGGGAACCATTGGGCCTTACTATATCAATACACACTTTCTTTATGGGAGCGAGCAAAAGGCCAATGAGCTTTTAAAAATCATTGATGAAGAAAAAACGAACGTGTTCAAATGCCCTGTTACAGTACTTCACCTTACATGGGAGAATTACAAAAAAGATCCTATCTATAAAGGTCTAATTGATGAAACGGTTGGCTTTATCAGAGAAAATATCAATTTGGATGAAGTTGGTTGTATTTCTGGAGGAGAAAGAAGGGACTGGTTCTTTTCCCTAATCATTGCCGATATTTTGAATAAGCCCCATGTTACCATTTATAAGGATATGGCATCGGTGATTTCGGTAAAGGAGCAGGTGGACGAAATCAATGACCTGGCTTCCCAAAAGGTTTTACATATTGCAGATCTCATTACCGAAGCATCCAGCTATGAGCGGGCATGGATTCCTGCCATAAAAAGGCTGGGCGGCGAAATCAAGTGGAGTGTTGTGGTAGTGGATAGAATGCAAGGGGGCGGAGAGCTTTTAGCAAAGGAAGGAATACAATCTTTTGCCATGGTGAATATCGACAAAGGTCTTTTTGAGGGGGCATTAAATCAGGGCCTCATTAAAAAAGAACAGTACGATATGGTTGTAAACTATCTGGAAAGCCCAAAAGAGTCTATGAAAAAATTCCTGCTGGAAAACCCTGAATTCCTGGAAAACGCACTGAATGGGGACGAAAAAACAAAAGAGAGAGCCAAGCTCTGTATTGAAAAGAATATATACGGTCTAAAATAAAATTGACCTCTTTGACTACTTGGAGTTTACAAGCATTTGGAGGCTGTAATAAATTAGAAATGCTCCAACAACATAATCTAATTTTTTAAGAAGCTTTGTACTCAAAATCCCTGTTAGGGAGTTTCCTGCAATGCTTGCTGCAAGTAAAAAGTAGACGGTGGAAAGTATGCACCCAACAGAAAAAAGAAAACTTCCGGCTATTCCCGTAAGCTTTCCGGAGGTAATGAGAGACCCTAATGTTCCTGACCAAAAAAGAATGGTTAAGGGATTGGTTAGGGTCATTTTTATGCCATAAATGAAACCTTGAATAAAAACCATTTTTTCTCCTTTTCATAAAAACCGAACAAAACTTTTTTTGATGTAAGGTAAATTATATAGCATGTGGTTAAATGTATAAATCAATTCAGGCCGGTTCTAGGCTTACAAACAATTCCAAAAGTATAATATATGGCTGTATTGACATAATAAATAATGTGGTGATTATGTTTATCAAATACTTTTTAATAATACATTTCAATCGGAGGAATTAGCTATGAAGACCGGAGAATCTGGTTTAACAGCATGGGGATTAACCATGATGGCACTGGGAACCGTAGTTGGCGGCTCATTTTTCTTAGGTTCGGGAATTGCCATCAAAGCAGCAGGACCGGGCATTATTGTTTCCTTTATCCTAGGTGGAGCACTTGTTTATTTTATATTGTTTGCACTTTCAGAGATGACAGTTGCAGATACCGCCCAAGGATCATTCCGTACATTTGCAGAACGGCAGTTTAGTAGAGGTGTTGGGTTTGTCACAGGGTGGCTGTATTGGACTGGTTTGATTTTAGCCATGTCAAGTGAAGCAATCGCGGTTTCATTATTCTTAAAAGTATGGATTCCTGGAATTTCACTTCCTGTTTTAGGATCCCTGATTATTATTTTAATTACGCTGGCAAATCTGTTGGGAGCGGAGTGGCTCAGCAAATTGGAAAGTTCTTTGGCGGCGGTTAAGATATTTGCGATCATAGGGTTTATTGTTGTTGGAATTGTACTTATTACAGGTTTATTACCCGATAGACCCCCTTTGGGGCTGGGGGTTTTAACCGGAGAAGCTTTTTTTCCCTCGGGAATCGGAGGAATTACAGGAAGTATGCTGATTGTGATGTTCTCATACGCAGGGTTTGAAATTATTGGCCTTGCGGCACCTGAGGCCCGGAATCCAAGAAAAAATGTACCCAAAGCCATTGCGTATTCTGTTATTTCGCTGGTAGGACTGTATGTACTGGCTACTGCAGTTATCTTACCGTTGATACGTACCAACGAACTCAGGGAAGACGTAAGCCCTTTTGTAAGCGCACTTGCAGCAAGAGGAATGGAATGGGCTGCAAGTACAATCAATATAGTTTTAGTCACCGCCATCTTATCTACCATGTTGGCAGCAACCTTTGGCTTGGGAAGAATGCTCCGGTCTTTGGCACAGGATGGTCATGCGCCAAGCTTTATTAGGGACAAGGGGGAAGTGCCCTATCGCGGAATTCTTTTTTCCGGCTTTGCCATGCTTTTAGGATTAAGTCTTGGATTTATCCTGCCGCGGCAAGTTTACATTTTCCTTGTAAGTTCAGGAGGCTTTTCTCTCCTTTTCACCTACTTTATCATACTGGCAACCCATTACAGGTTTAGACGGAGTAGAGGATGCCCTCCAAAAGGTGAATGCCAGCTTATTGGTTTTCCCTATACCTCTTTGGCTGCACAGATCGCCATTTTGATTATCCTTGCCAGTATGCCGATGATTCCTGGCCAAGGACCCGGTTTATTGGCCGGCATTGCACTGGTTCTCTTTTTCACTGCTGCGTATCTTGTTAAAAAATATTGGAGAAAACGGCTGGTTTATACTTAAAGTAAATGCCCGTTTGTGATTACTTTTCCCTATTTTCCTCAGTGCTTTTTATTTATTTAAGGATATGCTATAATATACAAAGATTTATGAAATGGATAAGTTTGCCGATAATATTAGTAATGGTGAGAGGGTTTAGTTTGAATGAGCAAAAGAGAAACGGTTACAGTGCCGCAGGAAGAAATAGCAAAACAACGTGAGTATATTCACTTGTTGAAAGAATCAGGTCTTGGAAAAATAAAAAGATACAGCATTAGCACTTTCGGCTGTCAGATGAACGAAAACGATTCTGAAAGGCTTGCCGGAATGTTGTGCGATATGGGATATAGCGAAGCACAAAATGAAAGTGAAAGTGATTTAATCATATACAACACCTGTTGTGTAAGGGAAAATGCGGAGCTTAAAGTCTATGGGCATTTGGGGGCTTTAAAGCATTTAAAGAGAAACAATCCGGAATTGTTGATTGCCGTCTGCGGTTGTATGATGCAGCAGCAGGAAGTCGTTGATCATATTAAAAAAAAATACCGGCATGTAGATCTTATTTTTGGCACCCACAATCTATATAAATTTCCCGAATTACTTTATAATGCATCGGTGACAAACGGAATGATTGTGGATATTTGGGAAAGTGTGGGGCTTGTTGCAGAAGGAATGCCCATCGCAAGAAAGTTTGGTGTAAAAGCCCTTGTTACCGCGATGTATGGTTGTAACAATTTTTGTTCTTATTGTATCGTTCCATATGTTCGTGGGAGAGAAAGAAGCAGAAGTGTGGAGGATATTGTAGGGGAAGTTACTGCTCTGGCAGAGAACGGTTATAAGGAAGTTATGCTGTTAGGGCAAAATGTTAATTCCTACGGCCTGGATCTTGGCGGGGGGTTAACCTTTGCGAAGCTTTTAAAGGAAGTAAACAAGGTAAAAGGGATTGAGAGAATAAGGTTTATGACATCCCATCCCAAAGACCTGTCGGATGAACTAATTGAGGCCCTCATGGATTTGGACAAGGTTTGCGAACATCTGCATCTCCCTATTCAATCCGGAAGTACAAAGGTTTTGCAGGAAATGAACAGAAAATATACGAAGGAACAGTATTTGTCGCTCATTGACAAAATAAAAAGTAAAAATCCGGATATTTCACTTACTACCGATATCATTGTAGGATTTCCAGGTGAGTCGGATGCGGATTTCCAAGATACACTGGATGTTCTGGAAAAAGTTCGTTTTGATTCGGCCTTTACTTTTCTTTATTCCAAAAGAACCGGCACACCTGCCGCCAAAAGAGAAGAGCAGGTGAGCGAGGAAGTAAAAAAAGAAAGATTCGAAAAGCTTTTGGAAGTTCAAAACAGAATTAGTAAAGAAATCAATGATCAGCTTTTAGGCAGCGAGCTTGAAGTTCTTGTAGAGGGCTTAAGTAAAAATAGTATGGAGACTTATACGGGGAGAACCCGAACCAACAAAATTGTAAACTTTAAAGGAACCGGGGATATGGTTGGCAGATTGGTCAGGGTAAGGATTGACCGGATTCAAACCTGGTCCCTTGAAGGTGTTGTTATTGAACAAGTTCCTTATTATGCATAAAAATATTTAAACTTAGAGCAGAATTCAAAATCTGTGATAGACTGAAAGTAATCCATTCCATTCAATCAATCTATACTACTTTTTATGTAAATGTTCTTCCAGAATTCAATTAAACATAGGGCGATACTTAAGAAGCCTGTATCGCCTGAAAATAAAAAATTACGATAATGATTTTGCATTGGAATCACTCAAATCCTACTTACGTCTCAGGGTTTCACAGCGCAAAAATAAACGAATTTAAAAGATTTTGCACTTCAATATTGTTTGGTATTCGTCTCTTTTATTATAAACGAAAACTGTTCTTACTAAAGGGTATGGAAGCAAAGGGGGCCAACATGCGGAAATTTCTTAACAAGAAGGGATCTGTGACTGTTGAGGCGACATTAGTTCTTCCGATCTTTATCAGTGTTGTAGTCTGTATTGCCTTTATTATCAAACTCATTTACGTGCATGAAGTCATGCAGCATGCTATTTCCGGGGCAGCGGATGAGATGGCCTCATACAGCTATCTGTACGAGGTTACCGGAATTAAAGACCTTCATGATGAAGTGCGGGATGGGATGGATAAAAGTGCACAGGTATTTGAGAAGCATAAGTCAACGGTATTGAACTCCTTCGATATGTTTCAAACTTCCTCCGGGAAGGCGGTGGATAGTGCCAGCGGCGGCTTGGAAGCTGTTTCAGGTGGAGATATCAACCAAGCGGCAGCAAGTGCTGAGGAAGTAAAGAAGCAGGTAGAAAAAGCGAGAGAAAGTATCCGGAATATATCCAAGGTCGCAGGAGAAATTAAAAAAAACCCGATGAGAGAGATTAAAAGCATTCTCTCTCTGTTCGGAAGAAATGTATTCAGGGAGATTAAGAATGAATTTTTCGTAGCTCTTGTAAAGCTTCATATGAGTAAATATCTTGCAGTTGAAGATCAGCTTTCGGCAAATCAAAGACTTATGGGTTTTGGAATCGAGGGCGGTTTTGAAGGATTGAACTTTGAAAAGTCGAACTTCTTTAAAAGTAAACAGGAAGAGGATTTTGACATTATCGTTACATATAAGCTTAAAATTCCGGTTCCCTTTAACGTCTTACCCCGGTTTAATATGGTCCAACGGGCCACGGTGAAGGCATGGCTCGATGGTGGAGTGATTAAACCCACACCCACACCCCGGCCTTCAGGAACCCCCTCCGCCACACCCACAGGCTCCCCCGGTGCGACCCCCTCGGCGACCCCTGCTACAGGATCTCAAGCCATTGCAGATGTTATAAAAACATTGCCAACTGATTTTTGGGCACTTCCAAAACTGGAACGCGGGAAGAAAATTGAAGCGTTTTTGGGTAGAAATCAGGATGAGTTTGCACCGATTGATATATTGGAAAACCGAAATGTGATCAGTATGGTAACACATGATATAAGAAGAGATAGTTTTCAGGGAAGAGGTTTTTATACTACACTGGAAAGTGAAATTAAAAAGTTAGCGGCCTTAACCGAATATAAGAAAGGTAATATAGATATCCGGGCTTCGGACTACGATAGCAAGGAGTTTCAGCTTGTCATACCTGATTGCGCGATTACACCGGATCAAATCAAATGGATTGAAGATGCAAAGCTGATGGCAGCACAAAACGGAATCAGGATGTCGGTGATTGTAGCCAAGTCACCTTAAGGGTTGAGACATGATAATATCAGGATGAAAGGGGCTTTTGAATGGAATATTTTTTACTTATTTTCCTGTCTGTTTTCGTTGGCTTATTAATTCTTGCTTACCTGGATTTTTCTAACCGGTTTAATCCCTATCCAAAATGGATTTTAAGCCTTTTTAGAAAAAATATGAAGTCCGTTTTATTATTTATCACCGTACTGGTAATGTATGTATTACTTTACCGTGGATTTGGATATTCTATCGGGTTTTTTAAGTACGGCCTTTTGGGAGCAATCCTGATTGCTGCGAGTTTTAAAGACATTGAAACCAAAAAGGTTCCCAAGGAACTGGTGATTTTTAGTTTGATAACCGGAATTCTTATGGTGCTCACCACGATGAATATATCCATAATGACCGATGCCTTTTTAGGGTTATTGTGTACAAGTATAATCCTTTTCTTTATCTCATTGGTTACGAAGGGCGGGATGGGGAAAGGGGATATCATGATTTTTTCCTGTGCGGGGATTTATTTGGGACTTCAAAATGTGCTTTCGGCTATGCTCCTGTCTACGTTTCTAAGTGGGGTGGCAGGGCTGGCAGTACTAGTGTTCCGGCTATCAAACAGAAAAGACTTTATCCCGTTTATTCCCTTTATGTTTGTGGGCACAATGATTACGGTATTATATATGTAAAGTTGAATACTTATAAGGTAGGGGCATGTTCTTATCTATGATAACTCCAAAAACCAAGTTCCAAGGCCAGCGATTCCAAGCCTATTTAAGGCAAACTACAAAATTAAATTGCTATAGTTTTTTATGAATGCACTAAAAAAGCCCACAATTTGTAGGCTTTTACTTTTAGTATAGGGTTAAAAAATTCTATTAAACTACAATGGTTAACGATATTTTTGTTCCTTTTGGAAGGTTTGGGGATATCTCCATGCTGTCGAACAATTGACTGGTAATTAATAACCCGCGGCCTCTTCCGGTAAGAGAAGAAATATCCGGCATTTGATCCAACTCAAAAGTCTTTTTGCTTAAGCTGTCTAATGACATATCCAAACCGGATCCTTCATCACAAATGTCAAAATAAATAGTATTATTTTCTTTTTTTATGGAAAGAGATATTTTACCGGGACTTTTATTATATCCGTGTTCAAGAGAATTAACCACTAATTCGTGGACAGCACTCTTTAGCTTAAATCTGGCACTTTCGTCACTTGTCACACTGTTAATGATTTCTTCGCTAAAGGTAAGAACTTTTTCAATACTGTCTTCTTCAAATGGAATGTAAGCTTCTAGATTATAAGATAAAACTTGCATCGTCACTCCTCCAAAACATATTATACCATTAATTATTTCTGAAATCCAGACAAATTAGTGTTTTAAATCAAATTATTTTGTATAATATATTCATATCCAGTTATGAATAAAATCATTACTGATGCGTAACAGATAAGCTTAAATGATGGTATTCATTTCTATCAATCATTGAATCGCTTTGTGTTTAATTGCTTAAAAGTGATATCGGCAACCGCTCAAATAGCACTTATAATATTACGATAGTGAATATGAAGGTAGTATAACAAAAAGATTTAGCTTTCTTGAGGTTATTATAATATAAAAAAAGTATAATGTGAATTGGGATTTATTGTATAAATTTTCAGCAGTTCGTTTACATAGGGAGGGAACAAATGGACAAATATCAAATCAGTAAAATTTTAAATGAGATCGGTGTACTTATGGAGATTAAAGGGGAAGTATTTTTTAAATCAAAGGCCTATTACGATGCAGCCAGGACAATAGAATTCTTGGAAGAGGATATTGAAATTTTAGTGAGGGAAAACCGCCTCAAAGAGGTTAAGGGAATTGGAGAAGCGTTATCTCAAAAGGTTGGTGAGTTGGTTACTACAGGTAGACTCCAATATCTGGAGGATTTAAAAGGGACCATTCCCGAAGGGCTTCCGGAAATGCTTAAAATACCGGGGCTGGGGCCTAAAAAGGTTAAAAGTATTTATGAAAAGCTTGGAATTACCAATATCGGAGAATTAAAGTATGCTTGTTTGGAAAACAGGCTCATTAAGCTTTCGGGCTTCGGTGAAAAAACTCAGGCAAAGGTTTTGGAGGGAATTGAAAATCTCAATAAATATGCAGGACAATACCATTTTCCTATCGCATGGAACTTTTCCCGGGAATTTATTGCTTTTTTAGAGAAAAGCAGTGATGTGAAGAGGTGCAGTATTGGTGGAAGCCTTAGAAGGAAAAAGGAGACGATTAAGGATATTGATATTTTAGTTAGCAGTGATGAGCCAGTAAAGGTAATGGACTTATTTACCGGACATTCCTTGGTACATAAGGTTGTAGCGAAAGGGGATACCAAATCCAGTGTGATGCTTCAGTGCGGCATAAACGTGGATTTAAGGGTGGTAAGCGACGAGGAATATCCCTTTGCGCTGCATCATTTTACAGGAAGCAAGGAGCACAATACAAGAATGCGGCATATGGCAAAGCAGCAGGGGATCAAGATGAATGAATACGGCTTGTTTAAAGGTGATGAACGTATTCCATGCAATACCGAGGAAGAGATATTTGAGGTGTTTGGTATGCAGTTTATACCTCCTGAAATGAGGGAAAACAATGGGGAGGTTGAAGCCGCGATAGAGGGAAGAATCCCTGAACTCCTGAAGGAACATGAGGTGAAAGGAATTTTTCACGTACATTCCCAATATAGCGATGGATCCAATTCAATCGAAGAACTGGCAAAAGCATGTATAGAGCAGGGCTATTCTTATCTTGGAATTTCGGACCACAGCCAGACTGCATTTTATGCCGGCGGACTGAAGGTGGATGAGATCAAGCGGCAGCATGAGGAAATTGAGTTGCTAAACCGCAAATATCCGGACTTTTTAATTCTGAAAGGGATTGAACTGGATATTCTTCCCGACGGTTCAGTAGATTACAATGATGAGGTTTTATCCTGGTTTGATTTTACCATTGCTTCTGTGCATTCCTCCTTTGGAATGGATGAAGATAAAATGACCGAGAGAGTGATCCGGGCCATAAGAAATAAGTACGTAAGGATCCTTGGACACCCCACCGGAAGACTTATTTTATCGAGAGAGCCCTTTAAAATTAATATGAATGAAATCATTAAAACAGCAGCCGAGGAAGGTGTACTTTTGGAGATCAACGCGAATCCCTACCGATTGGATCTCGACTGGCGGCTTTGTAAGGGTGCAAAGGAGGCAGGATGCCGGTTTGTAATCAGTCCGGATGCCCATAGTCTGGAAGGAATGAAGGATGTCCAATATGGGGTCAATATAGCAAGAAAAGGATGGCTGACCAAGGAAGATGTAGTAAATTGCTTAAGTAAAGAGGAGATCAGAAAATACTATGCAATTTAAACCCTAAAGCGCCTTTTTACTCTTTTAAACACCTTTTTTTGTTGAATTATCCCGGGTTCTTTAGTAAAATAAGAATTAACATATTTTTTTGTGAGGAGAGATGAGCAAGATGAGTAAGAGAGACGTTACAAAAGTGCTATTAGATGAGAATGAGATTCCAAGACAATGGTATAACATTGTTGCGGACATGCCCAATAAGCCTATGCCTTTCTACAGCCCAATGACAGGCAAACCGGCTACTCCGGACGATATGAAGGCGATTTTCCCAATGGAACTGATTATGCAGGAAATGTCTGCAGACCGTTGGATTGATATTCCCGATGAAGTTAGAGAAATGTACAAGCAGTGGAGACCTGCGCCTTTATACAGGGCAAAGGGCCTTGAAAAATTATTAGGTACTCCGGCTAGGATTTATTATAAATATGAAGGTACCAATGCAACTGGAAGCCATAAGCTCAATACTTCCATTCCACAAGCCTTTTATAACAAGGCGGCAGGCATCAAAAGACTTGCAACCGAGACAGGTGCCGGCCAGTGGGGAAGTGCCCTGAGTTTGGCATGTAACCGCTTTGGTATGGAATGTACCGTTTATATGGTTAAGGTCAGCTATCAGCAAAAACCCTATAGACGTTCCTTTATGAAAACCTTTGGTGCAGATGTTATTGCAAGTCCCAGCAATCTTACGAACTGTGGGAGATCCATTTTGGAGAAGGACCCGGACTGTACAGGGAGCCTTGGGATTGCTATCAGTGAAGCGGTAGAGGATGCTGCAACCCACAGCGACACAAATTATGCTTTGGGAAGTGTTTTGAACCATGTTTGCATGCACCAAACCATTATCGGTATGGAAACCAAAAAACAATTGGAAATGATCGATGAATACCCGGATGCCATTTTCGCATGCTGCGGCGGCGGAAGTAACTTTGCCGGAATTACCTTCCCCTTCCTTGCGGATAAATTAAAAGGAAGTAAAGTAAGAGCCGTTGCAGTAGAACCGACTGCTTGTCCTACCCTCACAAAAGGCGTATTTGCTTATGATTACGGTGACACGGCAAAAGTTGCCCCCATCACCAAAATGTATACATTAGGCCACGATTTTGTACCTGCAGGAATTCATGCAGGGGGATTGCGTTATCACGGGGAGTCACCCATTGTAAGCCAGCTTTACCATGACGGTCTTATTGAAGCACAGGCTTATGGGCAAAAGTCTGTTTTTGAAGCTGCAGTTATGTTTGCAAGGTCGGAAGGAATCGTACCTGCTCCCGAATCCTCACATGCAATCCGCGGCGCAATTAATGAAGCTTTGCTGGCCAAGGAATCCGGTGAAGAAAAGGTAATCCTATTTTGCTTAAGCGGACACGGTTATTTTGATTTCTCAGCTTATGACAATTATTTTGAAGGTAAACTGGAAGATATCGAATACTCGGAAGAGAGTGTAAAGACAAGTCTTAATAACTTGCCTAAGATAGAAGAATAAGTTGAAAGTTTGAGAAAGCCAAGAACCTATATATGAGGGTCTTGGCTTTTTTGAATGTTTTTACGAATGGTTTTATATTGAAAAAACATGCGCCTTAAAGTACAATATTTTTATAATACTTATTTACATTAGTGCTGGTAGCATCCGCATAAACAAACCAAGGTGAAAGGTACTTTTTATAAAAGATAAACTTACATTGATGCAAATAGGTATAAGTATTCGTTAAAAGGATGTAGATGGATGCCAACATCAAAGCATGAAGATAATATACTGACCAAAAAGGGCTGTAAGAACACCAAATCAAGAAAGGCAGTCATTCATGTTCTGGAAAAGGCAGAAGCGCCCATGAGTGCAGAAGAAATATACCTGAGTGTAAAGGGATTGGGAACGTCGGTAAACCTTTCCACCGTATACCGGACGCTGGAACTCATGGAAAGCAAAGGTCTTGTCAATAAATCCATTATGAGTGAGGGAAAAGCCCGGTATGAACTATCCGGGGAAGGACACCGGCATCATTTGATTTGTACTAATTGCAACAAAATGGTTCCGATAGAAGTTTGTCCAATAGAAGCATTGGAAGATAAAGTTGGGAAAAAAACCAATTTTGAAATAACAGGGCATAAGCTGGAATTCTATGGGGTTTGCCCCGAATGTAAAAAAGAAAACGAATAAATGAACCCAATAAAAATTATTAGCACTCTTTAATAAAGAGTGCTAATTTTCTCTTGACATTTTTAAATCTATCGGTAATATATAAAATAGAGAATCTTTAAAGGGAGGTTTTTGACAATGGTTCATGAAAGTGGCAGTATTTCCATTCATACCGAGAATATTTTTCCTATTATTAAAAAATGGTTATATTCTGAAAAAGATATTTTTGTACGTGAGTTGGTTTCAAATTCCTCCGATGCAATCAGTAAGCTTAAAAAGCTTGTTGCAATTGGTGAGGCCGAAACCGGGGTTGATGAGAAGTATTACATTAAAGTAATTGTTGACAAAACAAAAAATACGCTCCAATTTATCGATAACGGAATTGGAATGTCGGGAGAAGAAGTAAAGAAGTATATCAATCAAATTGCTTTTTCGGGGGCAAAGGACTTTTTGGAAAAATATAAGGATAAGGCGGATGAAGCGCAAATTATCGGGCATTTTGGTCTGGGGTTCTATTCTGCCTTTATGGTTGCCGATAAAGTGCAAATTGATACACTTTCTTACCAAAAGGGTGCAGAGGCTGTAACGTGGGTAAGTACCGGCGGTACTGAATTTGACATGAGTGAATCCGATCGTTGTGAAAGAGGTACAACCATTACTCTTTATATGGCGGAAGACAGCAGGGAATTTTTAGATGAATTTAAAATCAGGGAGATTCTTACCAAATATTTCTCTTTCCTTCCTGTTGAAATTTACCTTGAAGATGCAAATGCAGAAAAGGAAGAGGAGAATAAAGAAGAAAAGGAACTGAAGGAGCCAAAGCCTCTTAACGATACCAATCCCTTGTGGATGAAAAATCCGAAGGACTGTACCGAGGAAGAATATAAGGCGTTTTATAAAAAAGTGTTTTTTGATTTCAACGATCCTTTGTTCTGGATTCATTTAAACATGGATTATCCGTTCAACTTAAAAGGAATTCTGTATTTTCCTAAGTTAAAGCATGAATTTGAAACCATAGAAGGGCAAATAAAGCTTTACTATAACCAGGTTTTTGTTGCGGACAATATCAAAGAAGTGATTCCTGAATTTTTAATGCTTTTAAAAGGAACCATTGACTGTCCTGATTTGCCCCTTAACGTATCCCGCAGCTTCCTGCAAAACGATGGCTATGTAAATAAAATTTCAGGCCATATTACAAAGAAGGTTGCAGATAAGTTAACCTCCATTTTTGAAAATGAAAGAGAAAATTATAATAAATATTGGGATGACATTAATCCCTTTGTGAAGTATGGATGCATCCGTGAACAGAAGTTTTATGACCGGGTAAAGGATATCCTTATTTATAAAACCATTAATGGCGAATATGTTACTTTAAAGGATTATCTAGAAAAGAATAAAGAAAAGCATGAAAATAAAGTGTTTTACGTATCGGATGACAGACAGCAGGCCCAGTATATCAAAATGTTTAAAGATCATGGTATGGATGCCATAATTTTAAGCTCAATGATTGATAACCATTTCATCAGCTTTTTGGAAAGAAACGAATCCTCCGTTCAGTTTAACCGTATTGATGCAGATATTTCTCAAAACCTTAAAGATTCGGAAAGTGAAGTAAATGAAGAAGAGGTAAAGGAAATCCAGCAAAAACTTGAAACAGCTTTTAAAGAAGCATTAGGAAATGATAAGCTAAAGATCCAGGTTGAGGGCTTAAAGACATCCTCTATTAGTGGAATGATTCTCCTTTCGGAACAGTCACGCAGAATGCAGGAAATGAGCAAAATGTTTGGCGGAATGAACATGGGAGATATGTTTCCAAAGGAAGAGACTTTGGTTTTGAACCGAAACAATCCTTTGATACAGTCAGTTCTTAAGATGAAGGATACCGAAAGTAAGAAAGAAGATGTTAAACTGATTTGTGAACAGGTTTATGATTTGGCGATGATGAGTCATAAACAGCTGGAACCGGATGCAATGACCCGGTTTCTCGAAAGAAGTAATGAGATTCTTTCGAGAATAGCAAATGTATAATTCAATCTATATAGATCGTGAAAATGACTTTGCATGGATAAATTGAATTTTCACGATATTAAATCAAGGACATTGAAGCACGATGTAAATTCTTTATCGCGTTCAATATAGCTATAAATTTAAAGGAGCTGGTTTTTTCCAGCTCCTTTATTTAATATTTTATTTATCTTTATCTCTGATTTCAACCCTGCGTATTTTTCCGCTGATGGTCTTGGGAAGTTCGGTTACGAATTCGATAATTCTTGGGTATTTGTATGGTGCAGTTACTCTTTTTACATGTTCCTGAAGTTCAACAACAAGCTCCGGACTGGCTGTATAGTTTTTGGTAAGCACAATTGTAGCCTTCACAATTTGTCCCCTATCAGGGTCAGGAACAGCCGTTATAGCGCATTCCAAAACAGCTGGGTGCTCAAGGAGCGCACTTTCTACTTCGAAGGGGCCGATTCTGTATCCTGAGCTTTTTATTACATCGTCAGCTCTGCCCACAAACCAGTAGTAGCCGTCTTCATCTCGCCATGCCATGTCTCCTGTAAAGTAGATATCGTCATGCCAGACTTTTTTAGTTAATTCTTCATCCCGGTGGTAGCCCCCAAACATCCCTACCGGTTTCCTCCTATCTGTCCTAAGAATAATTTGGCCTTCTTCACCTACATCACAGGATCTTCCGTTTTCATCAACAAGGTCGATATCATAACCCGGGCAGGGTTTTCCCATGGAACCCGGCTTAGGTTCCATCCATGGGAATGTTCCTAATGTAACGGTAAGCTCGGTTTGTCCGTAGCCTTCCATAAGTTTAAGTCTTGTCATATTTAAAAATTGGTTGTATACTTCAGGATTTAAGGGTTCGCCGGCAACAGCACAGTATTTGAGCTTGCTAAAATCATACTGGGATAGGTCTTCTTTGATAAAAAATCTGTATATGGTTGGAGGTGCGCAGAAAGATGTAACACCGTGTTTTGTGATCACTTTAAGCATTTCTTTTGGAACGAACTTATTATAATCATATACAAAAACGGCACAACCTGAAAGCCACTGACCATATATTTTTCCCCAAACAGCCTTTGCCCATCCGGTGTCTGCAACGGTAAGGTGAAGGCCATCATCTTCTACATTTTGCCAATATTTTGCCGTAAGAATGTGCCCTAAAGGATAAGTAAAGTCATGGCTGACCATTTTAGGCATGCCTGTAGTTCCGGACGTAAAATAGAGAAGGGATATATCGTGGTTGGAAGGTGCATCCTTTCCTTCCGGCCTTATGAAATTGCCGGATGCTTCATGAAGCTCGGAATTAAAGTCATACCAACCTTCACGGGAGCCGCCAACCAGAGCTTTAAGCTTTAGCGTCGGGGATTTTTCCATAGATTCTTCTACGTGTTTTATAACTTCATCTTCAGCTACACAAACGATCATTTTTATGTCTGCAGCATTATTCCTGTATACGATATCCTTTGTGGTGAGAAGATGTGTAGCCGGAATACATATAGCTCCTAGTTTGTGAAGTGCCAAAATTGCAAACCAGAACTCATATTTCCTTTTCAATATCAACATGACCGGATCGCCTTTTCCTACACCATGTGCTTTAAAAAAGTTTGCAGCTTTATCGCTATATGTTTTTAATTGCCCGAAAGTGAAAGTTGCTTCATTTCCATTTTCATCGCACCAAACCAGGGCAATCTTGTCAGGGGTTTTTGAAGCAATTTCGTCAACCACATCGTAGGCAAAATTAAACTGTTCAGGGACATTGATTTTGAAGTTTTGGATAAAATCCTCATATGAGTCGTAGCTAACTCGGGATAGATACTTGTTAAGCATTTGTTTAATACCTCCTAAAATACATCTCTTGCTTTATTATAGAATAATTGCTAAAAACTTTGCGGCTTTTCCACCAACCGCTTTCATGGCATGGTTGGCACCGGAATCAAAAAACAGGGAATCTCCTTCATTCAATATGATTTCATGGCTATTTATAATCACTTTTAATGTACCTTCAATGACATAATTGAATTCCTGCCCCGGGTGGGAGTTGGAATGAACAGGAGCATCTTCCGGTTCGGGATTTACTGTGACCAGGAAAGGCTCTGCTTTTTTGTGGGTAAAATTATATGCCAGACTCTGGTAGTTGTACTGTTTTCTTCTCTCAACACTAATCCCCTTATCTTTTCTTACTAGGGAGTATGTATGGAGCTTTGGAGCCTCTCCAGTCAGTATTTCGGTCAACTGGACATTAAATTTATTTGCAACCTCATAGAGAAAGCTAACCGGAATATCTACATTTCCGCTTTCATATTCCTTATATGTTTCCTGAGGAATGTTAAATTCCTTTGATAGGCTTTCAATGGAAGCACCTGAGATTTCTCTCAACTCTTTAATCCTCGTAGCAATTTGTTTAATTTGTTCAGACATAAAACCATCCTTTCCTTATAATAGGGATTTAAAAGCCTGATTATTTGACAGCAATTAACACCATGATATCATAGCACAATTAAATAAGTAAAGAGTCAAGCAATGTATACATTCGAAATTAAAGATAAAGTTTTAAAAATGCACTTCCTCTTTGTTGTATGTCACATACTCCAAGTAGAGCTACGTTACGAGGCACTACATGATAGCATGCAAAAATTCGAATAATTGGTTCAACAAGTACAAATAATACTTTAAAATCCACCCTCATTTTTGAGAAAAGCTGCATAATTTAAAATATGTAGTATTTTGGAAGACTTAGGTGAAATCAATTGCATAATTTATCACTGCAAAACTCTTGACAAAAAAAAAAACTGGTGGTATTTTTAAATTAGGATTAGCACTCAATAAAGTAGAGTGCTAACAAAAGGGGTGACAATGATGTTGTTGGATGATAGAAAGAGGAGGATACTCCGTGCGATTATCGACGATTACATTGACACTGCTGAACCTATAGGATCACGGACCATTGCCAGAAAGCACGAGCTGGGATTAAGCTCTGCAACTATCCGGAACGAGATGTCCGATCTTGAGGAAATGGGATATCTTGCACAGCCTCATACTTCTGCCGGACGTATTCCGTCCGATAAAGGGTATAGGATGTATGTGGATAAGTTAATGGAGCTCAAGGAACTGCAGCCGGAGGAAATTGAGAATATTAAAAGATCTCTAGAGGTTCAAATCAATGAACTGAGCCAATTGATCAGAAATGCATCTGTGGTGATGTCCAGGATTACAAAATATACATCCATGGCAATTACCCCACAGATGAAGAAAAGTACTTTGAAAGCTGTTCAAATTGTGCCTATAGAAAGTGGTAAAGCACTGATAATTGTTGTAGCAAGCACAGGAGTTGTTAGAAATACTTTGATTCGTATACCGGAGACGGTAGCACCCGATTTTCTTATCCGGGTATCCAATGCTTTAAATGATAAGCTTTGCGGGTATACTTTGGAACGGGTCAATTTGTCCATACAGAGCGACATCGAAAGGGAGTTGGGACTGCCGGAGGATTTGGTTATACCCATTGTGAGTGGCGTAATGGAATGTATTAACCAAATTGATTACCCGGAAGTTTACCTAAACGGTACAACGAATATTTTTAATTATCCCGAGTTTAGGGATATCGTTAAGGCAAAAGAGTTCTTGAATGTTTTGGATGAGAAGGAAGTACTCCAAAGAATTCTCAAGTATTCGACAGAGGAAAGAAATATTCAAATTCAAATTGGTGCCGAAAACTCTGTTGAAAAGATCAGGGACTGCAGTTTGGTTACTGCGACATACAGGATCGGAGACTTAGTGATTGGATCTATCGGGGTCATCGGACCGACGCGGATGGAGTATTCGAAAGTTATATCCTCTATGGATTACATCCGAAAAAAGATCGCAGAGGAAATAAATAAATTAATTGGTCAAGACTTAAATGAAGGCTAGGGAAGGGGAATTTTGCCCCTTCCGGATGCTGTTTTTTTAAAAAAGATGAAATTTAAAGGGTGATCTAAATAGTTTTAAGTATAATACAACAAGGAGGGTAGTCAACGGGATGAAAAAAGAGAAGAATGTAAAAAACAGTGACGATGAGAAAGAAAAGAAGAAAAACCTTAAAAACGATCAGGAAGATATTGATTTAAACGCAGAAAAGTCCTGTGAAGAAACCAATGAAAATGATCATAAAAGGATTGAAGCGATGAAAGCCGAATTGGATGAAAAAACAAAAAAATGTGATGAGTATCTTGATAAGCTTCAAAGAACTGCGGCGGAATTCGACAATTACAAGAAAAGGACTGCAAGAGAAAAGGAAACTGTGTATCAAGATTCTATCGGCGATGTGATAACAGCTTTTCTACCGGTGGTGGATAGCCTTGAAAGAGCGGTTTTGTCCGCAGATAATGGGGATGAGGCCTCTATAAAGGATGGAATTAATCTGGTATTAAAACAAATGAAAGAGATTATGAAAAATTTTGGTGTAGAGGAAATCAAGTCGGTTGGGGAAACTTTTGACCCGCAGCTACATAACGCAGTAATGCATATAGAAGATGAAAACTACGGGGAAAATGTAGTTGCCGACGAGTTCCAAAAGGGTTATATAATTAAAGACAAGGTAATCAGGCATAGCATGGTAAAAGTAGCAAATTAATTGAATTTCAGATAAAATTTACAAATAAGGAGGTAACACAATATGGCAAAGGTTATTGGTATAGATTTAGGAACAACGAATTCCTGTGTAGCTGTAATGGAGGGTGGAGAACCGGTTGTTATTCCAAATCCCGAGGGGAACAGAACGACTCCTTCAGTTGTGGCTTTTTCCAAAACAGGGGAGAGGTTAATTGGGCAGGTTGCAAAAAGACAGGCGATAACAAACCCTGAAAGAACTGTAATATCCATAAAGAGGGATATGGGAACGGATCGGAGAGTGGGCATTGATGAGAAACAATATACGCCTCAGGAAATCTCCTCAATGATTTTGCAGAAATTAAAAGCAGATGCTGAAAGCTTTTTGGGGGAAACTGTAAATCAGGCTGTTATTACTGTACCTGCATACTTTAGTGATTCCCAAAGACAGGCAACCAAGGACGCGGGAAAAATTGCGGGTCTTGAGGTTTTAAGAATTATCAATGAGCCCACAGCGGCAGCTTTGGCCTACGGGCTTGATAAAGAGACAGACCAAAAGATTTTGGTATTCGACTTGGGTGGAGGTACCTTTGACGTTTCCATTCTGGAAATTGGTGATGGTGTTTTTGAAGTTTTGGCAACCCATGGAAATAACCGATTGGGTGGAGACGATTTTGACCAGAAAATTATTAACTATTTGATAGATACATTTAAAAAGGAAAACGGAATTGATCTTTCAAACGATAAAATTGCTCTTCAAAGGTTGAAAGAAGGAGCAGAAAAGGCAAAGATAGAGCTTTCAGGCGTAACAACCTCCAATATCAATTTGCCGTTTATTACTGCAGATGCAACCGGACCCAAACACTTGGATGTCACGCTCACAAGAGCAAAATTCGATGAATTGACGGCAGACCTTGTTGAGAAGACTATGGGGCCGACAAGACAGGCGATGCAGGATGCAGGACTGAATCCTGATAAAATTGACAAGATTCTTTTGGTTGGTGGTTCTACTAGAATTCCTGCAGTTCAGGAAGCCGTTAAAAAGTATTTCGGGAAGGAACCCTTTAAAGGAATTAACCCGGATGAATGTGTTGCAGTCGGTGCAGCGATTCAGGCCGGCGTTTTAACCGGAGATGTAAAGGGATTGGTACTTCTTGATGTAACGCCCCTTTCCCTTGGAATAGAAACCTTGGGTGGTGTATTTACAAAACTGATTGAAAGAAATACAACCATTCCTTCAAAGAAAAGTCAGACTTTCTCTACTGCAGCAGACGGACAAACGGCTGTAACCGTAAGGGTATTCCAGGGAGAAAGGCAGATGGCTGCGGACAATAAGCTGTTGGGTGAATTTAACTTAGAAGGGATTCCGCCAGCACCTAGAGGCGTTCCGCAAATAGAAGTTTCCTTTGACATCGATGCCAACGGGATTGTTCATGTATCGGCAAAAGATCTTGGTACCGGTAAAGAGCAAAAAGTGACAATAACGGCATCTACAAACCTTTCTGATGCGGATATTGATAAAGCGGTAAAGGAAGCGGAAAAATACGATGCTGAAGACAAAAAGAGAAAAGAAGAAATTGAAGTTAGAAACAATGCGGATTCCATGGTTTACCAATCTGAAAAGACATTAAAGGATTTGGGCGATAAACTGGGAGAAGAAGATAAATCAAAAATCGAGGCGGAAATCGGTAAGGTTAAAGAAGCATTGAAAGGTACGGATACAGATGCGATAAAGAAGGCAACTGAGACCTTGACTCAAGCTTTTTACGATGTATCGGCCAAAATTTATCAACAAAACCCGGGGGCTGCAGGTGTGAACCCGGAAGCAGCCGGCTTTAATCCTGAGGCAGGGGCAAGTCCGGGGCAAGAGAATGTATACGATGCGGATTACAAAGTGGTAGATGACGACAAAAAGTAATGAGCTTCTGTCAGGCCAAAGTCATAAAAGGCTTTGGCCTGATTAATTTAATCTATTGTGCTACGCTTTTTACACAACAAATTCCTAGCTTTTTGAAGTGCTTAAAATCAACTTCCTCTGTTTGTGTCTCGCATACCTTGAAAAGAATTTCGTTACGAGGTACTGGGGTGATTAGGCTCCAAGAACGATGATGCGTAATTCTATACAGTGAATTAAGTGAGAGCGCTCAGGATTAATCGAAGAACAATAGGATTTATAGTAATATTCTCAAGTATCATTATTTAAAATTAAATGTTATAATTTTAATGCTATAATTTTGTTAACCATATTGGAAATCCGTAATACAATATATTAAAATAAATCTGAAAATGAGAGTTTGGAATATTTATATTTTTTGATTCATTTTTATAGTAATTCATTCAGTCGGTAAACTATTTGAAACGGGGTTGAGTAAGAATGGCAAATAAAAGGGATTATTACGAAGTCCTTGGTATTGATAAAAACGCAGCAGATTCAGATATTAAAAAGGCATATAGAAAACTTGCAAAACAATATCATCCGGATCTGAATCCCGATGACAAGGTGGCTGAAGCAAAGTTTAAAGAAGTCAACGAAGCATATGAAGTATTGAGTGACCCTCAAAAACGGTCGAGATATGATCAGTTTGGCCATGCAGGTACGGATCCTAATGGCTTTGGGGGCTTTGGCGGAGGCTTCAGCGATTTTGATTTTGGTGGCATTGGGGATATTTTTGAAACTTTCTTTGGTGGCGGAGGCTTTGGAAGGTCATCCAAAAGCAAAAAAGGCCCTCAAAAGGGAGCAGATTTGAAATATGCCATGGAGATTGCATTTGAGGAAGCAGTTTTTGGTGTTGAAAAGGACGTAACCATACTTCGTATGGAGAACTGTGCTACCTGTAGTGGTACCGGAGCAAAGCCGGGGACTTCAGCTTCCACCTGTTCCCATTGCAGCGGAACCGGCCAGGTTCAATACAAGCAGAATACACCCTTTGGGCAGTTCGTCAATATTAAAGCCTGTGATGTATGTAGAGGGGAAGGGAAGATTATCACCGATCCTTGCCAAAGCTGCAGCGGTAAGGGAAGAATCCGCAAAAGCATATCGATTAAAGTCAATATTCCGGCAGGCATTGATGACGGTCAAACCATCTCTTTAAGAGGAGAAGGGGAGCCAGGGGCACGGGGAGGCCCTTCAGGGGATCTCTATATTTCCATTCGTGTGAAACCCCATACTATTTTCCAAAGGCAGGGAAATGATATTGTGTGTGAAATACCGATTACCTTTGTTCAAGCGGCTTTGGGTGCAGAGCTGGAAGTGCCTACTTTGGACGGTAAAGTAAGGTATAATGTACCCGAAGGAACCCAAACCGGATCTGTATTCAGAATAAAGGCAAAAGGAGTTCCGTTCTTAAGAGGAAACGGAAGAGGGGATCTTTATGTGAAAGTCAATGTAGAGGTGCCTAAGAAGCTCAATGAAAAGCAAAAGTCCATATTAAAGGAATTTGCAGAACTGAGCGGAGATGACATACATGAGCAGCGGAAAAGTTTCTTTAATAAAATGAAGGATGCTTTGGGAATGTGATGAAAGCATCCTTCTCATTAAAATACACAATAACGGGAGAAGACGGATGAAATGGCTTGAAATAAGGATAAAGACTACAGAGGAAGCATATGATGCAATATCAGATATGCTTACAAATATCGGAGCGGGAGGTGTAGCGATTGAGGACCCCCATGAGATAAAAAAAGAAATAGAAAAGCATGATTCGTTAGATTATGCAGACGACAATTTCATTAATTCCCTGGGAGAAGATGTGGTGATAAAAGCTTATTTCCCAGGAAACTCTAATATTAATGAACTGGCGGAACTAATCAAGGAAAAACTCAATTTCATAGCAAACTTCTTAAATGTTGGAGAAGGTTATGATGGATACTCGGAGCTAAATGAGGAGGATTGGGCAACTTCCTGGAAAAAATATTACAAGCCTTTTTATATTTCAGACCGCATAGTAATCAAGCCTTCTTGGGAAGAATATGATAACAGACAGAATGAAATTGTAATAGAACTTGATCCCGGGATGGCTTTTGGAACGGGGACCCATGAAACGACAAGAATGTGTTCGCAATTGTTGGAAAGGTATATGAAACCGGGAGATTCGGTTATTGATGTGGGCTGCGGTACCGGAATCCTTTCTATTGTCGCTTCGAAATTGGGAGCTTCGAGGATTACCGCGGTGGATGTGGATGAGGTAGCTGTCAGAGTTTCAAAGGAAAACTGCCAATTGAATGGCGTTAATCATATTACTGTTTTTAAAGGCACATTGGATGAGATAGAGAAAAACAAAGTAGACTTGTTGGTAGCCAATATCATTGCGAAAGTAATAATTGACATCTCCGAGATAATGCCGTATTATGTAAAGACGGGCGGATATTTTGTTTCTTCAGGCATTATAAAGGAAAGAAAAGAAGACGTTATTGAAGCCTACTCAAACGTTGGGTTTTCATGTGAATCTATTCTAGAACTGGGTGAATGGGTGGCGATCGTATTTAAATGCCAAGGTTCTTCGTAAATAGCACCGATATTTCGGATCATACCATTAATATTACAGGTGAAGATGTCAGTCATATAAAAAAAGTATTGAGATTAACGCCTGGGGATAATATAATAGTAAGTGATGGTGTTTGTCAAGACTATTTGGTTGAGATAGAGCGTTTTGAGCAAGATCATATAAGGACAAAGGTAATTCGGTCAGAGCCGAATACGACAGAGCCTCCTATTGATATTACCCTTTTTCAAGGTTTACCCAAGTCGGATAAAATGGATTTTATTATTCAAAAAAGTATTGAACTTGGTGTAACAACAATCTTTCCTGTAATCACAGAGCGAACAATTGTTAGGATCGATCAAAAGAAAGATGCTGCGCATAAGGTGACAAGATGGCAGCGTATTGCTATTGAGGCAGCAAAACAGTCCAATAGAGGAAAAATTCCTAAGATTGAATTTCCTATCAATTTTGATAATGCACTCAATATTTCAAAAGGGATGGAACTTTCACTCATTCCTTATGAGAAAGAGTCAAAAAGTAAATTAAAGGATATCATTCAAGGTAAACGTATTGAAAAAATAGCGGTTTTTATTGGTCCGGAAGGTGGATTTACAGAGAATGAAATAGAAAGATCCCTTCTAAACGGTATTAAACCCGTTACATTGGGACCAAGGATTTTGAGAACTGAAACAGCAGGGCTTGCTGTATTATCAATACTAATGTATGAACTGGGAGATGTCGGTGGATGAAAAACCTCACATTTGTAGTTGTAGATGATGCAATTTTTATGCGGACGTTACTAAAAAGAATGATTGAGGAAGTAGAAAATTATAAGGTCATCGGAGAGGGAGCAAATGGTTTTGAAGCCATAGAGCAAGCTAAACTCAATCAACCCGACGTAATGACCCTTGATATAACAATGCCGGAAATGGATGGCATCCATGCTGTGAAAGAGATTTTGAAGGTAAGCCCCAACACAAGAATTATCATGGTTTCCGCCATGGGGCAGCAAACCATGGTTATTGAAGCGATAAAGCTTGGTGCAAAGGATTTTGTAGTAAAGCCTTTTGAAAAATCCCGTGTTCTTCAAGCGATCCGGAATGTTCTCTCAATTTAAATCGGTCAATCAAAGGTGCGTATATGCACCTTATTTTAATGTGTGAAATATATTTAATGTACATAAATATAATATTGTTATATATAATAAAATGGAGTAATTGTGAGAAAACGAGAAAAAAATATATAAAATTTAAAAAAATGGCCTTTTAAAACTCAAAAATTATGTTATAATACTTATTAGATTTCTCAAAAAAAGGATGATCATTAATATGATACGAAGTATGACCGGGTTTGGTAGAGGAGAATCTCAAGCAGAAGGAAAAAGCTTTCTTGTTGAGATAAAGGCTGTAAATCACAGGTATTGTGATGTTTTTGTAAAGATGCCCCGGCAGTTGACCTTTTTAGAAGATAAAATCAGGGATATGGTTAGCAAGAGTGTATCAAGAGGTAAATTAGATATATATATATCCTATGAGGACTATGGAGAAGATTCTAAAACTGTTTTGATTGACAATGTACTGGCAAAAACTTATATAGATGCTGTTCATAAATTAAGAGACGACTATGATTTGAAAGATGATATTTCTGTCTCTTTAATTGCTCGCTTTCCAGATATTTTGAAGGTTGAAAAGGTAGAACAGGATGAAAATGAAATCTGGAATTTGTTGAAAATTGCTCTTCAGGATGCTGTAAAATCACTTGTGGAGATGCGCGGCATTGAAGGGGAAAAGCTTAAAGAGAATCTATTGGAGAGGATTCAGCATATTGAGGAAATTTTAAAAGAGATTACCCTCCAAGCTCCCACAGTTGTTCTTGAGTATAAGCAAAAGCTGGAAGCCAGAATAAAGGAACTTTTGGATCAGCAAACCATTGATGAGAGCAGGCTTGCAATGGAGGTTGCATTGTTTGCTGACCGCTCATGCATTGATGAGGAAATTGTAAGATTGGGAAGTCATATGGTACAAGCCCGCGAGGCTTTGTCCATGGATCAGCCGGTGGGAAGAAAGCTGGATTTTTTAATTCAGGAAATGAACCGGGAAATCAATACAATTGGATCCAAAGCCAATGATTTGAAAATTACCAAAAAAGTTGTTGAGATAAAAAGCGAACTGGAAAAGGTGAGAGAACAAATACAAAATATTGAGTAATATTTTAGGAGGTAGTGTTCATGAAGTTAATCAATATAGGGTTTGGAAATATCGTATCTGCAAATAGACTGGTTGCGATTGTCAGTCCTGAGTCAGCTCCTATTAAGAGAATTATTCAGGAAGCCAGAGATAGAGGGATGCTTATTGATGCAACCTATGGAAGAAGAACAAGAGCGGTTATTATCACAGACAGCGACCACATCATACTATCGGCTGTACAACCTGAAACAGTTGCACATAGGCTGAATGTAAAAGATGTTGATGAAAGCGACTCAATTGAAGAAGAATAGGGAGGCGCTCTTATGTTCCGTGAGGGGTTATTAGCTGTAGTATCCGGCCCTTCGGGGTCCGGTAAAGGGACTCTTCTAAAACTCATTTGCAATGGTAAACTTAATGTAGGGCTTTCTATTTCTGCCACAACACGCAAACCCAGAGAAGGGGAAATAGATGGGCAGCATTATTTCTTCAAAACAGTAGAAGATTTTAAAGAAATGGTAAATCAAGAACAATTGATTGAATGGGTAGAATACTGCAATAACTTTTACGGCACGCCGAAAAAATACATCGAAGATTCAATAAAAAAGGGCAAGGATATGATCTTGGAAATCGATGTTGAAGGTGCTTTGAAAATAAAAGAGAAATATCCCCAATGTATACTTATATTTATTTTACCACCCTCCTTTGAAGAGTTAAGAAAGAGAATCATCGGGCGGGGAACTGAAATTGCAGAAGTTATAGAAAAAAGGTTGGAGAAAGCAAAAAAAGAAATAGCATTTATTAGCAATTATGATTATATTATAATTAATGATGAGGTTAATCGGGCTGTTGATGAGTTAGACAGTATATTGAAGGCGGAAAAGGTGAGATTTGCCAGAAATACTGATATTTTATCAAAGCTGGGAATGGTATAATATAAATTTGTTTATTCACTCTATATACATTTTGATCGGAATGAGCTGTTTGAATATTCCGCGTTTTTTAGGAAGTGTGTGCAGACAAGTAGGTTCGGTTTATGGAAATTTCTATAATTAGGAAGGGGTGATGCATTATGATTTATCCATCAATCAATTCCTTAATGGATAAAGTGGACAGCAGGTATACTTTAGTAGTTGCAACTGCAAAAAGAGCAAGACAACTGGCGGATGGTGCCCACAAACTTACAAAATGCAATTCGGAAAAACCGGTTACAGTTGCAATTAACGAAATCAGTGAAGACAAGATTACTTATGTAAGGACAAAGAGTGGAATCAAATAAAATTTACAAGTTATTGGATACATATTTTTAAGGGGATTAGACAATCCCCTTAAAAATATGTTTGGGCGCTTTCTAAGTGTACGGATGATAAGTTTAAGTGATAGTAATTGTGTATTTTGGTAGGCTATGATCGTATTTATATTATGGTTATGCTTCGATCTGATTTTTGGAGGAGTTTTTGTATGTTGAGTGGGAAAACGGTTGTGATTGGTGTATGTGGAGGGATCGCTGCCTACAAAGTGGTGGATGTAGTAAGCAGGCTAAAAAAACTTCGTGCCCAAGTACATATCATTATGACGCAAAACGCAAAAGAATTTGTAACTCCCCTTACCTTCCAGTCTATTTCACACAATTTAGTTGTTACAAATATGTTTGAAGAACCGAAAAGCTTTGATATCAAGCATATTTCCCTGGCAGAGAAAGCGGATTTGGTCATGGTTGCTCCGGCAACTGCCAATGTGATCGGAAAAGTTGCAAATGGTATTGCAGATGATATGCTGACGACAACCATCATGGCAACCAAAGCGCCTGTGTTGTTTGTTCCTGCAATGAATACGGGGATGTATGAAAATCCTTTATTGCAGGAAAATATAAATAAATTGAAGAGATTGGGATATCTTTTTATGGAGCCAGACGAGGGAAAAATGGCCTGTGGGACTACTGGGAAAGGCAGGCTGCCTGAACCTGAGAAGATTGTAAATCATGTAGAGCAGCTTTTTAATTCCAAAAAGGATATGGAAGGCATACGGGTTTTAATTACGGCAGGTCCCACAAGGGAAGCCATTGATCCGGTGCGCTACATATCCAATCACTCTTCAGGAAAAATGGGATATGCGGTTGCGGAGGCTGCGGCTGCAAGAGGAGCTAAGGTTTTGCTTGTGTCGGGTCCTGTACAGCTACCTGTACCTTCGGGGGTTGAAAGGGTTAATGTAACGAGTGCAGAGGATATGTACCAGGCTGTGATGAATGCGTATGCAGAAATGGATGTATTTGTAATGGTTGCAGCGGTTGCCGATTACAGGTGTGAAAATGCTGCTTTACATAAAATAAAAAAAAGCGGAGAAAAGCTCATATTAGAATTAGTGAAAAACCCTGATATTGCCTATGAACTTGGTAAGGTGAAGGGGCATAGAATATTGGTCGGTTTTAGTGCGGAAACCCAGGAACTCCTCACCCATGCAACCGAAAAGTTAAATAAAAAAAACCTTGACTTTATTGTTGCAAATGATGTAACTTTGGAAGGGGCTGGCTTTGGAGCCGATACCAATATCGTAAAAATTATAAATAGCGATGGGGATATTAAAGAGTACCCATTGATGAAAAAAAACGAGGTTGCGGAAGAAATCCTGAACGAAGTAATGAAAGTCAGGGAAAAGAATAAAATGTACTGATTGATTAAATAGGACTTTAATGTGATTTAAATGTTTATTATGAAATATAAATGGAGGAGGAATACATCATGGCAGTTGAAAAAACCATGGAAAAAATTGTTGCTTTAGCGAAAAACAGAGGATTTGTATATGCTGGATCGGACATATATGGAGGACTTGCAAATGCATGGGATTACGGTCCTTTGGGTGTGGAGCTCAAAAATAATGTGAAGAAGGCTTGGTGGAAAAAATTTATTCAGGAAAGTCCCTATAACGTTGGTGTGGACTGTGCCATTCTCATGAATCCCCAGGTTTGGGTTGCATCAGGCCATGTAGGCGGTTTCAGCGATCCCTTGATTGACTGTAAGGATTGTAAAACCCGTCACAGAGCGGATAAGATGATTGAAGACTGGAATATGGAGAATAATCTTCAGGTAGCCGTAGATGGTTGGAAAAACGAACAATTGATGGAATATATCAAAGACAAGGGAATTAAGTGTCCTGAGTGCGGTTCGGGAAATTTTACCGATATCAGAAAGTTTAATCTTATGTTCAAAACCTTCCAGGGAGTTACTGAAGATTCAAAAGCAGAAATCTTTTTACGCCCGGAAACAGCCCAAGGTATTTTTGTAAATTTTAAAAATGTTCAGAGAACCACAAGAAAAAAGATTCCCTTTGGAATCGGACAGATCGGAAAATCTTTCAGAAATGAAATTACGCCGGGGAACTTTACATTCAGAACCCGTGAATTTGAGCAAATGGAGCTGGAGTTCTTCTGTGAACCGGGAAAAGATCTGGAGTGGTTTAACTACTGGAAGGATTTCTGCTATAACTGGTTAATCCGCTTCGGTATTAAGGAAGAGAGTCTTAAAATGCGTGACCACAGCAAGGAAGAGCTTTCACACTACAGCAATGCAACCACCGATATTGAGTTTAAGTTCCCCTTTGGATGGGGCGAATTATGGGGTATTGCAGATAGAACGGATTTTGACTTAAAACAGCATATGGAACATTCCAAGGAAGATCTCTCTTATTTTGACCCCGCTACCAATGAAAAGTATGTTCCTTACTGTATTGAGCCTTCTCTGGGTGCAGACCGTGTTGCCCTCGCATTTCTCTGTGATGCTTATGAAGAAGAGGAATTGGAAGGTGGAGATGTAAGGACGGTTCTTCGCTTCCATCCTGCGATTGCGCCTATTAAAATTGCAGTACTTCCCCTTTCTAAAAAACTGAGGGATGAAACATATAAGGTTTATGAAATCCTTGCGAAACAGCATGTATGCTGGTATGATGAAACCGCAAGTATTGGCAAGCTATATAGAAGGCAGGATGAAATTGGAACACCCTATTGTATTACTTTTGATTTTAATTCACTGGAAGATCAGAGTGTTACTATAAGGAACAGGGACACTATGCAGCAGGAAAGAATCAAAATTGATGAACTTTTAAAATATTTTGAAGGAAAATTCGATTTTTAGGTTGTAGGAGTAGCCGTTTTGGCTACTCCTATTTTTATGGCCTATGTTATGTATAAAGTTATGCATTTATGGGGAAATTCTATAGCTGGAGGCAAATTGGAACTGTTAAATTTTGCAGTATTTATACAAAACTAAGGAGTTCAAAGGCGATTATTACCGTAACAATAAAATTTGTCCAAAAAAATAATAAAAAAGTAATGAAAAAATTTCATAATGTGTTATAATGATATGGGCTATGCGGGAATTATCTTCCTGCAGCGTTATCTGCATTAAAGCGGAAAGTATGGAAATACTTTCTAGCAATAAATAAAATAGGAGGTTTTAATAAATGGCAAAGTACGTTTATTTGTTCAGCGAAGGTAATGCTTCAATGAAAAACCTTCTTGGTGGTAAAGGTGCAAACCTTGCAGAAATGACAGGTTTAGGCCTTCCTGTTCCAAGAGGATTTACAGTAACTACAGAAGCTTGTACGCGGTATTATGAAGACGGAGAAAAGATAGCACCAGAGATCGAACAAGAAATCTATGCTATGATGTCGAAAACCGAAGAGATTGTTGGCAAGAAATTCGGTGATCCCAATAACCCCTTCTTAGTGTCAGTACGTTCTGGAGCCAGAGCTTCAATGCCTGGTATGATGGATACAATTCTTAACCTAGGTCTTAATGATGTAGTAGTTGACGGTCTTGCAAAATTAACGGACAACCCGAGATTTGCATATGACAGTTACAGAAGATTCATCCAAATGTTCTCCGATGTTGTTATGGAAGTGGAAAAGGCTAAATTTGAAAAAATACTGGAAAAGGTTAAAGAGGAAACCGGTGCTAAAATTGATACTGACCTCACTGCAGATAACCTGAAGGAAGTTGTAAAAAGATACAAAGAATTATTCAAAAAAGAAAAAGGTTTTGATTTCCCACAAGAGCCAAAAATGCAGTTGATGGAATCAATTAAAGCTGTTTTCCGTTCTTGGAATAACCAAAGAGCGATTGTTTACAGACGGTTAAATGATATTCCAGGCGACTGGGGTACAGCTGTGAACGTTCAGGAAATGGTTTACGGTAACATGGGTAACGATTCCGGTACCGGTGTTGCATTCACCAGAAACCCATCCAACGGGGAAGCAAAACTTTACGGTGAATTCCTTATGAACGCGCAGGGTGAGGATGTTGTTGCTGGGATCAGAACACCTCAACCTATCGATACATTAAAAGAGATCAATCTTGAGGCTTATAATCAATTTGCAGAAATTGCCAAAACCCTTGAAAAACATTACAAGGATATGCAGGACATGGAGTTTACCATTGAAAAAGGCAAACTCTTCATGCTTCAAACAAGAAACGGTAAGAGAACTGCTGCTGCTGCTTTAAAAATTGCGGTTGACCTCGTAAGTGAAGGTATGGTTACGAAGGAAGAAGCGATCATGAAAGTAGATCCAAAGCAGTTGGACGCTCTTTTGCATCCGAACTTTGAACCAAAAGCATTAAAGGCTGCTGTGCCGGTAGCAAAAGGTTTGCCTGCATCACCAGGGGCTGCTACAGGTAAAGTTTACTTTGAAGCAGATGATGCTGTAAATGCATACAAAAATGGCGAAGCAAACGTTATTCTTGTAAGGCTTGAAACTTCACCGGAAGATATCGAAGGGATGCATGTTTCAAAAGGTATCTTGACGGGCCGTGGCGGTATGACTTCCCATGCAGCGGTTGTTGCGCGTGGTATGGGTACTTGCTGTGTAGCCGGTTGCAGTGAAATTAAAATCAATGAAGAAGAAAAGTACTTTATAGATAAAAATGGTAAAAAATATGTTGAAGGCGATTGGATCTCATTGGATGGCTCTGCCGGTAATGTATACGGCGAAAAGCTTCCAACTGTTGACCCTGAAATGACTGGCGACTTTGGTACCATTATGGGATGGGCTGATGAAATCAGAACATTAAAGGTTAGAACCAATGCAGATACTCCGAAGGATGCTGCACAAGCGATCAAATTCGGTGCTGAAGGAATCGGTCTCTGCCGTACAGAGCATATGTTCTTCGAGCCTGACAGAATTCCTGCAATGAGAGAAATGATCGTTGCAAGAACTGAAGAGCAAAGAAGAAAAGCTTTGGACAAACTCCTTCCAATGCAAAGAAGCGACTTCGAAGGGTTATTTACTGAAATGAAAGGATATCCTGTAACCATTCGTTTCCTCGATCCACCGCTTCATGAATTCTTACCGCAAGCCGATGATGATATTGCATCCCTTGCGAAGGAAATGGGCATGACTTTTGAAGAGCTCAAAGGAATTGTTGCGGATCTTCATGAGTTCAACCCAATGATGGGACACAGAGGATGCCGTTTGGCAGTATCGTACCCTGAAATTGCTGAAATGCAGACAAGAGCGGTTATCGAAGCTGCTATCAATGTAAATAAGAAGGGTATGACCGTTGTACCTGAAATTATGATCCCATTGGTAGGAGAAATCAAAGAATTAAAATTTGTTAAAGATATCGTTGTTAAGACTGCTGACGAAGTAATCGCAAAAGCAGGCGTCAAACTTGAGTATAAAGTAGGTACAATGATCGAAATTCCAAGAGCTGCTTTAACAGCAGATGAAATTGCAAAAGAAGCAGAATTCTTCTCCTTTGGTACCAATGACCTTACTCAGATGACTTTCGGCTTTAGCCGTGATGATGCTGGTAAGTTCCTTGAGGACTACTACACCAAGAAGATTTACGAATCCGATCCTTTTGCAAGACTTGACCAGACAGGCGTTGGTAAGCTTGTAAAAATGGCTGCAGAACTTGGTAAAAAGACAAGACCTGACATCAAGCTCGGTATCTGCGGCGAGCATGGCGGAGATCCATCTTCTGTAGAATTCTGTCATAAGGTTGGACTCAACTATGTATCCTGTTCACCGTTCCGTGTGCCGATTGCAAGACTTTCTGCTGCACAAGCGGTAGTTAAGAAGGATGGAGATTTGGGTCAGAAATAAAATTCTATTAAGAATTGTATAGAGACCTTTAAAGATATTAAGTAATGCATATGAAGCAAGGGAGGTTTACGATGACTTCCCTTGTTTTATTTTGTGTATGATATGAATCCAATGAGCGTTCATCTTTTTTTAAAAATAAAAACCGGTGATAACCGATAACTCGTTATTGACTTTCCTAGATATTCTATGATACTTTATATATATCTTAATAAATGAAAGGATGGTTTTGATGTCGGTAAGTTCTGTAAAGGTGATTTTCAACTAAATAAAGTTGAAAAGGACACGAGTAAAATAGGTTGATATCCTTTTTTTGTTGTGTCCTGAAAAAGACATACCCTTACAGACTGCTTCAATAACCATTTTTGGATGCATTTGTTTATAACCGGAAGATGAATCCATGGCGCGACAAGGTGTGTTGGTCGGGCTATTTTTATTTTCCGCTCATAACAATGTTTAATATCCTTATACCCGCAGGAGCATTCTGCCTTTTTTAAAGGCATGGTATGTCTTTGGCGGGTTTATTTATTAAAGGAGGAACATTAAACATGATGAAAAAAATGTATGAAACATTAGAATTTAATAAAGTACTTCATATCCTGGAGGAACATGCTCTGTCCGATAAGGTCAGACTCAAAATTAGAAAGCTTGAACCCTACCTATCCGAAAAAGAAGTATCCAGGCATTTAACCGAAACAACCGAAGCAAAGCTGATAATAGAGGGCTTTGGGAACCCGCCACTGTCGGCTATGAATGAGCTTGAAAAGTCACTGACTTTGCTAGGTAAAGGGACACTTCTTATGCCGGAACAATTTGAAAATATTGCACAATTTCTTACTGCTACGAGAAGAATGAAAGCATACTTGAAAAAGGCCGAAAGTACGGCTACATCAGTAGCTTTATACGGCAATTCAATAGTTATTCTATCTGAGGTTGAGGATGAAATAAACCGGACAGTACGTGGTGGCCAAATTGACGATAAAGCTTCTCCAAAGCTTTCCGACCTTAGGAGAAAAATCTCAAACGCAGGTGCCGGGATAAAATCAAAACTTGATTCACTGCTAAAGAATAATAAAAATTGGTTTTCGGAAGGCTTTGTATCAATACGCAATGGCCATTATACCCTGCCTGTAAAGAGAGAATATAAAAACCATGTTAGCGGTACGGTGATTGACGTTTCTCAAAGCGGAAGCAGCTATTTCATTGAACCTTCTGTTGTAAAAAAATTCCAGGAGGAAATGGCATTACTTAAAATCGAGGAGGAAAATGAAGTAAGACGTATCTTATACACATTAACTGCACTTGTAGAAGAACATTTGCCTTTGATTCATGTCAATATTGAAGCGATGGAATGCCTTGATTTTATATTTGCCAAAGCAAAACTTAGTATTGCAATGAAAGCGTCTCCATTACCGGTTTTAGCTGAAAGGAAAATAGAAATTAAGTCGGGGAGGCATCCCCTGCTAAAATCTGACACTGTAGTCCCCCTTGATTTTCATATTGGAGGAGACATCCGTGGGGTGATTATCACCGGTCCAAACACGGGAGGAAAAACAGTTGCGCTCAAAACCATAGGCCTACTATCGCTCATGGCACAGAGCGGACTTCATGTCCCAGCAGCAGGCGGATGCTTTACAATGAATAACTATGTGCTCTGTGATATTGGTGACGGGCAAAGTATTACAGAAAATTTATCCACGTTTTCATCTCACCTGATTAATATTATTGAGATACTAAAGATTGCAGATGATCAGTCAATGGTTTTACTGGATGAACTGGGATCAGGTACTGATCCAGCAGAGGGAATGGGTCTTGCAATTGCTATTTTGGAAGAGTTGGCAGGAAAAAACTGCCTGTTTGTTGCTACCACTCATTATCCTGAGGTAAAGGAGTACGCAAAATCCACACCGGGCACTGTCAATGCAAGAATGGCCTTTGACCGTCAGAGCCTCATGCCCTTGTACCGGTTGGAAATCGGGGAGGCAGGGGAAAGTTGTGCGCTATATATCGCAAGACGTTTGGGGCTTCCCCAGCGAATGATCGAAAGGGCCGGTAAAGCTGCGTATGGCAAAATGACAAGTACACCTCCCGGTGTTCCTGAAGATGTTTCTACATCATCTCAGGAGATAAGACACAATAGTAAGTCTCCTCAAAGAGTCAAAAAGCAGGAAGTAAAAAAAGCTTCCGACAACTTACGCAGTATGAATTTCAATATTGGTGACAGTGTGTTGGTCTATCCTCAGAAATGGATTGGTATTGTATACCAGAAAGCCAATGAAAAGGGTGACGTTGGGGTACAGATCAAAAGGGAAAAGTTGTTGATAAACCATAAAAGGCTCAAGCTGCATGTGCCTGCGTCAGAGCTTTATCCGGAAAATTATGACTTTTCTATCATTTTTGACACAGTTGAAAACCGTAAGGCAAGACACGATATGGCACGAAAGCATGATCCACAGCTAGTGATTGAGACCAATAACGAAGATAGAAGCTGACATCAAGTGGGATTAAAGCTAACAAAACAGTAACAAGCCAGTCTGATGAAAATGCCCCCTTTATAGTTGACAGATAAAAATAATAAAACTGATTCTATAAAGGGGGCATCTATTGGGCAATTTCAAATCTTTGAAGATGTTCTTCGCTTCCGTTTTGATGCCTTGGAAAAAGGCTATGACTCATAAAGGATTACAGAGAAAAATCGGGTATTGTTGGGTCAAAAAAATCCGAAACTGCCTTCTTAAGGTCTTTTTGGATTTGATCTTTTTTACTTTCTGCAAGATTTAATTCTTTAAGCTTTTTATTAACAAAATTGTTATATTTGTTCAACTCAGCCATGGTATAAAATAAAATTTCATTTCCTCCAACGTAGTATTTTTTGCGGTTTTCCTTAAGGTAAACCAATGTTTGCTTAGCCACATTTGCTATGATTTCCTCTTGCTTGGAAAACTCTTTATGTTTGGTAAGAAACAATCTTTCATTTATTTTGAGAGCGTCGATTAATACTTCTTTATGCTCGGTATTTTTCAGTGAAGATATTTGTTTGATAGCTGTTTTTATATTATTGACTCTATTTTCGTAGGTTTTCTTATTATCCCTAAGAAATTCATCAATAAATAAAATAGTATGATTTATTTTATCGGATGTAGAAATAGCTTTCAAAAGATCATAATCAGCCCAAAAAGCGCCATATTTCTTTTTAATTTGATCCAGGTATTTTGCGTCATTCTCTTTGTATGTTTTAATGCCTGTATAAGCTGTTTTATATTCCTTTAGAACAATTTTTTGTTTTTGCATCTTGGATTTTTTTGAGTTTATTTCCTTGAAAATATTGTCTTCCATATCCTTTTTATAAGCAAGCTTTTGTGCATCCTTTTTAAATTGGTCCGTGCGTTTTGCCCGTTTTTCTTCCAATTTATCCATAGAATTAATTGCGTTATCAAGCCCGGAAACCCTTAAGGAGAGTAACTTTATAAATTCTTTGCCCTTGTGATTATCATCATCAATAAAGTTTTGCCAGTGATTTGTTTCTTGATTGAAGATTTTTTTTAATTCCCTTTCTGTTTGGCTATCATCTTCTATGTAATCCTTATAGGTTGTTAATAAAACCAGATATCTGCCGTATTTTCCTTTGGAGTAGATTTTTAAGGGAATGTCCTGAGCGGATGAATATGCCTTTAGCAAGGAATCAAGTTCATCATAGGCTGCACGGTGTTTTTTAGTATCTTCCATATACTGCTTTATATAGATACCGCAGGACGTTAAAGCTGCAAAGACATAGAGAATAGATAATATTAAAAATGCAACATGTCTTGATCTCCTAAATACAAAAAATAATATAAGAAAGGTCAATAGTGGGATCACTAAAGTAAAAATGAGTGATTTTGGCAGATAAGCTTTGAGTGTAGTTTCAAGGAGAGGAGCCCTTAAAGCGTCAAAAAATAGGAGGACACTAAAAGCCAATAATGAAAAAATGACTGATAAAACATAATGTATGGATTTAACTCTATTTTTTTGATTGAATGGAGGAGCAGGTGTAGGAGCATTCAATCCTTCGTTTGTAGAAAGTAAAGGGTTTTCTTCCAGCATATTATGACTCCTTAAGAATTAATTATTTGCATTACACTGCAGTATTTTATAAAATCAAGCAAATTGTATAAAAAAATAAATATTCACTGGTATTCATTTTAACATGATGTTTAGCTTTATGGAAGATAATTCTAACTTTTATTTGTAATGCATTTAAGTCTAAATAGAAAACTCAAAAAAATAGGTATATGGTCTTATAAATCCCATGCTTTATCCCTATTCTTATTGCTCCCTCCCATATGATAAGATGTATGTAGGGTTAATAAATTCGCGCTTCCTAGCCATTAAAGGAAAAGGAGGGAAGTTAAAAGGTACATCGCCAAGTACTTTTTAGCAACTTTATGAAAAATCTAAAAAGGATTTTAGCCAAGACTATAATATTCATTCTAATATTCAACGTTCCTTTGACTGTTTTCGCTGATAAAAACGGGAAGGGTGAAGAAGCACTCATTGAAGATAAAATACAAAATGAACTGCCTTCCGCAAATAATAAAGAGCCGGATTCAAAGGAAAATCAAGAGGATAAAAGTATTTTGACCGAAAAAATCGATTTGGTTGACCTCACCTTTACCGTCAATGGAAAGAGCTATTATTCCAAACAGGCTAAAAAGGAATTGGATACTCCTCCCTTTGTAGAAAAAGGTTCTACTATGGTCCCATTCAGGATTATACTGGAGGAGTTGGGATATCAAATCGAGTGGAACGGTAAGGAAAAGTCTATAAAGGCTACAAACGGTGCCAGTGAAATAAAACTCCAAATCAATAGTAAAACTGCTTGGGTTAATGACCAAAAAAGAGAAATGACGTCGCCTCCTAAGGTTGTGGGAAAGTCAACAGTTGTACCTCTTCGCTTTATTGCAGAAAACTCGGGTGCTGAAGTGAAATGGGATGGGAAATCCAAGACCATCTATATTACAAAAAATGGGGAGTATAATACGGGTAAGGCTTTATTTTACGAGAAAAAGTTTTTAAAGCTCAATACCTATGCCTGCAAAGTTTACATTTATGATGGAGAACAAATTAAAACCATTACTTTAGAGGACAAGGAAATTATAAATTGGTTTTCCTTTAAAGGCAAAGTTTTGGTAACCATGTTTGATAAAAGCACAAATAAGAACAATTTTATGCTTTTTAAGGATGACCGGTTTAAAATGCTCATCGAGGATTTTGATATCAAAGAAACTTTAGAGTATAATGACAACCTAATTATAAATGGGTTGGACAGAAGCCAAAAGTTTAATAAATTATACCGCTTTGACGGAAATGAACTTATTCTTTTATCGGATGATTTTTATGTAGGAAAGCATATTTTGTTTAAAGACAAATTGGTAATTAATAAATACGACAATCTAAGAAACTATACACTCCTGGCATACGGAAAAGATTCATGGGAACCTGGGATACTGACCAATGGGTTTATTATAAAGGATTGGGTGGACTACGAAGGTGTGTTGTATATGACAGGTGCATTCCAGGAGACAACCCGAAAGCCCTTTGCCACCTATAATGGAAATTCGGTTACAAAGGAGAGCTATAACCTTCTGGCATATAACCTGGATATCGATATCAATAATATTGCCATTCATAACGGTAAGCTATATGGTGTGGTTCAGGATTTAAACGAAAAGGTTTTGATGACCATTGAAAAAGATGCAATTAAGTATGTTACTTTTCCTTATGAGGGTTCAGTGCTGAAGTATATTGTTAACAAGATTAAAGCCTACAATAATAAGCTCTATGTAGGGACTACCAGTGCAAAGGTTCAAAAGGGGACCTTTTGGATGACCATACCGGATGATGTGATGCCATCTGCTCTCATAGAACTTCAGGAAGAAACCTCTGAGACATATCTGGTTAAGCGGTTTGTGGATGAGTATTTATTGTCGGACCTGCTTTTGGAAAACAAAAAGCTTATTGCCCTGGGAAAAGGAAAAACAAAAGTTGGGAAAATCAGCCGCTATGACGATCCGGCCATGTATGTTTATGATGGGAGCAGCCTTACAAAAACTATGGATATTTTAAGCATTATCTCCATGCTATCCATTGGGGAAAAGACATTCTTCCATGTGAAGGACGTAGACAGGATTACCAACAAGTCACGAAATACCATGCTCCTATATGCTCAGAATGTGGTAAAGAACCTCGTACTCGGGATGGAAACCAAAAAGTGGTCTGAAGTAAGCGGGAATGTTGTGTTTGCGGGCTATGAGGATGATATTAAGAGAAATAAGCTTTACTCCTATGGTACGGGCTTTAACGAATTAATGGACCATTTTGAAATCAGGTTTTGGGGAAAAATAGAGGACAAACTTTTTGTTAGCGGGTACAATCCCGACCGTAAGGGATATAGTTTGTTTAAGTTTATCGATGACAAAAAGATTGAATTGAAAGAAGAGATTGAAGTTATTGATATGCTTAAATCGAAGGGGCAATTCTACTTTATCCATGCCTACGAGAGAAACTCAAAATCAAAGTTATTCGGAAAGAAAGTCCTCTTTATATATGATGATTTGAAAAATGAGTTTATTGAGATGAAGACGGATATTGAAATAACAAAAATGATTTATATTGAATAAAAAATAAGGGTATGTAAATAATTTTTACATACCCTTATTTGCGGTATTGCGAAGCAATCACCAAAAATCATCTGTGCTCGATGCTCAGATGATTTTTATTTCCGGGAATATTTCGGGAAAATTGTATAAAAACATTGATAAAAATAGTTTTCTATGGTATACTACTTAACGGTAAAAATCGCAAAATACACACACAATCCGATTTGTAAAGAGTTGCTCTAATGCTTGAGAGTTCTTTATAAAGATGAGGCTTGTGGAGGTATAAACAAAAGGAGGATATTGATATGTCAGTTATTTCAATGAAACAGCTCTTAGAAGCTGGTGTGCATTTTGGACATCAAACAAGAAGATGGAATCCCAAAATGGCGGAATATATCTTTACAGAGAGGAACGGTATTTACATTATCGACCTCCAAAAGACGGTAAAGAAGGTTGAAGAAGCTTATTACTTCATAAGAGAAGTATCCATGAACGGAGAAGATGTTCTTTTCGTAGGTACTAAAAAGCAAGCACAAGACTCTATTAAAGAAGAAGCTGAAAGAAGCGGACAATTCTTTGTTAACGCAAGATGGTTGGGCGGTATGCTCACAAACTTCAAAACCATCCGTAAAAGAATCGATAGATTAAACCAATTGAATAATATGGAACAAAACGGAGTTTTTGATGTTCTCCCGAAAAAGGAAGTTATCAAGTTAAAGAAGGAAATGAAGGATCTTGAAAAGAATTTGGGTGGAATCAAAGATTTAAAGAGAATACCAGGTGCAATGTTTGTAGTTGACCCGAGAAAAGAAAGAAATGCGATTTTAGAAGCAAGAAAGCTTGGCATTCCTGTAGTTGCGATCGTAGACACCAACTGTGACCCGGATGAGGTTGATTATGTAATTCCCGGTAATGATGATGCGATCAGAGCGGTAAAACTTATCGCAGCAAAAATGGCAGATGCCATTATTGAAGGAAGACAAGGGGAACAGCTTACGGATTCAACACAATCAGCAGTTGTTGAGGATGAAGTTGTTACGGATGCTGAAGCATAAGTAAAACTGTTGTCCGGTCTTTAAAGTCCTATCGGGGCACTAAAGCCGGACTTTTTATTATAAAATGCGAAAATGACAGGACTTGACAAGTGGGCTGGACGCCCAGGTTTTTGTCTCTTTACCTTAAAATATAAGTGCTATAAATTTATTATATGGAGGGATTTATAATGATTACTGCAGATATGGTAAAACAACTCCGTGAAAGAACCGGAGCAGGAATGATGGATTGTAAAAAAGCACTTTCCGAAACCAATGGCGATATGGAAAAAGCGATAGAATTTTTAAGAGAAAAGGGTTTGGCTGCGGCTGCTAAAAAAGCAGGCAGAATTGCTGCAGAAGGACTTGTTGACGCTTATATTCATGGTGATGGAAGAATTGGTGTTTTATTGGAAGTCAATATTGAAACAGATTTTGCAGCAAAAAATGAAGAATTCAAATCTTTTGTTAGAGATGTAGCTATGCAGATTGCTGCAAGCAAACCGGAATATGTTAGAAGAGAAGAAGTACCTGCGGATGCAGTTGAAAAAGAAAAGGAAATTTTAAAAGCGCAGGCATTAAACGAAGGAAAGCCTGAGAAGATTGTCGAAAAGATGGTGGAAGGTAGAATTGATAAATTCTTTAAGGAAATTTGTCTTTTGGAACAGCCTTTTATCAAAGATCCGGATAAGACTGTTCAACAGCTTATGACTGAGAAGATTGCGACCATCGGAGAAAATATCAGTATCAGAAGGTTTGTAAGATTTGAAAGAGGCGAAGGGCTTACCAAAAAAGAAGAGAACTTTGCAGAAGAAGTAATGAAACAGATTAATGCTTAGGAAATAGGGGAACATATTGCGGTGTGTTCCCTTTTTTTAAAGAACAGAAATTTATAAAGGTCCAGACATATAGAAGTGAAAAATGTCGTATTTTATATTGTAGGATTACTTATTCACCTTTAAAACTTTTTTTGCTATAATAACAGTTAGTATCAGTAGATAACGAAGTGTGAACATAGTAAAATTCGAGAGATGGAATACCTGGTTTACTTAGGTGTCAGAAATCGAAATTTTACTTTTACAGTTCGTTATCTATAATAAATGTAAATTAAGCGGGAGTGGGGGTATTGTTTTAATGCAAACACCTAAGTATAAAAGGGTAATGCTCAAAATCAGCGGTGAAGCGTTAGCCGGGGACAAAAAATTCGGAATTGATTCAGAAACATTAAAGGTAGTATCTGAAAAAATCTATGAAGCGTACGAAATGGGTGTTGAGATTGCCATTGTTGTCGGAGGCGGAAATTTCTGGAGAGGAAGAAGCGGTAAGGGAATGGACCGTACAACAGCAGATCATATGGGAATGCTGGCCACAGTAATCAACTCTCTGGCACTGCAGGATGCATTGGAATCCCAGAATATACCCACAAGAGTTCAAACTGCCATTGAAATGAGACAAATAGCCGAACCTTATATCAGAAGGAGGGCCATTACCCATTTGGAGAAGCAGAGGGTGGTCATTTTCGCATGCGGAACCGGAAATCCCTATTTCTCCACAGATACGACTGCAGCGTTAAGAGCGGCGGAAATTGATGCGGAAGTCATACTTCTTGCTAAGAAAGTTGATGGAGTATATGACAGTGATCCCAATGTAAATCCGGATGCAAAGAAATACACAAAACTTACACATCGGGATTTGTTGGAAAAAGGCCTTGGGGTTATGGATTCGACAGCTGCTTCGTTATGTATGGACAACAACATCCCCATTATTGTATTCGGTCTCAGCCAACCCGAAAACATTGTCAGGGTTTTACTTGGGGAAGATATTGGTACGACTATTGTATAAGACGGAAATCAAATATCATTTTTAGTGTTTTATATATATAAGATAAATATAATTTCTCATGAAGGAAAGGGAGGATTTATATGGGTAAGGAAGCGTACAAGAGTTACGAAGAGAAAATGAAAAAGACGATTAGTGTTTTGAAGGAAGACCTCTCCGGCCTACGGGCAGGTAGAGCAAATCCGGCAATTCTTGATAAAGTAACTGTAGATTATTACGGTGTACCCACACCTGTCACACAATTGGGAAGTGTTACGGTTCCTGAGGCAAGGGTTATTTTAATTCAGCCTTGGGATGCAAAAGTTTTAAAGGAAATTGAAAAATCCATTCAAAAGTCAGACATTGGTATTAATCCCAATAACGACGGAAAAGTGATCCGTTTGGTATTCCCGCCTCTAACCGAGGAACGCAGAAAAGAACTTACAAAGGTAGTAAAAAAGTATGGAGAAGATGGCAAGGTAGCTATTCGTTCTATCCGTAGAGATGCAATTGAGCATTTTAAAGCACAGAAAAAGAAAAATGAAATTACAGAAGATGACCTTAAGGATGCTGAAAAGGAAATTCAAAATATCACTGACAGATTCATTGATGAAATTGATAAAATTGTAGAAGTAAAAGAGAAGGAAATACTAGAGGTGTAAGTGTGCAGCATCCGGATATTGTCGGCTTAACTCTGGGGGACGCGAAGGAAATTTTAGAAATGGCAGGGATTCATATTGATAATGTAGTCATTACATCTCCACCCAGAGAAAAAATTGTTGAATATAAAGACTCCTTTAGGGTTATAAAGGTAAATAAATTTTGGGATAATAAAGTTGAACTTCTCGTCTGTAAGCCCCTCTAAATTGGAGGGGTTTTACGTTTTTTATCCATTAATTTTTAAAAATTGTTTTTTAAATCGGATTTCTATATTATAATAGTATAAGTTTGGTAGTATAGTTATAGAATTATTTTTATTCTATAACTATGAATCTTGGAGGATTTGATGTCTTTTTTTAGATGGATTTTTAAAAGAAATCGTAATAAGGTTGAAATTGATGAAGGCAAACTGCCGGATCATATTGCAATTATTATGGACGGCAACGGACGCTGGGCAAAAAGAAGAGGCTTGCCAAGGAATGTGGGTCATAGAGAAGGGGCAAATGCATTACGAAGAGTAGTTTTAAGCTGCAATGAGATAGGCATTAAATATCTTACAGTGTATGCCTTTTCTACTGAGAACTGGAAAAGGCCTAAGAGTGAAGTGGATGCGCTCATGAACCTTTTAATAGAATTTCTAAAAAGTGCTGACCGTGAATTAGCTGGTAAAAATGTACGCATCTGTGTTATTGGAGATGTGGAAGGGCTGCCTCTTAATATTCAAAAAGAAATTCAAAGGGTAACAAAATCTACCAGCCGTAATACGGGATTAAACTTTAACATTGCGTTAAACTATGGAAGCAGGGCTGAAATGCTCTATGCTGTAAAGGCTGTTGCGGATGAAGTAAAAAAAGGAAAAATGAAAATTGATGAAATAAGTGAGCAAGTGATATCAGAAAGATTATATACGAGAGAGATTCCGGATCCGGATTTAATAATTAGAACAAGCGGGGAGCAAAGGATCAGCAATTTCCTCCTCTGGCAGATAGCGTATGCTGAATTTTGGTTTACGGATGTACTGTGGCCTGATTTCAACGGCGACATTCTTTTGGAGGCAGTTAAGCAGTATCAAAATAGGAATAGACGGTTTGGGGGAATCTAGTTGTTAACAAGAATCTTAAGCGGCGTAGTAGGAGCAGCAATCCTTATTGGTGTTGTAGCAGCAGGGCAAATAGCCTTAGGTATTGCAATATTTATATTATCGGTTGTTGGCGTGCATGAATTTTATAAGGCTGTACAAAATGCAGGGTATAGACCAATAAAATGGATTGGTTTTATCCTGTGTATACCTATTTTGTTTTTATCATTGATTCCTCATATGAATATAAACCTCAATACTGTTTCAGACCTGAATATTTTTATCGGTTTATTTTCACTCTTTATATTTGCAGTACTTGTAGTCCTTTTGGCATCTATCGTCTTTTATCATGAAAAGGCTAACATTACGGATGTCTCACTTACCTTTTTCGGTGCGGTTTACGTTGTGTTTTTGTTCTCTTTTGTAGTGCTCACACGAAACCATGAATATGGTGCTTATTACATATGGTTGGTCTTTTTGGGGGCTTTTTCTACCGATACCTTTGCTTATTTTTCAGGGTATTTTCTTGGAAAAAGAAAACTACTCCCCGTTATTAGTCCGAAGAAGACACTGGAAGGATCTATAGGTGGAATTTTTGGCTGCGTAGGAGTTACACTGATTTACGGAATATTTATAAACAAAAGCCTGGATTTTGACATTGCACTTTATCATTTTATGATCATGGGTGCTTTAAACGGAGTTGTTTCTCAGATAGGAGACTGGGCTGCTTCAGCAATTAAAAGATTTGTAAAGATAAAAGATTACGGGAAAATGATGCCGGGACATGGGGGAGTACTTGACCGTTTTGACAGTATTCTTTTTACAGGTCCGATTGTGTACTTTTACATTACCTTTATGATTCATTGATCCCCCTTTTATAACTTAGTAAAAATGAGGAGCGTTTTATGGCAAAGAAAATATCGATTTTGGGATCTACCGGGTCCATTGGTGTTCAAACATTAGATGTAGCCCGGAATTTAAAAATAGAGGTTTTGGGCTTAACTGCAAACAGGAATATTGAACTTCTTTATAAACAAATTTTAGAATTTAAGCCTAAATTGGTTTCTGTTGGCAGCGAAGAGCTGGCAGGGGAACTGCGGGAAAAGCTGGGGAATTTTAATGTTGAAATCATGCACGGGCTTGATGGACTCAAAGAAGTAGCAGCTTTGGATGAGATCGATACGGTGGTTACCTCCATTGTAGGCATTGCAGGACTTATACCTACCCTGGCGGCGATTGAAAAAGGAAAGAATATTGCCCTTGCAAACAAGGAAACCCTTGTTACAGCGGGGAGCATTGTCATGGAAGAAGCAGCAAAGAGAAATGTAAAGATACTTCCGGTAGACAGCGAGCATTCGGCTATTTTTCAATGTCTGATGGGAAATGAGAAAAAAACGGTTTCCAAAATCATTCTTACCGCTTCCGGGGGCCCTTTCCGTGGTAAAAATAGTATTGAGCTTGAAAAAGTAAGTGTGGATGAAGCATTGAAGCACCCCAATTGGAATATGGGGAGTAAGATTACTATTGATTCAGCCACGCTAATGAATAAGGGATTAGAGGTCATTGAGGCAAAGTGGCTTTTTGATTTGCCTTTGGAAAAGATTGATGTGATTGTCCATCCCCAGAGTGTAATCCACTCCATGGTTGAGTATTTGGACGGTTCTGTGATAGCACAACTCGGATCGCCGGATATGCGGATTCCTATACAGTTTGCTCTTACTTATCCGGGAAGGGCTGACAATCATTTTTCCAGACTGAATTTTCTAGAATCCAATCAGCTTACCTTTGAGAAACCGGACTATGAAGCTTTTCCATCCCTAGGTCTTGCTTTTCAGGCCTTGAAGGCAGGTGGCACCATGCCGGTGGTTTTAAATGCTGCCAATGAGGTAGCTGTAGATTTATTTTTAAAAAGAAGAATCAGGTTTTTAGATATTCCAAGAATGATTAAAGACGCAATGGAACATCATTCGGTTGTTGAGCATCCAAAGCTTCATGACATCATGGATGCAGACGGGTGGGCGAGGAAATTTTGCTTGGAATTCAGATAGAAAAATTAATGTCGTGTGGAGGTGTATCTATGTCTATTTTAATGGGAATTTTGGCACTTAGTTTTTTGATCATTGTACATGAATTAGGGCATTTTACAGTCGCAAAGCTTGCAGGCATCAAGGTTTTGGAATTTGCGCTTTTTATGGGACCGAAGCTTATCAGTTTCAAGCGTGGTGAAACCACATATTCCATTAGAGCCGTACCCTTAGGGGGGTTTGTAAAAATGGAAGGGGAAGAAGAGGCTTCGGAGGATGAAAGATCATACAGCAAGCAGCCTATCTGGGTCAGGTCTTTGGTTATTGCAGCGGGGCCGGTTATGAACCTTATCGTTGCCGTAATCTTAGTTGCGGTTATGTTTGGTTTAAACGGTTATGGCACAACCAAAGTAACTGTACTGGAAGAGAATACGCCGCTGACTGCTGCCGGACTCAAGCAGGGAGATAAAATTTTAGAAATAAACGGGAATAAGATTTACTCTTTAAAAGATTATGGATTATTTATGCATATAGCAAAAAGCAATCCCAGCCAAGTAAAAATTCTCCGGGATGGCGCAAGTACTCCTGAAATCATTACCGTTATTCCTGAGAAAAAACGTGAAGTGGCTTTTTACCAGCTTGGCTTTATGCCAGAGCCAAGGCCGTCCAATATTGTAGGATCGGTTGACCCTGATACCCCCGCTGCAAAAGCCGGGCTTCAAAAGGGCGATGTCATCATAAAACTTAACGACAGAGAGGTAAAAGACAAGCAAAGTATTGGTAAATATCTAAACGAAAACAAAACAAATCCCGTTGCTATAACGGTAAACAGGAATGGTAATAATCTGGTATTAACATCGGTAGTTCCCAAGGAAATAAAAGGATCCTATGAAAATTACAGCGGTGCAATAAGGATGGGGCATGAAAAGGGCAATTTCAAAGAAACCATTGGGCAAGCCTTTGTCTATTCCTATTCCATTGCAAGGCAGGTATATTATTCCCTGGGCCTTCTTATTCAGGGAAAGGTTGGCTTGAATGAGATGATGGGACCTGTTGGGATTGTTTCTTTAATCGGGGATGTAATTGTAGTGCAGCAGTCGACGTTTGATAAATTTATCTGGCTTCTTGACTTTACTGCGTTGATCAGTATAAACCTGGGCCTTTTTAATTTGATTCCTTTCCCTGCACTAGATGGAAGCAAGCTGGTGCTTTTGGGTATTGAGGGAATCAGGAGAAAAGCGCTGCCTCCCGAAAAGGAAGCCTATATTACCATGGTTGGACTGGTATTGCTTATTATTTTGATGATATTTACCACTTCCAATGATATTATGCGGCTTATAACAGGTTATTAGATACCGAGGAGTTTCCATATGCATAGTGAGATAAAGAGGAGAAAGACCAAAAAAATTCTGGTAGGAAGCATCCCCATTGGGGGAGATTCACCGATTACAGTGCAGTCCATGACCAATACGGATACCCGTGATGTTAAAGCGACGGTTGAACAGATCAAAAGACTGGAGGATGCAGGATGTGATATAATCCGGGTTGCTGTTCCGGACAGGGAAGCTGCGGATGCGGTAAAATCCATAAAAAGAGAGATAAAAATCCCCCTGGTCACCGATATACACTTTGATTACCGCCTTGCGCTTTCATGTATGGAAAATGGGGCTGATAAAGTAAGAATCAACCCTGGAAATATAGGAGAGGTTGACCGGGTAAAAAAAGTTGTGGAAATGGCAAAGGAAAGGCAAATCCCCATAAGAATCGGGGTCAATGCGGGATCTTTGGAGAAACCGTTACTCGAAAAGTATGGTGGGATTACGCCTGAAGCAATGGTGGAAAGCGCCTTTAGCCATATTAAAATTCTTGAAAATTTGGATTATGATCAAATTGCAGTATCCATTAAAGCATCCAGTGTCTCTATGACCATTGCGGCTTACCGGCTTATGTCCCAGGAGTCGGATTATCCCCTCCACATCGGGGTAACCGAGGCGGGAACCCTCTATAAAGGGACCATCAAATCGGCTGTGGGTCTAGGGTGCCTTCTTGCGGAGGGAATCGGAGATACCCTTCGTGTATCCTTAACAGGCGATCCGGTAGAGGAAATCCGGGTTGGGATGGAGGTACTGAAGTCCTTAGGACTTCGGCGCGGGGGAATTGAATTTGTATCCTGCCCTACCTGCGGGAGGTGCCGGGTCGATTTAATTACTATCGCAAACCGGGTAGAAGATAGGCTAAAAGAGATTGACAAGGATCTTAAGGTGGCTGTAATGGGGTGTGAGGTAAATGGCCCGGGTGAAGCAAGAGAAGCAGATATCGGAATCGCAGGGGGCAATAAGGAAGTTCTGCTTTTTAAAAAAGGCCGGATTGTACGGAAAATACCCCAAGACCAGGCAGTGGAGGAACTCATTGCAGAGATTATGAAAATGTAAAAGGTTGGCATCCTGCCAGCCTTTAAAATTAGCGGTATGGCGAAGCAATCACCCAAAATCATCTGTGTTTGATGCACAGATGATTTTTATGGATAAAAACCCTTAACAAATAGACCGGGTTCAAGTAAAATGATATTAAGCTGTAATTATTCAAAATGAAACAATTAAGAGGGGAATAAAAGAATGCAAAATGTTGTTCTGAACCAAAAGCTATTTTTAGAGACATTCCCGGAAATTTCCCTGGATCCAGAGTCTTATGGAATGTTTAAAGATGTGAAGATATTGAGTGTGAACCTTTATAAGAAATCAAGGAAACTGGAAATCTTTGTTTCATCGGATTTATTGATCCCAACGAAGGTCTTTTTTTACATAGAACAAAAAATGAAGGAGATTTTTAAGCTGGATTCCATAAGCATCAAACCGAAGTTTAATCTCATCCTTTCTCTGGAAGAAATAGTACGGGTTTATTGGGACAGCATTTTATTTTACATACATCAAAAAGTTGCCTTGAGCCGGGGCATTATGGCTGGAGCAAAAGCAATGTGTGCAGATAAAAAGCTTATTGTAAAGCTAAACACCAAAGGAAGCGAAATACTTAAGGCACAGTCCTGCCATACCATCCTGGAAAGCCTGTTGGAAGATTTTTTTGAGCAAAAAGCAAAGATAGAATTTGAAGATTACCAGATTAATGAGGAAGTAAAGGGAGAATACCTTGAAATTAAAGAAAATGAGGAAGCAAAGGCCGTAAGCAATGTAGTCGTTATACCCAAAGAGAAAAAAACTCCCGGCACAAAGAATTCATCCGGAGGTAAAGAAGGTACATCCCAAAGCGGTGCAAGTCTTGGAATCATACTGGGTAAAAACTTTAATGACAGCCGGATGGATATCCGGGACGTTACTCCCGATTCGGGAAAAGTTGCAGTCAGCGGGGAAATATTCAGTGTAGAGTTTAGGGAACTCCGTGGGGGTAAATTTTTATGCACCTTTGACATAACCGATTATACCAGTTCTCTTACCTGTAAAATATTTGTGGAAAAAGACAATGTCAATGCCATGAAGGAGCGGATTAAACCCGGTATTGTTGCAAAGATCCGCGGTGAAGCCCAGTATGATAAATTTTCAAAGGAGCTTGCTGTCTTCACGTCAGATATCATTGAACTGGAAAAGGAAGTAAAAATGGATAATGCAGAGGAAAAGAGAGTGGAGCTTCATTTGCATACCCAGATGAGTGCTATGGATGGAGTTACATCGGTAAAAGAACTGGTGAAGCGGGCCGCCCAATGGGGGCATAAGGCCATTGCCATTACCGACCATGGTGTGGTGCAAGCTTTCCCGGATGCCATGGATGCAGCGAAAAAGAATAAAATAAAGGTGATTTACGGTATTGAGTGCTATTTGCTGGATGACAGTGTACCGATTGTTTACCAGTCAAATGGACAAACGCTGGATGATGAGTTTGTTGTTTTGGATATTGAAACAACGGGACTCAATGCGGAAAAGGATAAAATTACCGAGATTGGGGCAGTAAAGATCAAAAATGGAAAAATCATCGGGAAATTCAGTTCCTTTGTCAACCCGGAAATCCCGATTCCAAGCATGATAGTAAAACTAACTGGGATTACCAATGAAATGGTTCAAGACTCACCTACCATCGAGCCGGTTTTGTTGGAACTTCTGGAGTTTATCAATGGTGCAACGGTGGTTGCCCATAATGCACCTTTTGATTTAGGATTTATCCGGCATAATGCAAAAAAGATCGGTGAGCATATCCATTGCCCTGTCGTTGATACACTGCAGCTTTGCCGGAGACTGTTTCCGGATCTTGGAAGGTACCGGCTCAATATTGTGGCAAATCATTTGGGGATTAAACTGGAAAACCACCACCGTGCAATTGATGATTCAAAAGCCACAGCCGAGATCTTTATAAAGTGTTTGGAGCTTTTAAAGGAGAAGGGTGTAAGTACCATTAACGAAATTGAAGGCGTATTGGATCAAAACGAGGATTATAAAAAAGCTGCAAGCTACCATGCTGTAATACTTGTTAAAAACTATACCGGGCTTAAAAACCTGTATAAAATTGTATCATACTCCCACTTGAAATATTTTCATAAAAGGCCGCGTGTACCCAAAAAGCTTTTGATGAAGTACAGGGAAGGACTCATTATCGGTACTGCCTGTGAGGCGGGCGAATTGTATACGGCTATCCTGGATCATAAAGGTGATGATGAAATCACCAAGCTGGTAAGATTCTATGATTATTTGGAAATTCAGCCCCTGGGCAATAACCAGTTCCTTATTAATAACGGAAAAGTAAGGAGCCAGGAAGAGCTTAAAAATATTAACCGGAAGATTGTTAGACTTGGTGAAAAGTTTAAAAAGCCTGTGGTTGCAACCTGTGACGTTCACTTTATGGACCCCAGGGACGAGGTGTTCCGCCGGATCTTAATGGCAGGGAAGGGATTTAGTGACGCAGACAATCAAGCCCCCCTTTATTTTAGGACTACCGGTGAAATGCTTGATGAATTCCAGTACTTAGGAAATGAAAAAGCATACGAAGTGGTCGTAACCAATACAAATAAAATTGCGGATATGGTTGATGAAATTATACCTATTCCCGATGGAACGTTTCCCCCCAGGATTGAGGGGGCGGAGGAGGAAATTAAAAACCTTGCGGAAGGTAAAGCAAAAGAAATATATGGGGACCCGCTGCCCGAAGTTGTTGAGAAAAGGCTTGAAAAAGAACTGAACTCCATAATAAAGAACGGGTTTTCCGTAATGTATATCATTGCCCAGAAACTGGTGTGGAAGTCTTTGAGTGATGGATACCTGGTAGGGTCCAGGGGATCGGTCGGTTCGTCCTTTGTGGCCTATCTTGTAGGAATTACAGAGGTTAATTCTCTTCCGCCCCATTATATCTGTCAAAATTGCGGTAAATCCGAATTTATACTGGATGGAAGCTTTGGCTGCGGATTTGACCTGCCCGAAAAGAACTGTCCGGAATGCGGGAGTGAAATGAAGAAAGACGGTTATGATATTCCATTTGAAACCTTTTTAGGTTTTGATGGAGACAAGGAACCGGATATTGACTTAAACTTCTCGGGAGAATACCAGCCAGTGGCTCATAAGTATACCGAAGAACTGTTTGGAGAGGGGCATGTATATCGAGCGGGTACTATAGCAACGGTAGCTGAAAAGACAGCTTACGGGTATGTGAAAAATTACCTGGATGAAAGAGATATTATCGTTCCCAATGCGGAGATCAACAGGCTGGTGAAAGGGTGTACCGGAATTAAAAGAACCACCGGACAGCATCCCGGCGGTGTCATGATCGTACCCCAGGACAATGAAATATTTGAGTTCTGTCCTGTTCAAAGACCTGCGGATGACGTGGAATCCAATACCATTACCACCCATTTTGACTATCATTCCATCAGTGGAAGGCTATTAAAGCTCGATATCCTCGGCCATGACGATCCAACGGTAATCAGGATGCTGGAGGATTTAACCGGTGTTAATGCCAGAACCATTCCCATCGGGGAGAAAAAGACCATGGGAATTTTCAGCAGTACCGAGCCTTTGGGTGTCAAGCCTGAGGATATCAACAGCGAGGTGGGTACCTTTGCGATTCCCGAATTCGGCACCAAGTTCGTTCGGCAGATGCTTGTAGATACAAAGCCGACCACCTTTTCAGAGCTTATCCGTATATCAGGACTTTCCCACGGTACCGATGTGTGGCTCAATAATGCGCAGGACCTGGTCAGAAACGGTGTCGCAGCACTCCCGGAGGTAATCTGTACCCGGGATGATATCATGCTGTATTTGATCTATTCAGGTCTTCCTCCGAAAACCTCCTTTAAGATTATGGAGGATGTAAGAAAAGGGAAGGGCCTAAAAGAGGAATATGAACAGATTATGCGGGAAAATAAGGTTCCTGAATGGTATATAGAATCATGTAAGAAGATTAAATACATGTTCCCGAAGGCTCATGCGGCGGCCTACGTAATGATGGCTTTTAGAATTGCCTGGTTTAAGGTGTATTATCCGGAGGCTTTCTATGTAACCTACTTTACTGTTCGTGCGGATGAGTTTGATGCAGAGCTCATGACCCACGGACAGGACAAGGTAAGGAACAAGATTCGGCAAATGGAACAAAAAGGAAATGATTTGACCCAGAAGGAAAAGAATGTCCTCACCATTTTGGAAGTAACCAATGAAATGTATGCAAGGGGGATTCAATTCTTACCGGTGGACCTTTATAAATCCGATGCAATGAAGTTCCAAATTACACCCCAGGGGATCAGGCCGCCTTTGAATGCACTTCAGGGTCTTGGGGGGGCCGCGGCGCAGAATATTGTTGAAGCGCGGAAATACGGGAATTTCTTATCCATTGATGAGCTTCGAATCCGCGCAAAGATTAGTAAAGCGGTAATTGAAATACTGCAGCAGCAGGGCTGTCTGGATGGTCTGCCTGAAAGCAACCAACTTAGTTTGTTTTAAGGCAAGTGCTCTTAGCGATTAACTACCTTGCTTTTTGGGTTACTCCCAAACCATTGGGTGGCTCAACGCCAAAGCGTAAGATTTTAGTGTGTAAAATAAAAAATGGGGTATTCTTTATTTGTCTTGAGTTGTTTTACTGCGTTTAGCATAAATATTACAGTTTTAATTATAAGAGGCATTCTTAAATGGGGCTCTTTTTTTTTGAGAACAAACATGCTCCAAATTGCATTAAAAACTCAAAAAAGGTACACAAATCAATATTAAACATTAATAAGTAACTAATCAAAATATTGACAAAAATGCTAGATAAGTTTAAAATATAAAATAAATATAAATACATAATGTCGGGAAATTTTCCATAAAAATGGTTTAATGAAATATTATTTCAGTTCTTTGCGAATTTAATTATTTTAGGGGGCTTAAGCTGTATTGAGTTTATAGAGAGAATAACATTTGCAGTTGAATAATGGATTATAAAGCGTGATCAAATATCATACTTTTCTATAAACAGCCAAATAAACGCTTACCCTCCTTACCATAGGATTGGGTAAGTTTTGTTTTTTGTGGGATAGACTATTTTTTTTATTAAACCTAATACCGCTTTTAGTTGTATGCCTGTATTAGTAGTGTTTTTCTATGTAATCGATTATAAGTATAGTTTTTATAAATTGAAATTACGTGGAGGTCTTTATGGTTGTAAACAATACACGGCTGGAAAAAATTTTAAGGCATGCCTTTGATACTGTTCCCTTCTATATGAAAATCAAAGAAACATCAGGTGGACAAGATATTCGATTTGAAGATCTTCCGCTTATCGGAAAGAAATTTATGATTGAAAATATGGACTTTTTTCTTTCCAATGCCTATAAAGATTATGATAGAACTGAAAATCAAAAAGAAATTGGGGATAAGCTTTTATATTTTGAATTTACTTCAGGTTCCAGCGGTTATCCTCTTCAGTGTTACAAGACGAAGGGGGAAAAAACAGAGTTCGGAGTAAGTCTATATAAAAAGCGTAAAGCAATTTTTAATGGTTTTACGAATGATAAGATGTTTTGCTTTATACATAACCATGAATTTGACCATAGCAGCTACAAAGATAGCCTCGGTAACCTTTCTGAAGAAAATATCGGCAAGATTTTAAACTATTTGAGGGATGAGGCGAAACCTAAGGTACTGCATGGAAATACAATGCTTTTATTGTACTATGCCCGGTATATCAAGGATCATAACTTTGACTTGAAATCCTGGAAGATCGAATTCATTGAATCTGTTTCCGAGAGCATATCAAATGAACAAAAGGAATTTATAGGCGAGCAGTTTAAAACAAGGGTTTTTGATTGTTACGGTTGTTTGGAATGCTATAATGTGGCCTATGAATGTCCGGAAGGAGCCCTCCATTTAAATGAAAACGTAATCATCGAAATCATAGACCCCGATACATTAAAGCCGGTGAATGAAAAAGGAAAAATAGGTGAAGTGGTATTAACATCTTTGGTAAACAAAGCCCAGCCCTTTATAAGATATAAAACCGGTGATATGGGATATATTGAAGGGATTGATTGTTCTTGTGGCAATCCTAGGGATGTGATCTTCCTTACAGGAAAAAGGAAGATTGATTATCTTAAGCTGGTTTTCAAAACGACAGATGAAAAACTTCATATTTGTGGATTCGATATCTTTATGACGGTTATGTACAGGCTGGTTAGAGAAGGGTATGACTGTGTAAGCTGGTATAACATTATTCAAACAGAGTTGGATGGTTTTGATGTTCTTTATACCAGGAAAAAGAATTTTTCAGATCAGTTTTTCGAACTCTTTAAAAAGTACACAGAAGAAGAGTTGAAGATGAGCGTAAAAATGAATTTTATTGAAAAAACAGAAGAAGAGGTTCTATTCATTAATAGAAAAAACCGCGTATTCAGGTCTAACATGCAAACAGATTAATCAATTTATGAAAGGAGGAGTGACATGACAATCTTTAAAAATGTTGAGCTTTCGGAAAATACTGAGTTTAGGCTGGAGAGCCTTGAAGTCGGTTTGACGTCAAAGTGTAATTTCAAGTGTGAGTATTGCTGTGCGTATATGAAGGATGACAGTGAGGTATTAAGAGGGGACCGGGTTATAGATATTATCAAGGAATTGAAATATTTAAACAGAGTAAAACTTTCCGGAGGGGAAGTGCTCATGTACTTTGACGATTGTCTTAAGGTAGTGGATTTTTGTACGTCTAGAGAGATCCATTCTCAAATTAACTCCAACGGCAGTCTTTTAAATAAGGAAAAAATATATGAATTAAAAAACGCAGGATTGAAAACCTTGCACATTTCACTCAACTTTACAAATGCAAAAGACTTCTCCAGGTTTTATAAAGTAGATGAAACTGTATTTGACCGCATTATAGACAATATAAAAACCTCGGTTCAAAGCGGATTGGATACGGTTGTTGAGACCATTATTTTTAGTGAGACGGAAAATAACATGAAAGAGGTATGCAACTTTGTATACGATTTGGGTGTGCGGAAAATGGAAATCCAGTACGGCGTTCCAACCATACACAGCGGTTGGAATAAGATCACTTTTGAGGACAAGCTGTCCGAGGTCATTGAGGGGATAATCAAAAATAAAAAAGATGATACCCAAATGTTCTTTAGTTGTATCGATATTACCCATTACCATGAATTCAATTCAAGGATCGATGAGTTAAATCAAAAAGGTGTATATTTTCCAAAGTGCATCGAAGGTAAAAAACAGTTACATTTGCACAGCAATGGAGATGTCCTCATTTGCGAATTGGGGTATCCGGTGGTAATCGGAAATATATTTAGCGGGACATCTTTGGATGGAATATTTAAAAGTATGCCGGAGGAATTGATCCGCTTTTTAAACGACCACAACTGTCAAAAAAATTGTGTATATCAGAAGAAATCTGAAGTGACGGTATAAATAATTCTTTATAGATCATGAAAATGATTTGACATGAATGAGCTGAATTTCTACGATATGAGATCAAGAAAATGTAAGCGCGATGTAAATGTCTATCGCATTCAATATAAGTGAGGATTTAGGATGGATACGAATATCGTTAATCAATATAATCTAGTAAAAATACCTTCAGGGACTTTTTTGATGGGAGATACTTTCGGTGACGGCTTCAAACAGGAACTGCCTGTTCACGAGGTTTATACAGACTCGTATTTCATTGGGAAGTACAACGTTACCGTTAAGGAATATTTTGATTTTATCCAAGATTCAGGGGATGAATTCCAGGAAATATGGTGTGATTTTATTGATCCTTGTTTTATTTTAAATGAGGGCGGAAAATACAAAATTTCAGAAGGTGCAGAGCATTTTCCCATGGTTCAAGTGAGCTTTGTAGGTGCTGTGGCATACTGCAACTGGTGCTCCAAGAAAAACGGTCTTGAATCGGTCTATGATTTGGAAACACTGGAGGGAGACCTAACTAAGAATGGTTTCAGGCTGCCTACTGAAGCACAGTGGGAGTATGCATGTGGAGGTCCTGAGGGTTTCAAATGCTTTTATGGTAATGAGTTTGATGCTGAGCTCATTAACTTTAAAGGTTACTCCGGTAGTTACAAAGGCCGCCGGGCAAGTAATAAAAAAATCGGAGGGTTTGGGCTGGATGAGAATTCTCCGGTTCCGGTAGGAACGTTTCCTGCAAATGGCTTCGGGGTGCATGAAATGATTGGGAATGTCAACGAATGGTGTCATGACAAGTATGCAATATATAAAAAGGATAGTGAAGTAAACCCATGGGGCGCAAGTGAAGGTACTTTTCGGGTTATCCGCGGGGGATGTTTTATTGATGGAAAGGAAAAAATGCGTAAATCCTACAGGCATGCCATACACCCCCATGCAAAATGTATGGTAGACGGGTTTAGGATTGCTTTGCCAAATCTATTCTAACTATATTTTTGGAGGTGCTTATCAATGAAAGAAAAAATTATTCTTGATATTACGGATTTTATCAAGAAAGAGATTATTAATAACAGCGAAACGGATATTGGGCCAGATGAAAATATTATTTCAAAGGGGTTAATTGATTCCATGGGAATTATCCGGCTTATGTCTTTCATTCAAGAAGCTTACAATATTAAGGAAATAAACAATAAAGACATGCTTTTGGATAATTTTCAGACAGTAGATAAAATTGCGGATTTGGTAAGCAAGTATATACAGAATTAGTACTAGTGCTCTTTAACACAACAAATTTCTAGTTTTTTAAAAGTGTTAAAAATGTACTTCATCTGTTTGTGCCTCGCATACTTTAGAAAAGAATTATGTTACGAGGCACTATCGGGTTAAGTAAAATTTAAGAGAAAAGGAAGATGATTATGGCGAATCAAGTTGCTTTTACAGAAAAGCTTACAAATTTCTATAGATATCCATGTATTTGCGGTTTTCAAGATAAGGTCGAAAAACCGAAAGAATTTTTAGGCTATTTAAATACACCCAGTCCAAAAGACAGGGATACCATGATCTATATTCATATTCCCTTTTGCCGGAGTATGTGTATCTACTGTCCTTTCTACAAGGAACACCATAAAAACATCGATTATGAGACAAAAAGCAGGTTTGTGAATGCTTTGGTTAAAGAGTTGGAGATGTATTCCAAGGAACCCTATTTCAAAGATGTACCCATCGTAAATGTAAACATGGGTGGGGGTACGCCCATGGTACTGGAAACCGAGCTCTTAATCAGGATCCTTGATGCAATTTATAAAAATTTCAATATGGAAAAGTGTGAGGTTATATCTATTGAGGGCGATCCTATTGCGCTTCAGGATGTGAATAAATTAAAGGCACTGAAGGAAATGGGGATGACAAGAACCTCCTTCGGTATTCAGACCTTTAATGAGCGTTTAAGGAAGAAACTGGGGGTTGAATCCTCTGTCCTTGATATATTCAAGGCATTGAATGCCCTAGAAAAAGCAGGGGTTGATGAATGGGGATGCGATATGCTTTACAACTGCCCGGATCAAAATGTAACTGAGATTAGGTATAATGTGGACCGGATCTGTGATCTGAAGCCTACCGTTGTGGATGTATACGACCTTAATATATCACCCAATACAAAGCTTCAAAAGCTTTTGGACACGGACTACTTTAAGTCAAAACCAAGCAATAAAAATGAGATAGAAATGTTTGCCGCAATCATGGAAACCTTTGGTGAAAACGGATTTGACCATATCCGGAGTGTAAATTTCGAGCCTAAAGGTTATAAGCACAGCAAAAAGGGAATTCTTTATGCTTTTAGCGCAGACCTTCTGGCAATAGGCCCCTCTGCCAGAACATTCATGTACAGCGGCGGAATGAATTATAGAAACCACTGCTCACTGGAGCGGTATATCGGAAGTCTGGAGGATGGCATTTATCCTGTGGAGGCTGGAAATATTGTTTCAAAGGAAGCCCTTGAAGAAAGGGATATAATCCTCTTCCCTTATTATATGAAGCTTAGAAAAGACGAAATCAATTACAACCGTTTTAAGGAAAAAATTGATGACATGATTATAAGCGGCTACATCAAAGACAATGGAGACAGCATTGAACTTACCGACTTAGGAAAGCTGTGGGCAGGGAATGTACAGTATTATTTCCACAGTGATTCTGAAAAGGAAAAAATGGCAAACAGCATATTCAAGTGTCTATCGGAAAAGAAAAATTTCTTTAACCAGGACAATATAAACTGCTAATGTTTCCTAGAAGTAGTGGGACTAACTATAGGAGAAAACTTCCATGATGGCAAAAAAGAATAAGATTCTCTTCATTGAACCGAGCGATTCATGGGTTACAAATAATAAAGCACTGATAAACTTTGAGCAGGTAATGATACCGATTGGGTTGATGTACCTCAGTGCTTATATGAAAAAATATTTCAACAGACAAGTTGAGACAAAAATTCTAAGCACCATGACCGACTTCAACGGGAACGAGGAATTTTCAAAGTTATTGGAATCATTTATGCCGGATATTGTGTGTATCCGAAGTGTGATTTTCTACACCGAAAAAGTGTTCCAGTTGGTTGATGTTATACGGGAGAAGAGCCCGGAATCTCTTATAATCCTCGGTGGACCCAATGTATCTTCTGATAATGCAGTTTTATTAAATAACCGTAAAATTGATATTTTCGTAGAGGGTGAAGGAGAAGAATCCTTAAAAGAGATTGTAAAAACATACATAGAACATGGAAAAACAATGCTTTTGGACTCTTTGGAGAGTCTAGGGGGAATCCTATTTTGGAAGAACGGCAAGGTGGTTGGGACACCGAAAAGGGCATGTCTCCGAAATTTGGACGAATTACCTTTTCCTGATTACCATGGGATTGACCTAGAAAAGTATACTTCTTTTTTAAATTACGGTTACAGCAGGAGAAAGATGGGGGTCCTCTTTACTTCCAGGGGATGCCCCTACCGTTGTACCTACTGTCATAATGTATTCGGCAAAAGCTTTAGGGCCAGGAGTGCTGAGAATATATACGAGGAAGTTTCCTATTTGAATAGTGAGTTTGGGATATGCGATTTTTGCATTGTAGATGACAATTTTACTTTTGACCGTAAACGGGTAGAAAAATTTACAGACATGATGATAACCAAGGGGCCCAAAGTGAATTTTTATTTTCCTAACGGCATCCGGGCGGATTCTTTAACAAAAGATTTGATGGACCGGCTTATAGCTTCAGGCGCCATATGGATGACATTTTCTTTGGAAACAGCATCAAAGAGGCTGCAAAAGCTCATTAAAAAGAACATGGACATCGAAAAGCTTGAAGAAATGGTCCACTATGCCTGTGAAAAAAACGTCATAACGAATCTATGTCTTATGGTGGGTTTTCCTACCGAAACGGTGGAAGAGGCGGAGGAATCCTTGAAATATTTTGCAGGCTTTAAAAAAGTAGTCCTTCCTTATTATTTTGCACTTAAGTATTATCCCGGAACAGAAATTTTTAAGGACGCAGGAAACTACGGGATCATGATTAATAAGGAAACCTACGAGGAAGCTTACCATCATGCCTCCTTTCAGGAGACGCCCCTCATCAAAAGGAGAGACTTTGAGCGGCTAAATCACTGGTATTTAAGAAATATATTCTTAAACCGTGAAAGGCTTAACAATTCGGTTGAGATTTTAGCAAAACATTTTAGTGTGGATGAAATCAAAGATATGTTTACCTTGTTCTTCAGAAGAAGAGTAAAGGATATTGATAAAGATGTTTTAAACTATATCATGTCATGATGGAGAGAAAATGAGTGGAGATGTGATTTATGACAGATTGGATTGAGATTCCCGAATTGGTTCGATTGGAAGAGGATGATTTTATTATGGGGGATATTTGGGGAGACGGGGATTTGGATGAGCTTCCCACCTACCAAGTCCATATGAAGCCCTTTTTCATCAGTAAATATACAATAACGAATCGTGCATTTCAATGTTTCCTCAATGACATTAAGTCCGAGTTGGACCAGGATGGAAATAAAATCATTGATTTGGACAAGGCGGATTCTCTCATATTAAAGCGGAACGGGGAATTCCGGTGCAAGGAAGGCTACGAGGAGTATCCGGTGACCAGAATTTCCTGGTATGGTGCACGTGCTTACTGCCAATGGCTTGGAAATAAAGCCGGTAAAAAGTTTAAACTGCCTACCGAATGTCAGTGGCAATATGCCAGCATGGGGCCAAAGCGGCTAAAGTGGGCACTGGGAGACATATTCGACAGGTCGGAATATATCGTAAACTGTAATGAACCGGAAAGTGCAAAGAGCGGGAAGGAATCGGACACCGGACTTTTTAATGTAACAGGAAATGTGTTTGAGTGGTGTGAAGATGAATACGCTTTCAAACTTAACTGTAAAGAGGATGATAAAATCCTAAAAAAGCACAGGGTGATTAAGGGTGGGGCCTTCATTTTAGGTGAATCTCATAATCTTAGAAACGGAAAGCGGTTTTCCTGTTATGAAGCCAGCTGCCTCAATTGTATAGGATTTAGAGTTGTATCGGAAATTTAGAATTTTGGAGGTCATGAAAAATGAACAACAGGGATCATGAATTATATAACAGCATCAGAAAAACCATACAGGAGTATATTGAAGAGAAATTTTTGGAGAACAATCCTGTAGAACTTACATATGAGTATCACTTGTTGGAGAATGGAATTATTGATTCCCTCTCCATGATGAATTTAATTTTGTTTATTGAAGACAAATACAAGTTGGATTTTTATAAAATCGAAGCCAACCGGGATTCTTTCCAAAACATCAATACCATTGCCGATCTAATTTCCAACAACATGAAAGAGGAGATAAAAATGTGATTGATTCTGGTGAAAAGAATAAGGTTGGAATTTTGGAGGCCCAATATAAACTGCCCCCAAAAACCATAAAGGTACGAGATTTGCTTGAGGAAAATAGGGATTATATCGAGAACTTTTGCAAGCCCAAACTCCTGATTCCCAAACTGAAGGAAGTTGACTTTTCAGAGATTGGGGAGGTCCATGGGTTTCAGGATGAAAAACCCGGTGAGTTGGTTTTACAATCCATTGAAGAGGTTTTAAAAAAGCGGAATCTAAAAGGCTCGGATATTTCTCTGATCATTGACTACAGCACCACATCAAGGGATGAAAACGGTTTATCCTTATGCTATAAAATCCAGGGGGAGATCGGTGCGGATCAAGCACTAGTCATTGCCCTAGGAAATGGCAGTTGTTCATCTTTTCAGATTGCATTGAAAACGGCTTCGGTATACTTTAAATGCTTACACCATATAAAACATGCAATTTTGTTTTCTGAAGATAGGGTGGAGGGCAGCAGGGTTTACTTTCCGTCCAATATCGTAGGAGATGGGGCAAGTGTGCTGCTTTTAGGAAGAGAAGATAGTGAGAGCATTCTCATGGATACCGAGACCATGAGTATCGGTAAATTTCATTCTATCATGGGAATCCGTCATGGACATATCAGAAACTTCGATGTTTCAGGATTTGAGCAAAGGGTTATTCCCATGCACTACAAAGTCGTAAACGACCTGGTAGGGAAGGTTTTAGAGTCCAATTGCCTGTCCTTGGAGGATATTGACCATGTACTTTATCAAAATATGAATATAAATGATTATATGGGTTTAATAGGATCCTTGCGGATCAGTAAGGAGAAAGTATTTTTAAACGGGTTAAAAGGTACAGGCCATATTTTTGGTGCGGATTTAGTCGTCAATTACTGTCGTGCTAAGGGTGAAGGCAGGTTTAAGGATGGGGAATACCTTCTTATGATCAGCAGCGGAGCAGGATTTTTGTGGGGAGTATCTCTGCTGAAGTTCTAAGAGTAATTAGCTACATGATAGGCGCTGTGAAGAGAGTGAACAAGAGGAAGCGGGGAAGATATTTTGAAGTGAGGCATAGGGTATTATGGAAAAGACAAAAATTATACTCATTGACCTGCAAGGGAGGCTTTTCGCAAACCTTCAGGATATAAAAAACAACCAGATTGTACTGCCTATCGGGCTTATGTATTTGAGTTCGTACCTTAAAAGCAAATTAAAGGATGTTGAGATTCGGATTGTCAAGTCCTTTGTTGATTTTCAAAGTATAGAGGACTTATTGGAAATGATAAATCAAACTATGCCGGATATCATAGGCATCCGGTGTTTGTCCCTGGACAAGGAATATCTTCTGGAGTGTGCGGTGTCAATCCGGGAGAACTACCAAAAGACATCGTACCGCCTTATGCTGGGGGGGCCTATAACCAATGCCAACACCGGTGAAGTAGCCGAATGGGGTCTATTTGACCACATCTTTATAGGAGATGGTGAAAGAGCTTTTTACCAGGTGGTTGAGGATATTATCCAAAAAAGGGATGTAAGAAAAGGGATAAAGGGCCTTTTATATGAGGACGGACAGTATGAAAAGGATTATATCGAAAACCTGGATGAACTTCCTTTTCCGGATTATGATGCATTGGATCTAGGCAGGTACGACCACTTTATCAACTATGGCTACAACCGTTTACGCCAAGGTGTGCTGCTGACTTCCAGAGGATGCCCTTACAAATGTATTTACTGCCACAATATTTTCGGAAATAAGGCAAGGCTGAGGACGGCCGAAAACATATTTAACGAAATTGAATACCTATATAGGAAATATGATATCCGGGATTTCTTTATTATTGATGATATTTTCAATATTGACTATCAGCGTGCCATAGAGGTATTTAAGCGCATTATCGGGAGCGGATTTAAGATACGCTTGTATTTTCCAAATGGAATCAGGGGCGATATCATAGACAAAAACTATATCGATTATATGGTGGAAGCAGGAACAGTATTTGTAACCTATGCTGTAGAGACAGCATCCCAAGGTTTGCAAAAGCGTATACGAAAATATATTGATTTGGAAAAGCTAAGGCAAAATATTATTTATTCCTGCGAAAAGAACATATTGGTAAACGCATTCTTCCTGTTTGGTTTTCCTGGAGAGACGGAGGAAGAAGCTATACTTACATTAAAGTATGCTGAAAGCCTTGAGAAGCTTAACTTTCCCTTTATTTTCTTTGCCAGGTATTACCCGGGAACCGAAATGTATGAGCTTGCCAGGCAAGAAGGGTTTAGCGAGGAAATGTTAAGCCGTTCAACCAACCAATTATACCACAATGTGAACGACTACTGCACCCCTACGTTAAGCAACCAGTTTGTCAACTATATCAAGGATTACTTTTTATATAAGATACTGCTTAATGAAAAAAGAGTGATGCATATGTTAAACATTCAAAGTCAGATCTATGAGAATGAGGAAATCGTTCATTTTATCAATTCCATGTATAACATGAAGGTAAAAAATATAGATCAGTTTAAAAGTTACATCCAGGCCATCAATAAGTCCAATTACATTAAAAGGCTTGTATTAAGGGAACCTGGAGGATCAGAAGAACCCATAATTCAAAATAGTAAGGAAAAAGAGGTGATATAAGTTGGTGAAGGCTCTTTTTTATCACCCGCCCATAGAGAATAACCCACTTACGACAATGCCCCTGGCGTATTTGTATCTTGCAACTTCATTAAAGCAAACCGGGCACCAGCTTGAACTGATTGACGCAAGAGTGGTAAAAAACTCCATTGATGTTTTGCACCATAAGCTGGAAGGGAAGGATGTAATGCTTGTAACGGCTATGCCCGGATCACAGATTTCATCTGCCCTATCAGCCTGTAAAGCGGTGAAGGAAGTATATCCCAAGCTGCGCATTATTTGGGGTGGATCCCATGTTAGTCTTGATCCCAAAAGGTCTATTGCTTCCGAATATGTGGATATGGTGATATTGGGAAGGGGGGACGGGATTATAAAGCACATCTTTGATTGTCTTTGGGATTTTGAAAAAATGAAGGAAATTCCCAACCTCTTATATAAGGATGAAAATGGAGAAGTTATTGAAACCAAAAGAGAAAATGGTATGCATAAAAAGCTTAATCCTCCGGATTTTGATCTTTTGGACTCCATAGAGCCCTATGTATGTCAAACTAGGCGAAGTAAAAGAATGATAGATTATTTGTCCAGCTTCGGATGCCCCCATAAATGCACTTTCTGCTGTGAGCCCATCATATCCGGCTCCAAATGGAATGCGATTCATGCCAATGAGCTGGTGGAGCATATTCTTGATCTTAAAAATAAATATGGGATTGATGGCGTACTGTTCCAAGACGCGAATTTTGTAGCCGACCGGAGAAGGCTGAGGGACTTTTGCAATTTGCTCATTGAAAAGAATGTGAAGGTGAACTGGATTTCCACTGCACGTACATCGGATATTGAGGAATTCCATAACAAGGGCACTTTAAAGCTGATGCAGGAATCGGGATGTGAAATGCTGTTCATGGGTGCGGAGGCAGCAGCAGAGGACACTATCCAAAAGTACCAAAAAGGAATCCAACCCTTTGATACCCTTGGGATAGCAGAGCTATTGTGGAAGGAGTATCACATATTCCCGCATTTTTCCTATGTGATAAGCTTCCCTATCGAAGATATGGATGCTGTAAGAAAAACCTTAGACCTCCGATTGAGTGTCTCAAAAATCGTAAGCGCGCCAACAGGGGAATTGGGATTTTATAATCCTACACCAGGTACTTTATTCCTTGAGGAAAACAAGGAGTTTTTCGATGTACCCGATACGCTGGAAGGTTGGTCAAGGTTTGATTTTTTAAAGCAGAATCTCTATAAAAATCCTTCCAAGGAGCTAAACGGTGTAGTGCTGAAACATCACATCACGCTGCAAAGGTTATTTCCCAATGTGAAAAGCTTCATGATCTTTGATATTTGGCAGGGTGGTGTACAGGGTGAAACCGGATAAATGTTGGGAATAGCCTTAAAACATTGGACTACCTGGTAAACACGGAGGAGATAAAATGGGTGAAGATACTATTGAAATAAAGGTTAACTTGAAAGAACTGCTTCACGAAAGCATGGACCCTGCTTATTTTTCAAACGCCATATCCTATTCCAGTACAAAAATTAAGTCTGTGGAATTGGAACAGGACAATAAAATTTTAAAAGTTAGCTTTTGCGGACAGGAAAGTGAATTCAATGAACTGGTAAATTTAATCGTAACCAAAATCGGAAGAAGTGTCATGAATAAGGAGAATAAGACCCTCTTCCAAAATATGTCCCTCTTGGAATATCCGGGAGAGAACATATGGGAGAAGTTGAAAGCGGAAGGGATGGTTTACGATTACGGAAGCGGGCATTTGAGCTATAATGGTTTGTTTTTGGATTTGATAAACGAAATGGAAGGGGTATTTAAAAAGCTTGCCCAAAAACTTAATGCCAAAGAAGTTCATTTACCTAATTTTATTCCATGGGACCGGATCAAATTACTTGGTTTGGTAGATGAATTTCCACAATACTTGTTTTTTATTTCGCCTTTGGTAAATGATCTACATACAATAGAGAGCTTTCAAAAAGAGGAGACTATTGACTGCTGCCATATAAAGAGTTACATGGATGATCCTCAATACTGTTTAAAGACATCCGCTTGTTCCTTATTGTATCCGACCCTTGAAAATATGGATTTTAATGAATACGGCTATTTTACGGTGTTGGGGCATTGTACCCGGCGTGAGACTATGAATGTGGTAGCTTTTGAAAGGTTAACCGAATTTCAAATGCGTGAAATTATTTTTGTAGGGGATCCTGAAGGGGTTAACCAATTTTACGCTTTCTCGACGGAATTTTTGACGGATTTAATCAAATACTTTGATCTTACGGCTGATATTTCGATGGCGAACGATTCCTTTTTTGTAGCAAACTATAACAAGTTCAAGCTGATGCAGCTATTGGGCTGCAATAAGTATGAAGCCAATGTTTTGGTTCCCCATACAGGCTCCAAAATTGCCTTTGCTTCCTTTAACAACCATCAAAACTTTTTCGGAAGAAGGTTTAATTTTACCTATCAGGGCAAAACGGCTGTTTCCGCGTGCATCGGATTTGGCCTGGAAAGGCTGGTATATGGGATCTTAAGCCAGCGGAACCTTGATAGGGATAAAATTTATAATATGCTGGGCTTTTTAAAGGAAAAGTATGAGTTAAATTAATTACATCCATGCTGTAGAATGTGAACTGAAGGGAGACTATCAAATGAATGAGAATTACGAAAAAATTGTAAACCTTATCAGAAGTATATCGGTATTTCACGATAAGGAATTGGAAATTGACAGAGATACAAACCTTATGGAAGATTTGGGGTTTGATTCCATACGATATATTCAGCTCATTGCGGATTTGGAGAGTGAATTCGGTTTCGAAGCCAGTGAAGAGGATTTGCAAATAGAGAATCTTCAGACAGTCGGAGATTTTGTTTTGCTGGTGGAATCTAAAAAATAAGGATGCTTAAAACAAAGATTTGCATAAAATTTAGATGATTCTGGAGGGACCCAATGTCGGTTATTTCTTTTTTTGATGATTTGTATATTGATCAAACCTTTAAAATGACACGTACGCTTCACTACCCGGAAAAGTGCGCGTCAAATCCTGTAATTAAGCCAACAGAGTCCTGGGAAGGTACCTTTTCCATGTATGGGAGTGTTATATTGGATGAAGGTGTGTATAAGGCATATTATACCATGTGGTGGCTTAATAAGGAGCCTCCCTATGATTGCATCAATGAGGGCATTGCCCTTGCCCTAAGCCGGGATGGGGTGAACTGGGAAAAGCCTTGCCTAAACGTTGTAAATGAGATCAATAACGGGAATAACAATCTTATTTTCCTAGGCAAATATGCGGATCAGCCCTGCGTTGTAAAATTGGAGAAGCCGGTAAATGAGAATCGATATGCAATGGCTTACTATGCCGATTTGGGTGAATCCGGCCCCGGAATCCGGCTTTGTTTTTCAACCGATGGAATCCACTGGAACTGGCCCGGAGATTTAATATGGCAAACGCCCATTGATGCGGTACAAAATACCATTGAATTTTTTGCTGCCGACGATACCATCAATTTTTGCTTTGATGCTTCAAGTAAAAAATATGTTTTGCTGCGGAAAGTGATGCAAGACTTTGATTTGGTGTATGACCCGAAGAAACATGGCAATTGGAAGCCAGTGGAGGATGAGACCCAACGGATGATTGCCCAATGTGACAGCAAAGACCTTGGGGTATGGGAAAATCATAGGATTATTTTGAAACCGGATATGGAAGATCCTTTGGATATTGATTTCCACAGGTTTGGATACACTGTTTATGAGAATCAATATATGGGACTCCTTGAAAAGCACGACGCGAATCCTCTAAAAAGAAATACAGAGATTGATTTGGTTGTGAGTAGAGACGGAGAAACCTGGACGAGGCCGAAAAGAGGCAGCCAGCCTTTTATAAAAAACGGGGACAAAGGGGATTGGGATCATGGAGTACTATTTGTAACACCTCAAATGATCCAAAAGTATGATGAAGTTTTAATCTATTACGGGGGGATGGAATCCAGCCTTGCAGCAGACCAGTTGGCCGGTTGCGAAAACTTCGGCATAGGTCTGGCCAAAATCGGCATGGATCGGTTTTTAAGCTTAAGGTCTTCGGAAAATATCGGTTTTGTCCGGACAAAGCCCCTAGAAGTAAAAAACGGGATTGCGGTAAACGCAGTTGTCAATGAAGATGGGTTTCTTAAAGCGGCGGTATTGGATGAAAAGGGAATGGAGATAGAGGGATTCGGATGGAAGGATTGTGATCCTTTGATAGGGGATATGAAAAGCATGGAAGTTACCTGGCGGGGAAAACCCTTTGACAGAAAAGGCCGCTTTTCTCTTAATATTGCTTCAAAAGCTTCCGACCTTTTTGCAGTATATTTGCTTTAAAAAAGAAGTAAACATTTTCCTGACAAGGCAATAAATAAGTGTTATGATCTATATACAACTAAGGAAAATCTATACCATTATGACTTATGTTTTACCTCAAAAACTTGGGATGACAGAGGAGCCAGTGGAAGGCTTTTAATGCGTTGTATATGGAATTCGATAAGTATGAGCCGTTTGGAGAATAATGAGGCGAACACTTTAACGACAATACTATGGAACGGTGTCTGGATTTATCGTAATTTCTATTATAAAACTGTATATCATTTGAAGAAAAATCGGAAAGGTGTGAGCTTTTTGAAAACTTTAAAGGAACAAGTTCGTGAAAAAGTATTGGTATATGACGGGGCTAAGGGAGTTATGCTCCAAAGAAGAGGTTTAAAAGGCGGGGAAACCAGTGAATATTGGAATATCATAAAGCCCGATGTAGTAAAAGAAGTTTATGCGCTCTATAAGGAGGCCGGATCGGATGTGCTGCAGGCAAACACTTTCCCTGGCAATAGAGCATACCTTGAAAAGTACCAATTGGGGGATAAGACCTATGATATCAACTATATGGGGGTTAAGCTTGCTAAAGAAGTTGCCGGTGACAGCCATTTTGTGGCTGCTTCTGTGGGGGCTACAGGTGAAATATTCGAGCCTGCCGGAGAGTTGACTTTTGAGACTGCCTATGATGTTTATAAGGAGCAGGTAAATGCCATTGAGGCTGCAGGGGCTGACTGTGTCAACTTTGAGACATTTAGCGATATTGCGGAAATGCGGGCGGCAATCCTTGCAGCAAAAGAAAACACCCGTCAAATGATTGTTGCGTCCTTTTCCTTTGAAAAAAACGGGAGAACCTTAAGCGGTAATTCACCGGAGGTATGTGCGATTGTATCCCAGGCGCTGGGGGCCGAACTGGTTGGGGCGAGCTGTTCTGAAGGACCTGCTCAATTGTCCGGGGTCATAGAAAAGATGTACCGGGTTGCAAAAGTGCCTTTGGTAGTAAAACCCAATGCGGGCTTACCCAAAGTGTCTGAAGGAAAGGTCATTTATGAAGGGTCCCCTGAAGAATTCGGTACCTATACAAAGACCTTCCTGGAAAACGGTGTAAGATTGATTGGCGGGTGCTGCGGTTCCACGCCTGAATATGTTTGTGAAATCAAAAAAGAAGTGGAGCAGTATAAAGTAGGGGCATTTATTCCCAAGGAAGGTATAACCATAGCTTCACCCTACAACTATCTGGTTATGGATTCGGGTGATTATGAGATCGGACTCATTGATCAGAATGGATTAGACCTTGAGAAACTGCTGTCAACCGGAGATTATCAGGGAATCGTAGATTATGCCTTGGACTTAACTGGAGAAGGGGCGCAGATCATCATGCTTGACTTCGTTCAGGTAAAAAAAGGCTTTGACGTAAAGGAATTTATCGTAAATATGTCTCTTTTCATAAAGCAGCCGGTGATTTTAAAAACAGAGGATAAAAGCTTACTTGAGCAATTTTTGCGGTTTTATCCCGGGCAGGCTGGGGTTGCTGCTATTTTTAACGGAGATGGAGAAATGGTTTCGGTTGTAAAACACTATGGCGCAACCCTTATTAAGGAAGAGTATATTGAAAGAAATATTATAAAGTAGAATTTTATTGAAGGGGTATCTTACAATGAAACTATTTAACCTTCTTGAAGATGCTGCTCTTTCAAACCCCGGAAAAACAGCTGTAGAATGTGATGGAATCAAAATTTGCTATAGGGAGCTTTTAAGAAGGGTTAAAGCCTTCGGCAGCTGGCTTGGATCAAACAGTATTGGTATCAAAGGAAATGTAGCCATCATGATGGAGAACTCCATTGAGTTTATCATTGCCCTGTTTGCTGTGAACTACGGTAATGTGGCGGCTGCAATCCTTTATCCCAATATTGGCGCCGAAAGGCTTAAAAGAATAGTAAAAACCTACCATATCAAAGCGGTTTTGACAACCGGAAGGGTTTTAGGCTATTTAAGTAAAGTGGATTTTGAGGATTCTGGCGTTTTGGAAAAAATGATTTGTGTACGTAATGAAGTGAAGGACCTTGAAATCGAAGAAATCCATTCTATAAACGGGAAAGAAGATTACCAGGAAGAGAACGCCGTATGTATAAAAGATACGGCCCTTATTCTCTTTTCATCGGGAACAACAAACATTCCTAAAGGGATCAGGCTTTCGGACAGAAACATTATTAGCAATGTTAAGGCAATATCCAAGTATTTAAAGCTTGATAACCGGGATAAAATTTTACTGGTTAAAAATATGAATCATGTATCAAGCATTACGGGAGAATTGCTTGTTTCGGTTTTTAACGGGTGCAAGCTCTTCATAACAAGAAAAATACCTACAGAATCACTTATTTTAAATCTCATGGATCAAAAACGGATCACGGTATTTTTTGCTGTTCCTACCATCATGAATGCACTGAAGAGTTACAAGCATCTTGATCAATTTGGATTGGAGCATTTAAGAGTAATCAATCTTTACGGCGCCAATATGCCGTATTCCCACATCAAAGCGTTTTCAGAGCGTTTCCCTTGGGTTCAATTGATTTATTCATACGGGCTGACTGAGGCATCACCAAGGGTTACTTATATCTATAAAGAGGATTGGATGAAAAAGGATAAATCCTGTGGAAAGCCTCTTGAGGGGGTTGAGGTATTTATCCATGGCAGTGAAGGGCAGATTCTGGAACCCGGTTGTATCGGAGAGGTCGTTGTAAAAGGTGAGAATGTGATGCAAGGCTATTACCGAGAAGAAGAGCTCTACTCCAGGACTATAAAGAATGGCTTTCTTTATACCGGGGATTTAGGATACCTTGACGGGGAAGGGTATTTATATATTACCGGGAGGAAGGATAATATGATTGTCCAGTCGGGCAGAAATATTTACCCTGAAGAAATTGAAAGCCTTTTGTATGAGTTTGAAGGAGTTAAGGATGTTTTGGTAAAGGCTGAGGAAGATGAATTGCTTGGAAAGAAACTGGTTGCTTACATTGTTCCCCAGGATGAAGCTAAAACCTGCTTGAAGGAAATCATAAGCTTTTGTAAAACGGAGCTTGAGGATTATAAAATACCGAGGGAATTTTTATTCGTTGAAAGCTTGGAAAAGACAAGCAGCGGGAAAATGATAAGGAAACCAGATGCAATATAGATCGTGAAATATTTTTTAGAAACCATTTTTAGAGAGATACCAAATAGTATTTTTATTAAATTGATGGGAGGTTATTATGGGGGTTATAAAAAAAGCCGGTTCGATTCCGACAATCGAAATAGAAATTTTTCAGAAAGAGGATGCTTTTTTTCCGAGTCCCTATGACCGGGAAATGCAGCAAAAACAATTTTTAATCGATGCTTTTAAGATGCATTATCTCAATAATATGACCTATAAGGCGTTTTGCGACCATAAGGGTATCGGAATCCGGGATATTGAAGAAAACCATAGAAATATTCCCCTCATTCCCAGTACGGTCTTCAAAACAAAAAGTATCCGGACCGAAAGCGGTGAGGATACGGTCAAAACCTGCTTTAGCAGCGGCACCCAAGGGATTGCAAGCACCGTAGAGAGAGACAATACTACACTGGAGCGATTTTTAGGATCTGTGCGAAATGCCATTGACCATGTCTATGGAGTAGAGGATGCCATCGTATTTAACCTTGGACCTTCTGCAGAAGAAGCGAAAGATATATGGTTTTCATATGTCATGAGTGTTTCCGACCTGGTATTTCCTACCTTGGATTATGTCCAAAACGGAATATTCCGGATGGACGCTCTTATAAACGATATGGAAAAGTACAAAAATGAATACCAGGATATCATGCTAATCGGGGCTCCACCTATGTTGGTTGAATTCTTCAAATACTTAAAGAAAGAAGGAATCAGCATTGATTATGGTCAAAAGATTTTTGCCATAACTGCAGGAGGCTGGAAAAAGCAAGAATTACAATCTTTGAGTCGGGATGAATTCAGTAAGAACTGTATGGATATACTTCAGGGAATCCAAAAGCAAAGAATAAGAGATGCGTTTAATATGGTTGAATTAAATACGGTAATTCCTGAATGCGAATGCGGTTCAAAACATGTTCCCTTATGGCTGGATGCTTTTGTTATCGACTTGGATACATATGAGAGGGTTTCCGGGGAAGGAAGCTTCGGCCTGTTATGTTTTTTGGATGCAAGCCCGACAAGTTATCCCGGCTTCATTATGTCGGGGGACTTGGGAAAAATCACGTATGTGGATAACTGCCCCTGCGGAAGAAACGGTGTGTGCATCGATATTGTAAGAAGGGTCAACACCATAGAATCCAGGGGATGCGCTTTGAAAATTGAAAAGGAATATTTAGAGAGATGAGGTGAGACAAACGATGAATACATCCTATTTTGAAATAAGCACTCAGAAAGGCTCCTTGTGGTGTGCCTATGATTATTTGGATTCACATGACAAAGGTTCACCCTTGGTTATCGTTGCTCCGGGTTATGAGAAGACGGCCAGAGATTCACTAATGATTTCAAAATATTTGGTTTTGAATGGGTTTCGCGTTTTAAGGTTTGATGCCAGCAACTGCTGCGGACTAAGCAGCGGTTCTATAGAAAAATTCACTTTATCCGGCTTAACAGAGGATATAAGGAATGTTGTAAGATATTCCATTATGAACCTGAAAGGAGTCAAGCCTTTGGCGCTTGTATCCTTGAGCCTTTCGTCCAGGTGTGTACTGAAGTATCTGGCTACTGCTTTAGAGGATATTCAACATATAGAAGCTGCTGTTTCCATTGTTGGCGTAGTAGATGTTCGTTATACAATTGCTCAAATTACAGGAGTTGATTATTTTAAACAATTTGATGAAGGAAACAGGTTTGGTGTAAGAAAGATGCTTACATATGAAATCGATTGGGATTGTTTTGCCAGTGATTCTCTAGCAAATCATTACGATTCCCTTGAAACTGCAAGAGAGGATGCTAAAAGACTTAAACTAAAGCACTACTGCTCTATCTTCAGTGAAAAGGATGAATGGAATGATGTAAAACACCAACAGAGTATTCAGGAATGTTTTAGGAGTACAAACTCAGAGCAGCTTGTAATAGAAGGGGCCTCCCATCAAATATGGAAAAACCCTCGAAGTGGGGAAATTGCAATGAAGAACTGTGTTGGCTTTATCAAAAGACATCTACTGGGATCGGATGAAAGTGGGTATGTTTTAAAGCCGAATATTACCGAAGTAATTGAACTCAACCGCAAAGAACGAAAGGTGATATTGAACTGGCCGAAAAGTACAGGAAAAGAAGTATGCGAGGGGGTGTCGGTTTGATTATTGACTTACCTATTATTGTGTGTGGAAAAGTGATCCGGGGCGATGGGAGAGAAAAGATTCTTATCAAAACTGAAACTGGGATTGAAGTTAGGCTGCCGGCCCTTAATGAAGAAGATGTGGATAATATAATCCGGAGTAGGCTAAATACGGGTCTTCATACGACTCATTTTGATGATATAACTATCTTCTTTAATAAACTTTCCCATTTTTGGCTAAGTAAAGAATGTCCATTGAGGGATGAAGCGGCAAGATACAGTGCCATGCTAACCGGATATCCTGAAGAAATTGTTCTTAGAGATTATCTCTTGTTTTTATACCTATTTAAAGAGCGGGCGGAAATGTATGACCAATTGGAAGCTGAACTTGGAAACAGATGGTATATTGATGAATGGGTACCTTCTCAAACCTGTCTTGTACATGCAGTACCAAGGGGATTGGTCACAAACATTTTAGTCGGTAACATTCCTGTTGCATCCACATTTGGTGTCTACAGAAGTTTGATTGTTAAAAACAACACTTTATGTAAATTGCCCAAAAGAGATCCTATAGGTGCACTTTATTTTGCATTATCATTTCTTGAAATCGATCCCGAACATCCTCTAACAAAAAGTTTGTCAGTAGCATATTGGGAGCGGGAGTCATGGCAGGAGGAAAGACTTTTGGGCGAGTCGGATGCAGTTTGCGTCTGGGGAGGAGAAACTGCCATCAATGAGATTAAGAAAAAGGTAAAGATGGGAACAAAAGTATTGGAGTACGGTCCCAAGAGAAGCTTGTCATTAGTCGATTTAACCACTATGGATCCGACAGATAATTTAAATGATATAGCCCTAAGAATCGGACATGATTTTAGTGTTTATAATCAGGAAGCTTGCTTTACTTCGCAGGAGTTATACCTTGTTGCAGATAATGATACTTTTGAAAAATTTTTAGAACATTTAACTGAAGCTATGGAGCACTACCTTTCGGTATATAAAAAAGGACAGCTTATGAGTGACAGTAAAGCACATGTTCTAATGACAAGAGAAGAATATCTGTTAGAGGGGGACAGGGTAATTTCAACGAAGGACCATGGATTCACAATTATTGTAACGAAGGATGATAGACGTGTTCGTTCACATCCTTTAAACAGAACGGTCATTATCCACCGGATTGATAGATTGGAAGAGGCTGTAAAACACATAACGAAATATACCCAAACTGTAACATTGTATCCATGGAAAGCACAAGAACGTTTGAGGGACATGATCGCGATTAGGGGAGCGGACAGAATTGTTGCTGTTGGAATGGCTAATTTCCCCCGGACAGGGTTCCCCCATGATGGCATTTGGACATTGAACGAGCTGGTTCGGTGGGTAAATATAGAGAGGGATTTAGATTTTAAAGGAAAGTATTACTCAAATACAAAAGAAGAACTTATTGATGTTTTGTTCCGGACGAAAAAGATTAACTTGTTTTAGTGAGGGAAATGCATAACTGCCAATTGTTTTATATGTGTGATTTATTATTAAACCCCCGTCATAAACAAACAGGCAAAGGAAGGCAGAGAAGGGATTTGAGCTTATATTCGGATGGATATATAGGTGAATTACTTTAACAGAAGCATGAGAAAGGATTTTTAAGAATATAATTGACTGAAAGCACATTGAATACTCATTTGCGTTATAAAGTAGTATTAACCGGTCTCAAAAAGCGATATCAAAGCCATTTGGTTTGCAAAATATTGCTATATTTAACGCAAATGAGTTTATGAGAGGTTTTGATATGATTCAAGAGGAGCAATTGGTCAAAAATCAGGAGGAACAAGTAGAATTAAGAAGGGAAAGGGATTATTGGCTCCAAAAATTGAGCGGTAATTTTACTAAAAGTACTTTTCCCCATTCATATAAAGCAGATGAATCCAGTAAAAAATCAATGAAGAAGCTGGAGTTTGATATGGAAGGGGAGGTTTACTCACGTCTTAACCAATTGGCTAAAGGGTCGGATCATAGTTTATACATTTTGTTTGTGACAGAAGTGGTCTTGCTTTTGACCAGGTATACCTCTCAAAATGATATTATAGTGGGAATTCCTGTGGCAAAGGATATCGAAGAGGAACGGCCGGAGAATATCCTGCTTCCTTTAAGAAATCAGGCTGATGAAAAGGGATCTTTTAAAGATCTTTTAATCAATGTAAAACAATCCATTGTTGAAGCATTGAAAAATCAGAATTATTCCATGAAAAAACTGCTTTACCAGCTTAATATGGTGTATGACGAGGATTCTTTTCCTCTCTTTGACGTGGTAATCCTTTTTGAAAATATACATGACAAAAAAAGTTTAGCATCCATAAAACCCAATTTTGTAATCTCTTTGGTTAAAAATGACCACCGGATCCGGGTGACATTGGAATATAACGAAGCCTTTTATGCCCCTTACTTCATTGGAAAAATAAAAACCCACTTTTTAAAGTTAACTGAGGAAACGCTTAACAATCTCAACATGCCTCTTGAAGAAATTCAAATGCTGTCTAAAGAAGAACTGCATGAAATCCTTTTTGGTTTTAACGATACAAAGACGGATTACCCAAAACATGAAACCATAGCGTCGCTGTTTAAACAACAGGCAGAAAAAACGCCGGGCCACACGGCTGTAGTATTTGAAGGAGAGACGATTACCTATGCCCAGTTGGATAAAGAGTCGGACCGGCTTGCGGGCTACCTGTTCCATGAAAAAAAGATCAAGCCCGATGACCGGGTAGGAATACTCATGGACCGGTCGTTGAGCCGGATTGTATCCATCCTGGGAGTTTTAAAATCCGGAGGCTGCTATGTACCCATGGACCCTGCACTTACGGAAGAGAGGTTGAGAGTTATCATTGAAGATGCGGGTATCGGTGTCCTGGTGTCCGAAAGGAAATATATCCGGCTTTTAAACAGGCTTCAATGGGAGTGCAAAGCCTTGCATACCTTTGTTTGTATGGACAGCAGCGATATTGACTCAGAGGACGAAATGGAAAAAAGCGAACTGATGAATGAGAAAGTGTGGCATTATGTTGCGGAGAAGGCGGAAGACGATGTAGATGGAGGCGGTTGGGTCAGCAGTTATACAGGAGAGCCTTTCAGCAAGAGGGAAGTTGATGAATGTGCGGAAAATGCGGTAATAAAGATTTCCCATATTTTAAGAAAAGACATGAAGGTATTGGAAATCGGCTGTGCTACAGGTGTAAGCATGTTTAAGATCGCTCCTAAAGTAGGCTTGTATTACGGCACCGACCTTTCATCGCTGATTATAGAGCGGAACAAAGAAAAAATCGAAAAGGAAGGCTATAAGAATATTCGGCTCCAATGTTTGCAGGCCCACGAAATGGATCGGGTGGAAGAAAGGAATTTTGACCTTGTTTTTATGAATAGTGTTGTTCAATGCTTCCACGGTCATAATTACCTGAGGAAGTTTATCCGAGAAGCAGTGGATTTACTGGGGGAGAATGGGCACATCTTTATAGGAGATGTCATGGACCAGGACTTAAAGGAAGAACTGCTCCGTGAATTGAAGCAGTTTAAAATAAACAATAGGGGAAAAGGCTATAAAACAAAAACCGACTTTAGTACTGAATTGTTTTTATCCAGAGAGTTTTTTGAAGATTTAAAGGTCGATATACCCGGGTTAATAAACCTGGAATTTTCCAAGAAGATTTATTCAGTAGAAAACGAACTGACAAAGTTTAGGTATGATGTCCTTATTACGGTGGATAAGAAAAGCGATGCTAAGAGGTCCTGCTTAAGCAAAAACAAATACCGGAACGATTTAAGAGCCATTAAAAACAGTAATATAGAGGAAATCAACCCAAAAACCCAACCCGGCAATCTGGCCTATGTAATTTATACGTCCGGTTCTACCGGAAAACCCAAAGGGACACTCATCAAGCAGTTTAATGTAGTCCGGATTGTAAAGAATACCAATTATATTGATATTTCAAGCCAGGACAGGATTCTTCAATGGTCCAACTATGCATTTGACGGATCTGTCTTTGATATCTTGGGTGCCTTGTTAAATGGTGCTGGATTGGTTATTCCCAAAAGGGAAGATACTTTCATTTCCCACCGGCTGGCGGATATTCTGGAAAGAGAAAGGATTTCGGTTGTCTTCATGACCACTGCATTTTTTAACACACTGGTAGATTTAAATATTGAATGCTTAAGAAACCTTAGAAAGATCTTGTTTGGAGGAGAGAGGGTTTCCTTTGAACATGCAGGAAAAGCTTATCAATATCTAGGGAGCGGCAAGCTTGTACATATGTACGGTCCTACGGAAACCACAGTCTTTTCAACCTTTTACAACATCAACGGGACGGATGAAAATCTGGGGACGGTCCCCATCGGTAAGCCGGTTTCAAACACAACGGTCTATATTTTGGACCATCACCTAAACATCGTACCGGTAGGCGTAAGCGGAGAAATCTATATTGGCGGAGATGGTGTGGGAGCCGGATATCTTAATAACGCCGTGCTTACCCGAGAGAAGTTTGTAAAAAACCCTCATATAGAGGGAGAAATCCTATATAAAACAGGAGATTATGCCCGTTGGCTGCCGGATGGAAATGTTGAGTTTTTAGCGAGAAAAGATGATCAGGTTAAGATTCGAGGGTTTAGAATAGAACTTGGTGAAATCAAAAACCAGATATTAAAATTTGAAGGAATCACCGATGCGGTTCTAGTGGTAATAGAGGAGAAGGATAAAGCTATCTGTGCTTATTTTACAGCTGGTGCACAAGTTGACCTTGTGGATTTGAAATCATATTTATCCATGAAGCTTCCGGAATATATGGTACCTGCATTTCTTGTTCAACTGGATAAAATTCCTCTGAATGCAAATGGAAAAATCAATAAGGATGCCCTGCCGCTGCCTGAAAATACACTTAGGAAGAATATCATAAAACCAAGGGATGGGGTGGAAAAAAATCTTGCTCACATTTGGGCGGAGGTTTTAAATCTTAAACTGGAGAATATCAGCATAGACGATAACTTTTTTGATTATGGTGGACATTCGCTAAAGGCGTCGATTTTTATTTCAAAGATTTATGGAAGCTTGGGCATGAAGATTCCTTTAGATATCATATTCAAAATGCCTACTATTATGGAGCTTTCCGGTTATGTAAAAAAGGTAAAGGGAGAAGCTTTTATACCTATCGGGAAAGCTCCGAGAAAAGACTATTACGTTCTGTCCCCCGAGCAAACAAGGTACTATTCCCTTCAAAAGACCAATCCGGTGAATATGAGCAATAATGTTCCCTGGGCATGGACTATGGAAGGAAAGTTTGATATTGAAAGATTGAACGATGCCATCAACCTTTTGATTGAAAGGCATGAGAGCCTGAGGACCTATTTTAAAGAAGTCAATGGTGAGCCTGTACAAATTGTCCTGGATCAAGTTGATTTTAGTCTGGATTTCATGGAAATGGATGAAGCTGAGGCCATGGAACAGATTAGGAATTCCATAAAGCCCTTTGATCTAAGCAAGGCTCCTATTTTGAGGGGAATGGTTATCAAGGTCGGACAGGAAAAGCACATTCTATTTATGGATATGCACCATATTATTTGTGACGGGACATCCATCGGAATTATGTTTAAAGAAATCAATAAGGCATATAATAGAGAGGAGCTTCCGGAAGTAAAGGTTCAATATCAGGACTTTGCCCAGTGGTTGAGAGGGCTCAATGATTCCGATGAAATGAAAAAACAAATGGATTATTGGCACAACCAGTTTAAAACAATTCCTGTTTTAAATATGCCTACAGATTTTGAAAGACCTAAGGTTCAGAGTTTCGATGGAGATACCATCAGCAGGGAACTGGAAGACCATCTTTACATAAAGCTTAAAGATATTGCAAAGGAGACCCGGTCTACACTCTACATTGTGATGTTGGCCGCATTCAATATACTTCTTCATAAATATACGGGGGATGAAGACATTATTGTAGGTTCTCCCATATCAGGCAGAAGGCATCCGGATTTTAATAACACCATTGGGCTTCTCATTAATATGATTGGCATGAGGAATTATCCTAGTGGGGAGAAAACCTATGCCCAATTTCTTGAGGAGGTAAAAAAGACTGCCTTTCACGCCTATGAAAACCAGGACTACAAGTATGAAGAATTAATAAAAGCGGTTTTGAATAAAAAGGATCCTTCGAGAAATCCGCTGTTTGATGTGGTATTTGTCTTGCAGAATATGGAGATCGGAGGAATTGATCTTCAGGGACTTAAGTCAACCTCTCATAAAATAAAGCATGACATAGCAAGAATTGATATATTTTTCCAAGTTTATGAGATCGATGATTGCGTGAAGCTTTCCCTGGAGTATGCAACTGCTTTATTTAAGAGGGACACCGCCCGAAAAATGCTGGACGATTTTAGCGGCATATTAAAACAGGTTGTTGAAAATATGTATATAAAAATAGAGGATATCACATTGGTGCAATCATAGCTATGGATGCTCCAAAATAAACAAGTGAATTCCGGTGTAAAATCATTAAAAGCAGTTTGGAAGCCGGAACTCACTTTTGGATGAGGTTTGTTGGTTTACATTCATTACCGTGATGGCATAATCAGGGTTTATGTTTTGGAATGGAGGGGAGATGGGTGCAGGAAGTATATTGGCCTACAGGCAAATGGCAGTATTCCGAGCCGGAGGAACAGGGGTTGGATGCAGAAATACTGGAGAAAATGTTTCAATATATCCATGATACAAACATAAATCTTCATAGTTTGCTCATTGTAAAGAATGGATATATGGTGGTGGAAAAGTTTTTTGATCCCTATACCAAGGAGGACAAACATAATATATTTTCCATCACAAAAGGTGTCATATCTTCCTTGGTAGGGATTGCACTCCATGAAGGCTATTTTGAAACCCTTTCCCAAAAAGTAAAGGGTTTTTTTCCAGATGTGGCAATAGATCGTTCCAGCAGTTTGGAGAACATTACGGTGAAAAATCTTTTAACCATGACAACCGGAATCAAAGACGGACAAGCAAGCAAGCCGGGGGTGTTTATAAGAAACTGGATTAAACACTTTTTTTCCTTGCCCGTAGAAGAAAAAAAGAGGGGGGCATTTTGCTATAACAATGAAAATGCACATATGCTTTCTATCCTGCTGCAGAGAGTAACCGGTGAAAATACTTTGGAGTTTGCCAAAAGGAAACTCTTCAAGCCCTTAGAAATCGAAGATGTAGAATGGGAATTGGGGCCGGAACGGGCAAATGCAGGAGGTTGGGGGATGAAAATGCTGCCCCATGATGTTGCAAAACTTGGTTTGCTCTATTTAAGAAAGGGAAGCTGGAAGCATACACAAATACTTCCCGGGAAATGGATTGAGGAAGCATGGACTCCCCACATCAAGCTGGATTTTTACGAGCTCAGGCCTTCCATCAAAGGCTATGGATATATGTGGTGGCTGAACGCGTTTTCCGGGTATAGGGTGAATGGGTTTGGTGGGCAGTACCTTTGGGTTTTTCCGGAGCATGATATGGTGATGGTTGTAAATGGGGGCCTTACCTATGGGGAACAGGCGCAGCCGGTAAAAATGGCTGAAAAATATCTGATTCCCTCGGTAAAGCCAAAAAGCTTGAGCTCTTCTTATAGTCAGAAGCTGAAGGCTTTTAAGCATGCGCAATCGGTTACACTTGGGAAAAAGAGTGTATTTCCTTATTTCCCAGAGAAATGGAGCAGTTTTTCCGGGAAAAAATTTTTAATGGAACTAAACAAGTACCAGTTTAAATCCTTTTGCTTTACATTTAACAATCTCTTCGATTGTACCTTGGAAATATGTCAGGGGAAAGGCCCCTTGCAGACCTTGAAAATGCAGTTTAACGGTACCTTTGCCAGAAGTACTGTTTTTAGGCTGGGAACAGCGGTTCAGGGCGCCGGAGAGTTTGAAGTCGGGATTCGAGGCCAATGGCGGAGTGATAATGAACTGTTTTTGGAATGGAAAAATATTGGTGAGCCCTTTGAGGAAGAGTATGTATTTACTTTTTATGATGAAACTCTTAAGGTTGAAATAAAGGAAAAGGCAGCCATCGACCCTGAGAATGAGAATTCTGTTTTCGTTTTATGGGGGAGAGTGGAATAAAAACATTTTTTTCTATTCCCATTGATTGGGAAATTCTTTTTGTTTTTATTAAAAATATTATTAAAAAATTAATAAATTGGTTGATAACGGTGAAAAATAGTGATATAATACATCTGGGTTAAAGCAAATAGTTTTTGAAACATTCAAAGAGTGGGGAAGTCCCACTCTTTCGTATTATTATTTGAGTTTTACTTGTGATTTTAAAGTAGTATGTTTATTTGGAGGTAATTATGGCAAGAAAAAAGATAGAAGAATTGGTTGCGGATTTTGCTTTGCCGATAACGGAAAAACATTCTGTTGAACTGGTTGATGTGGAATTTTTAAAAGAGGGTACCAATTGGTACTTGAGAGTATATATTGATAAGCCGGGCGGTGTCACTTTGGATGACTGCCAGGCAGTAAGTGAAGATATTAGCGACGAACTGGATAAAACAGATCCTATACAACAAAGTTATTTTCTTGAAGTTTCATCTCCCGGACTTGACCGGCCGCTTAAGAAGGAAAAGGATTTCGAAAAATTCAAGGGTGAATTGGTCGAAGTAAAACTTTTTCAGCCAATCAACGGTAAGAAAATTTTTGAGGGTGAGCTTCTGGGATTAAAAGATGGCGTCATTTCTATCAAACAAAATGAAGATGCACCGTTGGAGTTTGAAAAAGATAAGGTTGCTATGGTACGAAGAGCAGTGAAATTTTAAAGAAACCGAATTTGGGAGGGGTATAGAAAAAAATGAGTGCGGAATTAATACTAGCGTTAGATCAGTTGGAGAGGGAAAAAGGTATTGATAAGGAAGTTTTGATCGAAGCGATTGAAGCAGCTCTGATTTCTGCATATAAGAGGAATTTTGGTTTGTCGCAGAATGTTAAGGTTACCATTGACCGTGGAAACGGAGAAGTAAAAGTTTTTGCGATAAAAAAGGTTACTGAAAATCCGATCAACGACTTGCTTGAGGTATCTTTGGAAAATGCGAAAAAGATCAATAAAAAGCTTGAAGTTGAAGATGTTGTAGAGATTGAAGTAACGCCTAAGAAATTCGGAAGGATTGCGGCCCAAACGGCAAAACAGGTCGTTGTCCAGAGAATACGGGAAGCCGAAAGAGGCATTATCTTCGATGAATTTTTGAATAAGGAAAGTGATATTGTTACCGGTATTATCCAAAGGGCAGAAAAGAAAAATATCGTGATCGACCTGGGAAAAACCGAGGCGGTATTACCTCCTACCGAGCAGACACCGGATGAAGAGTACCGTTTTAATGACAGGGTTAAAACCTATATCATAGAAGTGAAAAAGACTACCAAGGGGCCCCAGATTGTCGTTTCCAGAACACATCCCGGATTGGTTAAACGTCTTTTTGAACTGGAAGTTCCCGAGATACATGATGGAACGGTTGAAATTAAAAGCATATCCAGGGAACCGGGATCAAGAACAAAAATCGCTGTGTATTCAAAAGATCCCAATGTGGATCCTGTGGGTGCATGCGTGGGTCAAAAAGGGACCCGGGTGCAGGCCATTGTGGATGAATTGAGAGGCGAAAAAATCGATATCATAAAATGGAGCAGTGATGCGGAAGAGTATATTTCCAGCAGCTTAAGTCCGGCAAAAGTAATCAGGGTGGATATCAACGAACAGGAAAAGTCAGCAAAAGTTACGGTTCCTGATTACCAGTTGTCCCTTGCCATCGGGAAGGAAGGCCAGAATGCGAGACTGGCCGCAAAGCTTACCGGATGGAAAATCGATATTAAGAGTGAATCACAGCTGAGGGCCACAATAGAGCAGCAGCTCTTAAACTTTGACGGCAGTTATCAAAGCGAAAGTCAAAGTGATGAAACGAGTGATGAAGAACAAGAAATCAATTAATCATATAATATTGAAATGTTCTACTTTAAGGAAGGGGTTTTAAGTGAAGCAGCGTAAGATACCTTTGCGCATGTGCCTAGGATGCCAGGAAATGAAGCCCAAGAAGGAATTAATCCGAATTGTGAAAAACAAGGAAAATGAAATCTCGGTTGATTTGGTAGGCAAAAAGCCGGGACGGGGGGCTTATATATGTCATTCGGTTTCATGTTTTGAAAAAGCCAGAAAGACAAAAAAGCTTGAAAGGGCTTTTGAATCACAAATCAGCGAGGAAATATATGATACATTAAAGCAGCAAATGGAGGAGTCTAATGGAGAATAAAATATACTCCTTTCTTGGTTTGGCAATGAAAGCAGGTAAACTGATATCCGGAGAAGAACCCTGTGAAAGGGCTTTAAAATCGGGAAAGGTTTTTCTTATTATATTGGCGGAGGATACGTCCTATAATAACAGAAAGAAATTTGCTGATATGTGTCAATATAGAAATGTTGCAATTCGGTTTTTCGGTGAAAAAGAGAAAATTGGGAGGTATATAGGAAAAAGCGTGCGGACGGTAATTGCAGTTTCAGATGAGGGATTTTCTAAGCGTTTGATTGAATTGATTGATACTCAGGACTACGAAGGTGGGGGTGAACAGGTTGGAGAAAGTTAGAGTTTATGAACTTGCAAAAGAATTGAATACGACCAGTAAACGGCTGATGGAAAAGTTGGCCGAGATCAATGTTGTCGTAAAGAATCATATGAGTCTTTTAGAGGATAATGAGCTGCAAGCTTTGTATAATCATATAGGCGTTATCCGGCATGACGGCAAGAAGAATGAGACTGAGGAGAAAAAGGTTGCAACACCCGTTCCTGTGCATACTGAAGCGAAAACAGAAGCCAAAAAGGATGGGAAGAAGGATGGGAAAAGTGCTCCCAGAATCATAAGAACCACGGAAATTATTATAGATACAAAGAACGAAGCGAAGGAAGAGAAAACTTCTTTAAAGCCTGAAATCCAAAGAAATGATGTGCGTGGGGACGTACGTGGGGACGTTCGTGGGAATAACCAAAGAGTCAATACCAAGAGGGATATGGTAAGGTCGGCGGATAGCAATTCAGGATTAAGAGCAGGCTTTGTGAGGGATCGGGGTGTAGATTACCTCAAGGCAATTCCCAACAAAGAGCAAAATCCTGTTATTAAACCAGAGGTGCAGGGCACGATGGCAAAGGAGCAGCTAAAAGCTGATGTAGGCCAGGAGATTAAGAATCACGAAAAACAGGAAATAAAACAGATCGTCAAGGAGCCCATTAACGAGAAAGAAGAAGCGGTGCAGATAAAAAATATAGAATCAAGTGGCGTGCAGGCAGAGAGGGTAAACGAAGTGAAGCAAGAAATAAAAGTGGATGAAAAAGCGGAAGTGAAACCGGAAATTATAGCAGCAGAGAAAGTAGAAGAAGCTGTTGAAAACAAACCTGTAGTTCAAAATAGGCATACGGATAACAAGGGAGCCTATGAAAGATCACAGAATGCACATTCAGGCAGGGAACAGAGCGAGAATCAGGATCATAATCCTCAACGGCAGAATTATGATAAAGGCGCCTATAATCGAGGTCAGGGTGGACAGCAGGGCGATTATAACAGAGGCCCGCAGCAGGGCGGTTACAATCGCAGCCAAGGTGGACAGCAAGGCGGCTACAACAGAGGACCACAGCAAGGTGGCTACAATCGGGGTCAGGATGGCCAACAAGGCGGTTACAACCGCGGCCCGCAGCAAGGCGGCTACAACCGTGGTCAAGGTGCAGGACAGCAGGGCGGTTACAACCGTGGCCCGCAGCAAGGCGGCTACAACCGCGGGCCGGGAGGCCAACAAGGTGGCTACAACCGTGGGCCGGGAGGCCAGCAGGGACAGTTCGAAAGAAGGGGACCAGGCGGTACAGCTGCTCCTTCAGACAGACCGAGAAACTTCAATAATAACAACAGGCCGCAGGGCGGTGGTTTCAGGACGGGTCCTAAAACACTGGAAATACCAAAGCCTGAATTGTCTGCTGCTCAGAAAGAGGAAATGAATTCCCAAAAGAGTGAATTGAGACGTGAGTATCAGAATAAAGACATGGATAAAGATGTTAAGCGTGAACAAAGAAAAGATACAGCAAGGACTCAAACCACTCCGGATAAAAATAAAAAATTCAAACCGCAAAAAATGGTATTGGGCGAGAAAAAAGGCGTATCTGAAGTTCTGTCAGAGGATTATATACTGGAAGAGTTTTATGATGACGACGGCGTAAAGAAAAAGAAAACGGTAAAAGGTAAAAAAGGCCAGCCTGAAGTAAAACACATACCGCCAAAAGCCGTTTTAACATCCATAACCATTCCTGAAAGCATTACGGTAAAGGATTTGTCCGAGGCTTTAAAGAAAACTTCAACAGAGGTTATTAAGAAGCTGATGATGGGATATGGCATCATGGCCACACTCAATCATGAGGTGGATTTTGATACAGCCACTTTAATCGCGGATGAATTTGGCGTAAAGACAGAAAAAGAGGTTGTAGTGAGTGAAGAAGATATTCTGTTTGACGATGCGGAAGACAAAGCAGCGGATTTGGAGTCAAGACCTCCTGTAGTTGTCGTAATGGGCCATGTTGACCATGGTAAGACTTCCTTGCTTGATGCAATTCGGTCGGCAAATGTTATAGAGAGTGAAGCAGGGGGGATAACGCAGCATATTGGTGCGTATATGGTTAAGATCAACAATCGGAATATTACCTTCCTGGACACACCCGGCCACGAGGCGTTTACTGCCATGAGAGCAAGGGGGGCGCAGGTAACCGATATCGCGATTCTGGTAGTTGCAGCGGACGACGGTGTAATGCCGCAGACGGTTGAAGCCATCAATCATGCAAAAGCAGCCAATGTATCCATTATTGTAGCTGTAAATAAGATCGACAAACCGGGTGCCAATCCGGATAAAGTAAAGCAGGAGTTGACCGAATACGGTTTGGTTGCTGAAGAGTGGGGCGGAGATACGATTTTTGTCAATGTTTCCGCAAAGAAAAGGGAAAATATCGATCATTTGCTTGAGATGGTACTGCTTGCTGCAGACATGCTTGAACTCAAATCCAACCCGAACAGCCAGGCAAAAGGTACTGTTGTAGAAGCGAAGCTTGATAAAGATAGAGGTCCGATTGCTACCATGCTGGTACAAAGAGGTACACTCAATGTGGGTGATTCCATTGTAACCGGAACAACAGTGGGCAGAATCAGGGCAATGGTAGATGACAAGGGGCACAGGATCAAAAAGGCAGGGCCTTCAACCCCTGTAGAAATTCTTGGTTTGCCTGAAGTACCCGAAGCAGGAGAGATCTTCTATGCGATCACCGATGAAAAGGTTGCGAAACAGCTGGCAGAAAAGAGAAGATTAAAACAAAGAGAACAGCAGCTTAAATCTTCGGCCAAAGTTTCGCTGGATGATTTGTTTACCCAGATTAAAGAAGGTAAGGTAAAGGATTTAAATATCATTGTAAAAGCGGACGTACAAGGTTCTGTTGAAGCTGTAAAGCAGTCTCTTGAGAAACTGACCAATGACGAAGTCAGGGTTAAGATTATTCATGGCGGTGTAGGTGCTATCACTGAGGCGGATGTTACCCTTGCAATGGTTTCCAATGCCATTATTATCGGATTTAATGTAAGGCCGGGTGTAAACGTCTCTGAAGCGGCTAAAAACGCAGGTGTTGATTTAAGGCTTTACAGGGTAATATATAATGCGATTGAGGATATTCAAGCTGCCATGAAAGGGTTGCTTGATCCTACATTTAAAGAAGTTGTGCAAGGCCATATAGAAGTAAGAAAGATATTTAAGGTATCCGGGATCGGCACCATCGGCGGAGGGTATGTTACCGATGGTAAAGTATTTAGAAATTCCGAAATCCGGGTTGTCCGGGACGGTATTGTTATCCATGAAGGCAAACTAGCATCCCTCAAAAGATTTAAGGATGATGCAAAGGAAGTTGCGCAAGGATTTGAATGCGGTCTTTCGGTAGAGAAGTTTAACGACATAAAAGAAGGGGATATCATAGAATCCTTTGTTATGGAAGAAGTCGAAAGATAAGTGTGGGGTTATTTATAACTAGGAGTTGGTCTTAAAATGGATAGAATTCATCGGATATCCGAAGAAATGAAAAAGGAAGTTAGCAGTATTATTCAAAATGAACTGAAAGATCCCAGACTTCCTAAATTGATTAGTGTTGTTGCGGTAAATGTTACGAAGGATTTGCGGTATGCTAAAATACATGTAAGTGTTCTTGGGAATGAGGAAGAAAAGAAGAATGCGATTCATGGGCTAAAAAGCGCTGCCGGTTTTATCCGAAGAGAAGTGGGACACCGGATGCAGCTTAGGTACACTCCTGAAATGCAGTTTGAGCTGGATACCTCTATTGAGCATGGTGTCTATATCACAAAGCTGATCAATGATGCTGTAAGCAAAGATGAAAATAATAGTTAATATAACGAACGGCCTTAAAAGGCCGTTTGTTGTAAATTAAGGTTAATTTCGTAATATGTGAGGTTGAATATAAATAGCAAAATCATAACCCAAGTTATGGTTTTTAGTACATCTTTATGGACACTTACTTTTCACAAGATGGTGAATACCTTGTATGATAAATAGATATAAGGTAACTGCGAAAGAGGTTTAGGCATGATTATAAATAAAATTATCTCAATTTTAAAAGAAGCAGGGAGTATTGCGATACTGCCACATGTTTCGGCAGATGGAGACGCTTTGGGATCCAGTTTTGCACTGGCCTTGGCACTTCAAAAAATGGGAAAAAACGTAAAAGTTTATATTGAGGAAGAAGTGCCTTATATATATGGCTTTTTACCTGGAAAGGACTTTTCAGAAGTTTACCGTGGCGATAAGGAACACTTTGATGTTGTTGTGGCTCTGGATACGGGAGATATGGACCGGCTTGGTAAACGGAGGGAAATTTTTAGCAGGGCAGAAAAAACGGTGAATATCGATCATCATACCACAAACTCTATGTTTGCTTTGGTTAATTACGTCAACACAAGTTCTTCGGCAGTGGGAGAAATTATATACCAACTGATTAAAGACATGGGTGTTGATTTGGACGAAGAAATATCTTTGGATCTTTATGTAGCGATTGCAACCGATACAGGAGGGTTCAGGTACAGTAATACTACTTCCCTGACTCACCAAATATCAGCCCACTTGGTAGGAAACGGTGTAAATGTATCTGAAGTATCGCAAAAAGTTTTTGAAACGACCTCTTTTGAAAAATTAAAGCTCATGAGTTTGGCAATTGATTCTATAGAACTCTTGGAAAACGGAAAGGTAGCTTTTATGGCTGTCACAGATGAGATGATAAAAAAATCCGGAGTGAGGGAAGAGGATTGTGATATTATAGGACTGGCCAGAAATATCCGGGGTGTTGAAGTGGCCGTAATGATTCGGCAGAAGTTAAACGGTGAAGTTAAAGTTAATTTAAGGTCCAATACCCATATCGATGTTTCCGCAATTGCCATGAAGCATTCCGGTGGGGGACATAAAAAGGCGGCAGGTTTTTCAAAGGCGGCTTCCATGGAAGCTGTAAAGGAAATGATTATGAATGATATTAGGGAAGTGCTTTAAATGAACGGAATCATAAGTGTTTTGAAACCTCCGGGAATGACATCCTTTGATGTTGTTGCTTTTTTGAGAGGGGTCTTGAAGGTCAGAAAAATCGGACATACAGGAACTTTGGATCCTGGCGCAGTGGGGGTTTTACCTGTTTGTGTGGGAAGTGCTACGAAAGCTATCGAATTTATGATGGATAAGGACAAGGTCTACCGGGCAGAAATGACCTTAGGTCTTACTACCGATACGGAGGACAGCTCCGGTGAAATCCTTGCTGTAAATAATGTGGTTGCAGGCAGAGAAGAAATTGAATCTGCCGTAAAATCCTTTATCGGAAAGTATGCACAAACTCCACCCATGTATTCTGCTGTAAAAGTAGGAGGAAAAAAGCTTTATGAGCTTGCCAGGAGCGGGATTACAGTAGACCGTGAGGAACGGGTTGTTGAGGTTTACTCTGTTAGAATCCTTCAAATCCGTGAGGAACAGGCAATAATAGCTAATCAGGAATATAGGATAGTCAAGGTAGTATTCGATGTAGCGTGTTCTAAAGGCACCTATATTAGGACCCTTTGTGCAGATATCGGTAACCGGCTTGGGTGCGGGGGCCTGATGTCATTTTTGATCCGGCTTAGAGCGGGGAGCTTTGATATATCATCAGCCTTAACTGTAGAGGAGATAATTGAGGCAGCCAATAACCAAACTTTGAAAGATAAATTTTTTAGTATAGATAAAGCCTTCATGGATTTTCCAGAGGTAATTTTAAACGAAAGTGAAGAAAAAAGGTTTTTAAACGGACAATTTTTGGATTTTTCTGAAAAGCCCTATGCATTGAATGCTGTTTTGAAGGTATATAGTAAAAATAAACTTTTTATTGCATTGGGAGAAGTTATTAAAAGTCAGGGAAAGCCAATGCTTAAATCAAAAAAGATTTTCAGCAGGTGATCATCATGGAAGTGATATACGGCAGTATGGATAATAACATTATAAAAGGAAATACCGGTGTAGGCCTGGGGAATTTTGACGGGCTTCATATCGGCCATATGGCATTGGTTAATACACTTATCAGTGAATCAAGGCTCAATGGCCTGGATCCCATTGTGTATACATTTACCAAGCATCCGGAAAACATTTTGAGAAAAAAGCTTTTCACACCTCTTCTTATACCGAAAGAGAAGAAAATTCAGTTATTGAGTGAAATGCCCTTGAGTTTCCTTTGTTTTGACGAATTTGACGAGCGCTTTTCCAGGATGAAACCGGAGACTTTCGTGAAGGATATTCTAGTTGCAAAACTTAAAGCAAAGCTTGCCGTTGCGGGTTTTGATTACCGTTTTGGGTTTAAGGGAGAGGGAGATGCAAAGCTTTTAAAGGAACTGGGCAAAGTTTATAACTTTAAAGTAGTGATTATTCCACCTGTAAAACTGGAGGATAAAATAATAAGCAGCACACTGATCAGGGAGAATGTTGCCAAAGGAAAAATGGATGACGTGTTTAAACTCTTGGGAAGGCACTTTTCTATTATGGGTGAGGTGGAAAAAGGAAGAAGGATTGGAAATACAATTGGGTTTCCAACGGCCAACCTAAATCCGGAAGGTTATCTTATTTTGCCTCATGACGGAGTCTATATCACCAGGACCCTGCTCGATGGCAAACGCTATGACAGTGTGACCAATATTGGAAATAATCCTACCTTCGAAGGACTCTCAAAACCTGTGGTTGAAACGCATTTGTTAGATTTTGAGGGGGATATCTACGGAAAGAAAATTGAGGTGTTTTTCATTTCCAAAATCCGCGGTGAAAAGAAGTTTGATGGCAAGGATGAACTTGTTAAACAGATCCGGAAAGATGTAAAAAAGGCAAAGGAATACTTTGGTAACGGTTAGTTAATAGATAAAGAATAAAATCCTTGGTAGGATGGTTTACCGTCCAACCAGGGATTTTTATTTTTAGTCTATTGTTCTTATAAAATTTAAGGAGAAGTGCTTTTTGAGAATTTAACTATGTTTATACTCCGTTATCTGTAAGTATAGGTATGACAAGAAGTAGTAATTTTTATGAGTAAAAGTCCCGCAAATGGAAAAGATATTTAAAAGTATTGAATATTTTGTCAGGATGGTAAGGCATGAAGGATAATAAAAACTTTCTAAAGGCAATGTTATCATATATCACATATAAAAAGAAAAAGGAAGTAAAAAAATTTACCCTTTTAGAAACAAACGAAGACAGTGATAGGAAGCAGGAGGATGATCAATATACTCAAAGTGCCGACAATGTGTTTGAAGAAAAAATGATAAAGGGTGTAAAAAAGCCCATCCCTGCTTCAGAATATCATAAAGAAAAGAAAAAAATAGGGCTTCAGCCGGATGAAAAAGCCATTTCAACCGATATAAGCATAAACATGGATTTCATATTGAGGAAGTTTAACGCACCGGTCAATAAGGACATTGTGATCCGGGAACTTAAAATTACAGGAAAATATAAAGCCTTTATCGTTTATTTGGATGGCATGGTGGATAAGATGGTCATCAATAACTTTATTCTGCGGCCGCTGCTTAGGAGCGAAAATTTTCTAAAAGCGCAAGAACTCTCCCAGCTTCATTTTACTTTAGAGAACATACTTGAGACAAACCAGACGAAAAAAATTTATAATCACGATGATGTAATATCTGAAATTCTGGTAGGGAATACATGTCTTTATGTAGAAGGCAGCAGCTTCTACATTTCCAGTGAAACCAAAGGGTTTGAAAAAAGGGGAGTTGCAACACCTCAGACCGAGGGAGTGGTGAAAGGTCCTCAGGAAGCTTTTAATGAAAATTTACGTACGAATATAACACTGGTTCGAAGGATTATTAAAAATAACAACCTTACTACCGAATTTTTAAAGGTTGGTGAAGAGAGCAATTCCATGTGCGCCATTTGTATGTACGTGGCATTGTCAATCCTGCCGTTGTGAAAGAAGTGAAAAGACGGGTACAGAGTATTAAAACGGATGCTTTATACAGTATGGGAATGCTTGAAGAATTTATCGATGAAAACCCATGGTCTTTGCTTCCCAGTATGTTAAATACCGAAAGACCGGACCGGACAGCATCGCATATTGTTGAAGGCCGGGTTGCCATATTTCTGGATGGAACACCTTTTGCCGTAATTGTCCCGGTTACACTGCATTCTCTTTTTCACTCACCGGAGGATGCAGCTCTGAAATGGCAGTTTGCAACACTCCTGCGGTATGTCCGCCTGTTAGCCGTGTTCATAGCAACACTACTTCCGGGAATTTATGTAGCGCTGACAACCTATCACAGAGAAATGATTCCCACAGACCTTCTGATTGCCATTGCAAAAGCAAAAGAAAATGTACCTTTTCCTACAATCTTTGAACTGCTCCTTATGGAAGTTTCTTTTGAACTGATCCGTGAAGCCGGAATCAGGGTGCCGGGGATTATCGGAAATACCTTGGGAATTATCGGTGCTCTAATCTTAGGGCAGGCTGCGGTTGAGGCCAAGTATTGATCATCGTTATTGCTGCAGGCGGATTTTTAGGGTTCTTTGGGATTGCTGCTGCTGTTATTGTTTTGGGTGCATTTGTTATGGATATGAAGTCTTTCGGAGTGCCTTTCTATGCGGGCTCAATGTCAGCATAAAAGTGAATGTCCGAAGAACTGGGCTGATGTTTGAGGCGTACCCGATTTCTGAGGAACTTCAAAGCGAAAAGCTATCGGGAGGAAAAGAAAAATGATATATCTGTTTGTACTTGTAATGCTTGCCAGCGGCTATTATACTCTAACATATGGGCTAAGTCTTTGGAAAGAGGATAATGAAAAACAGGCGGGAGCAGGTGTGATAGCCATTGCGTGGCTGGGCAGCCTGGCTCCTATTGTAGTGATGTTTTTAAAAAGGTAGCACTAATCCAGGGTCTATGCCCTCTATTGATGATTTTTAATTAAACTTATTATTTCATTATTTATAACACCATTTTTCCAGCAGGAGGATATGCTTTTGTGGCATTGTACCCTCCAATTTTTTCATACAGAATATAGTATTTTTAGTATTTTTATTTTTTACAGACTAATAAAATGACCTGTCAAAATGAGAGCCAAAGCACTAAATGCGTTACCAAATATTCAGTATATTGGATAAGTAAAAAATATTTTAACATAAAAACCATATATGCCTAAATAGTTTTATTCCAGCTTAATAATATTTTACCGTGCATGTACAATGCTGATTTATCCTTATATATCACAATTAGCTGCGTGTTTACATAATATATACTATGTGAATTTGCTGTCTAAAAAAAGAGTGAAAGGAAGGATATGAAATGCTATTTCCAGACATTCCAAACAATATTTGTCCAAACATTAACTTTTCAAGAGATGACATAGTAAATTTACTGCTCAATTCCATTGCCTTTGAGGAGCTTGGCATAGCCCATCTTATCAATGAAGAAGCTGAAATGATACAATCTGCTTTAGGGACACTAAAAGGTCAGCATGTAAAAAATCCTGTGATTGATGAACTCTTAAGAATTGATAAAGCCGTAGGACAAGTGTTGGAAGATATAATTAAAAAAGAGATTCTTCTTGGATTTAAGTTTGAGGATATACTTGAAGTATTGAAGAACATTCCCCAATGCGAGCCGTCAAAACCAAAATCGATTCCCAAGTATAAAGATCCGCTTCCTATTCCTCGGGTACTTGAGCCGAAGAGAACAGACCAAGGCGCTACCTATTATGAAGTTGAGATGAGAGAGGTCAGACAAAAATTACACAAGTGCTTTCCCGAGACAACGGTATGGGGCTATGAAGGCTCATATCCAGGCCCTACCATAGAAGCAAGAAGAAATGAACTTGTCAGAGTTAAATGGATAAACAACCTACCTGATAAACATATACTGCCGGTGGATAAAACCATTCATGGTGCGGAACCCCAATATCCTGAAGTTAGGGCAGTGGTACACCTGCATGACGGCAACACCCCTGCAGACAGTGATGGTCATCCTGATGCATGGTTTACGAGAGACTTTGCAGTAAAGGGGCCTAAATGGGTACATGAGGTATACGAGTACCCCAATGATCAGGAAGCTACAACACTCTGGTACCATGATCACGCACTTGGAATTACCCGACTTAATGTCTATGCAGGATTGGCAGCTTTTTATATTCTGCGTGATGATAACGAAGACTCTCTCAATCTGCCCAAAGGAAAATATGAAATTCCAATAGTTATTCAAGATAGATTATTCAATGATGATGGTTCCCTGTTTTATCCAAGACAGCCTGATCCACCTATACCGGGAGTGGACCCTTCTATTGTGCCGGAATTCTTTGGGGAAATAGCTGTGGTAAACGGCAAAGTATGGCCATTCCTTAATGTAGAACCCCGAAAATACCGTTTCAGGCTCTTAAATGGGTCTGATTCCAGGTTTTATAGATTGAGTCTTTCCTCAGGACAGCCGTTTATCCAGATTGGTGTAGACGGCGGCCTGCTAGAAAAACCGGTATTGGTTAATGAGCTTCTGCTTGCTCCTGCAGAACGGGCGGATGTAGTTTTAGATTTCTCGGCCTTTAAAGACCAGTGTATTCTTCTTACCAATGATGCTGCATCACCATTCCCGAATGGTGATGCACCGGATCCTGATACAATAGGTCAGATTATGCAGTTTAGGGTGGCTCTTCCTCTTTCATCACCCGATACAAGTACAGTACCCCCCAATTTAAATACAATTTCATGGTTAAAAGAATCCGATGCAGTTTTGACAAGAGACCTGACTCTTGTAGAGAGTGAGGATCCGTTTGGTCGCTTAATACTTTTGCTGAATGGATTGGAATGGGATGCACCGGTCACAGAAAACCCTAAACTAGGTTCAGTCGAAATCTGGCGTCTCATAAACGCAACACCGGATACACACCCGATCCATCCGCATTTGATCAGATTTCAGATTCTTGACCGTCAGCCCTTTAATATATCTCAATTTGAGGATACCGGTGAAATAGTTTTTACCGGACCTGCTGTTCCTCCTGAGCCAAATGAAAAGGGATTCAAGGATACCGTTAGGGCAAATCCCGGTGAAGTGACCCGTTTTATTGCCCGTTTTGGTGACTTTTCCGGGCATTATGTCTGGCACTGTCACATATTAGAGCATGAGGATCATGAAATGATGCGGCCCTTTGATGTAATACCTTGAATAAGATATTCGAATAAAAAAATTCAATCTGAATTAAATAAACCATATTCTGAATGAAAAACATTAGCCAATCCAATTACCTGTTTTGTTTAGCTTGTTAGTGGAGTAATTGAAAATACTATAGCATAAAAACAAGGGTTTCAGTTCAAAACTGAAACCCCTGTTACATCTCTATTCCTGATTTTTTACTAAGTTTATTATTTCATTATTCACAATATCAGGAGAGTAATGAGGTATTGAATGCCTTGAGCCCTTAACAATCATTTGTTTACTATCCGTAGACCATTCTTTTAAAGCTTCCTGGCTATTTTTCCACTCAGATATCAAGCTGTTACTTTCAGAAGTAAGTATTCTAAGTGGTAGATTACCTAATTTCCCATTATCTAAAACCGTTTTTGCATTAGGGCTTGCCATTCTAGCCTAAGAAATGTAATCTGGACAGCCTTAATAACTCCCTACTCATTCAAGGATTTGGCGAATGCTTTTAAATGTTTTAATCCAGTATTGATTGTTGTGGGATTATCCAAGACTTCTAGTAGATGTGAAACATAGTCATAGATTGTATTCTGGATTAGCAACATAATATCTGTATCATCCCCAAAATACTGAAAGAACTTCGCCAAATGATGCCTGTAACTCTTAATTGTAGCTTCTGAAAGGTTTTTCCTTTTACAATGTTTGATAAAATCTTCAAAGCACTGCGACAGTGTTTTTACTTCCTGTTTTTGAACAGCCATTTTAATTCTTGCCATAATCTTAGTCCACTCCTTTGTAACTGGATTATTTGCTGCCAACAGAAAATCCAGTGGTCAAGGTTATAAAAGCAAAAAACCCTGTAACTGTTTAGTTACAAGGTTCTTAAGAAGTTTGGTGCCGAAGGCCGGACTCGAACCGGCATGTACTCACGTACGCTGGATTTTGAGTCCCATGGATGATATGTTATTTAGCTTTCTCATAGTACTTTTCTTTTTATTAAAATTTACAAAACACAGATATAAAGCCTATTGTAGGATTATTATATTTTATCATTGTTTAAAGCATGTTATTATTAATTTTTGTTTTTAGTAGAAAATTAGTAGATGATTTTTATATTGAGTTGGCAGGACCTATAAAACTATTCTTCAGTCATAGAGATGCTTACATATACCTTCCTGTTCATCAGCAAGATTTCCACCGAAATGAAAGTACTTCATCGTTGGGCGCACACAGAAAAGAGAGGATTGTAAGAATCCTCTCTTTAAGCCCTAAATTTAGCTCTGCAATATATCTTCCAAAACACCTACAGCTTCATCTTCCATTTCAGCTAAAACATGTCCATAAATATTAAATAAAGTATATATATTTGAATGTCCCAACATTTGCTGTACAGTTTTATGGTCAATTCCACGTTTTAACATAATGGTTGCAAAAGTATGTCTCAAATCATGAAGTCTAATTTTGGATAAATCATTTTTTGCAAGGAAATTAGAAAATAAATGGGTTAAAGTACCTGGATCTATAAGTTCCCCGTCTTGGTTCTTAAAAACAAAATCATTACTAATATATTTTTCACCATATAATAATTTGTATTCCATTTGTTTCTTTCTTTCATTCTTTAATAGTGTTAATAAAGTAGTCCCAATCTTTAATTTCCGATTACTGGATTTATTTTTTGTTCTAGGCTTAGTTTCAAACCCATTACTTGTATGTACTCTTGTATTTTTAATATGAATTGTACCTTTGATCAAATCAACATTTTGCCATTGCAATCCACAAATTTCACTTCTACGTAACCCCAGTATCAATCCTAAAAATACTGGTATTTCTAAACGTGTATCTTTTACTTTTGATAGTAAAGTTTTCATCTGTTCTTCATTATAACTTTGGCTAACATCAGAGCTTTCTTTTTTAGGAATTTCTATGGCTTCCATTATATTACGATAAATAATTTCGTTTTTTAAAGCATATTTTAATGCTTTATTTAATAAAGCATAATGTTTGTGAATAGTATTTGCTGATAACCCACCCTTACCATCACAACGACCTTCAATTTTTAATTTGTTAAAATAGTCTTGAACTGTCATAATATTTAATTTTTGAAGCTTTAAGTGTCCTAATTGAGGAATTAGGTGTACATTGATAATACTTTTATAGCCATCGTATGTAGTAATTTCTTTTGCAGGTTTAATAATTGTTTCTAACCAGTATTCAAGAAACTCTTTAACAGTCATATTATCAGGGGCAACAAAAATACCTTTGTAAATTTTTGATTGAATATCTGTCAACTTTTTATTTGCTTCAGACATTTTTGTTTCTCCAAGAGTAATCCATATTTTTTTGTACTTCCCATCCGGCATCTTTTTATTATACGTTACATAATAGTTATTTCCTTTCTTCGTTAAGCTGCACTTCATAATTAATTCCTCCAATATTTTTTAAAAATTCGAATAGGTGGGTGACATCCTGATTATAAGATATGTCACCCACCTATGTCAATCAAACTTCATAAGTTGATCAGCTTGTTTTTCTGCATATGCAATCACTTTAGATTTTAGAATACGATGTGGCTTTGTCAGAAATGGCGGTATTTGTCCAGAATTCACTAACTCATATGCCTTATTTCTACCGATTCTTAACATTTTCATTAAATCTTCTATTGATAATACTTCTGGATAACTTTCAAACATTTTGATTCCCCTTTTATATTTTATATAATTCAATATCCTTACTTTTGAGCAATGTTCTAACTGGCAGCTTTCTTGTAAAGAATTCTCATAAGGTTTCTTTAGCTACTTTGTCTTCTCATGCAATAAAACAAAAGCTTCACCTCCAATTTTGTTTTTGAAAATCAGAAAAATCCCTCTATAGTTAGGTCAGCTACAAGTGCAAAAATTCGGGTTTTTAAAAATTTTTTTAAATTTCATAAAGGAGATAAATGGAAGTCCCCAATATAACAAATATATATAGGGCTTGCTTGTAATTCTGCTTAATAAGAATTAAATACACCCCTGTATATTTACAGTTATGTAAAAAAATATTATGTATAACATTTGTTATACACTTTTGGGTTTTGTTATACACGTTGAACGCTTTGCGTTCAAGATGTTTCATGGCGAATGTAATACGCCTGTTCCTGCCTTACGAAATCCTCTCGCCTTAACTCGGAAATTTCGTTGCGTAAAGAATGGTTATTGAGAGAAAAGTATTAAATACAAAAGAAAACGTGTAACTATTTACATGTTTTGCAATAGTATCTTTATTATTGCCTTGTGATAATATCCTTCAATAAAATTTTTACTCAACCTTTTAATTGAGTACAGTATTTTTGTCGCAACTTGCGACAAACCGTCAAAGACATTACTATAAGTCGGTTTGAAGTCTTTTATCTCATTTATTAAGTCTCTTTTTACTGGCAATATAACCGTTTAATAAATGATGTCTTGTTTAGAAAACAACTTTGCCCTAAGTTGGGGCTATGACTCATAAAGGATTACAGAGAAAAATTCGGGAGGGTTGGGCTAGAAGTTCTGAGTTGTTAGACAACTGAAATTTTCTCTCTCAATATCATACCAAGAGAGAAGAAACGACCTAGAAAATTCGTAAAAGGATTTTGGCCAAGTTGGCCAAAACCCTCACAAGCTTTTGAATATAGCAACCAATATGCCATCAATCTATATTTAAGTTTATTCGTTTTTTGTAAATTTTGATTTTTTTAGTTAGTCCTATATTCATAAGACATTTTCACACCTCAATATCATATAAATGATGGTGAATTATATACTATGTAGATCTTGGTTTTACCGTCATTTTCTGCTGGTATCACATTTTTTGTTTCTGGTAACAGCATAACTTTTTGTCCCAACTTGGGACAAACCGCTAAACCCGTTGCTATCAGTAACTCTTCAGGCCTTTTTATTTCATTTTCAATTTTTTATTTTTTATTTTTATAGTTAGTCTTACATTCCTTCATAAAGCATTCTTTTATCTCAATATAAAATTAATGACGGTGTGTCGATAATGACGGTAAATTATATACCGGGTTGTAGTTCCAAATTTCCGTCATTTACTTGGATTAAAGAGATAATCTTCCTCTGACTTGTCCGCCTGTAATTATACTTGATGCCAGCTTGTAGCAAGCTCCCACTGCATTGATTCAATGTCTTTGAAAGAAGACTGGGATGGATCGAAAGCTCTTTTATATCTTCCTGAATTTTCTCAAGAAGTTCCGATGCTGTACCTTGCCAATCACCTTGAGAATTTATCAGCTTTACTACAGAGTTAATAACAGGATTCTCCCTTACAATAGAGGTTTTATTATCATTAATAGCATCGCAGTCTATTAGTTCCCAAACGTGCTCCTTTTGAAATTCTAAGGCCATTTCTTTATATTCAATATCCCTACCCACAGCATAAAGTATTGCTTTATTTGTGTTTCGCTTGTCTTTTATCAATACAAGACTTCCATCCACAGCCCCCGTCAGTCCGGTTGTACCTGAAACCATATTAAAAGGATCATTGTCACTCATCTTCCGAAGATGATGTACAAGTAGGATTGCAATCCTATATCGGTCAGCAATTTCCTTAAGAATATTGATATCCTTGTAGTCATTTGCATAGGCATTGCCATCATTTTCATAACCTCTTATCCTTTGTAATGTATCAATAACAATTAACACTGTATCTGGATATTGATATATGAAATTTTCTATCTGCTCCACTAACCCATTTTCTATATTCTCTGCCATAGTAGCAAAGTGAATACTTTGAGGTGCTTCATCCGTCAAAAGTAACAGCCTGTTCTGTATTCGCTGAATACTATCCTCCAGACATAGATATAGAGTAGTTCCTTTTTGAACCTCAAAATTCCAAATAGGCTTTCCTTTTGCAATTTGTAGACATATCCAAAGTGTCAGCCATGACTTACCGATTTTTGGACTGCCCGCCAACAAGTGCAACCCCTGTGGTATCAGTCCTGGAACAATATTTTTTATTGGATCAATAGGCATGGCTAAAAGACTTTCGCCGTCAATAGTTTGAAAGAACTTTTTTGATTTATCAATTGAAATGTTAAATCTTTCAGCTAAATCCGGTATTATTGAAGCCTTGTCTTTCGGCAATTCTGCAAGTTCATACAAGTCAAATATATCACCTCGGAAGCCACATTGCGTACAACTCCAGATTTCGTTGTTAGTGAAATATTCTATTTGAGCCGTAGCATAGTATTCTGTTCGGCTCTTCATGTTTTTACTGCTACACTTAAAACAGCGGAATCTGCCTTCTGAATCCTCAAGTCTCATTTCTTTTATGTACTGAGGTAGTTTTGCACGTATCTTTGCAATCAGCATTTGTTTTTCAGTTTTCAATAACCATTCCTCCATTTGCTGGAGTGACAATTATTTTGACCGTCACTCCTAAAACTATGTTAAAAAAAGATTTACCTCCATGCATTCAATTCAACTACACTACCCATGCAACAAACCCGAAACTTTCAAAACACGAATGCGATAGAACATTAACATTTTTAAAATCTAATATTTGTGTCCATACAATTCCTCCCAAGAATTTAATTTTTGAGTACAAAAAAAGCCTCTATAGTTAGGTCAGCTACGATAGCAAAAATTCGGTTTTTTAAAAATATATTTTTTAAACTTTATGAAACGCAAAAGAAAAAAATAAGAGAATGTAAATCTATCGGAATTATAATTGAATCGGCTATCAACTGATATGACATCATAATTAAATGCACGCAAAAGAATGTTGAAAGTTGTTTTGGGGTAAAATACATATATCCCCACTATATAATTTACCGTCATTACCGACACACCGTCATTTTGATTCAAAACCTTGTCAGTTCCGCATACATATAAGTCCAAAGTCAATTCTATATATTCTAAAATTGATTTTACATGAGTATTCCAATTTTCTTGAACGCATGTTTGATTTTTTGCAAATTTTTTTGTATAATTATAAAGGATAATATAGGGATTTAATGTCGATAAAAGTTTCTAATATTATGTCTAATACTAATATTTAACTTTAATATATCAAGGAGTCAAAGATTATGTATTTTTAGGGGGTTGGACTTATGTCTATAATATGGAGCCCAGAACTAAATATAAGTCTAAGAATTATTCTTCTGTCTTTAGTTGGTGGAAATAAACTTAATTTAGAAAGCATCGCTAAAGAACTTAATATTGAATTGCATGGCTCAAAAGATAAAGATTTTTTAAAACGAAAAATGAGATATTTGGCAAATACCGATAATGATTTGAAGTTTCTTGGTTACTTTAAGGGAAAGTATTTAATAGCTGAAACCGAAACATTAAGGAAAGAAATTGCTATTCGCTTTTTAAACACAAGTACAACATATAAAATAAAAGCAACTACTTGGTTTGAAGGTGCAGAAAATGCAAAAAATTATGATAAATATGAACAACTATCACTATTAGAGGAAGGAATTAAATGATGAATGTAGCGAACATTACTATCGAATTAATTGACGAAGATGATGGACAACCAAGAAATAGCTATAATGAAGAGTCTATGTCTGATTTAGTACAAAGTATTAGAGAAATCGGATTACAAAGTCCAATAAAAGTAAGACAAACAGAAAATGGCCGATACAAAATCATTTTCGGCCATAGACGCTATAGGGCTCATAAAATATTAGGTATTCCTACAATTGCTGCTATACTCTCTGTTAATGAAAGTGAGCAGGATATTTTTTTTCAGCAACTAGCTGAAAACATTCAAAGGGATGATTTTACACCTATTGAAGAGGCTAACGCATTTAAAAAAGCACTGGATAATGATAAATGGAGTATTTCTATTAAGTATCTTGCTGGAAAACTTGGTAAACAAGAAAAGTATATTTCAGACAAAATTCATCTTTTAGGTTTCGGCAGTTCTGTAAAAAATATTATACATAGTAAGAAAGAAATAATTCCTGATAAACTTAGTGAGCAGCAAGTATTACCGCTTAAAGATTTACCAATTGAGTACAAAGACCGAGTTGCATTAAAAGTTGCATCTGAACAAATTCCTGTCAATGATGTCAAGAAAATAGCTTCACTATTTTCTTCAAAAGACATATCAGAGGCAAATAAGGAATCATTTTTGGAGTATAGTTCTTTTAAGCTGATTGAAATATTTAAAGATTATGATTTGGAATTAAAAAAAAGACGAGAGCCCGAAAGTAAAAAAGGAATTCCTGCTAAACCTAAAATAGTAGATGACAATTATATTGATGCTAATAATTCGATTGAATTTAAGGTACTCCCAATTGAGGAGGAAGTACATAATTTATTAAAAAGAGTTCCTCCAGCACATCCAATATCTGAAAAAGATATTTTATCTTTTAAAGAAATGAAATTAGATGGTAGAAAGGAACTTAACTTTGCTATTGACTGTTTAATTGGTAACCTTGAAGGTCAATTAGCTCAATGGAAAAAAATCAGAGAAATGATTCAAAAAGATGGTATACAACGTGTAAAATAGGCTATTACCGTGGGTTTTCATATTCGAGTTTCTCAACTTTGGTCCAAAAAGTCTAAAGCCAATAAAGGAGGCTATCCCAAATGGATAAAATCACTGATGCCAAAACTGAATTCCGGCTAAGGCAGTGGACTCAAATCATCTAAGACTGCCAAGCGAGTGGTATGACAGTTGTATATCAACTCAAAGAAAATCATGAAAAACTGCGGGTATGGCTTCCAAATAGTTATAGTGCTATTGTAAAAGGATTTTGCTAATATCTTTAGCTTTTCTTTTGGGAACTGTAATTTCAAGTCTTATTATTGTGGCAGTCTTTGCAAGTCTTAGGGTGAGAAGCAGGGGGGGATCTCTGTTTCTCTTGGAATGTTCCTAGCCGCAAGTATCCTGATTGAGCATACCTATAGATATTGACGAAGCAAATATGTTATTTTGCTTTCTATTTTTACTTTTCTAACAAGTTTACCCATTTCAAAAGTATGCTCAAAGGGATACACCAATAGGCCAATCATTGACCCTCTGGAAATAAGGAGATTTAAAATAAAAGGCGGTCAATTATTCATATGTGTATATTTTTTATTGTATGCTTAATCTTAATATCCTTAAATCCTTAAATAAAAATTCATATGTGTTTTTCGGGTGTTTGGGAATTTTGCTGGAGTTGTTTGCAATCTCTAATTTAGGGCATAAGTTTTTGATAGAATTAGTGGAAAATCAAGTATTTAAATTTAATCAAAGGAAACGTTTTGTTACAGTTTATTGAATATTATGTCGAAAAATGGGAATATAAACAAAACAATACATTCCATTTACTAATTGCTTTATACTTAAAGGGTTTAATATTTTTATGTTGAGTTATAAAAATTTTTGTGAGGTGTAGTTGTATATATGGATAAGATGAGTTTATTTAGTATTTTGTTAGTATCAGTTCCAGAAGCGATTTGTAATATCTTTGTGGGTTTTGTTCTAACAGGTCAAAGAAACAAGCTGTACTTGAATGATTTTTTAAATATAATCCGGTTTGTGGCTGCTGTAATTCTAATGGTTTTAACAGCGGTCGTCTCAAGATCTCTGTTTAGCAATCTTTTATTGATTTTGTTATGCAATGTGGTTTTGTATACGATTACATTGAAATATGTCTATAATATAAAATGGCTTGATGCATTTCTGAGTGTTTTTCTTTTTTGTGGGCTTCTCATAACTGCCGAAATACTTTATCTCCCGCCATATGCAAAGTTTCTTAATAAAAATATCTCCGAGTTGATTTCAAGCGATGTTATTAGATTTCTAACTTGTATCCCGGAGAGAGCTATCCAAATCTGGGTTGCGATATCCTTTTGGAAATGGGATTTAGTCTACTTGTATTTGAAACTAAAGGGTCATAAAAAAATCCTATACACCTTTTTTGTACTTGCCATTATTCTATTATCAACCGAAGTTTTTTTTGCATATGCTACTATGCATAACTTAGATAAAATGACCAACTCATTTGCGATTCTTTATGCAGCAGGAAACTCAATGTTTGCAGTGGTTAATTATCTGATTTGTAAGCTTATTATCATGCTTGCAAAAAATATCAATCCCCCCAATGAATAATCAAAACTTTTAAATAAATTGTCCTGTTGGCTTTAAGTAATCAAGAAAGGAGTGGATGTATAAAAAAGGAGGTGGAAGAATGAAAGGAAAAATGAAACTGCTCGGTATTACTCTATTAACATTTTTAAGCACATTCATTATGCTCTTATCTCAAATTAAAGCAGCCCATGCCTGTACTTTGTTTCTTTATCAGCCTAAGGTTCCAAAATCTTTAAGAAAATAACTTAATATCAAATTGGCTGAAATCACAAATAATAAACTAATTATTTGTGATTTTTTTGATCAATAGAGCATTATCTATCATTTTCTCTATGGCTTCAATATCCAAATCGTTTTCTATGATTTTCGTGACAAGACCTAAAAAATTCTTGTCCTTCATCAGTTGCTCAACCTTATCATTTTGGGAATAATGATTTCTAACATTTGTTCTACCGAAAAGGTAATCTACCGAAACATCGAAGTAGTCAGTCAGCATAGCAACTGCTTGCCGATCCGGTTCTCTATCGTTATGCTCGTATTTTGATAAGGCGCTTCTGCTTAGTCCCAATAATTCAGCAATTTCCTGTTGTGTTTTTCCCTTTTCTTCTCTCAATAGCTTTAATCTTTCTCCGAAACTAGCCACTAAAACCCACCCCATATATTAAAAGTGAAACAAAATATATTCTTCATACATTCACATAAATGTAAAAAAATTGTATGAATAATATTGACTAATTCCATTTTGTCAATTATAATTACAAATGTGACAAAATGGAACTAAAGTGTTTATAATACTATAATTATTTAGTATATCGCAAAAATTAAAAAACTGCAAAACGTAATTGAAAAATATTTTGTAAAAGAAAAAGGAAGGTGAAATATATGCAAAGTCTAAAAAAGCCTGTATCTTATTATTTTGATAGGATTGATAAAATTATTACAGAAATTGAAGCAACAAGTGAATGCAAAGAAGTTAATAAGAAAATAAAACAATACTTTACAGAAATCCAAAAATACCTCCCAAAAGATAAAAAAAATCTAACAGTTTTAATAGATGACTGTATCACAGAAATGCTTATTATATATGAAAAATTATACGATAGTGGTTTTGTTGATGGGATAAGTTTATACAGTAATCATTCTTGTAAATCATATCATTCGGATTTTAAAAGCCAACCGGATATCTATAATGGAAATGAAAAAAGTGATCGTTCAACTAAACATTAATGCAATATGAATATCATTAAATTTTGAACACAGTGTTCATAAGTGCATACTTGAATATCTAAGTTCTCTAAAAAAAGTGACTTCAGCTAAAAATTAATGACTATCAGCTATAAGAAAATGACTTTTGGCAAATGGTAATTAAATTATAAATAGGTTATATTATACACAGTGCAGTTGCTAGGAGAGGGAGGATTAAAATGATTAAGGTTCTAATTGTCGATGATGAAAGAATTTTAACCGAAAGTTTAAAAGTCATTATTGAACAAGATATTGATATTAACGTAGTGGGTATTGCTGATAATGGCTTTCAAGCTGCTGATATGGTTGAAAAGTTTAAACCTGACATTGTATTGATGGACTTGAAAATGCCTGAGTGTGATGGGATAGAAAGCACCAAATTAATTAAGCAAAAGAACAAAACCATTAAAATTATTATTATGTCAACCAATTGTACAAATACTGATATTTCGGAAACAATATCTAATGGTGTAAATGGGTATATAATGAAGGATATTTTTCCGGATGAGTTAATCATGGCTATTAAAAGTGTGCAAAGCGGTTTAAATGTATTTGACCCTTCGGTTTTTAACAATAAAGGTGGCATTGTTGTTACTCGATCAAAATTAGATACAAAGAATATACTTGATTTTGAATTAAATGATAGGGAGAAAATAATTTTGAAATTAATATCGGAAGGAAAGGATAACAAACAGATTGCAGAAAGTATTGACTTATCTGTGGGTACAGTTGCAAATACTATTTCAAATATGTTAAAAACACTTAACCTTGATAATAGAATAAGCTTGGCAGTATATGCTGTTAAAAATGGTCTTGTTTAATTTATGTGGTATTACCAAAAGTGAAACCTTTCACAAAAAAGTGAAACCTTTCACAAAAGTTGTGACTTTCGGCATATGGAAATTCTGGAATTAATCTATTATAATAAATAACAGATAAATTAAAAACTTAATGATAAACCATCCCCATACAAAACGTTTAAGGTAAGAGACTTTTTGTATCTTAGCAGTGAGTATTTACTATGAGTAGCTTTGATGAAATAAAAACCTTTTCCCTAATATTGGAATCTTGAATCTATGAACAACAAATATCTGGCCAGATAGTTTGTATATAACCCCTAATTTTACCGTATCTGTAACTTTCAATAATTTAATTGATTAACAAAGGAGGATATTATGAAAATTAAAACATTAACAAAAGTAATCTCTATATTTCTGGTAATTGTGTTTTTCTCATGTAACAGTTTTGCGGTTGAGGATACCAGTAATTCATTAAGTATAACTGAAGCGGAAAAAGTACTCTTAGATAAAGGATTTATAAAGGAATATATAGAAAGAATGAAATATGAAGATAAGATTGAACTAGCAACTGCCATAGTAAATGAACCGGAAAAAGTCCAAATTTCTAAGACAGTTGTGCAGTTTGATGAACTGAGTGCAATTGAAACTATGGTTAATACTGATGATAAGGAATTAAAAGAATTATATAAACTAAAGGATGAAGATATAAAAGAGACTAAAGAAAATATTAAGAAATTGCAGGATGCTTCTGATAGTGAGTTGCAAAAAAGATTTGGAAGAAGTAACTCAGAAATTAGATTGCTCCGAAAAGCACTAAAGAAAAATAAAGACTTTAAAAAAGTAAAAAAAGAAGGGAATATAGTAACTGCATCAGGTTCAGTTATTGGCACCAATACATTAACGTATAATATGGTTGCCCATAATGATTCATCTGCTCCAGTAAGTTATAAGATTTATTCAAGTTTTTATTGGAGTTCTGCCCCTTACATACATTGGCTTGATGATAATATTGCTTATGCTTGGGGGGGGAATTTAGCTTTAGATGATCGTTCTATTAGTTCATATGTACAATATAAACATATGGGGCCATTCCCAAAGATAGATAGCTATTTCGGGACTCCTAACTTTACAGAAAACCCTGTTAATGCCGGACTAATTGCTGAATTTGATCAATCCCAAGACCACAATGGGCTAGCATACCAAGCACAAACTGGAGGTATTAGTTTTAGAATATATCAATATGCAAAGAATAATCCGGCGATTGCTACAAAAATACTTTCTGCTTATGCACATCAGGTATTAGTAATTGGATTAACCATTTCCATCTCAAAAGATGGTCCAGAAGTTGGTTTGTCATTTGGTTATGGTTTTGACACATCACCTCAAGTTAGGCAAACCATTCTATATTAATTTCTTTTGAAGAAATAAGTAAAAAATGGTTAACATATCACTAGAATAATCATATAATATTTAAAGTACAGATGGGTAATGTAAATTATTTGAAATTGTGGTATAATAAAATATAATAAAGAGGTATGGGAAAATCATACCTCTTTATTAAAATTTTAGGAGGTGGAATTTTTGAACAAATCTAGAAAAAATTCAATAGTTATTTTGTCCTTATTAGCATTTATTTTAGTTGTGGGTACAATAGTAGTTTTCAGTAGTTCAAAAAACGAGGGGGAAATAAATAAAAGTGATTTAATACAAGTCACAAATGATGTGAAGCCACTAGTTCTAGATCATATTAAAAATAAATCGATTTTTATCAATGAAAATGTAGATTTTACTTTGGATTATATTGATACAATGAAAACCTTAAATAATAAAGTATATGTATTTTATACATTTAAAGCAAGGGGTCAAAGTAGAATACCGAAAGAAATTTTAGAAAGAAGTACTTATTATGGTTTTAATGAAATGAAAGCCCAAGCCAATGGTAAATATAAATTTATTGATAGTGGTTTTGGTAGTTATGATAGTGTTCTAAAGAATGACCTAAAGTTTATTAGTTATTCTGGTCAGGGTGATACTGACTTCGGACTGATACTTAATAAAGATGTTGATAGACTAGAGTTTTATATAGATGATGAATTGTCTGGGAAACTGAACGTTGCAGGAAAAGCCTATTATTTAATGAATCTACCCGATACAGGAAGCAAAAAACATAAAATTAAAGTTTATGATAAGCATGGAAAGTTGCTTTTTACACAATTTTAGATGTAAGTACTAACTTTTTTAAGGAGTATTGATATACCAATGTATAAACAAAAAATTATTGTCGGGACTTTTTTTGTTGGAGTTTTTGTTCTACTCTCCTTTATTGTATCAGGCTCTAGTAATAATAAAGTTAAGGAAACTATTAAACTTCCCAAAGATGATATATTTTTTAGAGAATGGGGGTTATATAATAATGCCCAGGAAGTTGAGGGGCAAAAGGGAGACGTCGGGGTAGATATTAATATTTTAAAGGCATGGAATCTAACAAAGGGTTCTAATAGAGTTGTAATAGGTGTTTTAGATACTGGAATTGATATAAAACATCGTGAAATTTCCAATAATATCTTTATTAACAGAAATGAAATTCCAGATAACAAGATTGATGATGATAAAAATGGTTTTATAGATGATATTAATGGTTGGGATTTCTATAATAATGATAACACAGTATATGATTACGAATTGGCTGATTATCATGGAACAAGTGTAGCTGGCATAATTGCATCTGCTATTAATGGTGATGGAATTTGTGGAGTTTCACCAAATGTTAAAATACTACCTCTCAAATTTATGAATGGAAGTTCTGGTAGTGTAAAAGATGCGATAAGAGCAATTGAGTATGCAAGTTCTCTTGGTGTAAAAATAATTAATTGTAGTTGGGATAATAACGTTTTTGATAAGGAACTAAAAAGAGTTATAGAAAAACATGAGGATATACTATTTATCTGCTCAGCAGGAAAACAAGGGGCTGATTTAGATAAAACACCAGCATATCCCGCATGTTATAATCTACCCAATATACTAACAGTAGCTGCAATTAATAATAAAGGAGAATTATATAAAATTTCTGGTTATGGAAGTAAAGCTGATGTTGCAGCGCCAGGGGAGAATATAGTAAGTATAATGCCTGATAATAACTATGATATTTCAAGTGGAACTTCTATAGCTGCACCTTTTGTAACAGGAACAGCCGCTTTAATAAAAAGTTGCAAATATAATATTAGCCCAAAAGAAATGTGTGCTGTAATAAAACAAAATGTGAAGTTGATTAAGTCGTTACAGGGAAAAGTGTCAACAGGTGGAATTGTGGATGCATATGCTGCGGTAAAAAGTGTCTCAACGAAGGAAAAAAAGTAATTAGTTAGTTTAGATATGTCATAAGGTGGAGGATGTAAAAATGATTTTAAAAAAGTATATCCCTTTAATATTTGTCAGTGCACTTATTTGCATTAGTATCCCAATATTCGCAACTGTCTTTGCAAACAGAGGTTCAGAGGAAAAACCTTATGATATAGTACAAAATTTAAACAAAGAGGATTATGCAGGATCGTATGTGGACGATGAAGGTAAACTCAATGTAAACATGATAGATGGAAAAAATATAAAAGAGCAGTTTAAAAATTATGATGTTAAATATCATAATGCAAAATATTCTTTAAAGTACTTAGAAGATATAATAAATAAATTAAATGAGAAAATGATTGAGTTGGGTATATCTTCCATGGGGGTTTCTGAAAAAGACAATAAGGTTTACGTTTACTTAAAAAGTTTAGAAGAGTCCAAAATTAAAAAAATAAAACAAGTTGTCGACTCCCTTGCGATTGAATTCGTTAAAGAAGACCCTAATCTTAGTATTCAATTTTAAGTTAAAAATCTGAGGTTTAATAGTTCCATCTTTTAGGTTAAGGAAACATATACAAATAAAAGGCTCTAAATATATGATATGTTAATAGGGCTTTTCATTTTTCCTTCTACAAAATCACATAAATTTAGAAAAGACTCATCAGTTTTCCATAGAGTCTTTTGCATTGTCGAGATTTACTTAGCTCGTAATTTATTAATTGCTTGTGTTAATGTATTCACTAATTTTTACGGTTATTTCTGATTTTTAGACGAGTACGACTAAATATAAACAATAATTTTAAATAAGTTTCAGAGCTAATTACGGGTTACATATCATTTACCTTGCTTACTCTTAATTTAGCACATCCGCGTTTTGCATTTTTTTGATCTATTTTAATAACTTCAATCGTTTTGTTAATAATTTTCAAAGCATTATTCTCTGAAAGTATTACATTATTTGCATTTATAAAATCAGTTACCTCTTTTTCGGAGATAGAATTCCTAAAACATTCTCCCCGTTTATCATAGTTTCCACAAACATATATTTTCTTTTTTCTATCCATTTTGCCTTTTAGATGCCAACCACACATGCCACATATTAATATCCCTTTAAAAATATAATCCGATTCACTCATTATTTTTCACCAAATTGTTAACTTGTTATAGTTTAATCCAGTTTATTTTTCATTTTTTATAGTTATATTTGCTTCTAGTAGAAAATTAGTAGAAAGTAAATAATAAAACAAAAAAAGGATTTCATTTCCAGTTATTGAAACCCCTTCTCTGTTTGGTGCCGAAGGCCGGACTCGAACCGGCATGTACTCACGTACGCTGGATTTTGAGTCCAGTGCGTCTGCCAATTTCACCACTTCGGCGTTCATTAACTTGTTGCTATGATATAGTAACATAAAGATTCATAGAAATCAAGAGGGATTTTTATAAAATTTCTACCATTTTAAATATAATATTATGTTCCCACATAACATGTTCCTCCTAATAATTGGTTTGCAGCAAAAGAATATGCATCAATGGAAAGTTTGTTGACAGAAGGGAAGAAAATGGTATAAAATCTTTATAACAAATTAAGTGGTTATGAAAGGAGGATGAACAATGTATAAAGCAGCTTTAATAAATAATTCAATATTGAGTATGTTTATTCAAGAGCAAGGTGTTTATTCTAATATACATTGGCTTAATCCTCTATTGTATCAATGTAAAGACAGGTAAGATTTAAACTTATTACATTAAACAAATGGTGGTTAAGTCTAGGAAAAGGACTTAGCCACTTTTTATTTTATCTAAATTGAACGCGATAAAGATTTTACATCGGTTTCAATTTGTGAAGTTTTGGGGGTGAAAAAATGAAAGGATATAACTGGAATCCGGTATTTAACCTGCTGTTAAAAATAAAAAACGATTATATAGAAACATTTGGTGCCTTAGATTCCAATAGGTTTGAGGATTGGTTAATGAGACTTGGCAAAAAAGAGTATGACAATATATTTTGCTGCTTAGAGGTAAAACAACATAACCATTTTATTTTAATTCGGTATGGGATGAGTGAAATGCATGAAAGCATGTGGTTAGACCCGGAGAGTATTTACAGGGAGTGCAGAAGTATTGTCATCGATATTGATAGGGAGCAATTGGTACTGGTTCCCCTTAGGAAGTTCTTTAACTTAAACGAGGTTGATGAAAATAGGCTTGAAAGGGTGCAATGTGAAATTCAAAATGCAAAGTCTGTTGAGATAACGGATAAAATGGATGGATCAATGCAAAGTGCCAGGTACTATCATGGAGATATTTTCATTTCGGGAAGCATGGCATTGGATAAAAGCTGCTCTTGGAGGCTTGCGGACGGGTACAGTAAATTGACTCAAAACCATAAAAAAATGATTGTAGAAAACCCGGAGTTTACCTTTGTATTCGAGTATATAAGCATCAAGGATGCACATGTCGTTGTTTACTCCAAAGAGCAAGAAGGCATGTACCTTATTGGGATGAGGAATGTTTTTACCGGAAAACAATTATCATACAAGGAAGTATGGGATTTTGCAGTCCGGTACCAGGTTCCTATGACAAAAATAGAGGACCGGAGTTTTGACGAAATTATGCAAGATGCAAAAAAATATAAATCAAACGAAAAAGAAGGATGGGTTTTAAATATTGACGGGCATTTAATTAAAATAAAATGTGATGATTATGTTGATCTGCACCGGGTATTAAATAAATTTTCTTCAGTAAACACAATCATCAGGAATATTGCAGACGATACATATGACGACTTAATTGGTAAGGTGCCCGAGAACTATAGGGATAGAGTAAGGCGCATCGCAAAAGTTATTTATACATACAGAAATAACATCAATGAAAAAATTGAGGATTATTACACCAAAGCGCCTAAGGAAGACAGAAAGGAATACATGACGTGGGTTACCAACCATTGCCCTAAGGAAATACAAGGATACCTGCGTAAAAAGTACTTGAATGAAGATTATCATGTTTTAAAAACGAATTACATTAAAAGTACCAAGTATAAAAATCTGAGTGAGCTGGGGTTAGATCACGAGTGTTCCGCTTTATTTAATGATCGGGAGGAAGCATAAATGAATAAATTGGTTATGATGGTGGGGCTGCCGGGAAGCGGAAAAAGTACAATTGCAAAAGAGATAGCAAAAAAGTTTGATGCTGTTTTACATGCTTCAGATGACCTCAGAACGGAGTTGTTTGGAAATCCGCATGACCAGGTTAACAATGAAATACTTTTCCAGGAAATGAATAACAGGATCAACCGGGATTTATCGGACGGGAAAAGTGTTGTATACGATGCAACAAATCTAAGCTACAAGAAGAGAAAAGCTTGTCTTCAAAGTCTCAAAACCAAGTGCTATAAAGAGTGCTTCCTGGTTGCTACGCCTTATGAAAAATGCTTAAGCCGAAATAAGCTTAGAAAAAGGGTTGTTCCCGAACCCGTCATTGAGAAAATGTATAAGTATTTTTTTGTTCCTCAGTACTATGAAGGTTGGGATCACATTGAGATAATTTATACCGGTGACGATCGTTATGATTTGGATGAACTCTTTAATGATTTAGATACCATTTCCCAAGATAATCCTCACCATACATTAACCATTGGAAGGCATTGCAAAAAGTGTTTGGAATATATAAGAGAAATACAAGATGATGATACTTTAATGATGGCTGCGTTGCTGCATGATATCGGTAAAAAGTTTACCAAAGGGTTTTCGGATTTAAAAGGAAATCCGACCAAAGAAGCGCATTATTACAGCCATCAAAACGTATCGGCATATTTGAGCTTGTTTTATTTAAAGCATTTAAATATTGAAAATATTCTTGAGATTACAAATTATATTCAGTGGCACATGCAGCCCTTTAACCTTCATTCAGGTAAGTCGAAGAAAAAATTTTTGAATCTTATGGGTCAAGAATTCTACGATAACTTATTGAAGCTGCATGAGGCAGATACTAAAGCGAAATAAGGAGGGTTTAGAAGTACTTTCGATTAACACTAAACGAATATGATTTGTGTTTTTGGTATGAGAATCGGATTGCCCAATTTTTGAGACCATTAGAGGAAATGGAGAAAGAGATGGGTGCTGAATGCCAAGAAGATATTTTGTGAAACTGGGTAAGGTTATTTATACACCCTAGGAATAAATGCAAAGGGTATGAGAGGAAGAATTCAATGAAGACACTAGTTTTATTTCCAGCCGATTTTAATGATATTCAAGTGGTCGATTATTGCTATAAAGATGAATATGAAACAGTATTGGGATTTCCAGAATTTATGCCTATTTTATTTGATTTTGATGCTCTTATCAAGGGTGATGAAATAAAGCTATATCCCAATGTTACGCATCGGGCAAATTGTATCTACCGTGGATGGATGTTGGACTGTATTCCGTATGAAAAATTATATAACAATTTATTGGAAAGAAATATTAGACTCATTAATAGTCCCGACGAATATAAATTATGTCATATGTTTCCCAAAGTTTATTCATTTATTGAAAAATATACTCCAAAATCCATATGGTTTGAGAAAGAGCAAGATATCGATGTTCATGAGGTAAAAGCTAATTTTGATAAATTTATAATTAAGGATTATGTAAAATCTGTGAAAGGAACAGGGTTCCCTAAATTTTTTCTTAATACAATAAGTGATAGTAAATTATTAAGATACATTGATGAGTTTATAAAACTTCGTTCGACGCTATACACCGGAGGAATTGTATTCAAAGAATATGTGGATTTGAAATTATATAATGGTTACAGCAATGAATATAGGGTGTTTTACTTTAAGTCCCATATTATATCCGTAAGCAGGAATTCTAATCAGGCAGCCTCGTGTCCTGTGGTAGATCATAGTTTTGCAAAGAAGTTTAAGGGGTTAAAAAGCAATTTTTACACAATTGATTTTGCAGAATTGTCCAACGGACGGTGGATTGTTATTGAAACAGGAGATGGTCAAGTGTCCGGATTATCTCCGGATCAATACATATTTAAATTTTATGAGGAATTGGCTTTGTTTTGTGAATGATAGCGTTGATATATGTTTTTATAGGTTGGTAGGGCTTTTAACGTTTTTTAAGGATGGTTTGATATGAATGAAAGGATAAATATATATGTAGATGATTTAAGGGATTGTCCGAAAGGCTTTGTTGCAGCTAGGACGGTAGAAAAAGCTAAATATTACCTTGAAACCTTTGAAGTTGATATTTTATCTCTTGACCATGATTTGGGAGAAGATCATGAAGGTAATTTGGCTCAGACAGGTTATGATTTAGTAAAGTACATTTGTGAAAAGGGCTTAAGAGCAAATAGAATCTACCTACATACTGACAATCCTGTCGGTAGAGAAAATATGTATCAGACTTTATTGGGGGCACAGAGAAGAGGCTTTATAGATAGCGATATTGAAATATTTTACTATTCTATAACGTATAATCGGTACTCAAAGTAATTTGTAAGGTGCAAATTGAATTGCTTTGATTTAAAGAAAAAAGCTTTAAAGAATCATTGGATAGGGGTATCATACAGTCTATTGAAAATGGACTGTGAATTATGTGGGTAATGAAAGGGATTCTTAAACAAATAGGAGAAAATCATGAGAATAGAAAGGCTTAATGAAGAGCCGGTTGAGTACATTAATTATAAAACTGTAGCGGATGATGGGCATAGGGTTATTGACGTACAACTGCCAATAATTATAGGTAAAATATCAGGTTTGCCGGAATATCTTGATGCTCTTATTATTACTTCAGATTTGCAAGGAATCTTTGTAGAAAATGAAAGAGAAATGTTACTTGGTGAAGCAATAGCTGAATTCCTACCGCTATATACTAAAATTGAATTAGGTCTAAGCCCGAAAAACATTGGAGTTTTTTTATGTGGAGACCTATATGCAACTCTTGAAAAAAAGGGCGGCCTCGGTGACGTAAGAGCTGTTTGGAATAAATTTAATAATAACTTCAAATGGGTTGGAGGGGTTGCTGGAAATCATGATTCTTTTGGCAGTGAAATTGAGTTTGATGAGTTTAAGAAAAGGGAAGGAATATTTTATTTTGATCGGGAAATCCAAGTTATAGAAAACATGAAAACAGCCGGAATAAGCGGAATCATTGGAAAGCAAGACAGAGTAAATAGAATCAGGGAAGAAGATTATCTGAAGATATTAGAGAAGTTATTAATGAAAAGGCCGGACATCTTACTCCTTCATCAAACTCCAAATAGCCCTATAGATAACCTTAAGGGAGAAGAAAAGATCAGAAGTATAGTTGAAAAGTATACTCCAACTTTGGCTTTTTGTGGGCATTATCATTGGAAAAAGGCATTAACAGAGCTCTGTAACGGAACTCAAGTTTTAAACGTTGACTCACGTGCTGCAATTCTAATTAATTGCAATAAAGTATAATAAAAATAAGGTATTACCATTATGTTTAAGATTTCTAACTGAAAAGGCACTAAAAAGATGTTTGTCAAAAGCGGGAGTATTGAAAAATACGAGGAGGAATTATAATGAAAATTGGAATTGTAGGTGGAATCGGTCCAGAATCAACAGTGGATTATTATAAAAGAACCATCCATGAATATCAGAAAATGAAAAAGGACGGCAGTTATCCTCAAATCGTAGTCGACAGCATAGATATGAAAGAGATGCTCTACTACATTGAAAGAAAAGAGTTGTCATCTCTAGTAAATATGCTGATGAGTGCGTTAAAGAATTTGAGTAATGCAGGTGCGGACTTCGCGGTTATCGCATCAAACACTCCTCATGTTGTATATGATGCGGTTAAGGAATTATCTTCAATTCCTGTTTTGAGTATCGTTGAAGAAACGGCAAAAAAGGCGAAAGAATTAAATCTAAAAAGAGTTGGCTTACTGGGTACTGCTTTTACCATGAAAGAATCATTTTACAAAAACGGTTTATTAAAATATAAGATAGATATTGTGGTTCCTGATGAAAGTGAACAGGCAACTATTCATGAAAAAATATTTAGTGAACTGGAAATGGGTATTGTAAAAATTGAAACAAAGAATGAGTTCCTTAAAATAATAAAAAGGATGATTGTAGAAGATTCAATTGAAGGGCTTGTTTTAGGATGCACGGAATTGCCCCTAATTTTAAAAAGTGGTGATAGTGACGTTCTGATTCTAGACACTGTAGAAATCCATGTGCAGAGCATAATTCGTCAAATAAAGAACGGATTAACACAAAACCGGTAAAGGTCTCGGAAAAATAAAGATAGGATGGGGGGATGTGTATGGAAAATAACCTTATAAAGCAGATAAATGAACTGTTTGAAGCAGAAAATTTACATATGGATTTGCTTACAGAGAAATTTAACTGTCTATTGTCTAAAATGAATTATACTGATCAGTTAGGCTTGCATGACGCACTAACAGCTACAGGGGGTTCTTATGTTAATTCCATTAGAGTTTAATAAGGAATCAAACATTCTATTAGCAGGTGCCGGGGGCGGTTTTGATTTTTTATGTGCATTACCCCTTGCTTTAAAGCTAATGAACGAAGGGCACAACGTATTTTTTGCAAACTACTCTTTTACATCTTTACTTAAAGTGGGAAATAGTCTATGGGTTTCTGATGAGATACTGGAAGTTACATATGAATCTTTCATCGAAGATACCGAGTATTTTCCCGAATTGTATTTGTCGAAGTGGTTTAAGGAAGTCAAAGGGATTAACATGCCTATTTATTGTTTTCCCAGAATAGGAGTTCGACCTCTTTTACGGGCTTATGATTTTTTAAAAGCCCATTTAAAGATTGATGAAGTATTAATTGTTGACGGTGGAGTAGACGGCATATTTAGAGGGGATGAATATGATCTTGGCACGCCATCCATGGACTCGATTTCCATTATAGCCGCCAGTTTGAGCAGTATTGAGAAAAAATACTATATTTTCACCGCGTTTGGCTCTGAAGGCGTTAATAAGGAGGTTTCCCACGGGGAAGCTTTAGAAAGAGTATCTGGCCTCATTAAAAATGATAAATTTTATGGCGTATCAAGCTTGTTAAAAAATACTGCCATTGGTAAAACGTTTTTGGATGCGGTTTATTATATTTTTGAAAGGATGCCGTCAAAGCATCATAGCAATATTGTCGGCTCTATTGTGAAAGCAATGGAAGGCTCTTTTGGAGACACTGCCGTAAATGAGAAAACAGCGGCCAACCCTATTTGGGTATCTGCATTTACAAATATGTTCTGGTATTTTGAATTGGAAGCTGTTGCTAAGATGAAATTGTTTTATGAAGAGGTCCTGGGAAGTAACACAGTTGAGGAGGTCTCAAATTCCATAGACAATATCCATTTGGCTTTCGGAAAGTCAATAAGAATGGATATACCGATTTAGGGTGATATTGAATGTAAGGCTTTACAAGCGCTTCTGTGGACTACTTTTATATTCAAATTAGTGATTATTTGAGACTATTGTTTTCAGCTCCCCGGATAGATCAACTAAATCCGTCATCTGGTCCTCAATACTTTTGATTTGTTGATCCTGGGTAAGTGTACTGTTTGTAATCTCACTCATCGTTGCCGCAGCTTCCTGAGAAAGTGCTGCTATATTTTGAATGTTGGTGAATACAGTATGGGATTCATTGGAAAGGGTACTTACCTTATTAAAAACATTTTCAACGATATCATTAATTTCACCAACCCATTCAATGATGTTTAAGAAACATGAATAGGTGGTGTTTGTAGTATCCCGCCCTTTTTCAATAGCATGATTTCCATCGGTGATCTGGCTGCTTAACTGATTTACCTTTTGTGTTATGTTCCCTAAAATATTTGAAATTCCTTGAACAGCCTTTGCCGTCTGCTCTGCAAGCTTTCTAATTTCTTCGGCAACAACCGAAAATCCTTTACCGGCTTCCCCAGCTCTTGCTGCTTCTATGGATGCATTAAGAGAGAGAAGATTAATTTGACTTGCTATTCCGGTAATCAGGCCTGCAATGTTATCTATTTCCTTAGAATTTAAACTCAGGGAGCTTATCATTTCAAGGGCTGCATTGATGGTATTCTCAATGACTTTAATTTGGTTTACAAGTTCTGTTACAACACTTTTTCCATCCTGGGCAGAAATAAAAGCTGTAGAAGTGCTTTTATTCATATGTTGGGTACTTTCCTCAACCTCTACGATAAATTGTTCTATCGTTGACAGGGAATAGCTTGAATCTGAAGCACCCCGCGCTAAATCACCAATAACGTTGTTAAACTGCTGAATGGAATAAGTGATTCGTGAGGTTTCTTCCTTGGTTATTAAAGTATCATTGCTGATCTTGGATATATTACCGTCAAGGGCTATTGAAGTTTGACGGATCTTCAAAAATACTTCCTGCAACTTTTCATTCAACTCGTTTGCTTCTTTGGTCTTTCTTCTGGCACTGAGGATTAGTTTACCTCCAAAATGTCCTTGTGCGGCAATGATAATGCCAATGGCAATAAGACTAAAACAGAATGTGGCAAACTCATTTGGTTTTAGTACCGGAAAAAACAGTTTAGCGTTCCAGGTGTAAAGGACTACAGCCATTATAACTCCAAATGATGCTGTCACAATGGCAACCCATTTATCAAAAAATATTGCGGTTACAGATAGTCCCACATAAAGCCAAAACAAGTTATCAATGACACCCTTTTGGACATAGAGTAAGCTATACATAAGGGTAAACGTTCCACTTCCTATAAAATATCTTACAAAAATATTATCCTTTTTTATAAAATATAAAATAATCGCAGGAGAAATGATAGCAAATCCGGCTCCCCATATCGCAAGAGTGCCACCCATCTTATAATTTTGTGCAAAATATTCAGGAAGTCCTCCTACGAGAAGCGCAAAACAGAAAATGATTAATCCTAGCTTGTTTACTTTCTTTAAATCAAAAATACTTTCATTCATATAAGCCAACCCCCCAGCATAAGATAGGTCCACAACAGCGATACTTTGAATATCCTATAGGAATAGTTTTATATAATTCCGGAAATAATTTTGTTAACAGGAAATGATTTCAAAAGGTTATATAAATGGATATTTTGTAAAATACGTATGTTAAATGTGCTTACATGACTGTGATATCAGCAAATTGAGTCAAATTCTATTACAGAGCATAAGTTTATACGGGTAATCAGTTTACTTTTGGGATTATATATTAAGATATACTAAGTTGGATTATTCTCAGATGTTTTTTAGATACGATATATGAACTTTACAATTCTATATTCGACATCCATAGATAGTATTCCTTTTTTTATAGCAAGTTTCTTGCTTACCTCACTGCTCATTATTTATAATTATGTGGATTAATTCAGTCCGAATTAAATATAACAGGTTTCAAAGGATTAAATTGCTGTAAATAATATTAGTGATTTCAAAAAGTAGGTCACAGGGATTAGAACAATCAAAACCCAATAGATGCCTCAGTATAGTATAATACAAGAAGTTCAAGGGTTAAGTATGGCCAATATTACAAAAATATTACAAGTTAAAATATCCCTTGACGGGATAAGCTTACCTATGCTAACATATAAACACTATGCTTTGAAAAGTGATCTTGTGCTTAGCACTAGAAGAATTTTAAAAATGACGATTGAAAGGAGGATTATCAATGTATTACTTAAAACATGCAGCATTGGAACAAAATAATATTACGGCGAAGCTATCAGAGAAATCAGGTACAGATATTAACGTACATTGGCTTAATCCTCTGTTTAAAGTGTTGAGATAAACGATAAATATCTTTTCAGTTTATTAGAGCGGTTAAGTCAAGGGAATAAGACTTAATCGCTTTTTATTTTCCGCTAACTTTGCTTTGGGTATAAAGTGAGTTATATAAAGTAAACATAAAAGAACTGATGAATGAGAAAATGAATGAAGGGAGATTAGCAATGTTGTTATTTAGAAATACACATCATGAACAATTGAATATGGCGATTGAATGGACATATAAACCAGGTTTGGATTCAGAGAAACATTGGCTTAATCTTCTATTCTTAAAATGCAGGAAACGATTGTAACTCGGTAGAATTTTACAATAAAAGCATTTATGAATAAGAGTGGTTAAGTCTGATAAAAAGGATTTAACCACTCTTTTGTTTTATAAGAAAAAATTAATTTTTGTAGATGATAAGTTTAGCAGAAAGGATGATGTTTATGATGATTTTAAAAGTAACACCCGTAAGAAACGTTTTGATAGGCAAGGCTTCTTTTAAGAGCGAAAGACCAGATATGTTTTTTAACAAAGTGGTTGGAGAAGATTCAACGGTAAATATTTACGATGTTTCAGAAAGGAAACAAAAGGTTCTGAACGTTACTGAAATAAATAAAAGAAATCACAGAATGATTATCAATGATAAAAGATACTTCATATGCTCAATCAATGCAGGGTAATAAAGGCAATGAACTATGTACAATTGGCAATGCCAGAGGGTGACTGCCAATTGTACATGAGACATAAACGTAGATTTATAAATATATCGGTAAGTGGCTTAATGGTAAAGCACCATGCTGATAACGTGGGGAGTGGGAGTTCGATTCTCCCCTTACCGACCAATTCATATGACGGGTTCTTCTAATGGACAGGAAATGAGGCTTTCAACCTCATAACGGAGGGTTCGATTCCCCCACCCGTCACCAATTCAATCCGTTGGAAATTACAAATTGCTAACGAATACTATGGGTGAGTGTGCCGAGCGGCGAAGGCAGCGGTCTGTAAAACCGTGACATGGAAACACCGGTGGTTCAAATCCGCCCTCACCCACCAAATAAATGAAAGAGGGGATTTAAAATGATTACGACTGAAATGATTAAACAATTGAGGGAAAGAACAGGTGCGGGCATCATGGAATGCAAAAATACATTGATTGAAGTGCAGGGTGATATGGATAAGGCAACAGCATGTTTAAATAAAAAAGGAATGGATTTTGTAAGTAAAAAAGCGGACAGAATAGCGGCAGAAGGAATCGTTGATGCATATATCCATGGGGATGGTAGGATTGGAGTGCTATTAGAGGTGAATATTGAAACCGACTTTGCGGCGCTGAATAAAGAATTTAGGTCATTTGTCAAAGATGTGGCTTTGCAGATTGCAGCAAGCAAACCTCAATTTATTAAAAGGACGGATATTTCTGATGAAATACTGAATGAAAAAAGAGAGTCATTTCGGACTCAGGTTCGGAATGAAGGTAAGCCGGAGAATATCATTGGAAAAATAGTTGAAGGTAAAATGGAAAAATACTTTAAACAAATCTGTCTGTTGGAACAACCGTTTATCAAGGACCCGGACCGAACTGTTCAGGAACTCTTAAACGAAAAGGTTCTAACAATAGGCGAAAACATAATGATTCGTAGGTTTTCCAGGTTTGAAATGGGCGAAGGAATTGCAAAAAAAGAGGAAGACTTTGTTGAAGAAGTAAGAAAACAAGCTTGTAGTTACTAGTAGGACAGAGTTATAAAAAAAACAAGGGGAATGGTTATGATGAGTCATGGGGTTTTTATCAAATACCCGGATATGAAAACACTATTTAAACTGGTTCCTTCCAGTAAGAAAGGAAAGAAATGGGATGCAACAAGTGGTGAAATACTGCCCGAAACAGCAGCACTGCATTTCATTTCCCTTGAGGAACTTGTTTTTACAGAAAAGATAGACGGTACCAATATGGGGATCCGAGTAACGGATGGGGTTGTTTCACATATTCAAAAAAGAGAACATATTTGCGTCAGGGAAGATAAGGGTGATGCTTTCTACTTTGAAATTGGGGAGTCCGTTACTGGTGTTATTGAAAATCAAAAAATTGAGCAATTACAAAATGTCATAATATACGGAGAACTTTGCGGAGAAAAGATACAAAAGGGCGGCAACTATTTTAAAGGCAGGAAGTTTATTGTTTTTGACATATATGATACGGTTACAAATAGATTCTTAACCTGGGATGCAGTTAGACATTTTACAGGTGAATTAGGTTTTGAAACAGCTCCTGAAATCAATTACAATAAGGAAGATTTAAAGGTTCATAATGTAAAGGACTTTGTTCTTGCTCAAAAATCAGTTTTCAATCCCAATTCTGATGCCGAGGGATTGGTAATAAGGCATAGAAAAGACACACTTCCAGTAAGACGGTGGATGGCAAAGATAAGGAAAAAGGATTTTATTTATTAGACTTAAGTCCGGTAAACCCAAAAATTTATCGGACTTAAGATAGATTACTCTCCGTAGCTCCAGAAGGGAAGAGCGCCGAAAAAAGATTTGACTTGAGCGGGTCGCAGGGGAAGGGTTGAGGAAGCACCGAAAGGGATAAAGCCCGAAGCGGGTGAAATTCCCGCCTGCTGAAATGCGTAGGGAAGCGCATTGTCCCAACCCCATGCTTAGGAAACGAGTGCGGGTTCGAATCCCGCCGGGGGGATTAAACTATATAATTAAGGATACGCGGTATGAATAATGTCAAAAGAGGTATGAGGGCGTCAAAAATAAAGGAAGATACCCTTATTCTTATAACGTTCTCTTGATGTATAATATTATATATATCCCTTGCAATAGATTGCCTGGAAAATTTAGATACCGGATTTTGAAGTTTTGAGGAGTTGATAAAAAATGTTGGAATTTGAACAAATAAAACTTGAAATGAACGCGTGGGAAAACAAATTAAAAGAATTGCAGGTTTATCTTTGACATAGTAAAAACTCAAAATGAGATGGCTGAACTTGAACAAGAAGCTTTGAAACAAGAGTTTTGGAAAGATGCTAAGAAATCTAAAAAAACAATGAAGGAAATAAAAAGGCTAAAAGAGAAAAAAGAGCGTTATACCAATCTTATTGAAGCATGGGAAAATAATAAAATTCTATATGAACTTGTATCAGAGGAAAACGATCAAAGATTCATAAAAGAAATTAGAGAAAACTTTTGCCATATCCAAAAAGTCTATGAAAAGCTAAAAGTAGAAGCCTTATTTAAGGATGAGAATGATAAACGAAATGCAATATTGATATTGAATTCTAAAGGCAAAGGGCTCGAAGCCCGGCAGTGGGTTCAGGAATTGCTTCAAATGTACATAAAGTGGTCTGAACATAAAGGGTTTATGATCCAGATGAATTTTGATGTCATAGACAGTACGTTATTGATTATTGGGACTTATGCATATGGCAATTTGAAGGGTGAGAAAGGTATACACTGTAAAATGATGAAATCTGAAAACCGGCTGGAGGGTATTCATGATTGCCTAGCCTATGTAGATGTTATACCGGAAATGGATGACGAGATAGAATTTCAAATTGCCCCTGAGGATATTGTTATAAATCACTATTGTACAAGAGATGAGAATGGTGTTCCAGCTTCAAGTGCACGGATGGTTCATATTCCTACCGGTATTGAGGTGGCTTATAATAATCCTCTTTTATTTAAAAATAGGGAGTTAGCTATTAAAATACTAAAATCCAAGCTTTTCGAGCATAAACAATATTCCGGTTTGAAAGAGATTCCTTTAGGCATAGACTGGGAAAGTCAAATAAGGTCCTATATACTTGATCCTTCACCTTTGGTAATTGATAATAGGACTGATTATAGAGAAAGCGGTGTGAAGGATATTCTAAATGGAAAAATAGACGGGTTTATTTACGCGTGGCTTGAAATGCAGGGAAAGGATAAAAGATGAAAATAACTTGGGTGCACGATTTTATCAATAGAGATGAAAGTTACCTGTTAAAAATTCAAAAGGAGTTAAAAGAAAAGATTCATGTAAGACATTATGAGGGGAAGTTAGATATTGTTGCAGGGGTGGATCTTGCTTACTTTGATGTAGGCGGTAGGGAGTATGCAGTTTGTGTAATTGTACTTATTGATTTTAAGACTCTTAACATTATAAAGACATACTATGAATACGGGGAAATCGACTTTCCTTATATCTCAGGTTTTTTGGCTTTCAGGGAACTTCCCTTGTTTTTAAAGGCCTGGGAAAAAGTTGAGGTTGAACCGGATTTGGTGGTGTTTGATGGACAGGGAATGCTGCATCCTCAAAGAATGGGTATTGCGACGCATGCTTCATTTTTTATAGAGAAGCCGACGATAGGTGTAGGGAAAACCTACTTCAAGTTTAACAGTACCGAATTTGTGATGCCTGACAATGCTGCAGGTACATATTCCTTTTTAAAGGATCATAATGAAACTGTCGGCGTTGCACTCAGAACACATAAGGACGTAAAGCCTATCTTTGTATCGGTAGGAAATTTTATCAGCTTGGAACAAGCCATGGATATTGTAATGAAAATGGTAACAAAAGAAAGTAGATTACCTGTAGCAACCAGGTATGCCGACATTGAAACACACCGGTTGAGGGAGAAATATCTTTCCCAATAAGGAAGCATATACGAGGAGGATATTCAATGATATATAGGGCTGAGCCACATACACTGATGCTCTTTAATGCAGTGGAAGGCATTACAGCAGCCGTTTCGGGAAGCGAGCTTGAAAGCATGAAAGCTTATCTAAGAGAAGGATTGAGAGATGAGTTTATATCCAGGTTGTATGAGCTCAAACTTCTACCCGATGTTCTATCTGAAGATGATAAACAAAATGTACTGAAAACAATAGAAAAAACAGAAAGCATTACTTCCCCTATAGCCTCTTTTGCGGCCCCTGAATCCTTACATATTGATTTAACTACGGCCTGCCCTCTGGCTTGTGCCCAGTGCTATAAAGATACTTCAAAGGGCATTGTGATGTCTTATGAAAGCTTTACTTCAATAATCAAACAGGCGAAAAACGTGGGTGTTTTTCAAATTGCATTAGGTGGCGGTGAACCATTGTCTGTTAAAGACTTACCCCGTTATGTAAAGTATGCAGCATCCTCTGGCGCGGCTTGTACGGTTACAACCAGTGGATATGGACTCACTCCAGATATGCTGAAACAATTAACGGATTCTGGACTCAATCATATGCAGGTATCGCTCAACGGCTCTACCAAAGCGGTAAATTCATACTCCAGGGACGGCTATGATGAAGCGATTGCAGCACTGGGATTGCTATCCGAGGGCAATGTTTTATTTGGTATTAATTGGGTTGCAAGAAGAGATAACATCCATGACTTTAAAGCGATGATCTCAATGGCAAAGAAATTTGGTGCGGACAATATCAATATTCTTAGGTATAAGCCATCCCTTAAAGAGGACTATGACCGGTTTGAATTGACCAAGGGTGAGTTTCATTCTCTCGTACAGGATATAAAGAATGCTAAAGGCATAAAATTGAAAGTTGATTCTGCATTTTCAAATTTACTTTGTACTCTTTATGGAAATAGAATGAATCCGCTTCATGCCGGATGTGGTGCAGGGCGCAGGTTTATGATGGTGGATCCGATGGGCAGGCTAAAGCCATGCAGCCATCTAAGTGCGGTTTCAGAGGAACAGGACATTCTGGAATATTGGCGGAATTCACCTGACCTTTTCAAGCTTCGGAACATGGAAGAGATTATGGATGGACAGTGTAAAAGCTGTAAGTACCTTTATTCCTGCCGCGGCTGCAGGGCTATTTGTGAAAGAATATATAACAATATGAATGCAGGAGAGCACAATTGTCCCGCGTTTAATCAAAAGGAGATGCTTTAAATGTTTACTTATTGGAAAGGGTATGAAATTGATGGTTCTTCAACTACCTACAACATTGTCATCCCCCAACGTGAAATAGTGTCGGAGGTGCTTCGATACTTTTTAAACTTGGAAATCATGGATCGTAAGGACAGCTTTTTTCTTTCTTATTCTAACTGTGATAATGATATATCTGAGGATGTTGTTTTTAAGAATGAAACTTATGAACCGGATGAAATCGATAAAATTTTTGAGATATTAGAAAGACCCTCTACACGCTTTTTTTCTCTTGGTGCAAGTTGTATTCACCCGGATAAACTTTATCATAAGGTGCGGGAAGAACTTTATCGTATCACCAAAACCCGTCCTGGTGCTGAGCATATAGAATGCAATTATAAAAATCCAACGATAAGTCCCCTTTATTCTCCACCTTTAAGTGTAGCCTTTGAAGTTTCCTTTGACAGGGAGGGTGAAGGTGAAGAAGCCTATGAACCTGAGGGGCTTGTATTCAATAGACAGGCTCTTATTGATAATATCCGGGGAAATCATCTAACCGTTGATTTAGGATGTGGTCCCGGTTTTATCTATGAATATGCGGTATACATTGTTTCCAAAATAGCCGGACGTTTTCCCGACATCGGTATCGATGGAGGTCTTGATTGCGCCGGGGGCTTTGTTGATGGATGCACATATTCCTGCAGCTTGTATGCCTATGAGCGGGTAACACTTTTAACAGAAAATATTTCGCAGACAATTCAACGTATATTGCAAGAAGGTATCGTAGAGCCGCAAAAGCGAAGCGGAAAATATGGAAGAGATTTTTCCGCTAGTTCCAATCTATATCTATTAAACTTAAATGATGTAGATCAATGGAATGATGAGTTTATGAATTCAAAACAAAAGTTTATAAAGGGTATTGCAGCAGGCAAAGACGGGCGCACGCCGGAGGAATATGAACAATTTGCCAGAAAAGTCTCGGAGATAACGTTGTTTGACAGTACTGATTTTACGAAGTATTGTACTTGTGGTGTTAAAATAGGGGATCACATTGGTGCATTAACCTGTATTAAAGAGTATGGGCGGATTTGGTTGGAATTTAGAGTGGTTCCGGAAATTCGAGTTGAATTTGAGAATAAGTTAAGACAACTTGGGCTTATATTTAAATGAAACCAACTCCTAAAGTTTAATGCCCTAATTTTTAAATGTATATTTAAAAGCAATGATCATTTTTTACTGCATTAACATGGAATTAACCGTGATTATTTTTATTAACTATATACCGTCTAGGAGGTGTCAGTATGGAAGTTGTTATTTTTATAGGAATCCAGGCGAGCGGTAAAAGTACTTTTTATAAGGAAAAATTTTTTAAAACACATATGAGAGTCAATCTGGATATGTTAAAAACCAGGAAAAGGGAAGAAATTTTGCTTGAAGCCTTGATAAAGGCTAAACAACCTTTTGTTGTGGACAATACCAATCCCACAGCAGAGGATCGGAAAAAATACATAGAGCTGGCAAAACGTGCGGAATTCAAGGTAATAGGCTATTTCTTTCAATCGAATGTTGATGAGTCCGTTTTAAGAAACAGGCAAAGAGAAGGGAAGGAACGGATCCCTTTAATAGGAATCAGAAATACATATGCCAAACTGCAGCTGCCAAGTTTGGGGGAAGGCTTTGACATAATATACAGCGTACGGATTGATGAAGAAAATAGATTCGTAGTTGAGGAGTGGAAAAATGAAGTTTAATGATCTTGATTTAAAAATGAGAGTATATGAGACTGCGCATGATTATTGTGTTGTTCCTGAAGTATATATGGTTGCACGTATTGATGGCCGGAATTTCACCAGGCTTACCAAAGAAGTTCACACCTTCGAAAGTCCTTTTGATGTGCGGTTTAGAGATTATATGGTTGCAACTTGTGAACACCTTATGAACTGCGGGTTTAGGGTGGTTTACGGGTATACCCAAAGTGATGAGATTTCTCTATTGTTTCATCGGGATGAAGGGGCTTTTGGACGAAAAGTCCGTAAGTTTAATTCCATTTTGGCAGGGGAGGCCAGCAGTAAGTTTTCTGTTTTGTTAGGCGATATTGCTTGTTTTGACTGCAGAATCTCGGAACTGCCCAATAGTAAGACCGTGATCGATTATTTCAGGTGGAGATATGAGGATGCGCATAGGAATGCTTTAAATGCGCACTGTTATTGGATGCTGAGAAAGAAAGGGAAGTCTTATCAGGAAGCTACCGATTATCTAAGCGGCATGACTGTCAGTGAAAAGAATGAACTGTTATTTCAGAACGGAATTAATTTTAATGATCTGCCCAATTGGCAGAAAAGGGGTGTGGGATTATACTGGGAGGCCTATGACAAACCTTGTGTGAACCCGGTCACCGGTAGGGAAGGAACCGCCCAAAGAAGGAAGATCAATGTAGATTGTGATTTACCCATGAAGGACGATTATAACAATTTTATATTGAAGTTTATAGAAAATATGTAAACGGAGGGAGTATCGGGTGATAACAAGAATGGATCGGGTTAAAGGCGGTTTTTGGGGGTTGCTTATCGGCGATGCATTGGGAGTTCCCTACGAATTTCATTCAGCAGCCAAAATTCCTCCGGTTGAGCAAGTAGAGTTTGAACCTCCCAAAGGCTTCAGTCGGACTTATCCGGGAATTAAACCGGGAACATGGTCGGATGATGGCGCTCAGGCACTTTGTTTATTGGATTCGCTCTTAACCTGCGGCAAATTGGATATATATGATTTCGCAAAACGTCTTTTGGCCTGGTATGAAAACGGAATGTGGGCAGTTGACAATGACGTGTTTGATTGTGGCTGCCAAACAGGGGAAGCTTTAAATGCTTTCCGAATGGGAGTATCTCCAAGGGAGTCCGGCATGGTAAGGCCGGAGGGTAAAGGGAATGGTTCTTTGATGCGGGTTTTGCCGCTTGCACTTTGGCATCGCGGTTCGGATTCTGATTTAGTGAGGGATGCACATGCCCAATCTGTGATAACCCATGGCCACCCTTGCAATCAGGTATGCTGTGCACTCTACTGCCTATGGGCAAGAAACTTATTGTATGGGATTCAACACGAGGATGCTTTTGGCAAGGCAGTATCCGTACTAAGGGATGTATACCGCAATAATGAATTTTATCTTAAAGAGCTTGAATGGTCTCTTCGCCCTGACGACGAAGCCGTGGGTACCGGCACCGGTTATGTTGTGGATAGCATCAGAAGTGCCAGAATGCTTTTATCCAATGAATCCTATGAGCAGGTAGTGAAGTCCGCGGTTGCTTTGGGAAATGACACGGATACAACAGCAGCCATTGTAGGAGGATTAGCGGGTATAAGAGACGGAATGGAGGCCATTCCGGTACGCTGGCTTCAAAGTTTGAGAGAGCGTGATAAAGCACAAGGGCTATTGGATATGCTCCTTAATGTAATTGAGTAATCGATGGAAGATTCGGTATTTTGGTAAGGGATTATTTTTATGTTCGATTATATATTTAGGGGGTATAACGGATGAAAAGTATGAGAGAGATAAAATTTGAAGGTTATTCTGCTGATGAGATATTGAACATGTCTGAAAATGATTTGAAAAGTTTTGTATTTGTTGGAGAGCCATTGGTTTTATTAGCTGGTTCTGCTCGTGTACTTGGAGAATTTCGGATATCAGGGGATATCCTTATAGTTGAACTTGCACAGATTGAAGGAGGCGGCGAAGGGGTTCTTCAATCCCTTTGGGTCCTTACAGAGCAGTACGCCTGTAAAAGGAAATTAAAGCAGGTTGAGTGGATTGTTCATGCAATTAACTGTGCAAAGCCAAACCTTAAGCTAAAAAGAGTCCTTGAGAAAAAAGGCTTTGAAATAAGGAATGTAAACGGAGTTGGAAAAGCCTACTATTTCTTAAATAAAATTTAGAGCTTTATGTATGCATATACCTCTTATGTTTATATATATGAAATCCAAAAATAAAGGGTGAGAGAAACGATTTATATATGGATGTAATTACTGTATGAAAGAGGTGTTACAATGACTCAATATGGCATGATGCCTGATTTTACAGGACTTTCGCTTGTTGTGCCTGATAAACCTGACATTGAGCGTGATGCAGTGGCTAAAGCATGGGAGGAACACGGCGGGAATGTTGTGAGAATAGGCCGATTTTGGGAGCCGCCGGAATTGGAGCGGGAAAAAGTGTGTTTATACGGCAACCATGTTTTTTGTATGATTCTTGCGCAAAAACTTAATCTTAAACTTTTATCCCCAACGGATGATTTATTAATAAATATGCGTCTCAAATGGATAAAACGAAAAGTTGGTATTAGCAGCATATTGGAGGCAGAGAATCTTATCTATCCATGTTTTGTTAAACCGCTCATTCCAAAGGTTTTTACAGCAGGAAAGTATGATTCCTATTCTGAGTTGTTGAAGGAATGTACACAATTAGAAGGTGCTACACCCATAATTTATTCAGATATTGTTGATATTTGTGCCGAAGTGCGTTCTTTTGTATTGAATGGGAAAGTACTTACTGCATCAGTTTATGAAGGGGAGGCGGATATTAATTCTGCAGAACATTTTTTAAAGGAATTTGTTTTAGAAAACTCCAATAGGATTCCATCAACTTGCGTCATCGATATTGGTTATATTGCTGATGCTGGATGGGCAGTTGTTGAGGCAAATGCAGTATGGGGGGCGGGATTAAATGGTTGTGACCCTTTGGGTGCAGCAGTTTGTATAGAAAAGGCAACAAGGATGGGGTGATATCATGAAAATGTATATTCTGGTCAAGGAAAGTATTCCGTTAGGGTTTGCAGTTGTTGCAGTTGCGCATGCATCACTGGCGGCTTACCTCAAGTATAAAGAAACAGAAAATATAAAGGAATGGTTGGATGGGCCCTTTTACAAAGTGGTTTGTAAGGTGAGTGATAAGGAGTTTGACAAAGCAAAAGAGCTTGAAGATAATGTAGTTATTACAGAATCGGCACTCAATAATGAGGAAGTAGCTATTGCTTACAAGCCAAGGGAAGAATGGCCGAAAGAATTTAAATTTTACCGATTATACAAGTAATTATGCTAAGTAAAGGGGGATCGTATGTTATTAACGATTACATATTCAAAATCACCTGCTACCGATTTCCTCCGGAGGAGAAGGAATGGTTGTAAAGCCTTATGACTTCATCGTGAAAAATGGAAGAGAATTGCTGCAGCCGGCTGTAAAGTGCCGTGGAAAGGAATACCTCAGAATTATTTACGGACCTGAATATACAATGGATGAAAATATTCAGCGGTTAAGAAGCAGATCTTTAGGGAAAAAACGTTCATTGGCACTTAGGGAATTTGCCCTTGGAATGGAGGCCCTTGAACGGTTTGTTAGGCATGAGCCCCTTTATAGGGTTCATGAATGTGTGTTCGGAGTATTGGCCCTTGAAAGTGAGCCGGTTGACCCGAGGTTATAAATTTTATAATAAACCAAGGGGAAGTAATATGTTTTATACTATGAAATCAGAATCGAAAGATTGGAGACGTTGAGGGGTATGTATCAGTGGCTATATAAAGCAATGGTGTACATTCAAAATAAATGGAGGAAACACAATTCCGATTATCTATATGAGGGGATATGGTTTGCTTTACATGAGCCCATGGATGCTGATGCATATGCTTTGGACACTTCGGTAGTTAAAGTATGGTTTATAAGGAACCATTGTATTGAAGAGAAAAAGCTGATTGATTTTAAAGTTTTCCTTGAACATGGAATTGGATTTGAGAGAATATATAAGATAGCATATTCGAATACAGCATTAGTAAAGCGATCCAATCTAATATATATAGGATATCAGTTAGGTGGGTTATGGGGGAGAGGGATGTTGTTTGAATTAAACAGGGACGGGGAATTGGAGCAGAAGGGAGTTTTATGGATTTCATAAATTCAATAATTTTCTGAAAGCAAATTTGGATAGATTATAAATTGCAAACTTTTTGTCTGTAAAAGAGGAAGGAAATGCATTAGTATTAATGGTGCAGGCAAGCCAATAGAACCGCTTAAGTAAAATACATAGGTTTAGCTTATCAGTATAGAGTACGACTAGTACCTTACATTCGGCAGAGAAACTGGTACTTGTGTTAGGAAGTGATTTTAAACACTATCATTAAATATTGGGTGTGTATATTTATTAGGGAGGGGTCAGGAATGAAACTAACGATTACAAGAGCTTTATCCGAATTAAAATTACTAGATAAAAGGATAAGAAAAGAGATAGAAGCTGCGTATTTTGTTGCAGGTGTTCAGAAAAAAAAGAAAATAATGAGTTTATTTACTAAGGAAGAATTTACAAAAAGAACACTGGGGGATATGGACAGCATTCGCTCCTTGATAGAAAGAAGAAAAACCATCAAATCTGCAATTGTAAATTCCAACGCCAAAACGAGGGTTACCATCGCGGGTATGGCCATTACGGTTGCCGAAGCCATTGAAAGAAAAACCTCCATCGAATATGAAAAAGAGCTTTTACAAAAAATGAAAAAACGTTATCAGACAGTATACAATGAAGTGGAAAAAGCCAATACACAAGTGAAAGAGAAATTGGATATCTTACTCGAGAATAATTTTGGAAAGGATATCAAAGCATCCGTTACCGATGTGGAGGCTATTTCAAAGCCCTACCTGGAGCAAAATGAGTGGGAGTTGGTTGATCCCCTGGGTATCGTGGACAGCATGCAGAAGCTTGAAAAAGAAATTGATGTCTTTGAACATGAGGTTGACTTTATACTGAGCGAATCCAATACGATAACTACAATAGAAATCCCTGATTAAACAATATTGCTGGTTATTCGAAAGTCAAAAATTTAAGCTCCCTTTGCGTTTGTGGGTTATCAAACGCTCTAAGTGGATTAGATACGATCAATTTAAAGCTCAAAGTTCAAAAATGAGAGCTCAGGTATCAAGTCTCAAAGATCTTATTAATCAAACTTTAGGCTTCAAAGGATAAACTTCGATAAAATCCTGGGTTTGGGTTAAGGTGATGGCTTAATTGACCGTTGGCTGCCACCAGGCTGGATAATCAGCATTTAATTATTTTAATGATACTTTAATGTGGAGGTGAAATATATGCTGTGGAGGGATGCCGCCTTGTAACGGAGGTGGTGTAAATGTCCAGAAGTTTTAAAAAGACGCCTGTCTGTAAAGATGGTACCGGAACAAAAGGTCTTCAGTGGGCAAAAAGGCAGGCCAACAAGAAAGTCAGAAGGATAAAGGAAATCTCAAGTAAAAAAGCATATAAAAAGGTATATGAAACTTGGAACATTCATGACTACTCATCTAGAAAAACACTCAAAAATTATAGAAAAAGCTTGGAAAGCCGGATGAAGCATTATATTCGATGCCACATCGTGGATAATGATGTTATATCTGTGAATCTAAGCGATTTAGATGGCAGTCCCCGTTTCAAGCATTGGAGAAAATATTACTACTGGAAGTAGTGCAAGAGGGGTTCCCCGTAAGAAAGGCGGGGAATTTTTTGCGTTTGGAATAAAAAAAGGATGGAAAGAAACACCATCTTAATCCACTTTGTGAAGGATTTCAATACCTAAATCCACCATTCTTGGCTCATTCATAAAATTCAGTTGCACTTTTGCTCTGTTGGTATGCTTGTTCAATTTCTTAATAAGCCCTTCCATGCCGTACAATGGGCCGTCTTTTACCAATATCTTTGAATTGAGTACAAAAATTCTGGAGAGATCAATGACCGCGTTATCTCCAAGGAGCCGCAGAATTAAGGACATTTCGTCAGGGTTGATTTGTGAATAGTATGTACCAGTATTCAAAACACGTATTAACCCGGGAATCTTTTTAATAACTTTATATTTATTGAAGTCCATATCCGTTTGAATAAAAACATAGCCGGGAAATAGCTTTTTACATACCCGATAGGATATACCTCTTTTTTTCTCCCGGAGACATCTTTTAGGAATTAAAGAGCACAAAGTTTCCTTATCAAAATGAAAGTCAAGCCATTTTTGTACTTCTTCCTCTTTACCCGATTCGACAAATAAAGCATACCACTCCATAGGGAATATCTCCTTAAAGAAATTACAAAATTTTTACTGGAATACATTATATTACAGCTTATTCATATTGTAATAAGGATTAATCAAAACTTCAAGCAGGTTTTTTATGCGCTTAACTTAAAGGTGACTTTCATAATATTAGTGCTTTGTAACCTAATTCTTTTATAGAGGTATGTAAGGTACAAGCAGAGGAAATGCGCATTTAACACTTTGAAAAAAGAAATTTGTTGAGTTAAAAAGCATTAGGTTACAAAAAATGATGACTTTCGGTATAATCGGTTATAAAAAAATTATAACTTTCAGGACTTGTCAAATAATTTCAAAATATATTATAATTAATATACACAAATTTACATAATTTCAATTAAAATTATATAATGTAATGTGTTTCATTTAAAGGTTAATTAATTAATAAAAGTATTAGTGTTACTTTCATTCAATTGAATTCAAGCAATAGCAATAAAATTAGATTGAGAAGGATTTGTTGAAATAACAGCCTCCATACCGTTTGATGTCATTTAAAAAGGTCAATCGGGAGAATGGTAGGTTTTATTGGTACTTACTTTTTTATTAGCGATTATCACGTATGCATTGAAAAATGCGTAGTTCATTAACCTGAATGAATCCGATGAAGCTGCGGCACATGGGTGGAGTGAAGGGGTTATACTGCAGGTTGTTGAATGTATGTTAAATACATGTTGGGGCGAAGCTATGCCTAGTGACTCGTAACGTAATTCTTTTCTAGGGTATGCGAGGCACAAACAGATGAAGTGCATTTGTAATACTTTAAAAACTAGAAATATGTTGTGTTAAAAAGCACTAGGTCCAATTTGTTGTATGACAACATTTTTGCAGTAATGGGATTACATGGTTCAGTAATTAAAAAATACCTAAATAAAATCGATAGCACTGGCGATATGCTTCCTTAGATATTTTTAAATCTGGGGGAGTTATTTTTTTAGCTGAAGGAATGTGTGGATTAAGGGGGGCAGTGAAAAAATGAAAGAAAACAAACCCAAAAAACAAGTAAGGAGCAATGGGCATGTTAGTATAAATCAAAGCAAAATAAATTATTGCAACGATATTGCCATAATCGGGATAGCCTGCCGGTTTCCCGGTGCACAGAATTATCAAGATTTTTGGGAGAATTTAATCAATGGAGTTGATTCCATAAAGGAAATTAATCGTTGGGATTACGATAAACACTATTCTAAAGATGGCAGCGAAAATAAAAGCATCAGCAAATGGTGCGGTTTACTGGAAGACATAGATCAATTTGATAATAACTTTTTTAATATATCTCCACGGGAAGCCAGGTATATGGATCCCCAGCAGCGGATTTTACTGGAGGAGACATGGGGGTGCATCGAGGATTCGGGAGTATCTTTGGAGATGCTCCAAAGGAATAGGACTTCCGTTTATGTAGGTGCCATGACCATAGATTCTTATCTGGGATCTCCTTCCGAAGAGGATGTGGATATCTATTCAGGTCCCGGAACCTATCCTTTTATGCTGGCAAATAAAATATCTTATTATTTGGGACTAAACGGAGAGAGTAAAGTTATAGAAACAGGCTGCTCTTCAGCATTGGTGGGGCTGTGCGAAGCCAAAAACGCGTTGGCCGCTGGAGATAGTGATTATGCCATTGTTGCCGGGGTCAATGTGCATTTTTCTCCGCTGAAATATCTGATGTGGTCAAAAAACCGGATGCTGAGTATAGAAGGAAAGTGCAAAACCTTCGATAAAGATGCTAACGGATTTGTTTCGGGTGAGGGGGCCGGTGTATTATTGCTGCAGCCACTAGATAAAGCGGTGGAGCAGCAAAATCATATCTATGGTGTGATTAAAGGCTGTGCTGTTAATCATGGAGGCAAATCCGTTTCAATTTCAGCTCCCCGTGTAGAGGCACAGCGTGATGTCATTCTTGCTGCATATGAAAATGCCGGATTTGAGCCGGACTCAGTCACATACATTGAAGCGCACGGTACAGGGACCTGTCTCTTATACACATCT
>JAOABQ010000077.1 GCA_026418275.1 Clostridia bacterium
AGATGTGTATAAGAGACAGGTTTCCATGAAGGAACATTTTCAGGATTGCATAAAGCTACAACCCTATGGGCACCTAATTCTTCAAAACCATATTGTAAAACCCTTTTGCATGCTTCAGTAGCAAATCCCTTTCCGTAAAATTTAGGATTAAAAATATATCCAAGCTCCCAAGTCATAAATTCATATGGTTCCTTTTGGTTAAAGTACAGATGTCCAATCATTTTTTCAGTTTCCTTATGGCAGACAGCTAAAAAAATATTATCCTGCGAACGCTCTAAAGCAAGTTCTTTACACTCGTCTACATTTTTTATAGGATCATCTGGTTCATACTTTAAAACATCTTTTTGAGAAAGATATTCAAACAAGTCATTATAATCTTCAACTTTAAAATTACGGATTATTAGCCTTTCTGGAGACATTACCATTAAAACCACTACCTTTCTTGAATATTTTATATGATTTTAGGCTTTTTTACACTAATTTATAGAATTTACTAGACTAAGAAAGGAATTAAAAAGTAATAAAAAAACCTGAAACACTGATTTCTCAACACTTCAAGGTTCTTTTAATGTGAAGCCCTCAACCAGAATGGAACTGGTGACCTCATCCTTACCATGATTCAAGTTTAATTTACACACACGCCACCAATCGCTTGATATCATAGGGCTATAGCAATCTAAATCTATTAAAAATACAATTAGTACACCATCCGTACACCATGGAACTTAATGGCAATTTGCTAAAACTGTATATTCTCTATATCCCTTACTAAAAATTATACTCCCCAATATTCTATAGTTACATATAAATACTCATCTTCACTCATAACAAACCCATAACTGAAATCCTCAGCGATTACTATTAAATCATCATGCATCTCATTCATCAATTTAGATATAATACTCCTACACTCTGTAAATGGCAATTTTGTTGCAATTGGATAATCTAAATATAGCCTGTTACTACTTCGAAAGTAATAACCAAAAGTTGATGGATAAAATAAAACATTCTCATCCTCAAAACATCTATATTCATTAAAAATCCAATTCAGCATTTCCTTTAACTTGTTAACTTCATACTGGAATCTTATAGCTTTTATATCACCTGATTTTATTTTCTCATAAACCCTTTTATGTAATTCCTTACATAGCTGGTAATCAACAAAACATCTATCAGAAATTAGTACTCCGTGATGCTCATTTAAATCGCTTATGAGTTGTATTTGAGCCTGTTTTATCTTATTTTTAATCATTAATTTTTCTAGTTTTTGCTTGCTTTCAATATCCATATCTCTCCCTCAAAACTATGTAACCGCCACTAATACTCATTTATATATTTCCTTCTTCTAGCTCTTTCTAGGTTCATTTTATAACCCTCAATCATTTTACAGATGTATTCCATATGCATCAAAAATTCTAAAGATTTTGTTAAGGGTAAAAACGATTCCCAAAGGTTTATACAATCTTCTATATCCTTTTCCTCATTACTAGTAACTCTTCCACCCCTACGGAAATTTAAAGCCTTAAAAATATCTATATCATTATTGTGTTTTAATAAGATGTCCACAAATTCAGCAGATTCATTAAAGTAAATATTTGAAATAGGTATAAATATTAACTGAATAATGTTGTTATTCTTACAATTTTCAGATATAGCCCTTTTTAAGTACTCATTTTCTTTGATTTTGTCAAAGCCGAAAAACTGGTTTATATAGTGCCAGTTTGTGTTAAGACGGTCCAATGAATTCTCGTCTTCATCAGAAAAGAACATTATAACTTTATCAATAATATCTTTATAGTTATCCATTTTCCAAATAAACTTATATTGCCTATTGGCATAAAGTGAACTTAACCTATCATTATCACCTTTTAAACAGGACAAATACTCTAAAATAAAATCACTATTTTCCCCTAGTAAGTGCTGCATTGTTTCTCCACTATGGTCAAACAACCTATCATTTTTACATGAATATAGATATATTGTTTTTAGCAGGTTATAGTCATGATTTACTTTCTCCAGGATATTTGGCACATAATATAATAATCTTAGGTTATAATTCATGTCATTCAACTTTTCAGCCAGTGAATGCAAAACCTCACTATATAATTTTTTGTCGTATTTATAAAACTTATCTAGTGCCTCAAACCGTATATATGCATTTTTCTGCATATTCCTATATACGCTTTTTAATTTTTCTATGTAATTACTATTAATCTGTTCCTCTGGTAGATACTCAAAAGTTCTTAATAACCATTCATGTCTGTATTGAAAATCATATTTTTCAATTATTAAAACTAAATTACCGTATTGTTCTGGATTATTCTCGCTTAAAACTTTACACATTGGATAACTAATTTTTATTTCATTTTTATGTTGAATAATATATTCAATAAATTCAAAATACATATGGATACTCTTTATAATTAAGTCTTTTAGTATATAACCTATTGATTCATAATACTGATATTCAGTATGTCCTTGTGCATTCTGTAATATCAAAACAAGCTGCTCGTATAACTTGCAATATTGATTTATATCATAATCTTTAAAATACTCTTTTATATTCTGTTCCCTTAATTCTTCTATCTGCTCATGGGTATATTTGTCCTCAAGAATTAGTTCTCTCCTGTCATATTCATCATATAGCAACTTTGAAATAATAACAGTATCATTCCTAAATCTTCCTCTTAACTCATTTAATCTATCATCCTCGATATTATTGAACTCAAGGAAATCTATATACTTATTTATAGCACTACAAGACATATAATCTAAATTATCAAGCTTATCCATAAAGAAATTTGAAAAATAGTTAAAATCATAAATAACTATTTCTTTATCAAGGTTGTAAGCTAATGATTGAATATATTTATTTATAAAATCCCCAATATTAGATTTGCTTAGAACCATAAATAACCCCTCAAGGAGTATTGTTCTTAACTCTTTCATACCATCAGTTAATTCTATATTAAAGTTTGTAAATAGCACCTCACGTTGTTTAAATAACTTCTGGCTGACATCGCTATGATGTATTTTAAGGAAATCGAAAGATAGATTGTATAGAAAATCACCATACAATTTATTAGATTTAGCTTTAGAAACAATAAAACATACAAACTCTTTCTGCCTGCGGTAATCATGATAATAACTATTTAAATCATAAAAAACACTTTCCTTAATAACAGCCATAACTTGAAGAAAAACATCAGGCTTCTTCTCCAAATACTGGAATAGCAAATCAAACGACATATTTAAGTAATCATCAAAGTTTGTAAGTTTTTTTATTGTTTTAATGTTAAAGTCACTAATATGCCCATAGTTTTTGCTTTCTGGGAATACGAACTTAATGTCTTTCTCATATACTGGTAGTTTATCTACTTGATTTTTTGTTGTAAGTAGCGTTTCCAAAGGCTTTACAAACCAGAAAACATCAATAATGTCTCCGAATTTATCCTCATCAAACTGATTTTCAACCCATATTCTATCAATATGTGGTTTAATACAATTTACAACTTTCGTGAAATCAAATGTGCTTAACATAGGATATATTACATCAGTCATTTTCTCTTTATATGTATAAAAGAAATGATTTAATACTAGCGAGAAGTCCACTATTTGTTCCTCTATTAATGTGTAGTAGCAGAAATATGTAGCTAGAACTTGGTCTGATATTTTTATAACCTCATTATTATATATATCTACAACTTCTAACTCATATAAACGTCTTATCATACCCCAAAGTTGTGCCTCTTCAAAATTAAAAAATTGTTTAACTTTGGAGTACGTCTCGCTGGCTTTGTCTAAACTCTGAAAATAACATAATATACCTAACGTAATTAATAAATCGGGGCTCTGTGCAGTAACCTTTTCTAATATTGAACCAAAATAGTTTCTATAAATGTTAGATACATCTCTAAGAGATTCTATTGTATTTTGTTCCTTAGCAACTATTGCTGCCATAATAGCTAATCTAGGATTTCCGCTAGATACAGTACAAATTCTATCTAAATACAAGTGGTTTTTTATACCAATACTCTCTGACATTAATATCTTTTTTAAATTTTCATCACTTAACTCTTCTAGTTCAAAAGTATCATGCATAATATCCTGTAAATTTGTTTCAACTTCCATTAAAGCATAATCCCTAACTGTAAGAATAAGTTTAAAGTTATTCTTTTGAACCAATTTGACTATATTACTTATTCTTTCAAATCTGTTTGCATCATCAATCAACAAAATATAAGAACCTGTACCAGAAAAATATGTTTGGAGATCACTATATATATTTTCTCCGTTACTGGATAAACAATATACCTCAAATTCAGGATGTTTATTTACGTAGTTCTTCATTACTTCTAAAGATAATCTTGTCTTTCCTATACCTGCTTTTCCATAAACAATAATAACATCATTATTTTCTAGTTTTTCAAGCATACTCTTCATTTCATCTTCTCTAAACATAAACTCATTATCTAATGGAGTAGAGAAAATGACATTTCTTTGAGGTTTTATAAATACATCATATGAAATAACTTGTCCCGAATCAATTTCTATTCCAAAGTATTCCTTAGCAATGTAAGGAAATTTATTATTTAAATACTGAGATATTACACTAATATCAAAATGTTCAAATAAAACACCATTACTTTTACATCTGTCAACAAGCAATTTTAATTCTTCTTGGGACATTACTGTATTGTAGCATACAATAATTTTATATATATCTTCCCGTGAAATACCTGTTTTGTTTTTATCAAGGCATTTATCTATATCCTTATCAAACTTTTCATAGACACCTTTTTCCTGTACTGTGTATTCAATATCAACAAACTTTCCATTTGGCAATAATATAAAGGAATCAGGAGTACCCTTAATTGTTTTATCCGTACCAATTTGTCCTCCAGACTTTGTAATCTTTCCATATCCTAATGCAAATAGTAACTCATTACATAAGTTTTGGAAACGACCGCCCTCTAAACTTTTCAACTCTGATTCTATTCTTGTTAGTCTCGACATTTTCAAATCACCCCATATTAGCTTCTGTTCATGAGTTTATTGCATATATAAAATGGTATTCTATATCTTATGAAACCCATAAAATCTTGTCTCTTATAATATTAATACCAATAGCCGAAGTTTCAATATTATAAGTGAACCCCCTACCATACCGTGGACCAACCTGCCATTCTAAAACAATCTTTTCCTTCCATATATCAATTGCAAATAGCATTCTACCTTCTTTGTAATACATACGGTCTACTGGCTGTGTTGTTGGTTCAAGAGTCAAATCCTCTATACATACAATATCATCTAATGTAATTTTCCAAGCTGCAAGAATATTTCCGATTTTAAAACCATTTTCATCGAAATAATCATGATATTTCACTATTGCACTTTTAGGTGGATGTCCATAAAAGCTAACATCCATTTCTTTAGATGAATCACGCAATTCCTTCAGAATATTACGGGATTCAATAAGTATCAAATTAATTATCTGTTTCAAGTCATCATTCATAATGTTTCCACTATACTCTAAACATCTCTCTTCTCATCTGGTCTATAAATAATCCTTACATAGTCAGTATCTCTACTGTCCATATCTCCCAAATACATCCGTTCATGTTTCGGAACTAATTCATATAACTCTTTCAACCTGGTTCTTCCTTCCTCAGATGGATATTCCAAATATTCGTGATATGCTTCCCTGCATTTTTCTAAAGATGTTTCATTACCATTTAATTTCTCATAATTATCTACTAATTCCTTATACTTTTCGCTAATATCCGCTGAGTATAATATATCAGAAAGCACTACTTCACCAAGACCATCCAAAACTATGCCTGTGGAGCTACTAAAGTTAGTAAAGAATGTGCCATTGTGAAACAATTCTTTTATGCCTTCTAGACTATAGGTAATTTCAAATTCTGAGTTATAACAATTTACTTTTCCATCTTTGTAAACAACTAAGTTTACAAGATAATTCTTACTTTCTTTATTAATGAAGATCGTAAACCCTTTGCCTTCAACAGTTTGATAGAACAAGTCATTTTTCGTATATAATTCTGTTGCCTGTGGAGAGTACTTAATTCTTCGCTTTTCTAATAAGGCCTTTTCTTCTTTTGAAATCTTATATATATTGGTTAACTTTGGATTGAGTTTTTTAATAATACCTTTTATGTACTTGTAGTAGGTTCTATTGTTATACTTCCACACTGCGGATTGAATTTTATAACAGCCTAAACCATGTATTGAAATGTTTTCACCCTCGGGCACCTGTGGTAGAAGCCAACTTGTCCTTAATTTTTCTTCTAAACCATCTAAATCTACAAGTTCCCAACAATTTACCATTCCGTCTTCATATACATCAACATTTATATAAAAGTACTGTATATTCCTGATGATACCAGGCACCTTCGTCCCTTCTACTGTTTTCTGTCTACTTATTTTTTGCATAATGCCACCTACACTTTTTGTTATTCATTCATTATTTAAATTCATCATCTAAAGGTGATTTATATATCATAAACAATGTTCATTATATCAACATCATATAGTTTTGTATCCGACCTTAAAAGAAGCTTTGAGCCTCTACAATCAAAACTATCACCTTGAATTTCTTCATTATTCTCGTTAGTAAAAGTGATAATTTTCTTTTCTTGTAACGTATCAGTTTTTATGAACTCAAATAAGTGGTATTCATCCCTATTGCTATACCCGCCTCTAAACAAAACATACCTATCATACGTTAAGAAGCCATCTGCCCCAGATAACTTTGGGTCAAAGTAGTCTACTTTTCCATCTTTGATTTTTCCAAGAAGAAAATCGGTATAGTAATAAAACCAAACCTCATTATCGCTGACTATATTAAGAGCATAACAGTCACAAATAAAGTTATTACCATCGTTATTATAAATGTAAACTGTTTCACCATTTTGGTTCCAGGCTCGTAATCCACATGAACCAATAGGATTATCCCACCCATAGTTTCCGAATACACCTTCATCAAAGTAACTCGTCCAAATTATGCCGCCACTGCTTACTTTAACGTCCTGTATACCATCCCCAAGTAAAAACTCTTTGATAAGGTTTCCATTCAAATCAAAAATCTTACCGTTCAGGTCATACTTGTTGTGTCCATAGTATCTTGACCGTGCACAAACAAGTAATATATTTGAATCACCTATTGGCTGAACAAAATGATAGTTCCACTCCTGATTATCTATGTTAACTGTATATACATTATCATATTGAACAGTAATTACTTTGTAATCATGTTGAGTAGATGTCTGTGTCTGTTGAAACATGCCATCTATTCTTTTGGGAACATTATTAACCGCTAAAACATAATAACCATTATCAGCACCTATAGATATGCTTATTATTTGATAACCTTCAATGTACTCTTGTAAATCGCATATCATATTTGCTTGGTATTTGTTATTGTTTGCAGACATTAAGCACCTCCAAAACTATAAATCCCCTTAATCCAACCAAAACTTTATATTAATATCGTAATCCATATTTGGCTCACTTCGATGCCAATTAAAAATATCATTATATAAAAACGCAGGCAAAGAATTTGCATAAAGTATAACATCATTACCATACATGGATAATACAGGGTTTGTTTCACATCTATCAATTACCAAGAATCTATGTGACATTATAGGAAGTATATGAGGTATTTGATTCTCCTCAATTTGCTTTTTAGTAATATGAAATGAATCATATATCCATCCAATCATATCTCTAACTAAATTAATATCTCGGGGAAAGGAATAGTACTCAACACCATATGTAAAAGGTTCCCCCATATTGCTATAAACATTAATTGCATCCTTGTCGGTTCCATTCATGACTTTCAAAAACTCTTTATAAACTACAGGAAAATTAAACCCTATTTCTTTCTCAAACTCCTGTATTTCATTATCCGATAAGCCATTTAGCCATCTTGTACCTCTCTGTACCTGAAAGCCAGTAATTCTATAATCTATATCAACCGCTTCCCAGTATTTTTCGCTTTCTTTCTTGAAATCTATATAAAAACTTCTTAAATCGCTATACTTGTTTCCAGAATGAATCAAATCTTCCACCTCTTCTACCTAAAAAGTCATTCACGCTTTCTATTCTATCATAACTTCCTGAAATTTACTTTGATTTTGGAACAATACATGACAAATTCACAACGCACTACAACCACCAATAAATCAAAAGGTAGCGAAGCCTAGGAAATTTCAGTTTTATAGAATCACTAATTACACCAAGTACTCATTAAAGACCCTTTCGTGCGGTTAAGAAGCTTGATATTCGCTACAAAAAATCCGCTACTGGGTGGTTTCTTTCATTTTTTTGCGGATTGTTGCACAAAAAATACTTTTATTCTTTTTCTGTGTTAATGTTGGTGATTTTTTCGATTCTGTCTACTCTATTATTAGGAAGAAAAAAGGAGTGATTTTATGAATCCACTGCAAGCTATACTTGATGAATTAAGCTTAACGTCAAAAATGTTCGCAATTTACTATGGTGCTCCGCAAAGCAGTATCAGAGCCTGCCTAAGCGGTAACGTTGACCGAATCCCCACCAAAGTCAAAAATGCAGTTGCAAAAGCTGGATACTGTACAGATGAAATTGATAACGAATATGATAGATGGCTAAAGACAGCCTTTACGAAAGGAGAAGATTTAATATGACACTTGGGAAAGTTATTGACCAACTAATCGAATCAAAGAAACGGTCTGGAATTGCAGGAAATTCTTATGAATACAGTGAGTTTTTGAACTTAAAGAGATACCTTTTAGAGATAAAAATGATGCTTGGATGTTTTGCAATTAGTGAAAGTTCTTTAGAAGGCTGTAAAGCCGAATACTTTTCAAACTACAGTCCTTATGCCCCCTCAATACAGACAAGGAAAAGTGTTTGGAATCAACTAATGCAATATATAAAGACCCACTATCAAAAGTAACCAACGGCAATTCCATGCGTTCACTCCGCATGATAATTGATAAAAGCTACCCTAACCACTTCTGGGTAGCTTACTTTTCATATAACGAAAATCTATATCCCAATCACCTTCTATAAAAGCAATTTAATACCTGTTGATTTTGGGTATGGAATTTTACACAACTTACATGTGACCTTGCCCTGTGTGGGCGGTATAGAGTCTATCAGGAGGTATTTTATGAGATTAAAACACTATATTGACGAAATCTTAGCAAAAGAACAAGACAAAGAAAGCCGAAGTTATTTATTAGCCCTGCGGGGCTTGGTAGGAGATGCTAAGACAGACTTTGTAAATCTACAGAAAGCAAGGTTATCATACCTATGTAGTTCTTTTGGTGAAACAAAGCAGAAGATTACAGTATTTAACAAGGTCAATTCCTTCATCTCTAGAAAGAAAACCTAACTGTCTAAATTTTCTTTAAAGATTTTTACACACTATGCTTAACTATCGATATTCCCAAATCGTATAACATGAACGTGGCAGAAAAGTACAATAAGGAATGAATAGTATTCTTTATAGAAAATTATAGGAATTATTTTTATCCCTCTTCCTTTATTGGGTTGTATTTCTTAGATTGTATTTATTCCTTGTACTTCTTATTTAAATTGCTTTAATTGTATTTATTAGATTGTATTTATTTGTGTAAGAAATCTAGATAAGAAATACAGAATATTTTGACAAGGGAGATAAGGATTTTTTACAGGCATAGAAAATATTATTACAGGGACTGTAAGATATTTTAACACCACATATTAAATATTTTGACAATGGAAATAATGATTTTTTACAGGTGTAATAATTTTTTTAATACTTCCTAAATATTAAGGTCTTATCTGAGTAAGAAAGCAAGGGAAGTAACTATAAAATGAATCGAAATGGGGGATTTTTATGGAATTGAATAAGGACGTACTGAAGTATATGAAGGACAATTTCCACAACAATGGATATACCACAAAAACAAGTGCATTGGATATGTGCCTATTTCTATCATTGGAAGCTAAACAACTTTATTCTACTTTATCTCAATACTGTTATGGAAAGAAAAGAGAGTGTAACCCTTCACAAAGTAGACTTGCATTCCAACTAAGAACCACACGGCAACGTATTAATAAGTATGTTAATGAATTAAGAGAAAAAGGCATTATTTATACCACATTCAATTCTGATGGCAGTTTAACTTACTACCTAAAGCAAATTGAGACTATTAGCATAATCCAACATTCTGAAATTGTATATAAAATATTGCATGATTTCAAAGCTGTCTTTGATGAAAAGCTAGAAAAAATAATCAAACAATATCAGGAATCAGAACTGTTTATTACTATTGAATTATCAAGTGAACCTGAGAGATTTAAAAATAAAATATATGATTGGTTCACTAGTAAGATAGATAAAAATTCTGTAAAATCTGTTGCACAAAAGAAAAAGTCAAAGATGGATGAAATGGAGGATATGCTTAATTACTTCCACGAAAGATACCTTGATGTCAAAGGTGAGCCAATGACATCAAATATTAAAGATAGGAGTATTGATTTAGAGAATTTATGGCGGGTTCATAAAAGGTGTGGATACATCCTCGAAGAATTAAGGAAGCGAATTGATATTTTCTTTAATTCGCCTCAAATTCAATTTCATAATACTAAAGTCTTTGCACAAGAAATAACACAAAGCCGATTACAACATGCCTCCAAAAATAACGAAAGCTATATAACTTTAGGGTTAAGCCGTGAAAAAATTAACCTTTTTGAAAACAAGAAAGAGTCTTTACAAACTACTGATTTTGTTTTGGAGGAATAAGAGTTATGACTACTGATGAATTTATAGCAGTTCTCAGAAGGAAGAAAGTAAGTCCTAAGTTTGCAATAGACGATGAAATAAGCCTTTTTACCATCTTGATAATATGCAAGAGTGATATGCCACCCACATGAAAACATATCAGCATTGAAGGGTTATAAACCTAAGAAAACAGAATAATTGTGAACTTTCCTCAGGCGATGTGCATCTGCAACGACATTTCAAGAAAATTTTTTCTAGGAATTTTTATTTACAATTCCCCCGCTCCCCCATTTCACTACTGCAACAAAAGTGGGGCAAAAATCTGTTTGGTATACTTCTAAAGTACCTGGGGCCATGCCCCAAGCCCTTGAATAGTGCGGCACTGGGGCGGTTCGTTTGCCGCCAAAAAAAACCGACAAACCCCCACGCCCCTTGCCCTAAAAACTATTTACTTTGCATTCGATTTGTGCGTAAGTATATGCATTCAACAAAACGGCGGCAAACCCGCAAAAAGGAGTGTTTGTATATGACTATTAAAATCTATGTTGCTAATCTTGCAAAGTATAATGAAGGTATTCTGAAAGGCGAATGGATTGAATTACCGATGGCTAGAGACGAATTACAGGAAGCTATAAGCAATCTCTTAGGGACTGATGAAGAATGTGCTATACATGATTATGAAGCCCCATTTGATGTAGGAGAGTATGAAGACATATTTACCTTAAATGAGTTAGCACAAGACCTTGAAGACGTAAACGAAGATGAAGAGATAGTCAACTTGATTGCTGATGATGTGCTTGGTGTAGGGTACAATAAGCAGGAATTAGTCAGAGTTTTAAAAGACCATGAATATTCAATAGCTTGTGATGTATGGACTGAGCAGGATTTAGCACTTAAAGTCGATGAAGAAATGTTGCCCTTTGATTATAGCATAATAAAGAATACAGGCGTAGAGAATTACCTTGATTGGGAATCAATAGGGCATGTAATGATTATGGATGGATGGGTTATCAAAAATGGTTATGGTGTGCGGGTGTATCTATAATCCCGCCATCAAAAGGAGTAGATATTATGTATGAAATAGATACATTTAACGCTGTAACCGTTAGGGATAAGTCCCATTTCATAAGGTACTTTCTACAAATCAAGGCTTCAAAGTCAGTTAAAACGGCAAATGCTTATGAAAGAGATATACAAAACTTCTTCCGTGTAGCAATTGAGAATATATCACTTGATGATATTAGGAAAGTTACTATATTTGACTGCCAAGAGTTTATTAGAGAGTTGACTATCAAAGGGGAATCAGCTTCTACCATTAACAGAAAAATATCTGCTTTATCATCGTTATATAGGTGGCTTTTAAAGTACCAAGATAATACTACAGGCTTGAAGGTGATACAGTTTAACCCCTTTGGTAATCTGAAAGAGGAAAAGCCAATTATCAATAACAAGGAAACGCCCTTTCTCACACAAGATGAAGCAAAGCAACTACTAGACAGCATTGAAACCAAGACCATTTTAGGACTGCGAAACAAGACTATAATTGCACTGGCAATAACAACGGCATTACGGAAGGCAGAAATAATCAATATTAAGATACAGGACATTACCACCTATGACGGATACGATGTAATAAAAGTCACCCGTAAGGGCGGGAAACAAGACTTTGTAAAACTACAAACACCTGTAAGGCTAATGATTGAGGACTATTTAAGACGTACTAACAGGACTAAAATTGAGCATTCAGGCAGTTATTTATTCCTTGGACACAGTACAAACGGCTTAAACAGAGATAGGTTGAACGAATCAACTCTTAACTACATGATTGCTAAAGTTGCTAAAAAGGCAGGAATTGAAAAGGATTTGAGGGTTCACAGCACCCGCCATACAGCTATTACCCTTGCTATAAATGCGGGAGCTACTATTGAAAAAGTTAGGGACTTTGCAGGGCATAAGAATATATCTACTACAAGTCGGTATGTTCACTCTATCGAAAGACTAAAGAACAATGCAGGAGATTTGATAAATATAATTTGATTACACCGTATTACAAACCATTCAATCTAATAAGAATTATATTGAATGTAACCCTCTTACAAGATTTATTTTAACAATTCATTCACTCCAATAGGTAAATGTTTGCCGTACATAGGAGCAAATATGCTCTGAAATTAATTAAGGGGTGAATTGTATTGAGTAACAATCTAGCAAAGTGGTATCATGAAAGTGGCAAGCTGAACCTTGACAAAAGAATATACAGTTTTGACGAGTTGCCATTAACGTTAACCGTGGAAGAAGTAGCGGAGATACTTGGAATTTGTAAAGCTAATGCTTACAATCTATGTCATAATAAGGACTTTCCTTCTGTCAAAGTGGGAAACCGTATCTTTGTTCCGAGACCCGCCTTCGTGTTATGGATGACAAATCCAAAAGGAGGTTAATGTTATGGCGAAAAGAGAAGCCTATGCTGGCACAATAACAAAAGTTAAAGATAAAGATTTATTTATGGGGAGAATCCAATTAGGATTTAAGCCTGATGGTAAGCCTAACCGTAAAACAGTCTATGGCAAAACTAAAGCAGAAGTAGCTGAAAAAATAAGAATCCTTGCAGTTCAGTTCGGTGCAGGTGCATGTTATGACCCTTCTACAATGACAATTAAAGAATGGATAGAGTTTTGGATAGATAATTTTAAAAAGCTAAACCTTAAGCCCAAAACCCTTGAAGTCTATAAACAAGTCATTGCATGTCATATTATACCAAATATAGGTCATGTTACTCTAAAAACATTAACTGCTATGCATCTACAGAGGTTAATTAATGAGAAATTTCAAAACGGAATGGCTTCGGCGAGTGTTCGGAAGATGCACAATATCATTAGTTCATCTTTAGACCAAGCATTAAAGAATGACATGATTCCCAAGAATCCAGCTAAAGCAGTTAAATTGCCTACTCTTTCTCAAAAAGCAATCAAATACCTTACAGAGAGTGAACAAAAAAGGTTCTTTGAAGCAGCTTGTAAAGATGACCTGTTTCCTTTATTCGTACTAGCTGCTCATACTGGACTTAGACTAGGAGAGTTATTGGCATTGAATTGGGGTGATATTGACTTCAAAAACGGCACTATTAGCGTGACTAAAAACGCTATAACTGTTGAGGACTTTGATAACGAGACAGATAAGCGGAATGTTACAAAAATTCAGGATAGCCCAAAAACGAGGTCTAGTATAAGAAAAGTGCCGCTATCAGATACAGCTACTCAAGTTTTGAAAACCCATAGACAAAATTCTAACAACATTCTTGTGTTTAGCACAAAAAGTGGAACAATACTCAACCAAAGTAATGTGAGAAGAAGTCTTCACAGACTTCTCGAGAAGGCTGGAATTAATAAATGCGGTTTTCATACACTTCGCCACACCTTTGCCACAAGACTTTTTGAGAAAGGTATATCTGCAAAAATAGTATCTGAGTTTTTAGGGCATTCGAAAGTAGGTCATACTCTAGATATTTACACGCATTGTACAGAATCAGTAAAAGCTGATGCCATCAAAGCCTTAGATATAAGCGGATTGTAGGCAATAAGAAAGTACACCATTTAGTACACCATCAGTACACCATTCCAGGCAATTTTATATAATTTTAGGCGGTTTTACACACCAAATTATGGTACTTACCATACTAAGAAAGGGGTGAGAAAATGATAACAAAAAACCTTGAAACGCTGATTCCTCAACACTTCAAGGTTCTTTTAGTTGGAGCCCTCAACCAGAATCGAACTGGTGACCTCATCCTTACCATGGAGTGTATCAAATAAAATTAACACTCTAGAATCCTTTAGTATCAACGGTTTCGTGGTTCTTATTCTTCCAAAACAATTAAAATAAACCAATTACAAACCAATTAACGGCTTCGGTGAGTTTGGCAATTCACTTATATTTATCAAGGGACTAATGTTTAATTTAGGATGAAGTATTGCCTAATTAATTAAAAATATTTGGAGATGAAAATATATGGCTAAAAAAGTAATTGCCCTGGCAAACCAAAAAGGCGGTGTTGGAAAAACTACCAGTTCATTAAATCTTGCATATGCACTTTCTGAACTTGGACAAAAAGTGCTACTGATAGATTTTGACCCGCAGTCAAACCTTTCCATGTGCTTTGGAATTGACAGACCGGATGAACTTAAAACAACAATTTATGATTTGATGGTGTGCATCATAGATGAAAAGGTTCTACCCAACAAAAGTGAATATATTCTTTCTTTCAATAACCTTGACCTTATTCCTTGCAGTATTGAACTTTCAGCAATTGAAATGAGTCTTGTTAATGTAATGAGTAGAGAGTTAGTTTTAAAAATGTTGTTAGATCATGTTAAAGCAGACTATGACTACGTTATCATTGACTGTATGCCTTCTCTCGGAATGTTAACCGTTAATGCGCTTGCCGCATGTGATAGTGTTCTCATTCCTGCAACACCACAGTATCTTTCAGCAAAAGGATTGGAATTATTGTTGCAAACTATTGTAAGAGTGAAGAAGCGCATAAACCCTCAAATTAAAATTGATGGTATATTAATCTCCATGTTCTCGGAACGGACAAAATTGACAAAAGAAATCCTAAATCTTATGAATGACGCTTACAGCGAACATATAAAAATATTTCAAAGTAAGATACCTATGTCAATCAAGGTTGGCGAAGCAAGCTATAGATATAAAAGCATTATTGAGTATGACCCTAAATGCAAAGTAGCATTAGCATACCAAAACTTCGGAAAGGAGTATTTATGCAATGGAAATTAGAGGTAAAGTGAGAAGTTTTGCAGATATTTTCGGCGAAGATATTGAATCTGAACCAAAACAGTTCATATCTATAACAGAACTTGAGCTATCCAGGCTTACTCCATTTCCCAATCATCCATTCAAGCTCTATCAGGGCGACCGGTTGAATGATATGGTGTGCAGCATTAAGGAACTAGGCATTATACTTCCCATCATTGTAAGACCTACAGGCAATAATATTTTTGAAATATTATCCGGTCATAACAGGGTAAACGCTGCCAAAATTGCGGGACTTGAAAAAGTACCCGCTATTATAAAAGAAGAATTATCTAACGAAGAGGCTAATCTTATTGTGACAGAAACTAATTTATTACAACGCTCATTCTCAGATTTAAGTCACTCTGAAAGGGCTGTGGCACTTGTTACGCATTATAATACTATTAAACATCAAGGGAAAAGGAATGATTTAATAAAAGAGATTGAAATGCTCTCAAAAGTGCATAACTTAAAGGCTGAGTCATCATTGCCCCAAGTTGGGACAAGGTCAGATAAAAAAGTTGGTGAGAAATATAATCTATCTAAAAACACCGTTGCTAGATACATACGATTGAATGAACTTATTCCTAAACTTCTTAATAGAGTGGACAGCGAAGAAATTGCCTTCATTCCGGCAGTTACACTTTCATTTGTCAAGAAATCGGAACAACAGGATATTGAAAGAATACTTGCTGAAAACAACTTGAAGGTCGATATGGTAAAAGCAGATATACTGCGTTCAAACACAGGCACTCTAACTGCTGACAAAATATATGCTATTTTATCAGGTGAACTTGGGAAAAAGAAAAAAAACAATAAATTAGCACCTATTAAGATAAAACCCAAAGTCATATCCAGATTTTTCACACAGGAACAAAAAGCTTCCGAGATTGAAGACATTATCGAAAAGGCATTGGAACAATATTTCAGTAGTTTACCAAAACACTTGGACGAAAAGGAGGATATTGAATAATAAAAGGAGGAAGTTCGCTCATGAAACTGTACAATCTAAAGCAAATTTATGATGAAGTTATCACCAAGATTACAGGCTCAGAATCTGACTGGAAGGAATTTTTAAACTTCCATGCAAGGATATATAAATACAGCTTTGAAAGCGCAGTCCTAATATATGCACAGCGGCCTGATGCAACCCTTATTGCCGATATGGAAACCTGGAATAGGAAAGTTGGGCGCTGGGTAAACACAGGTGCCAAGAGTATAAGGATTTTTGAGACTTTTGAAAACGGTTATAGTAATCCCTATCCTAAAACAAGATACCTTTTTGATATTAAAGATACAAATGGTAATCCCAATACCACCCCAAAAACTTGGAAACTAAATGACATAACAGCTCAAATGGTTTCAGACAGGTTAAAGGACAGTAATTTAAAGCCCGAACTTCCACTTGAAATAGTAATTGGGATTATTGCAGAAGCAAAAGTAAATGCTGTATGTGATAATCTTTTCAATGGTTTAAGGGATGATTTGAAAGGTACAAAACTTAAGGACTTACCCTACAAAGGAGTTGAGAGTTGTTTTAAGCAGGCACTCATAAACAGCGTTATTTATCTTGTAGGTAGCCGGAGCGGCATAGACAGCAGAAGTCTTAACCAATATAATTTAAGCATCATTCATTATTTCAAAAGCAAACAACTTGTTGCAAGGCTTGGAAGCAGCATAACAGTTATATCGCAGGAAATTCTGCGGGAAATTGAAGGTACAATAAAGCAAATATTAAATGAACAAAGGAGTGTAAAAAACAATGAAACAAGCGTTGGAACTGAATTACATAGAGAAGGGCAAAATAATGTACCCCGAGATCAAAGTATCGAACAACAAGGAAGCAGACGAAACACCCTTGGGCAAATACGGCCAAATAGCCCTGTGCTATCTGAAGGAGAATCATCTACACCGATATACATACCTGCTGATGGAGGGAGAATTACTTCCGGTAATGCACAAAGTGAACGAGGAAGCCTACAATCACCTGAACAATATCATGGAACAGATGTTAAAGAGCGATCCGGTCCCCGACCCGAACAACACATACCAGAGCTACCAGCACAAAATGAATCTCATGGCAACAGCGGAGGAAATTACTCTGGCGGAGATAGTGTACAAACCAAGATAAATAGCAATATACCGAATAATATGGAGTCGCATAACAGCGGCTCTTTTTTTTTAACTGCAAAACATTTCCTGCATAAATCCGAAGTAATAGACAATGTATTAAAGTCTGGCAGTGGAGTATCAGGAGGCAAACAGCGTATATATGACTATCTTTCAACTGCTCCTGACCATGCATCCTTTGCAAGAATACTCAAGAATGAGTATGGGATAGGTGGTATAAGCTTTCCTGTCGATTTTGGAATACATAAAGTTAATTATGACAGTAAGGGCATTCAGATTGAGTGGATCGATAATGACGGAACACATTCTCAGCTTGTTACATGGTATATGGTTGCAGCTAGGATAAGAATCCTCGCAGATGAAGGAAAATATATTGAAGGATTACCGTTATTTAAAAGTGGGCAGCAAACTATCTTTGATATAGTTGAACCATCTGAAAATCACATAAGTTCAGAAATTCATAACCAAAATGAAATTTCTGATGATATCTCTACTTCTCAATCCCCCTCAATTTATGAAGTTGAAGATTTGCAAGAAAATCCTGTCAAAGAAACACAAGAGGATCAAACTTCAAAACCTGTCCTCCAACACAATCGGACAAATTACCGTTATTCTTCCGATAATGGGATCGGACTTGGGGGATTAAAAACAAAATTTAAAAGCAACATAGAGGCCATTAAAACCCTAAAGGTTATTGAAAGTGAAAATAGATTGGCAACAGCAGATGAACAAAAAATCCTTGCCCGATACATTGGTTGGGGTGGATTGCCGCAAGCTTTTGACTCCGAAGCCTCCACATGGAAAAAAGAGTATGCTGAATTAAAAGAAATACTTACAACCGAAGAGTACGAAAGTGCAAGGGCCTCAACACCCAATGCCCATTATACTGCACCCATTGTTATTGAGTCCATATATAAAGCTATTAACCGATTTGGATTTGAAAAAGGAAATATCCTAGAACCTTCAATGGGAACAGGACTTTTTTATTCCCTCCTGCCTGAAACCATGCAAAACTCAAAACTCTACGGTGTAGAACTGGACAGTATCTCAGGCAGGATATCGAAACAGCTTTATCAAACGGCAGATATAAGGATACAGGGTTTTGAAACAGTGGACTACCCCGATAACTTTTTTGATGTAGCAATTGGAAATGTACCCTTTGGCGACTACAAACTCCATGATAAAAAATATGACAGATATAACCTTAACTGTCATGACTATTTTTTTATCAAAGCTCTGGACAAGGTTCGCCCTGGGGGTATCTTAGCCTTTATTACATCTAAAGGTACTCTGGACAAAGAAAATAATTCGGTCAGAAAATATCTTGCAGAAAGAGCGGACTTTATCGGTGCAATACGTCTACCCAATATCGCCTTTAAACAGATAGCCAATACAGATGTTACAAGTGATATCATATTTCTTCAAAAGCGTGAACGTTCTGCTGTAAGCGATGCTCCATGGCTCCATCTCGGTCTTGCAGATAAGAATGTTCCTGTAAACCAGTACTATCTTGATAATGCTCATATGATGCTGGGTAAAATGATTTTTGACCAAAGGGGCTTTGGCGACACCAGCAAATATACAGCATTAATTCCTAATGATGAAAACTTTGACTTGGCAGAAGCTCTAGAAAGCGCAGTATCAAACTTGAATGCCTGTATCTCTCCTACAGAGCGGGATACCGAAAAGGAACAGGAAACCATGCCTGCCGATCTGTCTGTGAAGAATTTTACATACACTTTTGTGGAAGGAACTCTTTATTATCGTAATAACGCAGTCATGATCAAGACTGATGTAAAAGGACTTACATTGGAAAGGGTAAAGGGACTTGATGAACTTAGAAAAGAAACCCGAAAAGTTATCAATGTTCAAATGGATGGGTGTACACTGGAGGAATTGAAGCCTTACCAGGAAAGACTAAATGCTGTTTATGACGAGTATGTTGGAAAATATGGGATTGTAAGCTCAAAGCAAAATGCACTGGCTTTTAGAGATGATAGTGATTATCCCCTGTTATGTTCTTTAGAAAACCTTGATGAAGACGGAAATGCAAGAAAAGCAGACATCTTTACCAAACAGACAATACGGCCACGCACTGAGATTAGCGAAGTGGATACTGCAATGGAAGCATTAGCTGTTTCACTTAATGAAAAAGGCCGAGTTGACCTGTTTTATATGACTTCTATCTATGACAGCACCCCTCAAAGCTTGATACAGGAACTGAAAGGGCATATTTTCCCAAATCCCCAAAAGGAAACCCAAAGCATATATGACGGTTGGGAAACCGCAGACGAATATCTTTCGGGCAATGTAAGGCAAAAACTCAAGACAGTAAAATTATATGCGGAAAAAGACCCTGAGAAATATTCCGGCAATGTAACAGCACTTGAAAGTGTCCAACCCAAAGACCTTGATGCTTCCGAAATTGATGTAAAGCTTGGCGCTGCATGGATACAGGAATCAACCTATGAACAGTTCATTTACGAGTTATTGAAAACACCTTCTTACTATCAGAATGACAGAAATGAGAAACATCACCGGAACAACAGTATTAATGTAAATTATAATAAGTATACAGGCTCCTGGTCCATTGAGAATAAAAGTCTGGACTATAGTTCAATTGCTGCAACCCAGACCTACGGAACAAAAAGAATGGATGCCTATTCCATCGTTGAAGAAACCCTAAATCTTAGAAGTGTGACTGTAAAAGACAGGATTGAAGACGAAAACGGAAATGAAAAATATGTACTGAATAAAAATGAAACCATTGCAGCAAGAGCCAAGCAAGACCAGATTAAAGAGGAGTTTAAAAGCTGGATTTTTAAAGATGCAGACAGACGGAAAAAACATGTAGATTTCTATAACGAGAATTTTAACAACATTCGCCTTCGTGAATACAACGGTTCACACCTTAGCTTTCCAGGTATGAATCCCGATATAAAGCTAAAGCCCCATCAAATAAATGCAATAGCAAGAATCATATATGGCGGGAACACTCTTCTCGCCCACTGTGTCGGTGCAGGAAAGACCTTTGAAATGATTGCCTCCTGCATGGAGTTGAAACGGCTTGGATTTGCTTCAAAGAGTGTATTTGTTGTCCCCAATCATTTGACCGAGCAGACGGGCGCAGAATTCTTACGTTTATATCCCTCCGCTAATATTATGGTAGCTACAAAAAAGGATTTTGAGAAACAAAACCGCAGAAGGTTTATCAGCAAAATTGCTACGGGAGATTATGATGCCGTTATCATTGGACATTCAAGCTTTGAAAAAATCCCCATATCCAAGGAACGTCAGGAGAAAATGTTAAAAGATCAGATTTCCGAGATCACGTATGCCATCAAGGATGCAAAAGAGCAGAGGGGCGAAAAATGGAACATCAAGCAGATGGAAAAGTTTAAGAAAAACCTTGAAGCAGAGCTTAAAAGTCTAATGGATGAAAATAGAAAAGATGATGTAATTACCTTTGAACAGCTTGGGATTGACTGCATGTTTGTAGATGAAGCACATTATTATAAAAACTGTGCAGTATTTTCTAAGATGCGTAATGTTGCTGGTATCTCAAATACAAAAGCAAAAAAGTCAATGGACATGCTGATGAAATGCCAGTATATCAATGAAATTAATGATGGAAGGGGTGTTATATTTGCTACAGGTACTCCAATCAGCAACTCTATGACAGAAATGTTCGTCATGCAACGATATCTTCAAAATAATGAGCTTCATATCCGCAATTTACACCATTTTGATGGGTGGGCAGCTGTATTTGGCGAGGTTGTATCATCCTTGGAGCTTTCCCCGGAGGGAAATGGCTACCGTTTCCGCTCCCGATTTGCAAAATTTAATAACCTCCCTGAATTAATGGGACTTTTTAAAAATGTGGCAGACATTCAAACGGCGGATATGCTGCAATTGCCTATACCGAAACTAAAGGATGGTAAATATACCCTTGTTGCTTCCGAACCAATTGAGTTCACCTTAGATGAAATTGCAAATTACGGAGAAAGAGCCGAGAGAATTAGAAACGGAAACGTTGATCCTTCCATTGATAATATGCTGAAAATCACTACGGAAGCACGCTTGTTGGGTACAGACCCAAGACTTATTTACCCAAATGCAGATGATGATCCAAACTCAAAACTCAATAAATGTGTAGACAATATCTATCAGCAGTATATGAACTCCATAGATATCAAAGGAACGCAAATAGTATTTTGCGATGTAGGAACGCCCAACTCAGACGGGCGTTTTTGTGTATATGATGATGTAAAGAAAAAGCTTGTAGAAAGAGGAATACCGATTGACGAAATATGCTTTATCCACGATGCGAAAAACGAAGTGCAGCGTGAGAAAATGTTTTCCCAGCTAAGAAGTGGCGAAAAACGGATTATTATTGGTTCAACCTCAAAAATGGGGACAGGTACAAATATACAGCAGAAACTTGTTGCACTGCACCATTTAGATTGCCCATACCGCCCGGCAGACATAGAGCAGCGGGAGGGCCGTATACTCCGACAAGGGAATAAAAATGAGGTAGTTGAGATATTCAGGTATGTCACAAAGAACACCTTTGACAGCTACCTCTGGCAAATCGTCGAGCAAAAGCAGCGGTTTATCTCTCAGGTTATGACCAGCAAATCCGTTGCCAGAAGCTGTGACGATGTAGATGAAACTGTTCTTTCCTTTGCCGAAGTCAAAGCACTTGCAACTGGTAACCCATTAATAAAGGAAAAGATGGACTTGGATAATGAAATTTCCCGCTTGCAGGTTTTAAAATCAGCGTACAATAATCAGCGTTATTCTCTTGAAGACAGCTTTACTTTCTATTACCCCAAACAAATTTCAAAAACGGAACAGACCCTTGAGTGCTTTATTAAGGATCTGCAAGTTAGGAACATGAATAAAATATCAGATTTCTCAATTGTATTAAACGGCAAAATTTATACAGAGCGTGAGAAAGCAGGAAGCTTGATACAAACCATGCTTGATGAGGCAGTCAAACAAAAACAGCTGAGTATCGGTAAGTTCAGGGGGTTTGAATTGCTATTAAAATATGAGCAGTTCGGGAGCCGATTCAGTTTAGTCCTTCATGGGAATGCAAAATACGATGTTGAGCTTGGGGACAGTCCACATGGAAACATGGTCAGGTTGGAAAATGTACTTGATGGTTTGGAAAGAAAAATACAGAACTATGAAAGTAAGCTTGTGGAGTACAACAAAAATATGGAGGATGCCAAAATAGAGTTTGCGAAGCCATTTAAATATGCAGACGAGTTGCAGGAAAAGTTAAAAAGGCAGTTTGAGTTGAATACCTTACTTGATCTTGAAAAAAAGGAAGGATTAATAGCAGATGATACAATTGGTGAGGATAACGAACAAAACATAGAACAAGAAGCAACCAAAGAATTTGAAGCAGTAGAAGTATAAAAATAGCACAATAAAATATTACGAAAATTATCACTGTAGACTAGTTATTTGAGTATAGGAAAATATTGTGATAAAATAATCCATAGTACTAGATCTTTATCAATATGTTTTGAGGAGGTTGAGCATTATGAAAACGATTTTTTGGGGAAATTATAAAGGAGGGGTTGGAAAAACCACTAGCGTATTTCAAGTAGGGAATTATTTTGCTAAAAATAGAAAAAGAGTACTTTTAATTGATTTAGATCCTCAATGCTCACTTAGTAATATTTGTTGCAATAGTAATGGGGTCAGTAGTCTACAAAATTTTAAGGTTGATAAAACATTAAATTATATAATTGAACTTTATATGAGATTTATTAACAACTGCAAGTTATTTGATTTTTCATTGTTAACTGGAAACTTAGACCACATTGTGAAGCCATTTGTAATAAATACGTTTGAGGTTTTAAAAAAGCCAAACCTCAAAGGAAATCTTTTTTTTATACCTTCAAGTATTATTTTTGAGAATTGTCGATTAAATGAGTTAGCTCAACGCATGAGTAGTAATATTTATAACTTATTTTTGATAAAACTCTTTGTTGATGACGTTTCTGAACACTTTGATTATATATTTTTTGATTGTCCCCCAACCAGTAATCTCTTGATTCAAAGTGTATTTCTTGCATCTGATTATTATATCGTCCCAACCATCTGTGATGAAATAAGTACTAAGGGTGTTCCTGATTACATAACAGAGATAGAAAAAACTTATAATAAATATTGTATGAATGAGTACATTGGGGAGGTAATGCTAGATAAGGTGTTTGGATCAAGACCAAAGTTTATTGGTGCTTTCGAAACAATTTATAAAGAAAGACGTGGTAATGCAGATAATTCTAGTGAAATTATGAGTTTGGACAGAAACATTAGCCGAATAACTAGCGTTAAATCTATAATTTCCGATGATAAGTTTTCGGAATTTAGATATAATATGAAAATAAACGGATTTGAAACTAAGAACATATTCAAATTTTATATAGGACATAAAGATAATCGATCGGGTGGAGAGAGTATTCCTGCAAACACCTCAAAAGGTGAAACTACTCCATCTTATGATGAATTATCAAAAGCCTTATTAAAGATTTTGGGGTGATGGAAATTGAATAAGAACGACTATTTAGTAAGAAAAGATCTATACGAAATTTATACGTCTATATATAATACATTAAATTTTGATAGTGCTAAAGAAATATATAGTACAAAACTAATAAGTAAATTTAAATATCCACCATCTGAAGTTGCAAAAGTGTTGGAAATTGCTGTCGATGCTACGATGCCAAAAAACAGTAGAAAAAAATCTAACACGGAGATTCAAACAGAAATATCAAATATTTCCTGCTTAGATGCTTTAAGAGATTATTATTATAAAAATCTTGCCAGGCTATTCAATGCAGATATTGATGAAGATACAAGTAATAAAATCTTGAGTTCTTTAAATGTTGGGGAATTAAAATACTTATACTCTTTAATTTCACCAATTCCAATAAAATCAGGGAAAACTAAAAAAGAAATTATATATATGTTTAAATATTATTTCGATGATGAAGCTCGGACAGATGCTATGACAAGAAATTTAAAATAGTACTAATCTTGCTACTTGCTAATTAAAAGCCAATTTTTATAGTTAAAATTTAAAATAATAAGTATAATAAAATATTCATCTAAATAATAAAGAAAAGAGGCCATTCGTGCTTCTTTTTTTTATATCTTGTTATAATGAGACGTTTGAAAGTTGTTTGTTGTTTATTCAAGATTATTAAAACTGCACAAGGTAAAAGCTATGCATTGCTTGTCTTGATAAAAGATAAAAAGAGGAGTTGTAATAGTAGATGATGCAACTGAAAAGATTTCTGAAAACAGTAATATAAGAAGAGTGATCAGTGAACTTGAAAGTATGAAGAATATATGAGTATAAAACAGGTATTAAATATTTAATTATATGAGAATAAATTATAGTAAGTTATCAGGATAGAGGCTAGAACACAGAAAGGAGGCATTTAAAATGACGGAGAAGAAACAGTTTTCTGATGAACAAATCGACGCAGCCAACAGTATAAACATAATTGATTACGCTGAAAAAAAAGGCTATCCTATTAAGCAAGTTACTTCTCTTTCATACAAAATACCTGGCTACGGCGGTCTATATATCCACTCTGACGGTCTAAAGTGGAATAGGTTTTCTGCCGATATCGGAGGCGGTACAATACAGTTCGTAATGCATATGGAAAACAAATCTTGGGTTGAGGCTGTTAAAGAACTTCTAAACATTCCTGTAGCCAAATCCCCTCCAATAAAGAAAAAAACGAAAGAAAAAGAATGCGTAAACAAACCCTTTTCACTTCCTGAAAAAAACGACACAAATAAACATATTTTCGCCTACCTTATCGGTACAAGGAAAATTGAAAAGCAGCTTGTCTATGATCTTGTAAAGCAAGACAAAATCTATGAGAACAAGTATTACAACAGTTGTGTTTTTGTTGGATATGATAAAAAGGGTGAAGCAAAATTTGCAGCCGTAAGGAGTACAGGTTATTCAATGCATTACCGAAGGGATATATCCGGTTCAGATAAAAGCTTTCCGTTTTCAGTTGAAATAAGTGCCGGAAATCTGTGTACAAAAAGTGCTTTTAGCAGTCATCATCTTTATGTATTTGAAAGCCCGATTGATCTTCTAAGCTATTTAAGCTTATTGAAACTGCATAAGATAAAAAACTTTACTGCCTATTGTATTTCCCTTGGCGGTGTTTGTGACCTTGCCCTGGAAAGATTCCTAAATGAACATCCTTCAATCACTGAAATAACGCTCGGCCTTGATAATGATGAGGCCGGGCGTTTTGCTTGTGAGCAGATCAGACAGAAATATTGCAGTCAATATAAGATACGCAGGCATTTACCACAAAATAAGGATTTTAATGAGGATTTAATTAAAATGTCAGCTTTAATACAGGGAGAGAAAAAACAAGTAAGAAAGGTTCATTCCCATCTGGCAAGAAATCCGCCTGACTATGAAATGCTTCTTTCTCAATAACCCCTCTTCCCTACACAACAAAATACGGAGCCAGAGCGAAGTATTTTCGTAAGGCAGGAACAGGCGTATTGCATACGCCGTAAAACAGCTTGAACGCAAAGCGTTCAACGGGTATTACATTACAGAAATCCATATTACAAACGTAATACAGTGAAAGTGGGTGATGGATATAGACAAAGACAAGAGCGTTACAGTCAGTATTCGACTTCCTCAAAAGCTTCACGAGCAATTGACCTTTAAAGCCCGGCAGGAGAATACTGATTTTTCAAAGTATTGCCGAAGGCTTTTAGAAAAAGGGATATCCGTAGAAGCATACAAAGATGATATCGACTTTATCACAAAGATAATACGCAACGAGCTTGAAGCAATTATTGAGCCATTTGGAAACCGACAGATAAAAATGCTGATGAAAATCGGCAAGGCAGTTGGAGGAACAATGTTTACCAATATAAGACTGCTGCTTTCCCTTATCAATCCTAACAAACTTTATACCTTCAAAGAACTTCTTGAAAATTCTATGAAGCTGGGTGTTGAGTATATGAAAATGAAAGACTTTGAAGTTGACCAATACATTACTGACAGCGAAACCCTTATTAATCAAAGTAACAAACTATAAGGGGGCAATATGGCCTTACTTATCTACAAACAACGTGACCCTGTACCAAACAAGAAAAATACTCCTGCTTCCAACTTTCATCATATCAAATATATTGCCACTCGCCCAAGAGTTATGAAAAATGAACTATCAAATCACGGACTATTTGGAAACGCTGAAACAGGAGATATCACGGTAATTGAAAGTCTGCATAAGATGCAAAGGCTTATTCTTCAAAAATCCCATGAGAGAAAGAACATTCACCGGGGTATTATATCTTTTACAGCAGAAACAGCAAAAAAATTGGACTTAAACAATAAAGATGATTTTCTGAGACTGGTCAAGCAAAACATTCATATTCTTGCAGATAAAAATAACATCAAGATTCAAAACCTTAAGTGGATTGCGGCAGCCCACAATGAAAGGGATCACCCACATGTCCATATTATGTTTTGGGATGATGCCCAGACAATGCCCCAAAGCTATGTTTCCCCAAAAATTCCGAATGAAATCAGAAAGCAGCTTATTAAGAGCATTTTTGCTGATGAACTCATTGCCTTCTATGAGGAAAAGAAGAAAGCTACAGTTAGCCTTCGTCAGATTACAAATGAAATGGTAGAGGAATTTGAAAACTTCGTTTCAACTCTTGATTCTGCTGGATATTCACAAATTAAGTATGCAGCTACCGATAAAAGTACTTTTGATTTTCACTTTAACGGAGAATTTAAGAGTAAAGAATTAACCGAATTTATAATAAAGCTGTTTGATTTTAAAGAAAAGCTCCCGAAATCAGGAAGGTTGTTATATAAATTTCTTCCTACCCGAATAAAGAATGAACTCGATAAGCTGGTTGATGAGATTATTGATTCAAACGAACAGCTTCAAGGAATGCTCAACCTTTATGTAGACTCAAAACTAAATTTAACGGAGATGTACTCCGACAATCTAAGCCTTTATGAAATAGCAGCAAAAGAATATACAACAGAGGCTAAAAAGATTATAGCCAACCGAATTTTGCTTGCTGTAAAAACAATTATTAAGAAGGAATATGAACTTAAAAATCAGGAATACACCGAGCGAATGAAGCGTGCTTACACAAAAGAGCTTATTTGCGAGGTGTTTTTCTTTTTAGGAAAGCTTGTAGAGTCAAATTACGATGCCCGGCATAATAGTAAATTCATGTTTTCTACAGAACTATCCAAACAGGCTAAAAAGGAAAAGGCAAAAGAGCTTGCAGATTCATCCGGTTATGAAATGAATAATTAACTCTTGAGGGAGGAAAAGATTACACAATGAGTATTATTGATGGAAAATACGATTGTAAAATTAACAAAATACCCTTTAAACAATTGAATAATTCGGCGCTGGTTATAGTACCCGAACCTGTATATCGGTACCCGGAAGGTCACCCATGCTACGGCTGTACATACACATTTCAAGTAAACCGTCCAAGCTGCATTATAGGGGCAAAACCCGGTAAATGTAGTTTGAGAAAGTTTGAAAAGAATTTAAGAGAAAAATAATATAAGGAGGTAACATTTGAAGGAAATCAAAAGGAAGTTTCAAATCTCCCTGTTGATTTTTATATTAGGGTTGATAGGAAATATTTATTTTTCATCCGCTTTGCATTCTATTTTAGCCGGACAGATGAAAGTGTTGAAATTATTACCTATAGGTGAGTGTGTTATAAGTATTGTTACTGTCAAACAGCATACAATACTTTTTTTATGCTTCCAAGGATTTGCAACTCTTCTAAGCATTCTATACCTTACTACAAACAACAAGCCCTATCAAAGCGGGCTTCGGGAAATAACTCCGCAAATCAAGACCCCTGTTCCGGCAGGTCAAAATCAGCATGGATCAGCGGCATGGCTTACAGAAAAGGAAATGGATGCTGCCTTTAACAGTAGTACTATCCACTTGAATGACAAATTTATTAATATGCTAATTTCTAATGGGTATAGTGACATTATAGAACGCCAAGAAGAAAAAGAGAAAGAAGCATTTACCCAAACAAATTCTGGCGATATGAAAGCAGTTAAAATCCTGGTTGATCCTAAGAAAAAACTAGGTTATTTACCGCAGGGCGGTATCGTACTTGGCCTGAAAAAACAGGACACAAATGAGAAGATGTACTTTGTAGGTGACGATATTCACACCTTATGTATAGGTGCTACACGTTCAGGAAAATCAAGGACAGTAGTTTTGCAATCCATCTGCAACCTTGGGCTTGCTGCTGAAAGCATGATCATATCAGATCCCAAGGGAGAATTGTGGGCATATACTTCTCCATTTCTTAAACGGCTTGGCTATAAGGTCGTTACCATTGACTTTAAAAATCCTCTTAAAAGTCAGAGATATAATTTTTTACAACCTATAATAGATGCCGTTGACAGGGATGATATAGCAAAAGCTGTTGATGCAACCTGGGATTTGACTGCTGCACTTGTAGGTGAGCCCAAAGGTGAACGTATATGGACAGATGGGGAAGCATCAATAATTGCAAGTGCAATTATGAGTGTAGTATATGACAATCGTCAGGAAGAAAACCGCAGATATCAAAATCTTACCAATGTTTACTTCTTTATTGCTGAGATGTGCAAGGCAGTAAACAATAAAATGCCTATCATTGAGTATGTAAAGCACCTCGAAAACGGCCATCCTGCAAAGGCACTGCTGGCAATTTCCGAGGTTGCCCCTTCAAAGACAAGAGGCAGCTTTTATACGGCGGCGCTGACTACACTTAGGCTGTTTACCAATCCAATGATAAATTCCATGTCATGTATTTCGGACTATGATCCAAGAATTCTCGCAGATGACAAAACAGCTTTATTTATTATCCTGCCTGATGAAAAAACAACCTATTACACAATAGCTAGTCTTTTGGTATCACAACATTACGAACAGCTTGTAAACATTGCAGATGAAAGGGGGGGCCGCCTTCTAAACAGGGTTAATTTTCTTTTAGATGAGTTTGGAAATTTTGCAACTATACCAAGCTTTGCAAACAAACTTACAGTAGGCGGTGGCAGAGGTATGCGGTTTAATTTATTCTTACAGGGCTTTTCCCAGCTTGATGAAAAATATGATAAGGAGGTTGCAAAAACAATTAAGGGGAACTGTCAGGTATGGATTTATTTACAGACAGATGACCTTGAAACACTGGAAGAAATATCAAAAAAGCTTGGGAATTATACCGTATCCACCTATTCTCTTAGTTCTTCACATGCAAAATATTCAACACCTTCAAGTTCACACAGCATAAACCTCACAGGCAGAGCCTTACTTACTGCAGACGAAGTAAGGCTTATTTCACGCCCTTACAGCCTTATAACCTCCCGCTCCAACCCGGCAATCATGTATTCTCCCGACATATCGGAATGGAGCTTTAATAAAATGCTTGGACTTGGAGATAAGGAACATAACCGCAGAGTACGTGAAATCAGGGAAAAACGCAGAAAGTCAAGAGCAGCGAAGCTTTCTGAAATGGATTTGTGGAATATATGGAAAATCTATATTGCCTACTGTGAACAACAGGAACAGCCTTCAAATCCAAGTCTTAAAGCCTGCATCCAAAATACCAATAAAGGAAGGAGTGCAGCAGATGCGTTATTTAACGATCAATTGGTGGACTTAAAGGAATGTGACATAAAAGAACTCACTGATAATTCATTCTAAAAAAGAAGGAGAATCCTATGAAAGAAATTACCAAACAAATTAGAAAATCAAGTATGTTAAAACTCAGGAAAAAACTTTCGGTAGCAATATGTCTGGCATGTATCACCATAGCATCAGCTACATCAGTTTTTGCAGATAGTGTATCAGACAGTAAAATTGCGAAAGGTACTGAAAAACTCATGGCAGATGTAACAACATGGTTAATGGTACTTGCTCCTGTAGCAGCGGGTTTGCTTATTATCTACTTCTGTATACGAAGGTCTGCGGCCGATGAGATGGATCAAAAGAAGTGGAATAACCGAATAGTAGTAGCCATTGTGTCTTGTATAGGAGCCGTACTTGGTTCGGCAACATTGAATCTTATTATCGGTTACTACAAATAAGATTTTATCCAGCACTTTATGTTTTCCAAGTTAAAAACAATAAAAATATAAAATAGTAGGAGGATGTTAAACATGAGGAACACCACAAATAAATTATATATTAATGCATTAAATGAAGTTTCCAGATTTAAAACAAAGGTAATGGAGGTATTGAGAAAAAACAGCGGAGAGGGCTTTGTAGATACGGCAGTTAAAATTTTAATCAGCGTAGTTATCGGAGCGCTTGTTTTAGGTGGGCTTTATCTGCTGTTTAAGGACACTGTTCTCCCAACACTCACGCAAAAGATTATTGATATGTTCAATTTTAAAGCCAACTAAACATTTGGGAACTAACCGGAGCCTGTAAAATCAAATATACAGGCTCCGTTCTACTTTTGGAAGGTGGAATGTGATTGGAAGTATTATTGGTAGCGTTGATTGTTGCAATCCTAACAGGTTGTCTTGCATATGTGAACAATATTTTGTCGGGACTTGTGCCCATTACGTTACATGCTGAAAGATATATGACAACACTGCTTGGAACAGATGCTTTTTCACAAATTTTTAATATATTCTTTGGCTTTGGAATCAGCCTTATTGTATTAAAATTTCTTAAAAAAGGATTTGAAACCTACATACTTTGGACAGAAGGGGATGCTGATGCAGACCCCCTTTTTCTTCTTACAAACTTTTTCAAGGCTATAGCTATTGCAGTTTCATTTCCGGTTCTTTACGGCTGGCTTGCCAATATTGTGGATGAACTCACCAATAAGCTTTTGACGACAGTTGGGAACAGTATGCAGGAAAATTTTTCAGCATTTGTGAGCGGTATATCCTCTGCTGGATTATTCACTGGAATTGTGTCCTTAATCTTCTTCATTGTTTTCTTTCTACTTTATGTACAATTCCTGATGCGTGGTCTTGAAATTCTAATTTTAAGAATTGGCGTACCTGTAGCATGTGTTGGACTTTTGGACAGTGATAAAGGTGTATTCCGAAGCTATATGCAGAAGTTTTTTCAAAGCACCCTTGCAGTTATTGTACAAGTCACTCTAGCTAAAATAAGTGTTGGATTAATGCTCAACGGCCATGCTTTTTGGGGACTTGCAGCAGTTACCCTCTCAGTAAGAGCCCCTAAATTTCTTCAGGAATTCATGATCATGTCCGGTGGCAGTCCTTCAGGAGTAATGGGGACTGTATATCAATCAGTGCGATTGGTACAGATGGCAAAGGGCGCATTTAAGTAATGGGGGACTTGGGATATGGATCTATTAAAGCAATTGGCGGATGCCATCGTTATACTTATTCGTGTAGGAGCAGCCTTTCGGTTGGTCTACTGCCTTGTGCGGATGGGAATGAATGAAGAAGAATCGGCTATGTATAAGAGAAGGGCAAAAAACAGTGTTGTATTTTATATTATTGCAGAAAGCATATGGCAGTTGAAGGAAATTATACTCAGCTATTATCAGTAAATGGAGGGTTAATCGTTGAACGGAAATGAAAAAGACACACTATATATTCCACTTGGACTTAAAGTCAAACCTGAAATATTTGATGGTTTTGGAAAGGAAGAGCTTTTCAAATCGGCTGTTACTACCGTTACAGCAGGGATAGCGGATATTATTTTTTATCTGCTATCCCAAAATGTAGCTGTTACTATTGTCATTATTCTTGCCTCCATTGCCGGAAGTGTCATGGTATTTACTAAAGATAAAACAAACCTGTCGGCAGCAGATCAAATATGTAATATGATCCGGTTTTCCAAAATGCAAAAACGATATCCATACAAATATCTTGATGAATGGGAGATACAGGGATGATATATTTGACTTTCTCAGCTTTGGCAGGGATTATCACCGACATCACACTAAAGAGAACATTAAAATTAAAGTCATACCCCTTTACGGTAATCTTAAGTTTGATACTGGCATTCATACTTACCAAAGCCTTTGATAATCACCTGCTGATAATCAAAGGCTTAGTTTTTTTTGAGATACTTTTATTCACCGCATATCATGATGCTATGACAAAAGAGATTCCAAATATTGTGCATCTTCTTATCTTATTGACGGCACTAATTTCTTTTCACCCTTTAAGCTCAATCATTGGATTTTTTGTTGTACCTCTCCCCTATCTTTTAACTGCATTGCTTAAGGATGGGGGGATTGGGGGCGGTGACATCAAACTTATGGGGGCTTGCGGCTTTATGCTGGGTGTTTGGGGAGGCGTTTTTGCTGGTATTGCAGGGTTGACTTTAGCCGTTACTTTTAACCTTGTTAAATGTAAGAAACGACAGGATAGTTTTCCGCTTGCCCCTTACCTTTCATTAGGATGCGTTATTGCATATTTAATATTTCAATAAAAATACAGGAGGCATATCCATGAATTTTAGGAACTTGCTAAAAAACAGAACAGTTCTAGGGCTTATATGTATTGGACTATCTCTTTTAATTTGCTTTGGGATTACACCGCTTTTCAATAGTGCCTTAAAATCCCAAACCGAAATTATACGGGTAACAAAAAATATCCGAAAGGGAGATCCGGTAACCAAGGACAACACGCAAAAGATAAAAGTAGGAGCATATAATCTGCCTCACAATATACTTAAAGACACAAGTGAGTTAACAAACAAGTTTGCTGCTGCCGATTTGGCGGTTGGAGACTATGTCTTAACATCAAAACTAACGGACAAGCCTTATGAAGAAAATGAATATCTGTATAAGCTGGATGGTACAAAAAAAGCCATATCCGTAAGTATAAAGAATTTTGCACTGGGACTTTCGGGTAAGCTGAAATCAGGTGATATTGTTTCAATCATAGCATCGGATTACGGCGATATGCGAGAAACTTTCATACCACCACCGTTACAATACGTTGAAGTTTTGGCAGTAACTACTTCAAAGGGTACAGACGAAAACTTACAGGCAACTGACCAGAAAGCTCAAGAAAAGCAACTTCCCTCTACTGTAACCCTGCTCGCAAATACTTTTCAAGCAAAAACTTTAGCTGAGCTTGAATCAAAAAGCAAAATCCATATAGCACTTGTCTACAGAGGGGATGAAAGCACATCAAAAAAATTTCTTAAAGCTCAGGACGACATCAATAAGAACGATTTATCTGAAAGAACATACTCTGAGCAGAAAGTGCCAGCACTAAACCCAACTCCCACTCCATTTAAAACACAGACTATTCAACCTGTACAGGGAGGAAAGAAAAATGCACAATAATCAAATCCTAGCTGTATGGGGAAGCCCTGCAAGTGGAAAAACCCTTACAAGTGTAAAGATAGCAAACATGCTTTCTCAAAAGAAAAAGAATGTTGTCATTCTATTTTGCGACCTGTTTGTTCCAGTAATTCCTGTAATCCTTCCCTACTATAATACTGACAGCAAAAGTCTTGGGAATATTCTTTCATCGGCAGAAATTACTCAGGATAAAATATTTTCAAATTGTCTGACACTAAAGAAGAACAGCTATTTATCTTTTCTAGGCTACCAAAAGAGTGAAAGTGTTTTTACATACCCTGCTTATACAAAATCAAGCGCAGTGGATTTAATGATTCAGCTTAGACACATTGCTGATTATATCATTGTTGACTGTACCAGCCATATATCTGCTGATATTCTTTCAACAACGGCGCTTGAAATATCTGATGCAGTTTTACGGTTAGGTAGTTGTGATTTAAAAGGGGTGTCCTACTTTTCTTCACAACTTCCCTATCTATTTGAAAGACGGTTTAATCCTGACAGGCATATTAAAATTTTATCAAACTACAAAATGAGCCAACCGGAAACCGAAATCAAAGAATGCTACAACGGTGTAGATTTTGAACTTCCATACTTGTCCGAGTTAGAAGAACAATATTTCACAGGCAGAATCTTAGAGGAACTGAAATCAAAGAGCGGAAAAAAGTTTGATGAAATCTTAAAAGAAGTCTTATGGGGGGTATTCAATGAATAATGCAAGTCTTTTTTTTGAAGCAGAAAGTATAAAGAAAACCCTTTCAGAAGTATTGAAGGGAGTACAAGAGTATATTTCAAGAAAATATTCAAGTCTCATATCTGATAAAGCGGATGAGCAAAAGGAACAAATTAAGCTGTATATTTCAAAATACCTTTTAGATTATAGGCTAGGGGTTGAAGGATACAGCTTCGAAAATCTTGTTGAAAGAATTTACTCAGAGATGGCAGAGTTTTCATTTCTCACCAAATTTCTTTTTTCGAAGGATGTCGAGGAAATTAATGTGAATTCATGGAAGGATATTAAAATAACCTATGCAACAGGTGATATCAGACCTACAAAGGAACACTTTAGCAGTCCTGAACATGCTCTTGATGTGATTCGCCGACTTCTTCACAAATCCGGGATGATACTGGACTATTCTCAACCTATTATAAGGGGGCATTTATCTAATAATATTCGAATCACGGTCTTTGGTAATCCAATTATAGACAAGGACAAAGGCGTGGCGGCTTCCATTCGTATTGTAAACCCACAAAAACTTGAACGTAAAGACTTCGTCACTAACGGTACTTCAACCGCTGAGATGCTTGACTTCCTTTCCCTCATTTTGCGATATGGAGTCAGTATATGTGTAACAGGGGCAACTTCAAGCGGTAAAACCACGATCATGAGTTGGCTCTTATCAACGAGTCCCGATGATAAACGAATATTTACCATTGAAAACGGATGCCGGGAATTTAATCTGGTAAAAGAAGATGAAAACGGGAACATAGTGAATAGTGTGGTTCATACAGCAACTAAATTCTGTGATGATATCACTCAGAATATCGATCAGGAAAAGCTATTGGAATTTGCACTAACATCAAATCCAGACATTATTTGTGTGGGTGAGATGAAATCGGCAGAAGCATTTGCCGCTCAGGAAGCAGCTCGAACGGGCCATGCGGTTATAACCACAACCCATGCCAATTCTTGCGAATCAACTTACCATCGAATGGTTACACTCTGCAAGCAGAAATATGATATCAACGATCAAACGCTATATAATCTTGTTACCGAAGCCTTTCCCATTGTAATGTTTGTTAAAAAACTTGAAGATAATACAAGAAAAGTTATGGAGATTACAGAGTGTGAGATTTTACCTGACGGGAGCAGAAAAATTCGTACTCTTTTCCGGTTTAATGTAAAAGAAAACCGTATCTTAGAAAACGGAGTTAAAGTCATTGGAGAATTTGAGAGGGTTTCCAGTATATCCGACGGATTGAAAAAGCGGCTTTTGGAAAACGGTATGCCTCTGAAAACACTTAACCAGTTTATTGTAGGGGGTGAGATCAATTGACAGTACTTATATGTATAGCTTTTATCGGTATTATTTCAGGCAGCTTTATTATCTTCAAAATATCTCCCATGGAATTTACTGATAACCTGATAAAGCATGTTCAACGCCAAGATAATTCCATAAAAGCAAGAATAACGGCAGCTACGAAAAAGAAGAAGGTTAAAGGGATAAAGCTTATTATAAAGGAAGCAAAAGAAATACTTGAAGCCACCAATAAAAGCAGTAAGTTTCTCACACTTTGTATAGGATCGTTTGCGATGTTCATTGCGGGAGTATTCATTTCAATAATGATATCAAATCTATTTCTAATTCCAGTCCTCGCCATAGGAATGGGATTATTACCATTTTGGTACATCCTTTTTACAGCAGCCTTTTATAAAAAGCAGCTTAACTCCGAGCTTGAAACGGCCTTGTCTGTTATTACTGCTTCATATTTAAGGACTGAAAGCATTATTATTGCGGTGGACGAGAACATAACCTATTTAAATCCGCCTGTGGCTGACGTATTCAGAGGATTTCTAACGCAAACAAGGCTTATAAACTCCAATATCGGACTTGCCCTTGAAAGACTTAAAGACAAAATCGACAACAATGTATTCCGTGAGTGGTGCGATGCCTTAATTGCCTGTCAGGAGGATAAAACACTGAAAAGCACCCTGCTCCCTATTGTTTCAAGGCTGTCTGATGTAAGAATTGTAACATCCGAGCTTGAATATCTGCTTTATGAACCCATGAAAGAATTTATAACCATGGCAATTCTTTTGATAGGCAACATTCCCCTGCTGTATTTTCTCAATCGGAGCTGGTTTAATACCTTATTGTTTCACCCAATGGGAAAGCTGGTCCTTGCTATTACAGGAGTAGTAATGTTTATATCACTTGCAGCAGTAATACGATTAACCAAACCCATTGACTATAAACGGTAAATTAAAAAAGGAAGGATGTCCGCATTATGGTAGGCTATAATATTTCGGCTAGGAGGAACATGAATGAGTAATGGAATAATATTTTCTATCCTTGCCATGTTTGTATTTTTTCTCTCTTGTGGCGTGTATATGGTTACCGCCGACTATCTGTCACTGCCCACCTTTAAGGCATCACTTACAGTTTTTAATGTGTCCAGACAGCAAAGACAGAAAAGGTACAGCTTTGATGCATATGTACTTGAATTGTCCTCAAAGCTTTCCCGGTTTATCCGAATCGACGAGTATAGAAAAAGAAAGCTTTCCGTAACTTTAAAATCGGCAGGAATATATCTTTCCCCTGAGACTTACATAGCAAGAGCATGGGTAAAAGCCGGACTTGTATTTCTCGGTATAATCCCTGCGCTAATCATATTTCCGGTTCTATCTTTTATCATGCTTTTTCTATCCATTCTTATTTATTTTAAGGAAAGACGCTCTGCCGATGAAATTATGAAGAAAAAAAGGAATGAAATTGAATCTGAGCTTTCACGTTTTGTTATGACATTAGAACAAGAATTCAAAGCAAGCAGGGATGTCTTAAAGATACTTGAGGCTTACAAGAAAAACTCAAGTCCTGCGCTACGGAATGAACTTGAAATAACTATCGCCGATATGAAATCAGGCAGCTATGAAGCTGCTCTTTCACGTTTTGAGGCAAGAGTGGGAAGTGCCATGCTCTCTGATGTGGTTAGAGGGTTATTAAGTGTTTTAAATGGTGATGACGGTAAGGTATATTTTCAAATGCTGGTGCATGACTTTAAGCAGATTGAGTTACAAAAGCTGAAACTAATTGCGATGAAACGTCCATCAAAGATGCGAAGATACTCATTTTTTATGTTGGGTTGTTTTGTACTCATTTACATTACCGTAATGGCAATAGAGATTATGAAAGCCTTTTCAACTATGTTCTAGCATGAAAGGATGTGACACTTTGTATAAGTTATTGAAATCCAAAAAAGGTGAAGGATATACTGACGTTATTGTGATTATCTTATCCGCTATGCTTGTTATTGTTCTTTCAATAAAAGTGTTTCCTGTGTTTATAGCAAAGCACCAGCTTGACACCTTTGCTTCGGAACTTTGCAGGACTGCTGAAATTTCAGGACAGATCGGTACTGAAACTACCACAAGAGCAGAGGAATTACAGAAGGAAACAGGCATAAGACCTGTAATTACATGGTCAGCAAGTTACATTTCAGGTACAAGCAAAGTTCAGCTAAATCAAAAGATGGAGGTGACGTTAAAATACCCAGTAAGAATAGGTATTTTCAGCGAATGGGGGGCTTTTCCCATAGAATTGACAGCTAAATCAACTGGAAGGAGTGAAGTTTATTGGAAATAGGGATATTGAAAAAGCTGTCTGAAAAACATGGAAATGCTCTGCCCTTTGCTTGTGCAATTGTGATATGCTTGCTTCTTTTTTCAAGTGTAATTATGGAGTACATTAGATTGACCGTAATTTCCAATGGAGTAAGGAATGCTTTGCAAGCCGCTGTAATTTCTGTTTGTACAGAAAACTACGGAAAAACATATAACGGTTTGCGGGAAGGATATTCCGGTGGGTATTATATGACAAAAAACGGAGAATGGCAGGAAAATTTCGATCTAGGAGATATATATGGTGAAATTGACAATCTGTTGGGGTTGGATGATTCACACACAAAAAAGTCGGGTAGCAGCATGGAATATTCCCTGTCAGGTCTGTCAGTCAGCATACACAATGCCCCCTTTGCTCCAACCGACATCAACAGATCAAACAAATTTGCAGCGGATGCAAAGATAACCCTTCAAGTCCCTTTTTCCTTTGGTTGGGGAACTCTGCCACCTATAAAAATGACTATACACACAACTGCTACTTATGCTGAAAAATTCTAATAAGAAATATTAAAAATCAACTTGACTTATCTCTCAAAATATTGTTAGCTTTTTAACAAGGGGAGAGAATTTTAATTTCCAGAACTTATTAGGGAAAGGGGTCTTTTAAATGAAAAAGCCAAGTACAAAAACTCAAACAAAAATTGCAATTCTTGTCGTGGCAATTATAGTTATAGGATTGGGCGCAGTAATTATTTCTCCATATTTAGGCGGTTCTTATTCGAAGACAGCAGTAGCAAGGCCCTCTATTAAACCAACTGAGCCTAAGATATCTATCGAAACTCCACAACCTGTTTTGTCAGTTTCACAGGAAGGAACATTGACACCCATTCCACAAGCAACTGTGAGTCCCGAACAATCTGAACAAAAGAATTTACATGTAAAAAGCATTCAGGAGGGACAGCCTAAGTCGGCTCACAAGCCTTCCCCACCTCCAAAGCCTGTACCAAAAGACACAACCACTAATAAAAATATACAGCCGACTTACAATAAGGAGGACATTGAACCACAACAAAGTTCACCTAAAACAGGTGATAAAAATAATAACGGCCAGATATACGTGGAAGGATTTGGATGGATTAAAGATGAAGGTAGCGGTGGCAAAGGGACTATTGTAAATGGGATGAAAGAAAACGGCAACAAAATTGGAATCATGGATTGAAATGTGAATATTAACTACGAGCAAGAGTACGGCAATTCCGCCGTACTCTTTTTTTGTGCAACGAATACCCCGGGCTATGCCCGTGGTTCCAAAAAGCTTATAGCTATGAGTAGAAATAAAACACCTCCAAATGTCAGAATATAGCGGGTTTAGCCAACCGCAGAAAATAACATAAGGAGGTCATCCAATATGGATAGTCAAAGTTTAGCACATACAAAATGGAATTGCAAATATCACATAGTATTTGCACCAAAATATAGAAGGCAGGTAATATACGGTAAGATAAAGGAAGATATCGGAAAAATACTTAGGAAATTATGTGAGTATAAGGAAGTAGAAATAATTGAAGCAAATGCGTGTCCAGACCATATACACATGCTAGTATCAATACCACCTAAGTTAAGCGTGTCAAGTTTCATGGGATATCTTAAAGGAAAAAGTTCGCTCATGATATTCGACAGACATGCAAACTTAAAATACAAATATGGGAACAGGCAGTTTTGGTGTAAAGGTTTCTATGTAGACACAGTCGGAAGGAATAGAAAGGCAATAGAGCAGTATATAAAAAATAAACTACAGGAAGATTTAGTATCAGATCAAATAAGTTTAAAAGAGTATATTGACCCGTTTACGGGTGAGCAAGTAAATAAAAGCAATAAAAAATAACCCCTTCAGGGGTCGTTTGTAAAAAAAATGCGGTTGGCGGAACCTTCAGTGAGCCTTAAGGCTCCGCCAAGCAACATGCCCTTATAGGGCTGAGCAAACCACCCGTTTTACGGGTGGTCATGATTGGAGGTAACATGGTAAAGAAAAATCTAATTTATTTTCTGGTTCTCGCTTTTATTTTGCTATCCATGCAGACCATTGTGTTTTCTATTGGTGAGGGAAATATTGATGGAGGTGGTGGTGGCATGGGGCAAGGAACAAGTGATAATTACTGGAACAGCGGTGATGATGGGATACGGGTAACAATCATTCGCGATAGCGATAATTCAGTAGCCTCAACATCAATTGACTTCACAAACAAGAATCCCACCTATATTCAAGTTCATTTTGGCAAAGTAAGTAAAGTGCAGTACCGAAATGGCTTACCACTTACCCCCTTAAGCAGTATATACAAATATTACAATCCCCAACAAGTGCTTCCACAAATAGTAAGCAGCGACGGAAATACTAACATTGATGCAATTAAAAGCTACTTTACCGATGAACAAATAATAAGAAGTATAGCGAAGCTCATAGGCTTTAGCTTTGACGATCTAATCAACGGTAATTACAAGCTTTTATTAGAACCTATTGCATACTTTACCTTTAGTAGCATCAAGGTTGCTATGACAGCGCATGAAGCAGCTTTGTACGACCAAGTTCTTGGGGGTACACTTCGAGGCTCAATGCCAAGCCTAACCCACAAAAATTTACCTCTTTCCATGTTTTTAGAAACCTCTGATTTAGGTTTTCCTGCATGGCACGGGCCTACTTCTCAAAAAGTTTCAGACGATCAGATTATTTCATCATTAGGTTTAGGGATTGTAAGGTTTCGCGAAGCCGATCCTGCTGTTACTATCGGTGGATCTAGCTATGAGTATAGGGTTAATACAGATGTTATAACCGCAGTTATGATAAATACCAATAGCAAGATCACACCGGATAACCCTGTATCGGTAAATTTCAATATTAATGGATCGGTTTATAGTGTAACAGACATCTTTATCCCTGAAGGTGAGAGTCAAATTGTGTGGGTAAAATGGCATACACCAAGCACTCCACAAGTTGTAAAAATACTGGCATGGATTAATAACAGCTCGGTAAAAACCTCGAACGGCTCGCAGTCTACAAGCATAATAGCTAAAATTGTTGATCTTAACGAAAATACACCTCCAAATCCAACAGCAGCCGACACCAAACCAAATAGGTTTGTGATTCCGTCTTTACCGAATAAAGCACAAAAGACTACGGCTTCATGGGGAGTATGGGGGTGTTATTGGAAAACCAATTGGGTATGGATATCCAACTGGGCTTGGATTTCAACAGGTGTTGATGATGGATACTGGCAGGATAACGGCAACTGGGTAGACCATGGCAGTTGGGAATATTATTACACAAATTACAGGGCAAGTCTTTCAGCTAAAATGACCGTTACCCCCGATAGTAAAGTACCTACCGCATCAGGCAAAACCATGAGATCGGGATATGGAATCAACCTGCATGTAAACACCAACTTCACTTCTAATGCCCCATCATCGGCAATTACAGGTGTCCAAAATGTAATATCGTATTATCCTGAATTTGATTATGCCACATATTGGAGGCTGTCAGATTTGACAACTGGAGGCTATAATGCAGAATTTGACTTAAAACCAAATGAATTTTCAACATATAGGAGAAGGGTACATTTTACACCACTCTGGGTGCGCCCGTAAGGGCATGGAGTAGCACAAACTCCATGCTCGCGGGTTGTTAGTGAATTTCACTGTTTGCAAAGTGATACCCCAAGTATCAAAGGGGTATTATCGACCGACTTATCCGTAGGGGAAACCCGATGGGGAGTGCAGCATGTCGGTAAAGCCGTAAGTTAGCGAAACTATTGTAGCTACGACGTAACGGCAAGATAAAAGGTTAAATATGAGGATAAAGGCTTGATTGCTTGAATGGTAGTCCGAGGGGCTCCAGGCAGTAGCACGAGCGTAGAATAGTTGAAACGCTCGGCGGTACAGGAGTTACATCAACCAGATATGTAACTGTCCGTGATACTTGTACCGACCAACTGCGATAAGCAGATAAAGGACGATCACCATATCCGACGTTTTAACATGCTATTCCTAACAACCTAAACGGGGATTGCCTAAACGGAAACGCTGTGAACACAGCTATGCGTAATGCCGTAAGGGGATAAATTTCAAGGAGAAATCCAAGAAAGATGACGCTGAATATTCCGCATGGCAACGGAGCCGCCGTAGTAGTCCGAGCAAGGGAAAGCCTTGTACATGGCGAAGGGCGGCAGTTTACCATCTTAATACAGAGTAAAGAAAGGTGCGTGAGGCATTGAGAAATCCGAATGATGTATTAAGCAGTCTGAACAAGAATGCGAAAAACCAAAGCTATCAATACGAACGCATATACCGCAATTTCTACAATCCGGAATTTTTCCTGCTGGCATATCAAAATATCTATGCCAACGAGGGCAACATGACAGCGGGAACAGATGGTAAAACGATCGACGGTATGGGAATGGAAAGGATTAACAATCTGATTGTCAGCTTGAAAGACCACAGCTACCAGCCAAACCCTGCGAAACGCCAGTATATCAAGAAAAAGAACGGAAAAATGCGCCCTCTGGGCATACCGTCCTTTGATGATAAGCTGGTACAGGAAGTAGCAAGATTGATTTTGGAGAGCATTTACGAACCAAATTTCAGCAACCTGTCACACGGTTTTAGACCGAAGAGAAGCTGCCATACTGCATTGATGCACGTCCAAAGGAATTTTACCGGTGTAAAGTGGTTTATTGAGGGGGACATCAAAAGTTTCTTCGATACCATTGATCACCAAACAATGGTGAATATCCTGCGGAAACGCATTAAGGACGAATACTTTTTAGGACTTATCTGGAAGTTCCTCAAAGCAGGGTATTTGGAGGATTGGACATTCCACAACACCTACAGCGGCACTCCGCAAGGGTCGGTCATCAGTCCGATACTTTCCAATATCTATCTCAATGAATTTGATAAATACGTTGAGGAATATACGGAAAAGCTCAACAGAGGTAAAGTCCGGACGGAAAACGGCGAATACAAAAAAATCATGAGCAGAATCGGCAGACTGAAAAAAGGTAGATATTCCGCTGAAAAATGGGAACAGTTCGATGATGAGGAAAAGGCAAATGCAAAACTTCATCTTAAAAGACTGTATGACGAGTTATACAAGTATACTCGTACAGACCCAATGGACGAGGAGTACCGTAGATTGGTGTATGTCAGATATGCCGATGATTGGCTGTGCGGTGTGATAGGCAGTAAACAGGAAGCTGAAACCATCAAAGCAGATTTCAAGGAATTTCTGTCAGAAAAGCTTCGGCTGGAATTGTCCGAGGAGAAAACCCTGATAACAAACGCACGGGACAAGGCGAGATTTTTAGGCTATGACATTTGTTCCTATGCGGATGCAGGATTTATCAAGGACAAAAACGGCAGGAAGATGAGGTCAAGGAACAGCAAAATCAAACTCCTTGTACCCCATGAAAAATGGCAGAGAAAATTAATCGACTATGGTGCTCTCAAGATTAAAATCGGCGAAAACGGCAAGGAAATCTACCAACCTTTCCACAGGGCAAACCTCATTCGCAACGACGATATTGAAATCCTGACACAATACAATGCCGAAATCCGAGGACTGTACAACTATTACCGGCTGGCAAACAATGTCAGCATACTCAACACCTTCGGCTATATTATGAAAATGAGTATGCTAAAAACCTTTGGAGCCAAATATCAGCTTCTTGTCAGTGGGGTTAAAAGGAAGTACGGACAGAAAAACTTTGGTGTAAAATACATGACCAAAGCAGGCATGAAAACGGCATATTTTTACGATAAAGGGTTTCGCAAGGATAGAACCAACATTGGAACGGACGAGGTAGACCTAATCCCCAAGCTTTACGGAAACACCACGCGGACAAGCCTTGTAGCACGGCTAAAAGCGTGTCAATGTGAATGGTGCGGTGTGGAAAATGTAGAGCTTGAAATTCACCATGTCAGAAAACTCAAAAATCTCCAAGGCAAAAAGACATGGGAAAAACGTATGATAGCAAGAAAACGCAAGACAATGGCTTTGTGTAAAGCCTGTCATGCAAAGTTACACGCAGGAAAATTAGACTGATAGGTAGATGGAGAGCCGTATACATCGAGAGATGTAAGTACGGTTCGGAGGGGAGCGTTTGGAAAACTGCCATAGCAATATGGTAAGTCGCTGGGCACTTACCCTACTTTCCAGATGGAAAGTACGAACCTTACGCAAATATCATTGATGCGTGGACACCGGACGGTATGCTGTCATGCAGTGTCAGTGACTTTGTAAATATCCAGGGCAATTTATACGATGATTGGCATATTGCACCAAAATATGAGTAGCAAGGGGGTTGTTTTAATTGGGATGGTTTAATAAAAGGAGTACTAAATCAGAAGGGTCATTCAATGGCTCTCAAAATGCAAATGAGCGGCTTTTAGAGTCACTTTGTGAAATAGAAACTTTTAAAAAAGAGCTTGAAGAAAAGAAACATAAAATAAAAGAGTATTATAAAAAGTTAATGGATAAGAACTACGATCCATTATATTTTTTGCCTGCCGGGGAACAGGGAAATTTGTTTAAAAGGTTGATAAACATGCACCAATCCGGTCATGATGTAAGATTTGAGAACCTGTCCTGCCCCAATATTTATTTGGCTGACAGGCATTCGACCATCTATGAACTTGTCAACAAGATCAATCTTGAAAATGCCACCATTAAACAAAGTCATTTTGTAAATGCCCGTTTTGACAATATAACATTCAGAAATGTTGAATTTGTTGGGGACTGCTTCTACAAAGCCCATTTTGAGGATGTAAGGTTTATTGATTGCACATTTCGTGATTGTGATTTTACCTCATCACACGGTTACAATGTTTGCTTTGAAAACTGTTCACAGCATAATACAGATATCTCAAAGATGGAAGTGCAGGAAATTAAAGCGAAAATAACCACCAAAACAAATGCTGCTAATTTTAATGAAATATTCGAACTTGACGAAGAAGAATATTTTGAACTGTAAGGGAGGATATCTGTATATGAATTTATTTCCTCTTTTGGTTATTGCAATAACACTTCTTGGAGGTGGCGGTTTCCTTGCTTATATGAAAATGGGCAAGAGGAAAACCACTTCTTCATTTGTAGGAAAGGATCAGCAGACGGCGAACGAATTTATCAATGTTAAGGATGTACGGGACAAATATTTATACACAAGGGATAACAAAATTATGATGTATATAAAGATTAGTCCCATTGCTATTGACCTTTTAAGCGAGCGGGAGAAAAAAAGTCTTACAAAACAACTCACTGCTGAACTTTCAGCAGAACAGAAGCCATTCAAATTTCTTGCCGTATCAAGACCCGTTGATATATCCCCCCTCATTAGTGATTACAGCCAGCTTATGGCCAGTACATCAAACCAGAAACAAAAGGAGCTTTTGCGTAACGAGATGTTCGTTATGAGCAATTATGCTATGTCCGGTGATGTTGTAGAGCGCCAGTTTTACATTATGATTTGGGAACGGTTTGAGGACGGTATTGAGCGGGAAATTTCCAAGCGCTGCTACGAGCTTACCTCTAAATTTGAAGGTTGCGGAATATCCTGTGAAATCTTAAACCAGCAGGATATTGTACGTCTATGTAATCTTGTCAATAACCCTGCTTATTCCCATATTGAGGACACAGGATTTAATGCTTCAATTCCCTTATTTACAAATATGAATGCGGAGGGCTAAATGATGGCAAAAAAGAAGAGCCATATTGAAGAGATACAGGTAAACCCTTCTCTACTGAATGTTATAACTCCAATGGGTTTGGAACTGAAACGTAACGGACTTGTTATCGGAGAAAATTCAGGCAGAATCTACGGTGTAATAAAATATCCTCAAAAAGTAGACTATGGCTGGTTATCAAAGATTACTAATCTTCCCGGCACTATAGCCTCCGTTTCTTTTAACCCCATAGACAACGGTGCGTTTATAGAAAGTTTGTCACGAAGTGTTATACAAAATAGAGGAACTGCCGAGAGTGCCAAAGATCCTTTAACGCAAAAACGGGCCGAACGGGCAGCACTTGACGGTGAACGGATCATGGTGCAGGTAGATCAGCAGGGAGAAACAGTAGGACTTTTAAGTATTGCAGTAATGCCTGTATCAAGAGATGAAAACTCATTTCAAAAGATGTGTAGAAAGACTGAAAGTGCTTTCGCAATGGTAAAGTGCAAAATTCGAAATTTATCCAACTTACAGAGGGAGGGCTTTAAACAGCTCTCCCCTTTTTATTCTGCGGATGACCGGATAGAAGAAATCCTGCAGCGGATTATTCCCCTTTCCACATTTGTAGGAGGCTTTCCCTTTGCATCAAGCGGTTATAACGATGGGACAGGCTACTATTTCGGAAGGGATGCATCCGGTGGGTTGATAGTACTTGATACCTGGAAACGTGGTGGAGACCGCACCAACACCAATATGGTTATCATGGGTGTTGCAGGTGTAGGTAAAAGTACAGCCGTAAAGCATATTGCTATTAGTGAATACATGAAAGGCACAAAAATCATCATATGCGATCCCGAAAGGGAGTATAAGGAACTTTGCGAGGCTCTTGGAGGGGATTGGATCAATGCGGGCGGCGGTAGAGGCGGAATGATAAACCCTTTGCAAATTAGACCCGCGCCTATCGATGAGGATGATGAATCAAACAAGCTTTACAATGACGTAGGTAATGGTTTGAGCGATATGGTACTGCACTTAAAGACACTTGAAATATTCTTCAATCTCTACATACCAAGCCTTACCGATATGCAAAAAGCTATCCTCAAAGAGTGCTTGATTGAGCTTTACAACTTATTTAACATTACTTGGACTACAGATATAAGCAAACTTTCAAATACGGACTTCCCCACATTTACAGACCTATACAAGCTCGTTATGAAAAAGTCGGTTGAGAAAGAAAAGATTCGAAAAGAAAGTGAGATTAACTATTATAGTGATCTTGCCTGCCTGTTAAAGGATATTTCGGAAGGCAGCGACTCATTTCTCTGGAACGGACACAGCACATTACAGTCCGATTCAAACTGCATATGCCTTGATACGCACGACTTGCAGAACACTTCCGACAATGTAAAAAGAACACAGTATTTTAATGTGTTAACCTGGTGCTGGGAACAGATGAGCCGGAACAGGACAGAAAGAGTTTTACTGATTACGGATGAAGCGTATTTAATGATAGACCCAAATGTCCCTCAATCCCTTGTATTCCTCCGCAATGTTGCAAAAAGGGCAAGAAAATATGAAGCAGGAATTGCTATCATATCTCACAGTGTCGTGGATTTCCTTGATGAAAGTATAAAGATGTATGGTCAAGCCCTGTTGGATATTCCCTGCTTTAAAATATTAATGGGCTGCGACGGAAAAAACCTTCAGGAAACAAAGGAACTCTACAATCTTACCGAAGCCGAAGAAGAACTGCTGGCAAGCAAAAAACGTGGAAATGCTTTGGTGATGATTGGTTCCAAAAGGCTGCATGTTGTATTTGAAATACCGGAGTATAAGTTTAGATTTATGGGTAAAGCAGGCGGAAGATAACTAATTGCTTCGTGAGTAGCAAGCATAAATGATTGTTTGCTACTCACCTTATTTTTAAAGAAATGTGGTGAACAAATATGGCAATAGACCCTGTAACGGCAAAACTCATCGCAAAGGCTGCCATAAAGGCGGCTACTGATGAAGAAGCGAGAAAAAAGATAGTTATAATTATATTAATCCCAGTTATTTCAGTTCTTTTGATTTTAACTATGTTTACATATATCATAACTCACCCTTTGGATTTTTTAAGCACTATATTTTCAGGCAATGAGCTTACCCAGGTTACAGAGATGCATAACGATTTTTCTCTTGATCAGAATGTTGATACTACTGATTCAAACTATAAAGTAAGCTATGAAACTGATTATTCGGGGATAACATTTTCAAACGGTTCAACAAAAGTTGTTTATTTCAATCAAGCAGACAAACGATGGGCAGATATCCCATATGGTAAAACTGGTACTATCGGTAAGAGCGGTTGTGGCCCTACCTCCCTTGCAATAGCTGTTTCAAGCTTATCAGGTAAAACAGTTGACCCTGTCCAAATAAGTAAATGGGCATATGAAAACGGTTATAGGTGTGAGGGGAACGGATCATATCACAGTCTGATACCTCAAGGGGCAAAGGCTTTTGGATTAAAAGCTGAAGGATGTAGCACAAGCGAAACTCAAAGAATAGTTGATGCTCTAGCAACTGGCAAGCTTGTAGTGGCCATTATGGAAAAAGGACATTTTACGAAGGGAGGTCACTTTATTGTTTTAAGAGGAGTTACAAGCGAAGGTAAAATTCTTGTTGCTGATCCCGTCAGTAAAAGCAGAAGTGATCAGGAATGGGATTTATCTTTAATTTTAAACGAAGCAAGCATACACGCAAGTGCTGGCGGCCCATTTTGGATTTTATCAAGATAATGGAGGCGGGAAAATGAAAAAGAAAACTCTAATTGAATTATTTATCTATCTAATCGCTGCTGTAGTTGCTATAGCCTTGTTTCTTTCAAGCAAACCAGAACAAAAACCTATACAAATAAACTCTGACTTTAAGGTTGGAGGGCAAAGTTCAAGGGGGGTAGAACATGATTTTATACCTATGCAGCAATCAAAACATTAATCTCTTTGATTTTCTGGATAAAGACCGTGGATTGCCTATAAAAAAAATGTCCGGTACGTTCAAACTGAAGCAATTTGTTATTCACGATGTTAGGAATTTAAGCCAATTCAGCTTTTTTATCATTGATTTGAAAGCCCTGAAAGATACTGAAAATGAAATTATTGAAGCAATAGTAGCGTTTGAAACTATGTATAGTGCACGCATTATTATGTTTTCAGAAAGACTTGATGGAAGCAGTCCATTGATTTCAAAGCTAATAGACATTGGAGTTTATAATATTATTACCTCAACTAATTTTGAAGATATAAAAGAAGAGGTACTCCTTTGTGTTAGTCCAGATGGGAAAGACAAACATTCTGCAATAAGAATTAAATATTCTTCCCAGAAAGTCAATAAGCAGCCGGAAAGAAAATGTATGTTTTTATGCAGGGGTATCACAATTGCAGTTGCAGGTGCTGCCCAAAAAGTAGGAGCTACTACAATTGCTTTTAATTTAGCAAATTTCCTTGCTGCATTGGGCGCTGACGTGGCTTATATTGAAGCAAATGCAAACGGTCACTTAAGTACTTTACCGGACTATTATAAAGATATGAATGTCACTGAAACACATTTTGAGTACAAGGGTGTAAAGTATTATTCCAAGGGGAAATTTCCTGATGAGAACAACTTCACAATCATTGATTTTGGCACTGTCAGCCAAACCAAACCGCAATTGCTCAAACAATGTGATTTACTTATTTTATGCGGTACAACAAAACCCTATGAATTAAGCAGTGTTAAGACAGCAATTAAAATGATTGATGGTATGTACTTTAGTCTTATCATGTCGCATACACCCCAAAAGGCTAAAAGTGAAATAAAAAATATGTTCTCAAATGGAAATGTATCTATATACTTTTCAGGTTATTCGCCGGACCTGTTTGACAGTAACGCAAATGCGAAGATTTTTACTAAAATTATTAAAGAATATATACCGGAAACACTTAATGAAAATACTTAGAAACATAAATAAATTAGGGAAAGGAGGGGATTTCTTTGGATAAATCAACCGTTCTAAATAGAGTATACTCGGCCCAATTACCAAGTAGGGCAAAGACCGTTATGTTTTATCTTATAAACCGCTCAAACAAGGAATTCACCTGCTTTCCTGCTATCCCAACCATAGCAAAAGAAACAGCCTTAAGTGAAAGGACTGTCCAAAGGGCATTGAAGGAACTTTGTGAAGGCGGTTTTATTGCAAAAACCTCACGTTATAGGGAAAATGGGGGCCAAAGTTCAAATCTCTATACCCTGCTTGAACAGGAGGACAACAAGAATACTGATGCCAGATCAGAGCCTCACAAAAATGATGTTTATCAAGCTGCGGGGGAAATTAAAAAAAATAAAATTGTTGAGTGCCAAAAAAGTATGAAAATCATAGACTTTTCTTGTTTTGAAGAGATAACACATCGGGATAGTTGTCACCCCCTCGGTGCCATCTTTGTACCCCCTTAGAATTATATATTCTAAGTAAATATGGGATATTGAAAAGATATATAATATTTTTATAAAACTTTCCCTTTTATTTTTATAGTGAGATATTCTTTTTGTAATCTTAAAAAGATAGCCTCTTATTTACAAAGTATTTTCCCTATTTTTTTCTATATCTCTTGCTATATTTTCCAACGTTTTGCCTGTAGTTTGCTCTATATATGTTAATAATTCAGCATTAGATAATCCATTATTTAATGCATACCTAACCTGTTCTGAATTCAGGCCAACTTCCTTAAATCTGCTATAGCAGTCATTAAGTACTTCTTCAACATCATAGTGCCTTTCTCTAAATAAGTTTATATATCGGTTTTCACTTTCCTGTTCTTTTTCTGAAATTTTTATCATTTTTGACACTCTGGCATATACTTGAGGTATCTTAAACCTTTTCGCTATACATACCCTATGCTTACCTTCATGAGGGGAAAAGTATCCGTTAAAGTCCTCTAGCTCGATATTATCGTACCCTGAAGCCTCATCTGCAACATACGTACCATTTCGGAACTTCTCCAGTATATATTTACAACTTTTAAATTTCTCACATTCCTCAAGAAGGCTTGGGATTTGACTTGAAGCCTCAAACATTTCCATTGTTGAGTATATTTGATATAACGGATTGCAAGTACTCATCAAATCTGTAGTCTGAAATATATCCCAAATAATACATTTACGCGCACCACCCCCCAGTGTGTCAGGATAGATTATTTTACTGGTATCTACATATTTAAATTCTACTTCAATATCATATTTGCAGGATAACCTTTCAGATAAGACATTTTTACTACTTCTTACCCCATTACTACTATAAACCTTCTCTTTATCATTATAACTACTATTAAAAACATATATTACATCCCTTTTATTTCGAATCTCTATAGTTCTAACTACTTTCTGTCTTTCGAAGAGCAGTAATTTTGTTACAGCCATACAGGCCAAGCAAGCAAACTTTTTTACAATACTTTCGGTTGATTTTAGTTTGTGGCACCACTTCATCCAGAAATTTTCCTGCCATTTTTTACTTTCCTTATAATAAATACCTGGCAATACTTCAATAAATTCTCCAAATGCTTTCATTTTAGAATAGTACTTATCTATACTGAAATTATCGAATTTCCTACCATTAAGAACAATTAAAAAATGAGGCTTTTGCTTTTCGACACCTATGAATGTAATCGTATTACCAACTAAAACAAAATTTGATTTATCCATAAAATTCCCCATTTCATTTACTTTGTAATTTCATTTTTACCCTTGCTTCAAAGATATCATCGAAACTAAATTATTCCCTGCAAGTTCCAAAGCAAAGTTTGCAAAATATACACTTCTCAATCTTATAAGTCACTCAAATTTATTCTTTTAGCAAAATCATTAATTAGTATATAAGAATCATTGAATTCGTAATGTGATGCCGAAATTCCAATATCATAATCTATAGGAATTTCTATACTCCGTTTTTTTTGCTTCTTCTGGGCTTGTTACATCAAAACCCTCTCCAATTTCATCATGAACAAAGTTATCACCTTGTATAATACCACAATGAATACAAGTATTAGCCCAATACTCAATTTTTTGAACTTTGAATAAGTAAGCTTGAAATTTGAAATAAGAAATAAGGAAAATATTTATTTACATACTTTTTCAACTTTTTCAAACCATATTTGCATATTTCGGCGACATCCGGCTTCCGGCTTACATGTCTGCAATATTTTAATTTCATTTAAAAATCCGGCAGCCTACCGCTAACCGGATTTATCAAAGGAACTTTACAAGTACTTTCTAGAATTTAACTTTAATACTTTCAATGTCGGTATAGAATTCTTTACATCCTCAGTGTAATCATCACTTTCTATTGAAGTTGTATAGATTATGAAATCATCTGTGGTCTTTATTTTGCCACCCATAATACTTTCTGTTAATTTATCAATTATTTTAGTTGAGGTGTTTTGAATTAACTCAATATCGTCAAAAATATGCCGATTTAATTCATCCACAATTTTCAATGTGTCCTGATCACTAATTTCAATCGGAAAATGCTGAAATTCTTTTGGATCCCATATTATTTCCCTTTCACCAATATCAAGTTCCTTAACCCATTGTTCTCTCTCATTTTGAAGACCTACCCCTAACAAAGGAGGGAAAACACTATTACTTTCCAAATCAAAAACTATTGCTACACAATAAATGCTATTATTGCCTACCTCATCATAAACTATATCCGGAATAACCTTTACTATATTTTCTACTAAGATTTCAATTACACTATCTATAGGTTTTAAATCTTGTAAATCTATTTCTCTGTTAATATTCTCTTGCAAATTACCATCCAAACGGGTTATACCTTTTACCAATCCCTTATTATCGTATTTTATGTCCCAAATACAACTAGAACTTTCATATTCGTCCTTTATCTCTTCACCTATCCTTATAACCTTATTGTCGTTATACACATATGTCTCTGTAAGCCACCCTCCAGGAACTAGTATTTCAAACGTTTTCACTCTTCCATTTTCTAAACTCTGAATAGAGACATTGATAAGCCGCTTTTCCTTATGGCAGTCAAAATAATAGATATATATACAATTGTCTTCGTATTCAAAAAAATTTTCATAGTAGGAGTCATCGATTGAGGACATTTTACGAATAACTAATAAACATCCATCTTTATCAAAGCCATATTGACACATCCCCAATTCTATATCTTTTGGAGGTCCTTTTAATTTTTTACCTGGCTTCATTTTATTCCTTTCAAAATATAGTGGCTGAGGATAGTATAAAGGTTCTGTTGCCCATTCCCATTTAAAAACATTACTTTCAGCTTTATTCTTTATATTTAAGTAATTACTGCTTCCGTTATAAAGAAGAGTTTTAAGATTTTCTAAACTCATCGTTTTCAGCTCCAGATACACTCAATTTTATTTTTTATAATTTTATTATTTTAACATTCTGAATTCCATACTTCTTGAAGTTTAAATCCAATCAATTTGTTTTCCTCAATTATTCTTTTAAACTCATCTGAAACAAAAACCTCTGTTTTGGGCAACTCAACAATTTTAAATATATGTTTACCTTGAACAGCATCTTGCTTGAAAGCATACTTTGTAAACATCATTACACGACCCGACTCAAAAGGAATAAATTCCGCCTTGTCAAAATCAATACAGTCTACTACATCTAACACATTCACTAAAAAATAATCTCCTTTATCATATTTTAGCGGAAGGAATTCAACAACATCTCCAATTAAATCTTTATAGACATCCACTGCTCGCTTACTTAATACTGGAATACTAAAGGTAGGAGTGTCACTTCTTTTTTTGTGCTTAAATACATCCACTTCTAGTGGAATCCATCTGTCAGCGATTCTATTACCCTCAAACTTATAGTCCCATAACACTTTACTACAGTCATCTTCATTTTTATATATAAAGTGATCGAACTTGTTTGCATCAGTTTGAAATTTCCAAATTTTCATTTTTTATTCCTCCAAACTTAAAGAAGTTTCCTTTTAACTTAATTATACATATATGCTATTTTGCAAGTCAATAATATATTAGGAACTACAGAAGGCTACAACTTCTGTAGTTCCATTATTATACCACTGATTGGTAGGGACTAAAATATTAATTCTTCTATTATATGTTAATTATAATTCTTAATGCGGAAAAGTACCATTTAGTAGCATCTTTCTAATGTTTGTGAGAGCTTGAATTGCGTCTTTTCTGGAAGTACAATTTCTCATCATATTGGTAAGATTTGTATAATATGCATTAGTATGAAGAGATGGATGATAAGCGGCGCTTGATACCCCTCTTTGAGTTGGTAAAAAAACACCGTTTACAGCATCATCTATACCAATATCAAACCTTCGAAGTATGTCACGAGCTTCTGCAGCCCTTGCATCCTTCCACGCCACAATATGATGCGCTGCATTCTTATAGCTGGGCTCCTTCATTCCAAACACAGGATCATACTTTAAGTTATCTCTTAAAATTTTTGAGTGACTCCTTGATATTTTTAACTTCTTGATACTATTTTTCAAATTATTGGTTGAGTTTGAGCAAGCAGCAGTTGCTCCAACAGCAATAACTTTAAATGCTACAGATGCAATAGCACTTTCAATAGCTACAGCCGCTGTTCCAGCGGCAACTGGTGTACCTACGCCTGTTGCTGCTGCTAAACCGGTTGCTGCTGCTGCCGCCTCAGCATTCGCAAGTGCAACATTTGATGCTACATGTGAACCTGCTACTACACTTGCCCAGTGAACTATTGCAGCAGAATCGACTAAAACCTTCGCCGTGCAGAAATAAAAATCATCGTAATACCATTTCACATGACCTGTCCAAGCAAAAAAACCAAAGAAATAATTATCATCAAGACCAGCCGCTGTACCTGCCAATAACATTTCTAAATCTTCAGGCTCTAAATCAGTAATTTCTAACCCTACTTGATATAGTATTTTTTTCAGTACTTTTTGCTGTAAATCTTTTATATTAATATTAAGCAAGTTGAAAGCCATTGTATTTACATTTCCATTAGCATAATATCCGTCTATGACCCCTATTGATGGAAAGGAGTTAATATAAATCCAATCATTCTTATAAAAGAGGTAAGCATTCCAAGAATAATCATATGGATTTCTCCAAAAAGCGTAAACTGGTGCATAATTATCACCTGTTTGAATATTAGAAAAATAGACATAGTCATTATCCTCTGTTTGAACTTTATACCAGTCTCCACCACCAGTACATTGAACAACTTTTGAAAACCCTTTTCCAAAAATATGAGTTGTTATCCCATTTTCTATTCCAATTCTAAAATATGGAACAAATGCTCCTCTTGTTGAATTTGCTGAAACCCAATATCTTATTGTAAATGTTACCTGATCATAAAACAGTCTTTCATTAGTCGGATCGTATTGAATACGCTCTGAGGATTCAATATTTTCAATTGAAGTAATGAAATCCTGATCATTATCAAGCCTTTCTAACACATAAAAGCTATAATCAGCAAATTTGGAATAGTAATATCTTTTTAGTTCTTCTGAATAGAGTTCACACTCTGTTTTAAAGGTAACTGTAAATGTTCCGGTACTTCCCGGTGATAGTTGAGAAGGTAATGTATCACTAATATACTGTTCCTTATAGTTATGAGTATCTACTATACCTACATCTAGCGGATCATTCCATGTACACCCTGTAATGGTATTAGCAGAATCATACGAGTTAATTCTTCCATCAGAGTTAGTGTCAAATTTGTCGTTCGCTGTCGAGTATGGCATTAAGTCTGTTATTGCCATTGAAGTATTATTTAAAATATTTCCTTTTTCTACACTATTTTGCGCTGCTGTGTCCATAAATAGATTTGCATCAACATCATTCATATGGTTATCTGAATTAAAATCAGCATTGTAGTAATACCCTAAATCCTGCACAAACAAAGAACTTGTTCCATCAACTGTTCCTATGTGTTTTTCATTTGTTACGATAATTGGTTTCCCTATAGTTGAATTGATTATATTTTCATCTCTTTCAACTTTTATATAGTAGTCTCCTGCAGGAACCTTATCAAAAATAAATTTTCCTAGATTATTTGGATATACACACCGTGTTTCGCCTGTGGAGTTTCTTAAAACAACTAATATTTGTTCAGGTCTTATCCCACTTCCAGCAGGTACCCTAATACCGCCATAAATGGAGCTAAAACTTTTCTGATCATATAATGGTCCAACTGTTTGTGCTCCTACTATAGATTGCGTGGTGCCTGAACTTTGTTGCATAGTGCTTGTACCGCTTTTGGTATTCATTATTTTAATGTCTTTAAATGAATTAAGTAATTCATAATTCTTTTCAACATCTTCAGCACTCAAGTTCATTAATGCATCATTTGAGCTTTTCATCAATGTTAAGCCATCTGTTTTTACATATACATTATTGTCGTTCCCAGTTCTATTAAATGATTCTTGGACATCCATAGCGTTAGACGTTACAGGGGGTTCAATTGTATCATCCATCCGCTTCCCTACTACAAAACTTTTAGAGTCGTAGCAAGTTATATTAGATTCAGGCAACAAAGAAATAGTTGTACTCCCTGTATCAGGAACCCTAGAAAACCAAACTGTATCTATAATAACCTCTTGGTCTTCCATATCAACTGCTAAATCATTTTCCATATCATAATAATATACCGCTATATTTTTATTCGTGCCAGTAATTGTTTTTATTGCAATGGTTTTTAGTCCGGTAGGATTTGAAAGTGGATTGGATGCAGAAGACTTTGGTGTCGTAAAGAAAAGCGGATCATATTCCAAAGCTAAAGTAGCTGTTCTGATGTTTTTAGGGTTATTGATTTTTACATCATATTCAAAATAATTATTGTTTCGCCTTTCAATAAGTTCTATCTTTTCTTTCATTTTTACTGTTAAACTATAGTTTGATTTGTCATCATACCCTTGGTGACTAAAGACTTTTATGTAATAGCTTCCAGGTAACTGGATATCACTCATAAATACTTTATTAATATTACCTTTACTACTACCAAATTTAACCAAGTTGTTATAACAATCATAAACCTCAACACCATAATCATTATTCTTTGGTAAATTTTTGAGATCTATAGATAATACTCCAGTACTATTTATATCAACTTTATACCAATCCTGGTCAAGTAAATTATCAATAAACGCACTTACAGTTTGATTAAACGCAATACCTGTAGCATTTTCCTTATTTTCATTTAGCTCATATGAGTCAAAGGAATAGTTATCTAAGTAAAGATTGTATGGTCTTTCGTATATGGATATATTCACACTGGCATATACCCTAACTTTATAGTTTCCAGAGTTAAGCAACAGCCAAAACTCTTGTATCCCATTTGAGTCAGATTGGTAACTCCCTCCAACATATTGACCATTAGTATCATAGACAACCACGCCATAATTCCCCTGCATGTTAATGTGCTGAAATTTCACATGAACTTTGCTTGCTTTTTCAAGCGATATATGATACCAGTCTTCATCTCTTTCATTATCTATACTAGCTGCTATAGGCTCAAAAAGGTTCAATTGTTTAGATCCATAAAAGTTTTCATTCAACTCAAAAATATCCGGTTTTACAATTGCAGCCTTTAATTGATAATTTTGTATCGGATCACATCCAATATAAGAATACACCCTTATATAATACTTTCCTGGTGCATCTATTAGAGCATTGTAGGTTTCATCGTAATTGCTTGCTCTAAACGATCCACCTACCATATTACCTGAAGCATCATAGATTGCCATATCATAATCCCTATAAAAGGGTACATTTGTTAAATTGACGTTTAATTTCCCTGCACTTTGTGCATTAAATTCAAACCAGTCCTCATCAATTGTTGTGTTTATTGTGGGTTTATAAACTATGCTATCTTCAATAACTTTCGCGGTACTCATTGTATCATTCGGCTCGTATGTATCCGGCAATTGGTTATTCGGGTAAAACATTAATTGATAACTATTGGGATCAGTTGTACTAGTAATTATTTTAACAGAGATAACCCTTATATAATAAGTTCCTGATACTACTGGAGTAAACTCGATATTCTCATCTAAATTGTCGTTAAGGTTTGACCTTGCTTGACAAACAACATTAGAATCGTATATGAACAAGTCAAAGTCATTGTTTGCTGCCATCCCCTTTAAACTTATTGAATACGTCATAGAGGAATCTAATGTAACTTTATACCAGTCATAATCAGAAGTATTGCTTACTTTTCCAAAAACAGTACCTGCTGATAGCTGCATAGCTGTATCGATATAATCATTTGGTTCAACTTCCATTATATAGCTCAGTGTAGAAACTTCAGATTTGTTGTTTTGATCCGATGGGCTCCCTAAAAGTAAACCCTTATCCCCTTCTTGGTTTATACTATTATTAATTTTACTACTAAAATTCGAAAACTCTTTAAACTCACACATTCCTGTTTCAAGGACCGTTCCATCTTCAGTACAGGATTTTATGTTAAAGTATTTCAGTTCTTGTAAATCAGCTTGATCCAGCTTTACTGAATGATCAAAAAGCATACTGGATGCTTTCTTTTCTTTCTTTAACTCCTGTGTAATACCATAATAAAGTTCAGAGGAGGCTTTCTGGCTTGTATGCCATGTAATAACAAAGGAATTATCATTTGTTTGATAAAACTTCAAATCCGTAATTTTATTTTTTAATTCTGATAATTGATTTTCGTTATTTTCATCAATTTCTACATAAAAGCTGTTATTATCACTAATAAGTGGTTTGACTACTTTATTATTTGCACTTGCACTGTTGTCGGTTGGAATTTCTTTAACAGCTTCTTTATTCTGATTTCCATTGTTTAAGTTATTATTCTGTTGACCAATACTATCACTTGTTGATGCATTAGCTTCAGGTTGCGGTACGATATTGGTTAAGGATGCATGTGCATCACTTCTTCCGTTTGAATTAACTTTTCCAGTAAGTTTACTAGAGACAACTACGTTTTTCTTAATCCTATCTGCAATCTCTTCCACCGCTAATTCAGATTCTTTACTTTTTAAAAGCGAAGCAATTCCACAAACATATGGAGCTGCCATAGAGGTTCCGCTTAATTGGGAATATTTGTTTTCCGGAACTGTACTAAGTATATTTTGCCCTGGGGCTGCAATATGGACTTTGTTACCATAGTTTGAGAAAGAAGCAAGCTTCCCAGTGTTATCAAGGGCTGCAACAGTTACTATGTTTGGTAAATCTAAGCTAGCTGGATAAATTGGGTAGGCAGATATATCATTTCCATTGTTACCTGCTGCACACACAAATAAAATACCGCTATTTTGCATGGCTTCCTTCAATGCAGGGTTATACTCAGCACCACCCCAACTACAGTTCAGTATTTTTACTCCCATTGATTTTGCATATTCTATAGCTAAAATTGCATCAGAAGTATATCCGGACGTTCCTGAAATAAATTTAAGTGGTAAAATCTTAACATTTGGTGCTACTCCAACTATTCCTTTATTATTTGAAGAGGCACAAATAACGCCAGCAACATGCGTACCATGTTTATCCTCTAAAGCAGAATCATATACTGTATTGTCCCTGTTAGCAAAATCCCATCCACTGATATCGTCTACATATCCATTTCCATCGTCATCAATTCCATTTACTGTTTCCTTTTGGTTAACATATATCCTATCGCTGAGATCGTCATGGTTAGTGTCTATACCAGAATCTAGAACTCCCACAACTACTTCAGCCGATCCACGAGTTATATTCCATGCAGGTAAAACATTAATATCAACTCTTGGAATACCAACTTGTCCGGATATAGCTTGTCCAAAGTTGTTTAGTCCCCACTGTTCATTAAACTGCGGATCAGAAGGAATCTCGAAGGGTGTAATTTTATAATCTGGTTGGACATATTCGACATTTGGATCTTTACTAATCTCTTGAAGTGTTTTATTGAGGTCATTACCACCAATATCAACTATTTCCGTCTTTGATTTCTTTGGGATTTTTTTAAAATTATTTTTTTTCAGCTTTAATTTTTTTGTTATATCACTCTTTGTTACCTCAATATTGCTTTCGTTTTTGTACTTTACAATGATTTGGTTTTTCTCTTTTTTTTGAGTTTCACCTTTCTTTGTTTGATTTTGACTGGAACCTGCAAATGAAATACTAACATTTGCAAAAATATTTGTTACAAGAAAAGCAATCAAAAGTACCTGGGTAATAACTTTTTTCATCTTATTAAACATTAGAATCCTCCCTTTTAGTTTTTAATCTTCCCTTCTATTAATGACTTTTTCCACTAAACCATTCAAACCTAAACCCAAAATCATCTCCTCTCCGCGTTGAATTATAGTGGAAAATCATCGGTTAAAACATTATATCTCACTTTTCATAAAAATGAAATTTGCCAAAAGTCACAATTTCTTAGCCGAAAGTAATAACATTTCTTGTAAAAAAGTGACTTTGGGACAAAAATAAATACAGTAATATAAATCCTTTCATCCCTTAATCTATCAACTTTAAATAAAGAAATATTTTTTGTGAACGAATTATTTCTGTTTTATAGGCCATTAGAATAACCATGTTTATAAAAGTATTCCAGAAATAAGATATCTACATATCTGTATAACAAGCATAAAGTTTCACTTTGGTATACAAATAAAGATTTACGTATCATTGTAGCTGTTTACTACCATTTCTCAAGCAACTAATAGGGGATGAATTACTAATGACTTTAAATTGATCTATGCTCATTCCATCCATCAGTCCATTTTCATATAATTTCTGATAAATCACTAACATTTCTGTTATACAGTCATCAATTCGGACTGTTAGGAGTTTTTTTTCCTCGGGTAAATACTTTTTAATTTCACTAAAATATCTTTTTATCCTGCTATTAACTTCCTTGCATTCATTGCTTTTTTCAATCTCTTCAATTATTTTATCAACTCTTTTTGCTAGTAATTTCTCTAAATGCATACTTTACCTCACTTTCTATTTTGCAGTAAGATGCAAAATAATAATGTTGAAATTGCATCAAATAAACGATAATATATTAGTAAATGTGAACATTGGTTGTGAAATTTCATACCAAAAACAGGTGTTATTTTATTTGTTTTGTTCCCTCTTTTACCATTTTACTCTTTATTAGAAATAACTGTCAATATGTATTTTATTTTTTATTTGGAGTGTTGAATTTTATGTCATCGTTAGGGGAAGTACTTAAACAGTTACGAAAAAAATATCAGCAAACTCAACAAAATGTCGCTGATTCTATAGGGAAGAGCAGAGAATCTATTGCCAAATATGAAAGTGGTAAGGCCGAACCTGATTCCGATTGTTTAGCAACATTAGCAAGGCACTTTGGTGTACCTATAGACTATATCATTACAGGACATTCTTCACAAAGTAACTTAGTATCAATCCTTCCCGACGTTAAAAAGTATGAGACATATTTGCAGGATAATGATTTTATTCCTTATCTCGAATTGGCTGTTCGGCTTAAAGATAACAATATTGATATTTTAGATGTTGAATATATTATTAATCTTAAATCCAAATACACCAGTAACAAAAAACACCCATAAGCGGGTGTTTTTTGTTACTAAATATTAATTCAATCATCAATCACTTATAATTTATTTAATTCATAGTTTTCCCTCAACATTGAAGCGCAGAGAGAAGTTTATGTCGACTGAAGAAAAGTGACAAGGGTGTAAAATTCATAAGTGGATAGATAACAGAAGATTAAGTCTTTAATTTTTTAGGTACTCTTGGCTGATACAACCAACCAATACATGCTATTCCTGTTCCTATAACAGCGAACATTGCAACCACTAAAGAAACCAATTTAAGAATTTTCATCCTCATGTTTTCCCCTCCCCTCTTTTCATTTGGGTTTTGGTAATTCTCTTAAAATGCTTTCAATAACATTTATGGCTTCTTCAACATTGTTGTTTTTAAGTATAGAATGTAATTTACTGAAAGCAATACTTGTATTATCCTCCAACTCAGAATATTTATATTCTAATTTCTTATATGAATCATCCATACGTTTAATTATTCCTTTGGCGATTGAATACATAAAGCTATATATGAAAATATAAACAGTCAGGATTATTGCAAGTAAACATGCTGCATATAATATCTGTAGCAACAAACTTGTATCGTTGAAATTGTCTATGTACATTTTACTAAAAACATTTTGAGTTACCAAAATAATTAGGTTACACACAACAAAGAATATACGAAATTTTTTATCAAATCTTGAGACAATTAATACGGCCTTATACTTGTTAATTATATATATTCCATAAACTTGCAGTCCTCTAATAGGCAAAGAACATAAAAACATCAATGGTAAATTATTAAAGTATGCTTCAACACCATGAGTTACGTAAGTGATTACAAAAGGAATGAATATATTTTCCAAAGTAGATACTAATAATACTACAACAGATGAACAAAATAGCAATATACCTATATTTATTCGATACATTATACAAATAATAATTGTGTATGAAAAAATATTAACAAGGTAACTTAATAAAACAGTATTTGAAAGCGGTTTTAAAATACAAGTCGCAGTTAGCATCAACGCTATTGTAATCACAAAACGAATGGTATTCTTAATATTTAACTGTAATACATCGCTTTTTTCACTCACTGTAATTATCATTATTAAATTTATGATTGCTTCCGGTAAAGATAAAATTAATAACATCATTAGACCGATTTTCACTTATAAATACCACCTCCCTTATCAACTTAATACCTCCCCCATAGTATAGAAATTATAATACAATTTCAAAAAAAATATGTAATTATGTGTCATTTTGTCAAAAATCGACTAATTAATAAAAACACGTAACAAAATGTTGCTGATTTGATGGACACGAAGAATACCTCTATAATAAAGAGATATCTTATATTACCTATTAAACTTGATTAGATTTGTAAAATTTATCACATATTAAGAGGAAATTTTACCACTAATTTTATCAAAAAATTTATGCCCTAAATTCGAAACTGCAAACAATTCCAATAAAATTCCCAAACATACGGAAAGTACATATAAACTTCCATTCAAATATATTAAAAGAATACATACTACTAAAAATGCAAAGATATGTATGAAAGACAACCTTTTAAATTTTTTTATCTCAGACGGATCAGAAATCGGTCTGTTTGGAGTATCCCTTGGGGCGTACTTCCCTAGGATTGGCAAACTAATTACAAATGTAAAAAACAGCAATAATAGTATATACTCTATCCGCCAATATTGATATGTATATCTTGCTACAATACCTGCAATTAAAAACATTGCCAGTGAAACAAAAATACATTTCCCATAAGTGTTCATATGATAGCCCCCTGCAATCATCCTAAGACTCGCAAATGCAACCACAATAATGATACTTGGAATTAAAGTTCCCAAAAGAAAGGATAACGCAATTAATAATGCTCCTTTTACAATAGCACCTATAACTACTTGAAAGCCATAATAATAAACCCGTCGTCTTTCATGATTTTCTTTGAGTTGGACCATTAGGTGATTAGCACAAGAATATGACCATGTTTGAATAAATCTCATATAATCCCCCTTCCCTGTAAAATATTATATACCCTTCCAATCGAAAAATAAAGATGGAGGATAAAGCGCTATTATGCCGCTTTCTTTTTAATCATCTTGCTAAATTCTAAATATATTCATTACATTATCTTTGTAAATAGTAAATTTGTAATGCTTTGTTGAGAAGTCAATACTTCTTATTTCACTAATAATTTTATTGAAATTGGCTTTGATTGAAATTACTTCAGTTAAGTAGTAAGAAATATCATATCTGAAATCTATTGGTACTATGTTCTTTATAGTAGTAAAAACAAAATCATTTAAATCTACAGTATTAAATCTAACCGCCACAGAGTTATTAGCAAAATATTTATATACGTCTTTTAAATCATTAAGGTTTAATTCTAAGAAGCTGTCATAGTCAATACCTTCTCTTATTTTGTGAATGATAAAATTCGACAATAAAGTTTCTTGGTAATATGACTTCTTCAACTTTTCTACTTCAAAACTTCTTTTGATTTTATTTGCACAACGTGAAAAATAGATAGTACTGCATATTGAAAGTAAACATGATGATATAGGCAAGACAAGAAAAAGGTATTTTCCAAATAAAGTAATCAAGTCTCTTATGAACCTTTGAAGATAGTTAAAAATCATAATATTATGAGTTGCAGTAATAATCCCTGGAATAGTTACTACTATACCAACTATAGTTACAGCAATACTAATTATTGTAATCAATGTTGAAAAATTCGTTAAAATATCATACATTGAAGCTTTTTTCTTAGACTTATACATAATTGGGTTTATGGTATCTATTAGCAATTTTTCATAATGGCAAAACAATATATATATATTCTCATTTTGCATGTTTATCACCTATTCTCCCTTGTATATTAGTATTAATAAATACAAATTATTACATATTACTACATGGAAATTATATCATAACTTACTCCAATATAGTACGAAAAATATACAATCAACATTTCTGGCGATGCTTTCCTTACTTTCTAACTTTTTAATCTAATATGAACATCTCAGATGGTTTAAATCATTTTTAAGTCGGGTAAAATAACCATAGGAGTGATTAAGATGATAAATGTATTGATTGCTGAAGATGATGAGAGGATGAATGTCCTACTTTGCGAATATATAAATAATCAAAAAGACATGCACTGTGTAGGTAGTGCAAAAAACGGTAAGCAATGCGTATCTATGGTAAAGCAATTTTATCCGGATGCAATTCTCTTAGATATAATTATGCCGGAAACGGATGGTTTAGGTGTTTTGAATGAACTTAGGAATATTCCTAATAAACCTATTATCATTATTACCTCTGCTATTTTTAAAGAAAACACTATAAAAATTTCATTAGACTTAGGTGCCGAATATTATATTAGAAAACCATATGATATTGATCATGTTATTGAACGGATCAGAGAACTTGCTTCTCAAAAAGATGTAAACACCGAACCAGTCAAATTAGCTAAAATAGATAAAACACTGGCATTGCTTGGCATACCGAAAGGCCCCAAAGGTTATGTTTATCTTAGAGAAATGTTATTTCTATTTTCAGAAAATAATCAAATAACACTTAACGAAGCATATAAAGCGATAGCAGATAAGTATTTATCAAATTGAAGATCAGTTGAAAAAGCTATTCGAAGGGTTATCATAGAAGCATATCAAAAAGGAACATCATCATATAAAGAGTTGTTTGGTATGGATGTTCCAACTACCTCTCAATTTGTAATTTTATTCAACGACATTTGTCGGTGAATATAATTGCATAAAAGTAATTCTCTAGTAATATTTCATTGATATATAAACATTTTCCCATCCACTAAAAACAATGTTATCCAAAATAATCCGTCCTCATGTCTATTTGTGTCAACTTTCATCAATTCACCTATTTTTAGTGTTAAAATGAATAAAGTACTTGATTGTTCGAACTATTATAAACAATTTTTAAAAGAGGTGTTATTAGTATGTACCCGTTGATGCACAAGGCAGGCTTTCTTTCCCGAGAACTGCATTTAAAAAGTTATAAGGGAAAAAATATTTATCACAACACAAAACTATTGTTACAGCTTTACAATAAAGTTTTGTGGAGAATGGAGTACTCATTGAATGAAATGAATACTGAATGCTTTTATTTAAATAAAACCAATCTGGCAGATGCAATCGGAAGTCTTCTAGACATGAAGACCGATCTGGATAGACTAAACCTTGAAAGCCGTTTGGAAAGCTTGGATGTAAGCAGAGTTATTCTTGAACTGATAAATAAGGCACTAGTTTTGCTCAAATCTTATCCCGATAAAGGTGAAAGGTATTTTGATATTCTCAACAAAATGTATATAATCAAATGCCGTTTTTCAGAAAACGAAATGCTTGAATACCTTAATATTGGACGAACCACTTTTTACAAAGATAAGAAGGATGCCATACATATGCTGGGAGTTATTCTCTGGGGCTTTCTTATCCCTGATTTGAAAAGCGGGTTGGAAGGTGAAAAGCTTGTTGAAAAGGTTACTTTCAGAACAAATTCAGGTAAAAATAAAGGTACTGTAGTAGTGTATTGAATGTGAACTAACATTGAACTAAATCGGAACTCAAACGGTACTGACAGCGAATTTTGCAAATGTTATGATAGATATGCTGGGACTATATAAACTGTATTTCCCCCGGGCAGATTAACTGCTTCGGGTTTTTTTATGTCTTTTTCCAGTTAATAAATTATAATGCTTAACTCCAAAAGGGGTCGCACTTCAAATGTGCGGCCCCTTTTTGCGTGTCAGTAAATGAAAGGTTCTGTATGAAAAGCTGGTTTTGGTATTACGGGCGTTATCCATAAGTCCTTCTGTTTTGCTATCTATCTCAAACAACAAAACGGAGGAATTTGGAAATGGATAACTATGAAATTTTGAATAAGGATTATTGGGATGAAATACTTTCTGATTTAGAAAGAAAAGCTGAAAATTTAGACCGCAAGTACAGGAGATATAACAACTCGCTTGAAGCAATGGGAGAGAACACAGTTATTAAGGAAAGAAATATATATTATTTTGCAGTTGATGATTATAAAGCATCCGAAGATCTACAAAGTATTTTAGACACTATTGAAAACGACAATTTGTTGAAAGCACTAAAAAAGCTGAAACCTATCGAACTTCAAATAATTATTTATCGTTTTCAATATGAGATGAAAATCAAAGATATTTCAAAGGTATTAAATAAATGTGAAAGTACTGTATCAGAGCGTCTTGGAAAGATTTTAGACAAACTAATTTTGAGTATGAATTTGAGTATAAAGAAAAAATAAAAAATTTTTTAAAAAAACCGAATTTTTTGCCTTCCTGCTGACCTAACTATAGGGGCATTTTTTTATGCTCCACTTGCACCTTGAAAATTACATACCAGTATTTCAAGTACATTCCATTTACGGCTGTGAATGCAGAAAGCGACGTAAGCGGGAGCGCAATGACAGAGTTAAACTCCTAGCGATAACTTCCGGCTTTAAATTGGTAGAGGTAACTACCAACTCGCCATGACCCGTAGAAAGGGATAATGATACTTCCGTCTGGCTATCTTTACTGACAAGGGACGGTTCACCTCTGAGTGAGAAAATGCGTGCCAAAATTTGAGAGAGAATTGCGGCGGCTTTTATGAGCTTGTAAACCCCAAGCTGCTTGAAATATTTTCAAAATTCCTGACACTGGGCAGCAGAACTACTGTGGCAGACGAAATTCTAATTTTTTTATCTATTATAGTAATAAGACCTCAACATGATTAGTTTATTCGTCTGCCATACCATTGTGCTGCCCTTGGCAAGCCTGCTCAATTTATAGGTTAAATAATAAAACATAGAGGGGGAAATTCTAAAATGGAAAAAAATAAGATTCATTATTTAGTGCAGAATATTAGAGATAATCTAATTGAGATACAATGCATCAACGAAAAAGCCAAGGCAATATTCAAGGTAGAGCAGTTCTTATTGCTTGAAAACTATACTGGGAATGTATATAAGTATGAAGCAATAAATTATTTCACATTTGAAAAAAAATATTTATTCTACACTAAAAAGCCTATATCAGAAAGTAAACACTTAGAGGTTGCAAAAAAAATTCTAAAGCTGTGTACTCCTGTAAATGAACAGGTAGGTCAAACTGACAATTTGATTTCAAAACCGGATGCTTTTGCAAAAACGGAAGAGACACACAGGATATTAATAGATGATTCAGGAACTCAATCAGAACTATCAAATAAAAATATAGAATCTTATGAAGTTATAACCCCTACAAAACATATTCCCAATGAAAGTCCAACAAACAGTATTAATAAGCTTTTTAAGGAAGAACTCCCCAAATATAACTATGTCATTAGAGAAAGCCAAATAGAGCTTTCAAAGATGATGTATGCTGCACTTAAGTCAAATAATATAGCCCTTTGTGAAGCCGAAGTGGGAATAGGAAAAACGTATGCATATATTATTGCAGCCATTCATCATCAGTTGAATAATAAAAATTTACGTCAAATTCAAATATCATATCCTTGGAATAAAGACTTCCAAATGGCTACCAAAATGCCCATTGTTATATCTACTTCCAGTATTGCATTGCAAAAAGCAGTTGCAAATGACTACATACCTGGAATATCAAAGATGCTTATGGACTGCGGTCTAATTAAAATGCCCTTGTCTTGCGTGATACGAAAAGGAAAAGAGCATTATATCTGTGATAAACGGCTTAACAGCTATATCGTTTCTTTAAATGCAAAAAGTAATGAAAACGAAAAGGTTATTGAAGAGAAAAGCCTTTTAAATCAGTTGACATCAGAGAACTTTATGAATATTGATCTGGACAATTATCAAAATCTTTCATGTTATATAAAGAGTAAAATCAGCGTATCCTCTCAATGCAATTCGAAGTGTGATTTGTTTGCAACATGCCGTTACAACAAGTATCTTCAATATGCAAAGTCCGCTAACCATAATTTTCAAATATGTAATCATAATTATCTTATTGCAGACACTAGACACCGAAGTAAAGGTTTATCACCCCTGATTCCCGACTATCAGGCAATCATAATTGATGAGTCTCACAAGCTGTTAGATTCTGCAAAACAGATGTATGGCAACTGCATATCATGTAATGATATCCCAATGTATCTTAACTACATTAAAAAAATGAAGTTTAAGCAGGAGTGCATAACGAAGCTTATAGAGAGTTCTAGTAATCGACTGGCTAATTTAAATACCAATCTTTATGAAGAGCTTAAAAAACCTTTGTCGGAATACGATTTAGAAGAAGACACAGAAAGATACAAAGTAGTTATTACATCCCAGATACAAAAAATAATAAAGAGCATAATTTATACATTGGAAGTTATTATAAGCATACTTAAAGATGCTTCTAATACTAAAAGCACCGCTAAAAGTATCCTTAAATATGTATTAAGATCAATGTGTGATCTCTCAGATCAGTTCAAGGTATATCTTGACTGCCAGAATATTATTTACTGGCTTGAAATACCTAGAGGAAATATTAGAGGTTTCGGGAAAACTGTCCTTTGTTCAATACCAAAAGGCTTGGAAAATGTGCTTTATAGAGATTTTTGGAGCAAGCCTATTCCAATTATTTTGACTTCGGGAACATTATCTGTAAACGGATGCTTTTCGCATATAAAAAAGAATATTGGGATAGATAGAGTAGGATATAGATTAGATGAGACAAGCAAGAAATCTCCATTTAATTACTCTGAAAATTGTCTGTTGTATATTCCAAACAAGATGCCATTCCCTAACAGTAAAGATCCGAAATACATCAAAGCTATTTCAGATGAAACGGAAAGACTGATAAAAGCAACTTTTGGACATACCCTTATTTTGTTTACGTCCTACAAAGTAATGGAGCTTGTTTACAATCAAATTTCAAGAAGGGTAAAGCACTTTCCCATATTTAAAATGGGTAAAGGAGTAATTAACACAATTAATGAGTTTAAGCAAAGTCAAAATGGTATTTTGTTTGCTTCTGGAAACTGTTGGGAAGGAATTGATATTCCAGGTGATATATTATCTTCTCTCATTATTGTAAAACTCCCGTTTTCTGTACCTGACCCGATATCGGAATATGAACAGACTCTATATGACAGTACGGAGGAATATAAAAACAAAGTAGTATTCCCTGAAATGATTATCAAGCTTAAGCAGGGTGTAGGAAGATTAATCAGAAAAGAGGATGATACAGGTGTTATTTCTATTTTGGACTCCCGACTTAAGCAAGGCAGTAATTATCGTGACAAGATTTTGAATGCACTTCCCAAGTGCCGGATTATCAGTTCTATAGGGGATATTGAAAAATTCATCCGTTTCCAAAAAAATGTAGAATACTTTAAACTAGCATAATTAGCGGAACGCACTCTATGCAATAGAATACACAATTAATATTTAGTGCAATTTTATATGTAACTACTGTATATAGGGATATATCCTTAGATGATATATCTCTTTTTTATTGTTTTAATCGCCAAAATATATTAAAATGGAGATGATATTATGTTCTTTGATAAATTAAGTGAATTGCCATTAACTCTTACTGTAGTCGATGTTGCAATGGTTTTAGGAATCTCAAAGCAAAATGCTTACAGCCTATGCCACAGCAAGGGATTTCCTTGCATACAAATTGGCAAAAGGCTAGTTATTCCTAGACCCGCATTTGAGAAGTGGATGGAAAATCCGTATATATTCGAAAGTGAGGATAAATAACATGGCGAAGAAAAGAGAAAATGGCGAAGGAACTATTACAAAGCTTGAAAACGGAAGCTACATGGGTAGAATATTCCTAGGATATAAAGCAGACGGTAAACCTAATAGGAAAAGCGTTTATGGCAAGACTAAAGCTGAGGTTGTTCAGAAAATTCAGCAACTATCGTTAAACAGAGTAAACGGTGTAAAAGAATCAAGTTCTATGGCATTAGGAAGATGGATGGTGTTCTGGCTGGAAAACTTTAAAAAGCTGAAGCTTAAGCCAAAGACTTACGAAGTGTACGACACACAAGCTAGACATCACATTATACCATCGCTTGGGGAAATACCGCTAAAAGACTTAAACTCTCTGCAAATACAAAAATATATTAATGATAAGTCTAAACCCCTTTCCCCTGCTACTATTAGGAAGCAATACAATATACTGAACTCTGCACTTGAAAAAGCACTTGCAAACGATATGATCACAAAAAACCCCTGCAAAAATGTAGAATTACCTATTTTAGAGCAAAAAGAGATAAAAGCTCTTACCCTAGAGGAAGAAAACAAATTTATTGAAGAATCTAGGGATGACAGGCTTCACACACTCTTTGTTCTAGCGTTTGACAGCGGTTTAAGGCTTGGTGAACTGTTGGCGTTGACATGGGGTGATGTTGATTTTGAAAAGGCGGAAGTAACCGTCAATAAGAATCTGATTCACGTAAAAGACTATGAAGGTAAATCAAACAGCAAGAATGTTCTAAAGGTGCAAGACAACCCAAAAACAAAGTCTTCTATACGGAAGGTACCTTTGCCTCAAAGGTCTTTAAAGCTGCTTAAAGAGCTAAAATCCAAAACGAATACCATCATGGTATTTGCCACCAAAACAGGTAACTATTTAAACCCTAGGAACGCAGAACGGTCATTTGTGAGAATAGCAACAAAAATCGGATTTGATGATTGCAACTTCCACAGCTTACGGCACACATATGCTACGAGACTTTTTGAAGTGGGAATACCGGTAAATGTCGTATCAAAATTATTAGGTCACGCTAAAACTTCAATCACCACCGACATTTATATTAGCGTAATGCCATCGCTGAAAAACGATGCCGTAAAAGTATTAGATTTACTGCATTCCGGGAAGTTGGGGAATAAACCAATCATAAACCAATTACAAACCAATTAGGGTGTTTTTATATGATTTTAGACGGGTTTATGCACCAATAAATGGTAATATGAGAAAGAGGAAAATAAATAAAAAATCCTGGAACCCGCATATTCACCAAGGATTCAAGGATTTTAGTTGGAGCCCTCAACCAGAATCGAACTGGTGACCTCATCCTTACCATGGATGCGCTCTGCCGACTGAGCTATGAGGGCTTATACAAATTAATATTAACGTACCTGGAGCGGGTGATGGGAATCGAACCCACGCAGTCAGCTTGGGAAGCTGATATTCTACCATTGAATTACACCCGCAACCATAAAAACATTCGCTAGAACGTAATAAGCATTATAGCATAACTATACTCATGCGTCCAGCGCCATATTTGTCAATATAACAAGTTTAACTTTTACCTTCTTCAAGATATTTCTCTAATTTCCGTTTTACTCTCTGTAGCGCGTTATCAATTGATTTTACATGACGGTCAAGTTCCTCAGCAATTTCCTGGTAGGACTTCCCTTGTAAATAAAGGGACAATACTTCCCACTCCAACCCACTGAGGATTTCACCCATTTTAACTTCTATTCCGTTAAACTCCTCACGGTTGATAATAAGTTCTTCCGGATCGGATACACTTTCCTCACAAATCACGTCCATCAAGGTACGATCAGATTCTTCGTCAAATATTGGCCTGTTTAGCGATACATAAGAGTTCAATGGAATATGCTTTTGCCTGGTTGCTGTTTTAATGGCAGTAATAATTTGCCTGGTTATACAAAGCTCTGCAAACGCGCGAAAAGAAGAAAGCTTGTCCTCCCTAAAGTCTCGAATTGCTTTATAAAGGCCAATCATTCCCTCTTGAATAATATCTTCCCTATCTGCCCCGATAAGGAAATATGTCCTGGCTTTTGCACGAACAAAACTCTTATATTTATCAATTAAATACTCGAGGGCTTTTTGATTACCTGATCTAGCATCCTCAATAATTTCCTCATCAATCATGGTACTATACGTATCAGGCACTCCTACGCGTGCATTCAATTTCAAAATAACGCCCCCTCTACCAGTCAGGTAAATACTGTCTCTTTAGTATTTGTGTGCTGTATATATATTAGAAATTTACATAACCTAATCGAATAAGGCATATACTAATTTTACCAAAAATGCAACCGTCAGAAAGGTACACACATTCCTAATTATACGAAACAAGAACTTTTATGTCAAGCTAAAACTTGCTCCTTCTAATCTTCTCCAGTTTTTCTAACAATTCAGGTTTCACATTTGCCATTAAGGAGTTTGTCTTAGCCGAGTAGTCCTTGACTTCCGGTCTATTTGTCTGCCCAGCGTTTTTAACTTCCTCTCTGAGTTCCCTTGCAGATACCCTTATCCCTCCATACCTGAGAACCATAGTTTGCTCAAGATAATCAGAGGTTGCAACTTTTATCCGATTAGTACTTCCAAATCTATATACAAATCTTTCGATATAATTATCGGCAGTTTCGTTCTCTTTCGTGAATACAACCGTTAAATTATCAAAAATTTCTTTTTTTAACTGGCTGCCTTTAACTAAATGCGCATCAAATACAACAATAATATTTATTTTTTTATACCCTTGGTAGTTGGATAAAATGTTTAAAAGCTTATTCCTGCACTCCTCTAAGGAATTACTGCTTAAGTCAAACACATCCCCCCAGGCATTTATGATATTATATCCATCTACAATCAAGTACTCCATGGATTTGTAATTACTTGCTCCTTTGTCTTAAAATTTCATACATCACAATACCTGCAGCAACCCCAGCATTCAAAGAGGATATTTCCCCCAGCATAGGGATATTTACCAAAAAGTCACATTTTTCTTTAACCAGTTTTCCGATTCCTTCTCCCTCACTTCCTATTACCAGTGCAATCGGACCTTTCAAGTTATTTTTATAATAGGGTTTTTCCCCTGTCACATCTGTTCCCACAACCCAAATATTTGCTTTTTTGAGTGTTTCTATCGTTTGCGAGATATTGGTTACCCGGGCAACGGGAACATACTCTATTGCACCGGCAGAAGCTTTTGATACCGATGCAGTTAAACCGATAGCTCTTCTCTTGGGTATTACAATACCATGTGCCCCTACTGCATTTGCAGTCCTTAATATGGAGCCCAGATTATAAGAATCGGTAATATCATCCAATATGATAATAAAGGGTGCTTCATTTTTTTCTTCTGCTATTTTTAAAATATCTTCCAACTCCACATACTCTTTTGCGGATACAAAAGCAATAACCCCTTGATGTGCATGGGTTGAAGACAAATTATTGAGCTTAACCCTCTCCACTTCCTGCACAATAATTCCTTTTTCCTTTGCAAGCGCGACAATTTGCTTGATTGATCCCTCCCGATCCCCTTTCGCAATAAGAATCTTATTAATGGTTCTTCCTGCTTTTAGGGCTTCTAGCACCGGGTTTCTTCCTTCCAGCTTGTCAATGTCTGAGTTTAGAAAGTCCTGCATACGGAATTCAATCCTAAATTCCTTTTCATCTTTCTTCTCCGCTTTGTAATGGGTTTTCCGCTCTCTGTTTCCTGACATAAAACTCAACTCTTTTCATTTATTTTTTGGGCCTAAAAACCTTATCACTCCATATAATATACACATGAGCCAAATACGGATTTTCTACCATCTATAATTATGTACAAAACAAGTGGAAATTAATTATCCTATAAAGAATTATATCACTTGCTTACCATAAAAACCATATTTTTAAAATATAAATTGTATATGTCAACAAATTGGTAAATAAATAAAGAAAATCAGGGTTGCACCTGATTTAACATACTTACAGATAATTTTAAAATTTCCATTAGTCTTTGAAAATCATTTTTAAGGTATAAATAACCGATTAATGCTTCAAAACCGGTAGCATATTTATATTCTACAACATCCGCATTTTTCGGTATGGTACCTGACTTTGCATTTCTTCCTCTTCTTACGATATCTGCCTCTTCAAGCGACAAAGTCTCCATTATTTTATGAATTACGTCGGCTTGCGCCTTTGCTTTTACATAATCAGTGGCCTTTCTATGCAATTTATGAACTGAAACATTTAACTGGCTGATAAGCAGCGTCCGCACATAAACTTCATATACACCATCACCAATATAAGCAAGCACCAAGGGTGACAACTGCTCAACCTGCTTGTCATAAAACTTAATCTCATTACAAACATCCTTAAAAAATTCATTCATCATGTATCTGCCAGGCCCTTATCCCCTTCATATTAAAAAATATTATTTGTATTATATAATATAACCAATTATAAGTAAATCTAATAATTCCTACGGTAATTCTCCATTTTTTATACGCTTCAATTACATTCCTTTACCCTTCTAGGGCTACATTATAAAGCCTTAACATATAGAAATACGTAAAAGTTTTTTCTTTTATGTCCGTGCTTAAAAAATTTTGTTAATATTGTACAATTTTCTTGGGATTTTTGTGCTGATTTATTAGTAATATGTATATTGACGAATATACCCTAAACTACCTATAATATTTTTATACACTGATACTTTTAATATACTTTTACCTCCTTTCTTCTTTAGTATAAATATAGAAGAAAAGATAAAGACCAATGCAAATTGGTCTCTTTTTTTATTTCAAAAAATAAAGAAGCCTTAAATATCGGCTTCCTTATTTATAACCCCTTATTTAAACTTTTTTCCATTTCACTCCCTGAGGAGTATCCTCAAGAAGTATTCCCTTATCCTTTAATTGATCTCTGATTTCATCCGCCAATTTCCAATTCTTTTCCTTTCTTGCCTGCTGCCTTTTACTAATAAGCTCTTCAATTTCCGACTCCAAATGATCGCTTTTTTGTTTTTGAAGAATTCCCAGTACACCGCCCAGCTCTTTTAATAGGTTTAAACTATAGTCAATCGTCTGCTGAGATGTACCGGATGCTGCTGTAATAGAGGAATTGATTTCTCTTACCATATCAAAAATGACAGAAATGGCATCGGCTGTGTTGATATCATCGTCCATTGCGCCGATAAACCTTTTCTTCAACCCATCCAAACTTTGAATAAGCGCTTCCCCCTGCGAGTCCCTTTCTTTTTCACTTGAGGTCTTCCTCAAGTATTCCAGATTGTCCAGGCAATTATAAATCCTATCCAAACCATTCTTTGCTTGTTCCAATAGTTCATCGCTGAAATTAATAGGGCTTCTATAATGAGCCGATAACATAAAGAACCGGATTACTTCATAATCAAAGTGCTGTACGATATCCCTTACCGTAAAAAAGTTCCCTTTGGATTTGGACATCTTTTCCCCATCTACATTGATAAAACCGTTATGAAGCCAGTACTTGGCAAATGGCTTGCCGTTTGCAGCTTCACTTTGTGCAATTTCATTTTCATGATGGGGGAAGATTAAATCCTGTCCCCCACTATGAATATCAATGGTCTCTCCCAGATATTTTGTTGCCATAGCCGAGCATTCGATATGCCACCCCGGACGTCCTTCACCCCAAGGGCTTTCCCAACCAGGCTCCCCTTCCTTTTTAGCCTTCCAGAGCGCAAAGTCCATAGGATCACGCTTTCTTTCATCCACACTGATTCTTGCACCCAATTCAAGGTCTTCGATATTTTGATGAGAAAGCTTTCCATACTCTGTAAATTTCCTGGTATTAAAGTATACATCCCCGTTTACTGCATATGCGTAGCCTTTTGCTTCAAGCTTTTGAATCAGATCGATAATTGCGTCAATATTTTCTGTTGCCTTCGGGTGCAGCGAAGCCTCGCTGACTCCAAGACCTTTGGCATCTTTAAAATATTCTCCGATAAACTTTTCAGCCAGTTCTTTTACTGTAATATTTTCTTCGTTTGCCTTTTTAATCATTTTATCATCTATGTCTGTAAAATTTTGAACAAAGCGCACTTCATATCCCCGGTATTCCAGGTACCTTCTCAATGTGTCAAATATGATAAAAGGCCGCGCATTTCCTATGTGAAAATAGTTATATACTGTCGGTCCGCAGGAATACATTTTTACCTTATTTTCTTCAATAGGCACGAACTCTTCTTTCTTCCTTGTCAGCGTATTGTATATTTTCATTTGTGTTCTCCTTTCGTTATTCGTTTCATATCTAAATGAATTTTTATAACAGCCCGTTACTCCGGTTTTCCGTTTTTAATGGTAGGAGAAGGCTGTGAGTTATAAACCTTTGAATAAGGAGGGACGGAATGGGTTAACCATACATTGCCGCCAACAACAGAATCATGACCAATCACCGTATCCCCGCCTAAAATTGTGGCCCCTGCATATATAACCACATTATTTTCTATATCCGGGTGCCGTTTTACACCTTTAACCGGATTGCCCTGCTCGTCAAGGGTAAAGCTCTTGGCCCCCAACGTAACTCCCTGGTATATCTTCACATTGTCACCAATCGTACATGTTTCTCCAATTACAACACCTGTTCCGTGATCAATAAAGAAATATTCCCCTATTTTTGCTCCAGGGTGAATATCTATCCCCGTCCGCTGGTGCGTATATTCAGACATAATCCTCGGGATAATGGGTACTTTGCTTTTATACAGCTCATGAGCCAAACGGTGTATGCTGATGGCATCTACAGACGGATAGCTCAAAAGGATCTCTTCAGTTGTAAGTGCCGCCGGATCACCATTATAAGCCGCCTGAATATCCTTATGAAGCTGCTCTCTTATATCCGGAAGCTTGGTAATAAGGTCAATGGTTATATCATTTGCACGGTCCCTACACTTGGTACAATCTTCCGAATCCCTGTTCCTCAATTCACAAGCATCTTGAAGCGCCTTTTCGATTAAATTGCTCAGTTCCAAGGCAGCCGTCCGAATATTATTTCCAATTAATATATTAATCCTGGATTCATCGATCGGATACTTTTCGTATACACCGGGGAAAAGAGCAGACCGTAAGTTATGAACTACTTTATACACACTCTCTTTGCCGGCAAGCCCGATTGTTTTTTCGTTTAAGAAATGATTTTTATTTATTTCCTCAAGCGACTTTGCCACATTGGGTAGTTCGGTATTCAGCCAGTTATTCAGCTTCATAATATTATCATCCCCTTTACTAACAGTTTACAGGTACATATTGATCCTTCTTCGCATCAATTATATATATGTAGAGCCTTTCTACATCATTCATGACATTAAAAAACCTCGCCACTATATAATCTAGAGGCGAGGAAAACCGCGGTTCCACTCTAATTAGGCCAAGATATGCCTATCTTTATTGCATAACGGTGCTTCACCGTGAAAGCATACTTATTTTCTGCTTTCAAACTCGTAGGTGCACTTCACCAATCTGATGTCCTAAAGCTGCTTTCAGCCGCTGACAGCTTCTCTCTGGAGGTTCAGACCGGTTACTCTACCCAGTCATTGTATTTGCTAAAATCAGTTTTAAATAAAATATCTATTGACTATTATTTTATCAAAATTATACTGAGAAGTAAACATGTATGGAACCATTTCAATACTAAATATTATTTTTAATGGTTTCAATCCTCTTTATAATTTTGTCCCTGCCAAGGATGGCAATAATATCATACATTTCGGGCCCGTGAGGCTGTCCTGTGAGAGCAACACGGATAGGCATAAACAGTGCTTTCCCCTTAATTCCCGTTTCTTTTTGTATGATTTTGAATATTCCCTTTCCAAACTCTTCGTCAACTTCCGGGGCTTCATTTACTTTCTGCGCAAAAACCTCAAGGAGTCCCGGTACCTGTTCACCCTTTATCGAATCCAATGCTTCCCCTTCTTCAATTTCAACCTGATCATTAAAGAAAATTCCCACCTTGTCAACGATTTCTGCAATGAATGAAATACGCTCCCGCATACAGTGAACAATTTTCTTAACCCACTCGTATTTATCCGGGGTAATATTTTCTTCCAACAAACCTGCCTTCTTCAAATGCGGAATAGCCAAGTCGGTAATCCTTTCAATGGGCGCCGTCTTAATATACTGTGAATTCATCCAGTTTAATTTTGCGTTGTCAAATACCGCCGGATTTTTGGATACCCGCTCTAATGAAAACTGTGCAATCAGCTGTTCCATTGAAAAAATTTCTTCATCACTTTCAGGTGACCAACCAAGTAAAGCAAGAAAATTAACAACCGCTTCGGATAGGTAGCCCTTATCTCTGTACTCCTCCACCCAGGTGGAACCATGCCTTTTGCTCATCTTTGTGTGGTCAGGCCCTAAAATTAAAGAAACATGTGCAAATTCCGGCTTTGTAAAACCTAAAGCATCATAAAGCAGCACCTGTCTTGGGGTATTTGAAAGGTGCTCTTCCGCCCGGATTACATGCGTGATTTCCATCAGGTAATCATCAATAATGACGGCAAAATTATATACAGGTATTCCATCTGATTTTACAATAATGAAATCACCTACACCGTTGCTGTCAAACTCTACAAGTCCCCGCACCTTATCATGGATTTGTATCACCTTATTTTCAGGCACTTTGAATCTTATGGTAGGCTTTCTGCCTTCTTTTTCAAGGGCTGCTCTTTGCTCTTCGGTTAAATCTCTGCACGTTCCGGTATACTTGGGGTTATCGCCCTTTTCCTCAAGGAGTTTCCTCTCTTTTTCAAGTTCCTCCTGAGTACAGTAGCAGTAATATGCATCTTTGTTCTTCAATAATTGATCAATATAAGGCTTATAAATGTGAATTCTTTCGGTAGAACGGTAAGGACCGTGATTTCCGCCTACATCAACCCCTTCATCCCAGTAAATCCCAAGCCACTTCAAATCATTGATAATTACCTGCTCGGATTCATATGAAGAGCGGTTAAGATCAGTGTCTTCAATTCGGACCAGAAAACTTCCGCCATTTCTTTTTGCAAATAAATAGTTGAAAAGTGCCGTCCTAGCTCCGCCAATATGTAAATGCCCTGTAGGGCTAGGTGCAAAACGAACCTTAATATTTTGCATGAAAATTCTCCCCCTGCTTTCTTTTTACGTATGATAATTTAATATTTGTATTATTAACAATTTATCCTTTAAAACCAAAAAAAATATTCATTTATTGAAAATAAAGCGTAAACATAGTAGAATCCGTAAGATGAAATCCCCGGTCAACTTAGAGTTTTACAAAAAACAAATTTCTACTTTTATAGTTTGTTATCTCCCTATTATATATAATTGAGTCACCGAATACAATTCCAACACCCGATTTTATCAGCAAAAGTTTTCGATTTACCTTATCAATCAGCTTAAAATGAATTTTATCCATTTCAAAGAAAACATATTTACTCTTATTTTACGTTCGGTCCTGCAATCATGATTCAAGGTATAATTTTCACAAAATCCACTATTCTTACTCTGAAAATTTGAATAAATAATTAAAATTTATTAATAATATTAACAAGTCAAATTTGAAAGGGTGTGATTATATGGCTAATCAATATAGCGAGAGAGCGCAAGGTATTAATATCGGCTCTATTTTGGTCCGATTGGTTGTTGGTGCAATCGTGCTCGCTGTTACAGCGGCTCTTACCCCCGGATTTACAATTTCCGGTATTTGGTCACTTTTATTAGGCGCAGTCGTTCTGGCAGTATTGGACTATGTAGCTTTAAGGTTCTTAAAATTAGACGCATCTCCATTTGGAAGAGGAATTACAGGGTTTATATTAGCCGCAGCAATCATATATTTAACACAATATTTTGTAGCAGGATTTGATGTAACCCTTTGGGGAGCAATCTTAGGTGCTTTGGTTTACGGTATCATCGATGCTATTATTCCAGGCAAAGCAATGTAATTAAGGTATAAAGCAACCTTTGTCTTGTACAACTTTTAAAAAAGGGTATCCGTCACAAGGATAACCTTTTTTGTTTTACTGCTCTGTAATATCCTGCTAATAACCGTTATACTCCTCCAAGCAGGCAGACAATATTTTTGAGGATGAATCCTATTCACATATTAGCGCCGTAGAATTCTGGAAATGAAAATGGCTCTTACCTTATGTAAGAGCCGAATATTAAAACCCAAAATGCCGTTCACCTATATTTTGACACCTAGCCTTGGCTAGGTGGGTGCCCTGCTAACTCTTTCAACCTTCCTCCGCCGTTGCACTTTATTAAAGTGTCGGAATTATCTTGAGGCCTGATATCGATTATTAAACTCCGGACTCCCTTATGTCTGATGTAGGTTCAAAATAATAGGCTTATCCGAGCATTTCAGGATTATTAACTTACCTGACATAATTATAACACCATCTTAAGGACTTTAACAACAAACTTTTTTGACTGTTAAATGAGTTAAATAAAATCTTTTTATAAGATGCTAAGGAATGCTCTTTAATTTAAAAAAATATAACTTTTTAAATTTAGAAACCTAGTGCTTTTTAACACAACAAATTTTAAGTTTCAAAGTGTTAAAAATGCACTCCCTCTGTTTGTGCCTCGCATACGCTAGAAAAGAACTACGTTGCGAGGCACTAGTTCTACCCATCACCTTTTGATCCTATATTTATAAAAGTTCTTAAATTATTGTTATCTATATTAATATATTAAGATAAAGTATCCTCCATTTTTCAAGAAATATTCATTTTTTCACGCCGATCTTTTTTTCCCGGGCATAGAAAAAAAGATACTGCTGGGCAAATCCCGCCAAAGGTCCGAAATAACTTTTTGCAAATTCCTGAATTTCCTTAAAACTTACTTCCCTTCCAAAATACAATTCTTCCACTACCCGCTTGACCCAAACATCGGTTGGAAAAACATCAAACCTGATTCCACTAAAAAGTAATATGCAGTCCGCAACTTTCGGTCCGACTCCCGGGAATTCCATAAGTTTTTTACGGGCGGCTTCAAGTCCCAACTCCTGGAAGTTACTAATCTTTACTGTGGTTTTTTCCATCATTTCCAGTGTTTTTACAATATATTTGCATCGGTAGCCCGCTCTACAGATTTCAAGTTTTTCCAAGTCTGAATTCATAAAACCATCGATGCATGGAAAAGTATAGTAGCTTTTCCCTTCAAAATCAATTTTCTTTCCATAAGTGCGGGATATAGAATCAATGATTTTTATGATCCGGGGTATAATATTATTGGAGGAGAGAATAAAGGATATAATCATTTCCCATAAATCTTGTCTAAGAAGTCTTATTCCGCTGCCAAACTCTACAGCCTTTTTCATTATTTCATCTTTTGCAATCAGCCCTTTGATTTCGGAGTAATCCCTCCCCAAATCAAAATAGTCATACCAGATATCTAAAAAGTCATTGGAAGTACTATTATGAATCTCCAACATCCCGGACCGGTATCTTACTTTGACTACCCTATCCCTTACAACACCAATATAGCTTCCATCCGGCTGTTTTACCCATCGAAAGCACTGTCCGCATTCAAAGATATGTACCGGATTAAAATCATGTACATTTTCAACAATTATTTTATCGTTTTCCTCTATAACACAATATTCTTTTAACTTCAATTCGGTACCTCCAAAAAAAATTCATCGTTCTACTCTTAGAATTATATATTCCCCCAAAATATCTGATATAATTAAGTAATATGAAAGTTGTTTTAATCATTAGGTTAATCTATTGGACAAGTGTTTATTAGTTTATTAAAACATTTTATCATGTGCTGTTATAACTTTTCCTTACTGAAAGGATCGATCCTATGAAAGAAAAAATATACACAATTCCTGTAACAGAAGCCTTCAATACCGATTGTGAATGTCCTCTTTGCATCTTGGAGAAAAAGCTTGAGGACGAATATGTAGATTATGTCATGGGTCCTTCTCTGATGGAACCGGACGGAAGGCAGGAAACCAATGAAAAAGGCTTTTGCAGAAGACATTTTGAAATTATTTACAACCGTCAAACCAACCGCCTTGGCTTGGGCCTAGTTATTGACACCCATTTGGTTCATCAGAATGTCAGCCTTAAAAAAATATATGAAAACAAAACAGAAGGAATAAAAAAGGATGCAGGCATTTCCGCTCTAAAAAGCATTTCAAACAAGCTGTCTTCCAAACAAACGGAAACCCATAAATTTGTAGATGAGTTTATTTCGGAGCTTACAAGGCTGGAAGGAAAATGTGCTGTTTGCAGCAAACTTCAATATACCATGGACCGGTATATTGAAGTTGTTTTGTACTTGTGGTTTAAGGAGCAAGAGTTCAAAGCTTTATTCGACAGCAAAAAAGGCTTTTGCTTAAAACATCTGAAAAGCCTTCTGGAAGGAACAAAGAAGTATTTAAGTGTAAAGGAAACTGCAGTCTTTTTGGAAAGCTTGATGAATATGCAATTTCAAAATATGGATAGAATTCAAGAGGAAGTAAACTGGTTTACCAAAAAGTTTGACTACCGTTATAATGACGCCCCTTGGGGAAATTCCAAGGATTCGGTGCTTAGAAGCATCCAAAAAATCGTGGGATTTTGCGATTTGAAGTGATAATAAACAGGTAGATTTTTCATTAAGTGAATCTATTGCGCTAGTGCCCCGTGACACAATTCTTTGCCAAGAAATGCAAAGCACTAGCGCTTATATTCTTACCACTTAATAAGCCCGGTACAACGGATTAATTGAGCGGTATTCCACTCATAAAACAGCTTAATAAGTGCTTTAGATATGTTCCATACTGCTTAAATGCAAATAACTATATGTTGCAAGTTTTAAGCAAGTGTGGTAATAGGAGTCGGCCTTTTTGAAATCCTGTCAATATACAAGTCGGCGGTTACACCAACTACACTATCGTGCAGGGTGTATTCCTCTCCATGGTTGGTTACAGGTGTGGAATTCATAGGATCATACCTTACGCAAAATGTATCAACAAACGGGCATTGATGACAGTAAGGTAAAAAGCCTCTAATATCCCTATCTTTCGAATAATTTCTGTTCACTCTACCTTTGACCCTTAAATGCGGTTCTACCCTTTCAATCCAAACATATACACATCTCATCGCTATAAAATGCGCATCAATATCATCCACATTCATTTTTAAATTATATAAAACCAATAATGGAATTGAGATTCTTGGGTCCTTAACGAGGGCTTTAGTCGCACCTTCTAATGCTTCTTTTGTCCGCTTATCGAACAGTGCCTGAAGGGGTCCTGGCATATCTCCTGGAGTAATAACCCTAATATCGTTTGTTTTTCCCCCAAATCTTCGGGCTGCCTCTCCCCATTCCCCTTGTAAAAATTCGTTACTTGCTCCCTGCTGACCAGATTTAGGGAACCTTTTCCATACCTGAAAAGTCCTTTCCAAAGGGCTCAAAATTGTCTCATCCTGGTTAAATCCTGCAAATATTTGTACCCTGTCTCTTAGATTAAATATTTGGTTATGGTTTAATATATTATCGGCTTCCGGCAGATAATCACCGCGTACAGGAGTCTCTATTGTAATTAGGTTGTCAATTTTAACTGCTTCTCCCAATAAGTTTGCAGCCAAAATACATACATTTCCGCCATGACTATGTCCTATTAAAGTTAATACACCCTCAGGGTTGCTTTTGCGCCACAAAAGAACCCTCCTAGCGAGTTCCAAAGCTCCCTTTCTACGACTTTTATCATCATTATTGTGATATATGCGGTGATCGTTATCATCCTTACTGAGTGTCCCCCAATTAAAACTAGTGTCAACTTCAACATCCCCGCCGAAAAATTCTTTAATTCTCTTAGTCAGGTGAGGATACCATCCTGTCCAGGACGTATTGATGTCCTCTGTACCGTGAATTAACCAAACTTTATTTTTGCTTTTCTTGCTCTTTTTCCCATTTTGTTTCTCAAGCGATGATGGTTTAGAATCAATGACACCTAATGGATCCTTCTCTAATGAATCCTTCCCCATTTAAGCCTCCCCCTTTATTGCCTTGAAAACTAAAGAAATTTTTATATCATATGGTACAAAAAACAGTTTCAATTCTTTGCTCCAATATTGAATAACTTTATTCGTTCATTTCATCGATAAACCGATGCAGCATAGCCACAAATTCAGCTCTTGTAATAGAGTCCCGCGGACGTATATAATTTCTTCCATTGATTGTTCTTCCCGATATCAGCCCAAATTCTACACAGATTTGAATTCCTTCCTGCGCATAGGGACTAATTTTTTCGGTATCAAAAAACTTTTCTTTCAAATTGACTGTACCCATTAGTTTGACTGATAACATTCTTGAAAACAGCAGTGCCGCGTCTTCCCGCTTAATCGGTTCATCAGGATCAAATGTCCCATCGCTTTTGCCCTGCATCACAGCTTTACTTTTTGCAGATTCTACGTATTTGTAATACCACGCACCTCTTTTTACATCCTTGAAGCTTTCAGTATTTATAACGTTGTCTCCAATATTCAGATATCCTGTAAGAACCGCCGCACACTGGGCACGGGTTATATGCTTTTGAGGTGCAAATATCTCCGGCGCAGTTCCATTCAAAATACCTCTTGAAGCAATTTCACAGATGTATTTTTCGGCCCAGTGCCCTTTTATATCGGTAAAATCCTCTGCCAGCCCGCTTGGGTTACTGCCTGTTATCTCAGGTGTCTCTTCAGATAGTACAACATTAGGTGTTGCAGAATAAGTACGTATACCATTTCCAAGTTCACCCTTATGATTATACCCCCAAACCCATAAATCCCCATTTTCTTTAACTGCCATTGAATGCCAGTATCCGGCAGCAATCGACTTCACTCCACTCATGACCAATTGAAGCACTGGGCTATCTATATTGTTTCCAATGCCAAGCTGACCAAAGTCATTTTCGCCATATGCCAATAAATCTCCGTTTTCCTTAAGTACCAAAGTGTGTGTTCCAACTGAAGCAGACATAACACCATCTATCAGTTTCTCAGGTTGCGTTGAATTCCCCCCCAAACCCAAAGTTCACCATTATCCTTAACCGCTGTTGCAAGGTTTTCAGATCCGTCCACTTCTTTGGCTCCCTCCATGATTTTTACAGGAACTAATTTTTCCTCTGTCGTACCATCACCCAATTGACCATTATAATTGCACCCCCACGCCCAGAGCGTACCGTCTTTTTTTACTGCAAAGGAATATGTCTCACCCGCGGCTACTGCCTTCACATCTTCCATAACTTTTTTTGGTATTTGACTGTTTGTTTTTATACCATCCCCTAGTTGTCCAAAATTATTTCTCCCCCAGACAAGAAGATCTCCGTTTTCCATGATTGCCAATGTATGTTCACTTCCCGCAGCTACAGATATTACTTTTTCCATAATCTTTCTAGGTGTTGACCAGGACGAATCTGTACTATCGCCTAACTGCCCCGAATAATTGTTCCCCCATCCCCATAACTCTCCGTTTTTTTTAAGGGCTAGTGTATGGGCACTTCCACAAACAACTGTTTTAACCTCTTCCATTACTTTTTTCGGGGTGGAGCTTCTAAGTTTATCGTCTCCCCATTGCCACAGTTCCCCGTTTTCCTTTACTGCCAGTGAGTCTCCGTTTCCTCCATATGCCTGCTTGACCCCATCCATAAGTTTTTCAGGCATGGTATAGATTGCAGAAGTACCAATTCCGAGCTGACCGTATGTATTATCTCCCCACGCCCATAACTCTCCATTCCCCTTTAAAGCTAATGAGTTGTCATACCCGGCATATGCAACTTCCACATGTTCTGCAATTTTCTTTGGTAACAGACTACGATTGGTACCCCCATCTCCAAGTTGTCCGTCAAAGTTATTCCCCCATGTAAGAAGGTCTCCATTCTCCATTACAGCTAATGTATGTTCACTACCTGCGGCAGCAGCTTTTATTTTATCCAGTATCTTTTTAGGTATGATCGTATCTTCATATGATCCATTACCTAATTGACCGGAACTGTTATCTCCCCAGGTCCACAATTCCCCGTTTTCCTTAACAACCACAGAATGCCAATACCCCGCACAAGCTGCCTTTACCCCATCCATTACTTTTTTAGGAAGCAGCCGTTCCTCAAAGGTTCCATCACCAAGCTGCCCATACTCATTTTTCCCCCATGTCCAAAGCTCTCCGTTTTCTTTTACGGCAAGGAAAAAATCCTGGCCGCCTCTACTGACACTTTTTACGCCTTCCATAACCTTTTTAGGGATAAGGTTTCCATCACTGCTTCCATCTCTAAGGGGACCTTTCCCCCATGTCCACAACTCACCATTTTCTTTAATGGCAAAAGAATTGCTGCCCCCAGCAGTTACTTCCCTGACATCTTCCATAATTTTTATCGGCACGAGGCTTCTTGTTGTTGTTCCATCTCCCAACTGTCCGGCATAGTTATTCCCCCATGCCCATAGTTCCCCATTCTCTTTGACAGCCAGCGTATAGCTGCCTCCCCCCGCAGATGCGGTCTTAACACCATCCATAACTTTTTTGGGTTTTAAGCTTCTCAGCGTCGTTCCATCACCCAATTGGCCTGCCGTATTGTCTCCCCAGGTCCACAACTCTCCATTTTCCGTCACCGCCAGTGAATGGTAGTGATTTGTGGATGCTACCTTTACACGTGAATTTGTAAATGTTGCGCTGTGGTTAGCTGTACCGCTTTTGTTGTCCGTTGAAGGCTTGCCAGTATGTGCAAAAGTCCAAAAAGGCATACACTGTGTAAGGAATATGAATAGCAGTAGAATGGTTAGTATTTTGGATTTTTTCATTTTTGTTCCCCCCGATGTAATTTTTCGGTATTTATAAAATATCTCTATATTGAGTGGTTTCGGTATATTTGACCCCTTTAATTTGGTTTTCATCGAATATTTTTTTTAGTTTTTCGGATATGACCAGTTTCCGGTTGGACAGCCCGTCCACCCGGAAGATGTCGATATTGTTGACCACAGATTCCTTAATGGCAAAACCGTTGGTAATTCTAAGGCCCCCCGGCATGTTGTCATCCTTCTCGCAATGGCTCTTTTTGTAGTCGATGCAGTCGAATTTTTCAGGCAATATGTAATGGTACACGTATTCATATTCTTTGTAGAGCAGAAATGAATACCTATAGTAGATTTTTGTTATGGTATTTTCTTCGATAAGGTCTTTTAGGCCATGGGAGACAAAGGTCAACTTAGTGCTTAAATAGTCGGACATCTCTTCCTGCAGCCTGTGTTTTACCGGGACCAGCATATGTTTTAAGGGAATGAAAGTCCGGTCACCTAACAGCATGGCTTTTTTTTCTTCAAGGCCAAGGTTTAAATCATCCAGGTAAACCTTATATTCGGAATGTATATCTTCCTCCATCACGAAATAACGCATAGTTTTCATTGCTCCTCATTGAAACAAGTCTTTTTATCACTTCTGTGATCTCTTCTGGTTTTTTCAACTTTTCTTTTAGCTTTTCCATGTCAGAGATATGAAACTTCCCTTTGGTCTTCTGTTGAAAAATACACTCTACGTAAGGAAAAATCAACCTGATTTCTTTAGTTTTAATGCTTATAGTTCAACCAGATCGGTGCAGATATTGCTGTACCAAAAAATGGTGGCTCTGTTTCAAAAAATGGTGGCGCTCCACCATATAAATCCGAAACTATGTAAATATAAGTATATAGCTCCCCATTTTTATTTACTAAGTCTTCCTTTTTGAATTTAAATACGTACCCTTTCCTATTTAGTAGTGGTATCGTCTTTATAGGCTTCAATCCTAAATCTCTATTTCTTTTCCCTAAAACCGGTTCGACATATTCATTGTCTGCTATTATTTTAACAGTACAATAAAACAATTGCTCATTAAAAACCTTGACATACGCTGTGATACTTTCCAAATTTTCACTATTTTCTCCAATATCTTTTGAGATGTCATCACCCATAATGGCGTTTAACTCTACAGGTTTATTCGAGTTTTTCATTTTCGCAAACAGCAGCTTAAACTCTAACTGACATTCAAGTCCATCGACTGCATATACATGCCTTGCTCTCATAGCGTTATACACGGCTTCTCTAGTTAAAAAATCTTCTTTCTTAAATGGAAGTAAAATAACAGTCCTTAAAGAATTCCTGGTCCCCCACTTGCCGTCGTGGTTATCCTGCCCAAAGGTTGGTGCAACCCGCCAACCGTTTTGTAAAGCCCTATTATAATTTTCAAAATAGTACCTCACTTTTGACATCTCATCGTAATCTCCATTCGCTATTTCTGCCAGATGAACACTATCTCGAGCCTTTGCATAGAATGCTGAATTAAATAGAATTCCTGCACCCACGTTTCCAATATGGTTAAGCTGCGTAATAGAGTCGTTTTGTTCACTTATCCAATCATAATAATCCGCCAAACACAACAAACCTATCTGGTAAAATTTATCTTCTATTGATTCCCTATTTAATTGCCTATTCTTTTCATATTCTAACAGCTTTGCTTCCAGTGAATTTTCTCCAATAGAATTATTCTTCAACAATTTTGAAATTTTATTAATCTTTGTTGCTTGTGCATTATTTAATATTTTTTTAACACTCCTTTTGTCATTAGCACTTATAACCCTTTTGTTATATAAAATTTCCTTCGTCAGAATTTCTTTGAAATCCTCTAACTCTTTATCTAATATTATCCTTTTTAGTTCAACTAGTTTATTTCTTAAATTCTCTTGCTTACTTTTATCCTTTTCAACACGCATCATTTCCAGTATTTCATAGATTTTATTATCTATTTCATCAACCAAAATAGTATTCATATCATTTTGAGACAATTGGATAAACTGTTTTTTTAATTTGTCAATTTCCTTTCTATTACTTTTCCCACGCAATTCTCCAATCTTGCGAATTGCCAATTCCTTTTGAGTTAATTCAATCTTTGCAAATTTATTAGTATCTGCATCATATGAAAACTCTAATATTTTTTTACCATCTTCCGACATTTCATATACCTCTGTTGCATCTCTTGACATTGCATATTTTTTATTAAACTGCTCCCTTTTGCAGTAGCCTTCAGTATTAAATGTATTAAGATGCCCCACAAAATATTGAGCAAAAGTCATTTCAAAACCTGCTATAGGGACAAATTTATCTTTTACATATAACTCTTTATGATCCGATATTTTATTTATGTTTTTCCATACATGCTCATTGAATGCTGTTGAATGATCTGTTATAGCTAAGAAATCCAACTTTGCTTTATCTCTTGCATGTCTGTATGCCATTATAGGACACCCATGTGAATGAAATCTTTTAGGCTTATCAATTAAGTCAGTGCAATCTTTTGATAGGTAATCTTTCGAATTAATTTTATTGCATGTAATACAAGATTTTATCAGGTGAGGTTGTACAGTATGATTATGTAACTGTCCATAGCAGTGGACATACTCGGTAGTACCATCGGATAGATACTGTTTTGCATAACCCGAATCAACCTCTTTGCTGTATATAACACCTTGATCTTTATTTTTAGTAGACATTATTTTCCCCCCTATCTACTCATCACCGTAAAGGCTTATACTTCTTCTCTGAGCAGGTGATAACTCCACATATTTTAATTGCCCTACAAAAAGGCTTGCATCATTTAAAAGCGCACCTTCAAAATTGGGAAACATTATTTCACTAGTTGCCAAATCCGTTTCCCTCAAGTTACATTTAGATAAATCTGTATATACTAATTTATTGGGCAGTATATATCCTCGAACTGTAAAATCATATCCCGAAAGACCTGCATAAGAAAAATTATTTTTATAAAACAAATTGCCGCTCTTTACTCTTATCTTTGATAAGTCCACATAAGAAAAATCACATGCGAAAACTTCCACCCCTTGTATATCAGCTCCTAAAAACGTACTCCAACTAAAATTGCATTTTGAGATTTTATCACATTTAGAAAAAATAGCATTGTTAAGCTTTGACTTTATAACCTTTGTTGAAACAATTTTGTTAAGTTCAAAACAACACCCACTCATATCTGCGTTTCTAAAATCACACCCATATATAATGTTTCTTGTGTTACACATATCCCCTATAAACTTTACTCCCCTTAAATCACAGAGACTAAATATGTTGTCTTCCAAAATTTCAGACACCTCAAACACTACATCGAGAAGTCTTGCTTTATGATAAAAAACTTTCGATAAATTTTTATTTATGATTTTTCCTCCCGCTAGATTACTTTTAACAAAGCTGCAGTGAAAAAGGTCACTCCCTGTAATTTCAACCCCCTTCATATCCGTATTGTCAAAGTTAGTACGATCCATCTCGTTTTCAATTAACCTTGCTTCTCGAAGGCTGCTTCCTTTAAACTCTGTTCCAGTAAGGTCGCAGCTTTTAAATTCAGCTCCGGTAAGCACACTTTTGTGAAACCTAGCCCTTCTCAAATTGCATTCTTCAAACCTGATTCCTTTTAAGTTTTTTCCACTAAAGTCGAATTCCCTCAGATCCTTCCCCTTAAAATCGAAACCACTAAACTCCTTTGCCTCTTCTACCTTTCTCTGGAAGCTGTTCTTGAAATCATGGATCAAGGTTGCATTCATGCTCCTGCAATCCTCTTCATGTATATACAGCCTGAACCGTTTGTCTCCATGGATTTGTTCCTGACCGTCAAAAACCTTTCCTTCATCCGCCAAAGCAAACAGCACCGCCTCAAAGCAAACTTTCTTTGCCATCTTCCTTAAGCCTCCTAGAAGCTTTGCAGCATATTCCCGTGCCTCTCTTAAGCTTTTTATTTCAAACCCGTTGACCCCAAAAAAAGGTTTATGGTTCTCGGCCAATTCTATCTTGACATCTACCCATGACCAGAAAAACATGAAAAATCTATCTGAAAGCTTTTCTATTTCTATCTTTTCCCCTTTGTAACTTGTTAGAATTCTACTTAAGCCCTCTCTGACTTCCCACTTGACCTTCTCGCTGCTGCATATGCGTTTGATGTGCAAGACACAGTCCTTTTTCTCTAAGGCCTCTGCCAGTTTTTCAAATTCCTTGACCGACTCTTCCAGCTTCCTTCCACTTATCCTCTCAACATAATCCCCATCCCGCGCCCCTTCGTAATAAAAATAATTCTCAATCCGGGTGCACTCATAACCTGAGAACTCGATCCGGTTAAGCTTTCCCGTCACCACCAGGTGTGGAAAGCCCTTCACCTTGAAGATTTCAAGTTCGCCGGTTTTTTCTTCATCTATCTCAAAGGATAAAAGTTCCCCAATTTTTGAGTACCTAGCGCTTCCATAAAGCATGCAATCTACTTCCAGTGGGGTGATCAAGCGGTACTCTTCCACCCTTTTCCCCTCCTCGGACACAAAGCCGACATGACAGGATTCAATTTGCCCGAGATGAATCTTATATTTCAAATAATCCAACAAACCCACTGAAACAAAATACAGCCCTTTTTCTTCAATAAAATCGGGATAATATTCTCCTTCGACTTCAATGAAAAGGGTATCCTTCTTAAGGATGGTCTCCGGTGTGATGTGTGAATAGATGTCCTTAATGCGGATTCTTTCTTCTCTCCCCTCTTTCCGTTCCCTCAGTACAAAAAAGTTTTTCTTGATGCTTATACTGTAATCATCCATCTCATCCATGGATTTTGCCATTTCATCCAATTCCTCTTCAGAAAAATCCGGAACCTCTTCACTTTTTTCGTCAATCATTACTTCCATGCCTTCGGAGTTCATTCCATTGCCCTCCTGCCGTCTAATTTGTTCTAACCTGCGATCCTTTAATATAGGTTACTCCGTCCATCCTGATATTGCTGGCCTTGCATTTAATATCAATTTCCTCTCCCGCAGTGATGACAAGCTTCTTACCGGTATTTACCGTCATATTCTCCTTTGCAGTCACCTTCACCTGTTTGGTGCTAAACACCTCGATCCCCTCGTCTTCATTGAGCCGCATCAATACCTCTCCATCCTTTGCGGTGATGATGATCTCCTTTTCACTGAATAGGATTTCCTTTCCAAACTTTGTTCTAAAATACTTAATATCGGGATTGTGTATTTTATCTGCTCCTGTGGTCCCTTTTCTGATGGAGTTGATGATAACCCCCTCATCCTCCTCATGGGTCGGAAAATAAAGCTTTACAGAGTCGTCCAGTTCAGGCATGCAGTACCACCCTGTATTTCCCTCTGCCGTATAAAATGTGGAATAAGGAAACCAATAGGCCTCTTCCTTGTTCTGGCTGTAATCAATCTCAAGGTGGACTCTGATATGATCCTCGTGGATATCTATTACCTTACCTTCCACTGAAACCCCGGAAATCAAGGTATTGAAAACCGGCTTTTGCCGCAATCCTATAAGTGGGGTAAGAAGATACTGGTGCCTTACCGTACTTTCCTTTATGATGGTGGTTGATTGATAGACGAAGAGTTTTTTATCTTTAAACTTCACTAAATCCCCTATATTTAAAAGTCTGTCCGATTCAACTTCATAATAGATAAAACCATTTTCCTCTAAATACTCCATGTAATTCTCCGAAAATTCCCGGTACTGGCTGAACCTTTTCCGAACTGAATAATGAAAATCATCCAAATTATATTTACTGCTTCCCTGTGGGATGCCAAAACTAAATTTGGGACTGTTTGAAGAAACATCCGGTACCAACCCGGTATTAAAGTGGGATGCCATTCTTTTTAAGAACTCCCAATCCGTTTCCTGATACTGAATAATAAACCTGTCTGTTTTTTTACTGCGGGCTTCAATGTCAATAAAATCCGCTCCCGGATAGTCTGAAATAACATTTTTGATCAACTGGGTATACTGCATCTCGCGATCCTGGAAAGAACGTTTCTTTAGCTTCACATCCATATCGAAGGTATGGGATACACCCTCAATCTCGATATAATATATGTCTCTAACGGTTTTCACTGTCATATCGGTTACCGTGCCGTTAAACAAGCTTTTAACTCCGGTGCCCTCCTCAAATAGGTCCACTGTCAGGATATTATTCTCTTCAGTAAGGTAGCGGACCTTAACTTCCTCCGGGATGATTCCGGTTAAGTAAACTCTGACATGGTCATTGATTTTTCTCTCAATCCTCAATTCAAGCAAACTTTTCAGTTCATAGGGCATCACCTGAATGTTGTTATACCCCATGGTTGTTCTTGATGAATTTACATTATCCTTCTCCATCGTTATTCCCCCATTTTTTCATTGACGAATTTATATTTCCTTCCGATAAAAATAAATCATTCATAAAATTTCGGCCTTCAAATTCCCGGTGAATTTGATTTTGTCTCCTACCCGAATACTGTCAGCTTTTTTCTCAAGCTCAATGGTGATTTGACTTAAGGTTCCTAAGTCACAAACTATTGTATCTTCATCGATTATCTGAGTCACTAGCGCTATTGCCTCAACATGAGGTGATTCCTGTATCGGCTGTTTAAGTACGGTTTCCTCACTGCTGTTAACTTTAGTATATGTATTGACCCACTCGATGGAAGGCACTACTTTAACCTTTTGTCCGATTCGAAGGATGCCCTGCTCATCTTCATTCTCGGCGTATTGATCACAATCTACAAAATAAAACCATAGTGAACCTAACGACTTATCATCAAAGTCTATTTTCAAGTATCTTTCGTACCCTTCTGATTTTATTTTACTAATTCTCCCTGCTAGTTTCATAGCTATCCTCCATTTATTTCATCTTAGTAAAAGACTTTGGATCACTCGGCATCATTGTTTGCAGCTTTCCGGCTTTTTTTATGACTGCAACCCCCTTTTTAGGATTGAAAGCCCCTGAAACAAAGTATATCAGCTTATCCCCTACCTCCCGTACTTGTACTTTCGGGTTTTTTATAATTTCCAAGGCTTTATTTGTAAAGTTTTTAAAGCCCTCTGCCGTCTTTGCAAAATCTTGCGGATTTACTCTCAACCTTTCGGCTAACGTAGGTATCCTGTCAGGAAACTTGCCCCAATAATCTGCAAAATGTTTAATTCCTTGATTTGTTCCATCTTCAAGCATACCCCAGCATTTTGCAGAATCTGTATTCAACAGTACCTCTTTAAATTTGTGCAGATTATCGCTGCTTTCATCTGACAGACTTGGAGTCTGGACTTTTGAAGGAGTATTTTCTGTTGTTTCCTCGGACTTGCTGCCGGCTTCTTCGGATTGACCAGTATCTTCCTTCTCTTCCGTTTCTTCCTCTTCCTTCTTAGGTTCCTCTGCTTCCGCAACCGGAATTATCTTCACCTTGGAGCCTCTTATATGGGTTGTTCCATCCATCTTTATGAAGCTCGACTTACAGATCACATCAATCTCAGTTCCTACTGTTATTGACACCTTTTTTGCATCGATGAGCATGTTGTGTTTGGCTTCTATAAGGACATTTTTGTCGCTATATATCTCGACGCCCTCTTCTTCATGGAATTTAACATATATTCTATCATCTTTTCCTGTAATCTGAACCTGGCTGTCGGTATACATCATTTCCTTGCCGAATCTTGTCCGCATATATTTAATATCCGGATCAAGAATCTTGTCTGTACTGCTTTTATTCCTCCGGATAGAACTTGCAACAATCCCCTCTTCTTCCTTATCGGTTGGAAAATAAAGCTTTACCGAGTCGTTAAGCTCCGGCATACAGTACCAGCCTGTATTGCCTTCGGTAGTGTAAAATGTAGAATAAGGAAACCAAAATGCCTCTTCCTTTTTCTGCTCCTTATCTATATTTAAAAAGACCCTGACATGATCATCTTTAATATCAATAACCTTTCCTTCCAGGGATGCTCCCTTAGCCTTTTTATTTAGTCTTCGGTCTTGACTTAGGCCCTTTTGCGAAGTCAAAGCATAGTCATGTCTGAGAATACTGTTTTTAATAGAGGTTACGGCTTGATACACAAACAGTGTCTTATCACCGAAATTTACCGAATCACCGATACTAAGCAGCCGGTCGGTTTCCATCTCATAGTAAATAAAATCCCTTTCTGTTATTCCTTCGTTATGGTTGGAGGAAGATATCTTAAAATCGGCAAGCTTTTTTGTTACACGGAAGTGAAAGTCCTCAAGTTTCCCCTTTTTACTTCCTTGCGGTGTCCCAAACCAAAACTTCGGTTTATTTGAACTGATATCCGCTACCAGTCCCGCATTAAAATGTGAGGCCATCCTTTTCATGAATTCCCAATCCGTTTCATTGTACTGAAGGATAAAGCGGCCTGTGTTCATTCCCCCTGTGGCCGTATCAATAAAATTCGCTTCCGGATAATCTTTTACTACTTTCTCAATCAGGTGGGTGTATTTCATTTCTTTATTCTGAAAGGATCTGCTTTTACGCTTCAGATCTAATGTATATGTATGGGATAATGCTTCAATTTCAATATAATGAATACCTCTTACCGACCTTATGGCCATATTTGTGATAATGCCTCTAAACAAAGTAGAGACCGAGGATTTATCTTCTTGGAGGATTTCTATTTCATCACTGGATTTGGACTTCTCTATATAAGAATCCTTTTTGTCCTCGGGAATTACCCCTGTAATCCATGCCCTCACATGCTCGTTGACTTGTTTGACGATCCTAAGATCATAGATGCTTTTTATCTCACAGGATAATACCACTTTAAGATTATGGTATCCTATTAAATGGGATAAACCTTCTGAAGCCCCGTCACTCACAGCCTTCCCCCCTTATATGCAAAGTACGGATATTCAATCCCTCAATACTTCCATATATATCTATTGACCATCTTTTGTTACACTGATGGTACCGCACCATTTGCACATCAGCTTTGATGTATTTAATATGGCAGGATGCCCGTCTATATCTACATCCGTTTTGCCGTTGATCCATGGAGACATTGTAACAGGTACACAAGGCACCTTCCTGTATTTGTTGGCTATAACCGCAGGGTTTGCTCGGCTGCTGCACATTCCGAAGGGGTATATGTTTAAGTTGGGCTTGTGGTCCATAATATTGCCTTGCGGCTTGTCATTGATATAAATTTTATGCTCTATAGGCACCTTAAAACTGCTCTTACTATCACCACAACTACACTCTAGCGTTGCTGTTTGAACAACATAGCTTCGGCTCATATTGATCCCCCCATTTTAGTATTTGTACCGGCCTTCAAAACCGTCTGTTAAATCCTCATTATCGATAAGAGAAAAAACCTAATATCTTAACGCAGTCCTTCCCCCATTATCCCCAAGGTTGGGATCTGCCCCCTTTTCAAGCATCAGCATGACAGTATCAACTTTTCCATTCCTGGCTGCCAGCATAAAAGGCGTTGTACCTTTTTTATCTTTCACATTGACATGAGCACCTTTTTCGATAAGATAGCTTACAATTTGGTTATTGATGCTATCATTGTCAAGAGCAGTCATCAAAGGCGTCCTCCCCTCATTATCCGCAGCATTTATGTCTGCATTTTTCTCAATAAGCAGTTTAATAATATCTATATTTTGGGCTTTTGTTGCACCCATAAGGGGTAAGCTGCCATTGATATCCTTTGCATTTACGTCTGCACCATTTTCTATGAGTATCCTAACTAATTCCGCATTTTGTTTTGCGATTGCAGCATCAAGAAGTGTAAAGCCGTTAATCAATACACCGTTTACTTGGGCGCCTTCCTCTATCAAATACTCACTAATTTCGTTATGTCCCGCAAACACAGCAGTTGAAAGGGCTGTAAACCCCTTCGGGTCTTTTTCTGTAAAACTGGCCCCCTCTTTCACCAGCCGTTTCGTTTTATTTATATCACCTGTTTTTGCAGCATTAATAAGTGAGTCTCCAAGCTCCTTTGCAGTTGCTTCATCGACTTTGCGGTCACAAATGATGAATCCGCAAAAAAGCAAAATAAAACAAGTTAACATAATCACTTTTCTCATTCGGCTTTACCTCCTTCCCTCACAATTTTATATGTTTTACTACTATCATTTTTCTTCAAATGAGAACCTTTGCACCTAAGTGCTCCCTATATAAAGTATTACATGTAAATCATATACATTTTAAAAATCAAAAGCAATAAATTAAAAAAAGAAGTGACTATAGTCACTTCTTTTCGACAAAATAGCATTTTATATGGTGGAAATGCTCTACAAGGATTTCCGGGGTATTCATGAATTCCTGTGACCGAATGCTTATATACGTGGAGTTGTTTACTCCGCCGGCCCAACATTAAGTTATGGTTTCCACTATCACAATAAAATGGTTTTATAATATTGACGATCTATTTAAATAGGAGCAACACATTTATGTGCATATGCACATAACGAAAGGGTGATTAAATGCCTAGGCCACGAAAATGTAGAATGGTCGGTTTTATACCGTTCTTATTTATTTCAGGTATATAAAACGGTTCTATTTACTTCGGTTTTTTATATGATAAATATGCAAGGAGATTGGAAAGTCCACCCTTTCTCTTTTCTCTTAGCCATAAGTGCCTCCAAATTACCTAAATATTAATCATTTTGGGACATTAAATTATGGACATTAAATTATGGATATTCAAACCAATATAATTCAATTTACAATTGCATTACACTTATATATTTATATTGACATATATATAATGATTTGATATATTAATATATACGGAGGAAAGTATATATGGAAAATACTCTTGTAACAAAAGAAGAATTCATTGCAAAAGTTGAGGAATTAATAGCTAACGGCGATGGCCCTTTCAGTATTGTCGTAGCGGATATAGATAACTTTGAAAACATAAATAAAATATACGGTTATCCTATAGGTGATGAAGTAATTAAAAAGCTGCTTTCAGTATTCCGGCAAAACCTTTCGAGTATTGACCTGATGACGCGCCATGGTGACGAATTCAATTTGCTTTTGGTGAAAAAAGGTGCAGAAAGAAGCTTTATGGAGATGGAAGAAATACGGCGCTATCTATCGGACAACACTTTTACTTTAAATGATAAAACCAAAACTGAAAATGTATATGTAACTGTCAGTTGCGGGATTGCATGCTATCCCAGGGATTCAAAAAACGTTATTGAACTCTTTAGAGTTGCCGACAGTGCAGTTTTTAGGGCTAAAAAGCTCGGTAAAAACAAAGTCTGTCTGTCAGAGGCAGAAAGCATGGTTTTAAAATCCAGTTACTTTACTAAAACTCAAGTTGACCGGCTTTCGGAATTGTCCAAGGAAACAGAAAAAACAGAAGCATTTCTTTTACGGGAAGCTTTGGACGATTTATTTAAGAAGTACAGCAAATAAGGGTATTATTAAAATTCATACTGTGTGCATCTTCGGTTGGGTGGTGGAAACACCATTTTCAAGAGACCTGGCTTCTGGGGTGGGAAGCTTATATTTTGATATAAGTTTCTCGCTCTTTTTATATACATGAAAGCACTGCTAAAAAAGTAAATATAAAGTATGCGCTGAATCCAGAAATGGAGCGGGAGAACCAATTTGTGGGGTGAATCCGGTATATCCGGTAGGGTTAAGCTCTTTCGACCCGAATCCGTCAGCTAATCTCGCAAGCGTTGGAAGAGAAGGTGATTGATATGCTTTAATCGTACCTTTTATTTGGTACACACATTTTGGGCATACGCTATGGATACTTCTCCGTAGCGTTTTTTAGTTGAAAAAATTTGTATCGGAGGTATTTGAAATGATTAGAGTTTGTATATCAGGACTTGGAAAGACGGGTAAGGAAATCGCAAAGGTTTTATTGGAACAGGAGGATATAAAGCTTGTATCGGCTATTTGCAGTCCCAACAGCGACAAAAGGGGTAATGATTTGGGTGAAGTGGTTGGCTGCAGTAGCACCGGAATTATTATAGAAGGCTCCGACAACCTGGAACAGGTCATTTTCAGAACCAGGCCGGATGTGGTTGTTGACTTTTCAAGCCCGGAGGCAGCATCAAGAAATGCAAAGGCATTTTCCCGAATGAAAGTAAATATTGTCATCGGCACTACCGGGTTTTCCAAAATTGGCTTAAAAAAGCTTTTTGTACTTGCCAATAGACATAGAAACGGTATTGTTTATGCGCCCAATATCACCCTGGGAGTAAATGTACTTATGCTTCTTACCAATCTGGCAGCCAATATTTTAAACAATTATGATTTTCAGATTACCGAAATACACCATAAACACAAAAAAGATGCCCCATCCGGTACTGCAAAGAAAATTGCTGTTGAAATTGAAAAAGGACTGACAGCTTCGGGTAGTTTGGATACAAATCCAAAAATACCGATCACAGCCGTAAGAGCCGGCGGTGTTGTTGGAAAACATGAAGTAATGATTATCGGCGACGATGATAAAATAGAAATTTCACATGAATCCTTTTCACGAAGGGCCTTCGCTCTGGGAGCAATTCGGGCAATCAGGTTTATCAAAGGAAAGTCCGGATATTACGAAATGAACGATGTACTTAACCTTAAAAAGGTATTGAATGACTATGTTGAAAAAGAAAGCAACTCCTTTATAAAACGTTATTCAGTTTCTATAAACTCAAATGATGTGCAGGCACTTTAATTTAGACAACTTGCAGAAAGGAGTTTGGATATGAATAGAGATTACCGAAATATTGAATTGTGGAAGAATGCAACCGAAGAACAATGGAAAGATTGGAGGTGGCAGCTTGCAAATAGGATTACCACAATAGAAGAATTGGAACAGGTAATAAACTTAACTGAAGACGAACGCCATGGAGTGAAAGCAGGTTTAAAAAAGCTGAGGATGGCAATTACTCCCTATTATGCAATGTTGATGCACCCGGACGACAGCTGCTGCCCTGTTCGAAGGCAGGCGGTTCCAACAATATATGAGACAAAAATATCACGATGCGCCAGCAGTGACCCGCTGCATGAAGCGGTAGATTCTCCTGTTCCCGGCTTGACGCACAGATATCCAGACAGGGCACTTATACTGATTACAGACCAGTGCTCCATGTACTGCCGTCACTGTACAAGGAGAAGATTTGCAGGACACGATGACAAAGAGTTGTCACTGCACAATATTAAAAGGGCCATAGACTATATAAAAAATACAAAAGAAATCCGCGATGTACTTCTTTCCGGCGGTGATGCCTTGTGCATTTCGGATAAGCGGCTGGAATACATCTTAGAGAGCCTAAGAGCGATTGAACATGTTGAGGTAATAAGACTGGGTACCAGAACACCGGTTGTCATGCCACAGAGAATAACCCAAGAGCTTTGCGACATGCTGAAAAAGTTTCATCCACTTTGGATAAATACACATTTCAACCATCCGAAAGAACTTACGGAAGAAGGCTTGTGAATAACTGCCATATATGCGGAGGCTTTGAAGATATGAATATTTGGGTTAAGAAACTCAAGAAGGGATGATTTCTGATGAAATTGATATTTGCAATTGTTCATGACGAGGATTCAGAGAAAGTCAGAGAGTCTCTCAACTCAGCCAAATTAAGTATTACCAAACTCTGCTCGACCGGAGGCTTCCTACGGACAGGAAATACAACGTTTTTTAGTGTTGTAGAAGATGAACAAGCAGCTTCAGTAATAGAATTAATTGAGAAGAATTCAAAGAAACGAATTGAACGTATACCGTACCCAATACCTTTAGGCAGTTTCTGTATTCCACCTTCAAGAGAAGTAGAGATTGGCGGAGCTACCATTTTCGTAATTCCGGTTGAAAGATTCGAAAATTATAAGTATGACAATATGAATTAAATGACCTATGAACATTGAACCAAAATAAAAAAATCGCTTGTCAACCTAAAGTTATTTTAATATCATTAAAAGAGTAATAATCACTTTTTCTGTTTTACTTTAAAAAGTCATGAAGCGGTAAAAACTTGATATCAAGCAGTTTTAGTGTTAAACTGCTGCTGAAAAACACTATGACAATTATACGATGCTAATAAAGGAAGGAGGTAAAAAATGATTGAAAAACGAATTACAGTATTAAAAACAACTTTGATTTTTATAACATTTACAGCCTATTTCATTTTACTTCTTTTTACACTACTGCCGTTTTTAAAATCTAATTTTTCAATAAACCCAGCTTTATATTGGTTTATTACCGGATACTTTTTATTTATACCCCTTTTTATTTTTGCTTTGGTAATGGCAAAAATTGAAGGGAACAATGGGAAAACGCAAATAATACAGTCTCTAAACATTAGGTCTTTTTCAAAAAAAGATTGGACTTATTCAATTGTTGGCCTTCTACTTGTGTTTATCGGTACAGGATTAGTTTTTTCTGTATCCTTTTTACTAAATAAGTACTTTGGTATTAAACCGTTAACAACAACGCCGTGGTTTATGGAGATGCATCCGTTTCAAGGATATGAACGATTACTGCTATTTATATGGCTACCAATGTTCTTTTTTAACATTGTTGGTGAAGAAATTTTATGGCGTGGGTACATTCAAAAAAGACTTCAAGGTAAATATGCATGGCTAATATGTTCTTTTTTATGGCTGTTATTTCATTTGCCTTTTGGAATTGATCTAATGATTATGCTTATCCCAGTTATAATTATTATCCCGTATGCATTTTTCAAAACCCAAAATACACTTGTTGGAATTTTTATTCACGGAATTTATAATGGTCCTTTATTTATTTTAGTTGCATTAGGTTTGATAAAATAACATTGAACGTTTCACGTATCAGGACTTATACGGATATGTGGCTATTGGGTTGGCTTTCTAAAACAAATACTGCAGATGCATCTAATCAATCATTGCATTTGCAGTATTTTATACTTTTTCTCATATAACCTCTCTTATATCTGGATTTAAGATATAAACGGGGTTATTCCTTATGACACTTTTGTTTTTAACTATAGGACAATATTAATTTTAACTCACAACAATTGTCTATGCCTTTTTAGAATCCACAATAAGGCTCTTTGCCACAATATTCATCCTTTTTATATTGAGTGCAGTCAAATGTTCAACTTCGTCACGAACCTTTTCCTGAAGTTTTAACAAAAGCGGCCTTATGATATAACCATAAACCAAAACCAAATCCATTTCAATATAGATGCCATCCGGGTGGTTCTCCGCCCTAAACCTTGAAATCCTGCTGATTCCTTCAATACTTGTGGTTACATGTTCTATTATCTGATAAATGGTATAGTCCGATATGGTATATTTACCCAAATAACTAAAGGTAGGCCTAACTACCGACTTTTCACCAACGAGTTGGTAGCTCCCTTTTCCCTTTCTTTTAAAAATTTGCAAAGGGTCCAGGAAATATCCAGAGAAATCTTTTTTAATTTCAAAAGTCGGCACTGGGATAACATGCTTCCCCTGCTCTTTTCTCGTCGCAAGGGCTTGCTTTATTTCAAATTCGCTTGCAACCTCATGAATAAAAACTTTTTCGCTTATCTCGGGCAGACCTATTTGTTTTGCAATGGTTTCCACCATACCTTCAGAGGTTCCCAATATAAGTATCGCATCGGGTCTGTAAAGTTCGAGTGCTCTTTTGACATCCTCTGCATGTTTGTTTTCTTTAAACAACGCTCTTTTTATTGACGCAATTTTTGTAGTTTCCCTTTTTGCGGAACATCCTGCCACAATCCGGCTTCCCCGGATCAGTAATCCATCATCAATTAGAAACTCAATTCCCCGCTCTCTTGCCACCCATGTAGCCCTGTGGCTCTTCCCTGTTCCGCTGGGACCTATAAACCCTACAACTCTCAAACTAGTACCTCCATTATATGCACAAGCAGCAGCAAACTTACGGATACCCGCTTGACATATACAGACTTTAAACTATTGTAACATAAATCGAAAAAACTTAAAACAGAAATCTCTTTTTGAAGCAGGTGCAAAACAGTGCTGCCCCATCAGGATAAATGGCATTTTTCTGACATAAAAGTAAATAAAAAAGGGAAAAAGAGAGCTTTTGACTCTCTTTTCTTTCCCCGGACAATTCTTCATTCGTTTTTTAATTGTTTCATCTTTAGCTAATTATCATACTTTATCTTTAGTAAAATATTTTATCATCTTAAATCTTTTGTATATTAACGAATCGTCTTTTATCTTTTGCCAATAATACACTTTATAAGGTGTTAATAACAAATTTATTCTCTCTAAACAATATTATGTATAATTTCGTCGACTTTTATACACCATATTGTATTACACAATATATTGTATCATTAGAAATGAACTTGTCAATATATATATTAAAAATCCGTGTAGGAAATTAGTACTATTTTCCCTTTTTTATATGTTATCCCTTATAAATCTAAAGTTTTTTACATTTTCTTATACAATAAAGGAAAAATAAACAAATATTTTGGAAGAAGAAAAGTGTACCAATTCATTCCACTGGATATTTTCCCATTCCTTTAATGAGATGTCAAGCAATTTATTACTGTAAATAGAATTTAAATACATTTTAAAAACATGCCCCTAAAACAAAAGGAGAAAGATTCTACACCTTTCTCCCGGATACACTTTAATTTATATAACCAATGATTAAGTTTTATTTAAACTTTTAACTTTGTCAATTTCACACATATCACATTCACTGCAAATAACGACTTTTCCTGAAAATACATTCTTTATAGTCTCCAATAGCTCTTTATTCCTAAACTGAATTACATCATGAATAACTATCTTTTTGGGTGCAAGTGTTATTAAAGAGCTTACAAGTAAATCGTCACAATTTATTTCGCCTTCTGACACCTCATTTACAAACTCTTGTATGCACTCATGGGTAATCTCTCTTTTTGATTCATCCAGTAGTAAATACTTTCCTTCACAGTCAATCATCACGTGTACAATATTAAATTTTGGCTCCTGTACATCCACAAAATATCGAAGAAGTCTTATGAATTCCCTGTATTCCCTTTGCATCAGAAAATCATCTACTGCTTCATCGACGATTTCTTCTAAATCTTTAATATAGTCCTTTAATCTAAAATTCACAAATCCATCTAATATTAAATTATTTGAACCGTCGAAGTAATCAAGAAGTTTCCTTACAATTACATTTCTTCTCCTCATCTGAAACAAGCTGTCAAAAAAGCTTTTATCGCCATTTCTGATGATGCGGAGAGCAAGGTTCAAAATCTCTTTCTTTTCGTTAGGACTAAAATAACAGTAATTTATATTGATTACCCGATTGATTAGTTTTTCTTCATATTTATTTATAATATAATCTGCAAGTGCATTGGACACATGAACCCTCAAAATATCAAACGGTCGTGCAGACTTTTTACTGAAGATTTTGTCCTCATTCACACTACAAATAATGGAAGTCGAGCCACTGGAATTAACTTCGTTTGTTATTGAGTAATTTATTTTATCAGTTTTTAACTGCTGTAGCTCGTTTGTTATATGCTTGGTTATGTCGTCTGCAAATTCGTTAACCCCAATACAAAGAAACTGCATCAACTTCACTTCCCTTCAAGTGTATTATATGTCTTCGTAAAATGTTGTATGCAGTAAACTCCCTATGCAAATTTTCCCATACAGTTTCCATTTTAGTACCTTTACCTTTAATAGAAATGCATGCTTTAAAACAAACATTTTATTCTGTTATATTATATGCAGTTTTAAATATTAAGTTACAACACATTCTACAGAGTCTATAGGAATCGTGATATTATAATTATCACTTCCATTATATTCTCCATGAATCACAAAAGTGGCAAAATGGATCCCACATCTATGACTTCTCCTCCGGACAACTGCACAATTTCTATATTTTTCCTCCCTAAAAATTCCGTGATCTTCTTGCTTGACCTAAGTGTGTTTATCTGCCCGGTAACAGCCCATTTTTTTCTATCTATTAGTCCTGTACTGCCGCCGATAAACCCATTTTTCAACCCGGGTAATACTATATTTTCCTCCCCATCGATCAGTAAAACCTCTATTCCTTTTTGAGAAACCGCTTTTGCAATACCTTTATCCCCGGTTATGATTGTATTTTCATCTATAATAGATACTGAGCACTTGCTGTACCCTTGTTTAACATGAATCAGTTCGACCCCTGCCTTGGAAAGCTCACTAAGCAGCACGGGGTCAGTGTATTTCAGGTTATGTATTGCAAAATTACCCACTCTGGCTACATTATAAGCAATGTTATTGGGATACCGGAAAAGAAGGACTGTTTCTCCCTTAATCATTTTAAAACCCTTCTCGGACAACGGCTTAAGAAAACCATCCGGAGTTCCGGGTGCATAAACAATAGAATTATTTGCTACATGGTGTACCATAATATCCGGATGGTATGAAATCGCTTCATACAGCCCCGGATACTTAAGTGTCTTAACCAATTGTATTCCGGATGCTTTAAGATTTTCTTCTATTTCCTCACTGATTCTCCCGTCGACAATAGCCAAACTAGCGGGGCCATCAGGAATATTGGGTATTTTGATAAAACGCATTTTGTTTCTCCATTATTATTTATGTAATCGTTAGTTTTGTCACCTTTTTTTCCTATCATTCATAATATTATAATATAGATTTTACAAAGCTTATTTCCGAAACTTTCACAAAACAGTAAACAGCAGGTATTTCATAGACATATTAATCATTATCCCAAAAGGGTTTTATGGTAATTTTATATTTACTTATCTAAAAATGAAAGAATAAATTTGCATAAAATATAAAAATAAAACCAAAAGTTTTTGAAGGAAAAATACCCGGCCGTTTGATGTGTTGTACGAGGAGAAAACTATTTGGATCAAAGCAGTCAAACCATTAAAAATGAATCCTTATAAAGTGTTTCACGTTCAGTATAGCTCTTTATAAATAAAATGTGAGCTTATATCCTGAATAGGATATGGAATAATAAAAAAATTCCTTCATAAACATAATATATCAGTACTAACTGAATGACGTACTTGCGTCATCCGGTTATTTAAATAAACCGCGCCGTATTTATACGGCGCGGATGTTATTATTAAGACTCATGTGTTTTCTATTATTTTCATTCCATTAAAACGGTTCATCAGTTTATAATTCACAGCAAGCCGGGAATACTATATTATCAGGAGGAGATGTTATGACAACAATCAACTGTTCATCCAATTGTGTTTATCAAGAGGACGGCAAATGTAATTTGGATAATATAACCATTCTGTCAATTTCATCAACTTCAGATTGTGTTTTCTTTCAAGAAAACACGCTAAAACAGACACAAAAAGTAAGTGCTAATTAAGGACACAGACCCTTTCCTGTGTCCTTAATTCATGGGTGTGCCCCATGGGATTAAACCGGTCAACACAACTATACCACGTTTTTTCCAAACTTATGCGTTGCGCTTCTTTTATTTTTCCTATATATTTATATTCAGGTGATCAAATTGATTTCAGAAAAAATAAAGAATGTATCCCATACTTTAAAAGAAGAATTTATATCTATCCGTAGACACCTTCATGCTTTCCCCGAGCTGGGCTACAAAGAATTTAAAACTTCGGCATTCATAGCAAATTACCTTAAGGATTTAGGCCTTGAAGTCAAAACCCATATTGCCGGCACCGGTGTTACGGGGTTATTGAAAAGCAACTCATCCGGTCAAACCATCGCCATCCGGGCCGATATGGATGCCCTTCCGATTCACGAACAAAATGAAATTGATTATGTTTCCAAAAATGAGGGTATCATGCATGCTTGCGGTCATGATGCCCATGTATCCATTGTGCTGGGAACTGCAAAAATTCTAAGCAAGCTTAAAAATGAACTTAAAACGAATGTAAAGTTTGTTTTCCAGCCGGGAGAAGAGGGTCTTGGCGGGGCAAAAAAAATGATTGACGGAGGCGTTTTAAAGGATCCGGATGTTGGGTTTATGATTGCCGCACATGTCTGCCCCGACATAGAGGCCGGACACATCTCCATAGGTACCGGACCTGTCATGGCATCCCCGGGAGAATTCGAAATCCGGATTAAAGGAAAAGGCGGTCACGCAGCAAAGCCGCATACCGCGATTGATCCGATTCAGATTGGTGCCAGCCTTATTCCTATGTTTCAATCCATTGTTTCAAGGGAAAAATCCCCCTTCCAGCCCGCTGTTTTATCGGTAACCTATTTTCACGCCGGAAGTTCATACAATATCATACCCGATCAAGCTGTATTAAAGGGAACCGTACGGACCTTTGACCGGAAGTTAAGTCAATGGATCTGCGATAAAATGAAGTCACTGACATCCTCGGCAACCAAGGCAATGGGTGCTGATTTTGAGTTTATGTACGATTTCGGCTATCCCCCTGTTCTCAATCATCCGGATATTGTTAAAAAAATTGTCTCTTCCGCCGGAAAAATCATTCCGGAAAAAAGCATTATAACGGGTATTTCACCATCCATGCTGGCTGAAGACTTTTCATACTACGCAGAAAAAATTCCATCTGCCATTTTTAATTTGGGCTGCAAAAGTAACCGGGAAGGAGTGATAAACAGCCTTCATAACAGCCGGTTTAATATAGATGAAGACTGTATCCAGGTTGGTATGGAAATTATGTCCCAATTCGCATTAGACTGTTAACCATTTTACATTAAAAAGGCAATATGCCATTCATAGCCAAAATGGTTACGGATGGCATATTGCACTATAAAAGCTAATTTGATACCTTTTTGCCCTATTTTGTTTCAGGGATTATTAATACCATTACTCTTCTAACCCCAGTTATAGCAAAATTAGGATCTTCTTATTCTACTGAATCCAATATGGTTTTCAGTTCGTTAAAGCTCTCGAAGGGTACTGCTACCCCTTTCCCGCTGGGCTTGAAATCATCCGCTTCACCGTCAAACCAAAAAACCCTTATATCGATAAATACTTTTCCCTTTTTTTCTACTTTTTTAATTTGAATTTCCTCTCTGCTGTTTTTAGCAATTTTACCAATGAGCTCTTCCTTATCCCAAAAATCTGCCATATCCGCGCCTCCTAAAAATTGGTTTCCGAACCTTAATGTTTGCACCTGGCCTTTTAGGTTTTATATTATAACATTTTGCTACCGATGTCACAATGAAGATATTTTATTTTGCTATCCTACGCATAAAAGGTTTTGGAATCAGCCTCTTCACTTTGGAAGGCAAAGCGTCAAGGTCTTCTCCTGTAATTCCTCCTATCAAAATCAGCGACGCCAGATATACCAGCATCCCGATTCCTACTGAGATAATGGTAAAGAAAGTACTTACCAAATACATTTGTCCAAGAAAGCCCATCAATGTGAATATATAAGTACTTATCACAACAAAAACAGCCATGATTCCCGAAGCAATAAAAGGTTTTAAAGCAAACTGCAAAGGATTTACCTCCACCTTAAGAATATTCCTTATCACTAACATATTGAGAACAAGGGGAATACTAAAACCTACAATACTTCCGATTACCGCTCCCAGAATATTTAACTGGGGTATGGAAATCAAAAAATAATTTACTACTATCTTTCCTACAATCCCCAGCAGTAAGTTGAATGTAACCGCATAAAGCTTGTTTAATCCCTGCATTACAGAAGCTTGTATTTGGACCGCAGCCATAAAGACCAGTACAATGGATCCATACAGCATAAGGTAAGATCCTTCTCCGTATTTAAGCACCGCAAACACTTCCCTGCTTAAAACCGAAAAGCCCACAGCCGAGGGTACCGCTATGAGAAAACAAAGCCTGAAGGCATAGTTAATCTTACTTTGGATCAGCGGCCTGTTTTTTTGTGCTGCGGCTCCGGATATGGCAGGCAAAATAGCTACAGCCAACGCTACAATCACAGATATAGGCAAATTCATCAACTGTTGGTACTTGTATAAATAGCTATACATCTGTGATGCCGCTTCATCTGTGAAGCCGGACGCCAGGAGTCTTGATTTGGTATTCCAAAGATCCACCAAATTACCTGCATACTGAAGTCCGACGGTTAGCGTAATGGGAATACTATAGCCTAAAATCTTTTTAAGAAGTTCGTTGTAGGAATGCCGCTTAACCTGGGTAACCATGTATTCTTCCGGCACTTTGAATTTATGATGCTTCCTATAAAACATCACTAAAAAGATAACTGCAACCAGGGCTCCCATGGAAGTCCCGACCGTACCGCCGGCGCACCCTTCCTCCAGGCCATATCCGATGAATAGGGCAGCAAATACCAGGGTAAAAACGGTATTGATGACCTGTTCTATTACTTGTGAAACAGCAGTGGGGGTCATATTCCCCCTTCCCTGGAAGTATCCCCTGTATGCCGAAGCGATGGCCGTTAAAAGAACGGTTGGCGAAAGGGCAAGAATGGCCAGGGTTGACTTTTCAAAGTGGATAATTTTTGCGAGAAAAGATGCTGAGAAAAACATAAACAGCGCCATCACTGTTCCGATTACAATGAGCAAAAACCTTGCAATCTTAAAGCTTCGTACCGCATCTTTATAATTTCCAACCGCAATGAACTCGGATACCGCTTTGGAAATTGCTACAGGCAAACCTGCATTGGTAAGAACGTAAATAAATACGTATACCTGGTAAGCCGCTGCATAAACCCCATTGCCCTCTTCCTTTATGATTGCCAGCAAAAACGGTATATATAAAAAAGATAATATCTTTACAATGATTCCTGCCAGAGATAATACTGCAAACCCTTTTGTTATCGACTGTTCTTTCATTTTATGCCCCTTGCTTTGTAAAACATTTATTTACGGTATAACCTTTTATAGATAACGAACTGTAAAAGTAAAATTTCGATTTCTGACACCTAAGTAAATCAGGTATTTCATCTCTCGAATTTTACTATGTTTACACTTCGTTATCTATAGTATTATATCAAAATCCAGGCAAGAGGAATAGCTTATTACGTTCACTATATATTAAATTTTTATAAAGGCAGCTATTCCAGCACCCTTACAGACTTTAATGTAAAATAAATAAGCGTAATAACAAGGATTAAGGCAGTACCTCCGATAAGGCTTACCACCTGGCCCGGGTACAATGGAGAGGTTGCGATCACCCCAATGATTAAAATGATTGCCAATAATGTAACTGCCGGGTATCCGGGTACTTTGAACTTCAACTTTTTGGGGTTTTCCTTCAAGACTTTTTTACGGTAATAATAGTGGGTTATTGAAATGGTCAGCCAGTTAAACATAGCTGTAAACCCGCTTGCACCGATTAAGATGACAAATATGCTGTTGGGAAGAATATAGGACAGTAATACGGTTGTCATCAGTACCAAGCTGCTGATTCCTAACGCATACACCGGTACACCGTTTTTATTTTTTACCTGGAATATTGCCGGTGCCTGCTTGTCCCGACTCAAGGAATAGAGCATTCTAGAGGCACTGTACATTGCAGAGTTTAGCCCCGAAAGTGAAGCTGTGAGTACAATAAAATTCAAGATTGCTCCCCCGTAAGGAATGCCGTATTTCAGCATGATGGTTACAAAAGGGCTTTCGTTTGAAGAAACCGTATACCATGGAATAAAAAACATGATAAATAAGGTGGATAAGACGTAAAGCAGGGTTACCGTCACTGTTATGGTAAATATTGCAGGGGGCGCATGTTTTTCCGGTTGATTGGTTTCCGCTATGGCAAGTCCGATAATTCCGGTACCGGTATAGGAAAAAAGCACAATCAGCATTGCAGCAACAATTCCTGTAACTCCACCGGGTAAAAAGGCGCTTAAGGATGTAAAGCTGCCAAAGCCATGAGCCTTAATAGGCATGAGACCTAGAAGGGTTAATACACCGAAGATAACAAAGACAGCAAGGGTTATGACTTTTACGGAGGCCAGCCACATTTCAATCCGGCTGAGGCCTCTGGCGTCTTTAAGATTGATTGCCGTCATAAGAATGGAATAAATAAGGCAAAACACCCATAAGGGAATCTGGGGAAACCAAAAGGTACTGAATATGGCCGCCGCCAAAACTTCGCTTGCCATTCCCAAAACCCCGCTGCACCAAAACATCCATCCGTTTACAAATCCCATTCCTTTTCCAAATACCTCAGTGGCATGTACCCTGAAAGACCCTGGCGCAGGGTTTACAATAGACATTTCGGTAATAAATAGAACTTCCAAAAACATGATAAGTCCTCCTATCGCATACGCCAGCACTGCTGCAGGACCCGCAAGAGAAATTACAATTCCGCTGGCAAGAAAAATTCCTGAACCTATCATATTTCCAAGTGCCATGACGACCAAATGCTTTCCGTCAAACCGATTTACATTATCCATTTTTTATCCGATACCTCTCACTTTTCTGATTTGAATGATTTGTAAGCCTTACTTTCTTCTTAAATACATCTCTGTAAAACCGTAAAAAACAACCGGCTGTTGTTTTTTGTGCTAAAGGCAATGTAAACTTGGCAATGGTGTAATACCGCTTCTCGGAATCCCGGATGTCTTTTAGCCGGGAATAGATCCTTAGCGCATTTCTGGCATTGCACCTTATAAATTCTTCAATGCTTCCAAGGTAATATCCCCCCCGGTCAACAGCAAATTTAGGAGAATTCCGGTAGGTTCTGCGGATAAAATTTTCATATTGGCGGTGATTATCAAGGAGACGGATATTTGCGTGCTGGGGAATGGTCATATCCTGTATAATATGAACTGCCGCACCCAAATAAAACATGGCTTTTTCCGTATTTTGAAGAGTCCAGTATTTTATTGCCTCCTTGTAATACTCACTTCCAACAGACAGTGCGCTCCGGTTTCCAAACAAACCTTTTTCCCTGACCGGGTTATAAAAATGGTCCGAGCTTTTAAAATCTTGATCCGCCCAAAAAGCTCCCTCATTTATATTGGTTATAAAATCACTGAAAAAAGAATATGCATCCAGATACCGATCGTTTTTTAAAATATCCAGCGCCTGAAAATTAATATACTTATGAATTTCACAATTTGTATGAATCACCTTTTTTTTAAAGGGGTTCAGTAAAAACAGCATGTATTTAAAAACTTTTCCATAGGTTCTTTCCACTCTGCTCATTTTTTGTGCCTCTCACCATTTCAAATTTTTGTGATTATCAAGACAACCCTTTGAAATTCATCTATATTGAACGCGATAAAGGTTTTACATCGCGCTTCAATTTCCTTGATTTAATATCGTGAAAATTCAATTTATCCATACAAAACTATTTTCACGATCTATATTGAACGCGATAAAGATTTATATCGCGATTCAATTTCCTTGGTTAATATCGTGAAAATTCAAGTTATTCATGCAATATCATTTTCACGATCTCTATGTTTTGAAAATTAGTATTCTCTCAAACAGCATCTTATATGAATCAATTTTGAAAATCTGAACAATCATTGCCAAGGTCATGCAAATTTATCCATGCATGTTTACTTGCTTTTGCGTGAATAATAAGACTAAAATAAATGAAGGAGTTGGCATCATGAATAGGAGGACACCAATAGATAGACTTGCTTTAATCCTCGTCATCGTAGGCGCACTAAATTGGTTAATGGTAGGGCTATTTCAATATGATATAGTGGCTAACCTTTTCGGCGGCCCGGACGAGTTTATAAGTAGAACCATTTACTCAATCATCGGGTTAGCCGGATTATATAGTATCAGCTTGTTATTTAGGGAAAGTGCAACCGCTAACGCGAAAGAATAACTTAATAAAAGACGAATTAATAGCGCCCATACACTATGTTACAGGCGCTATTATAATTTATCCGCAAACTTTTTATTGCTGCACAGACACCATTCTCTCCATGGACAAATCAATTAAGGCCGTTTTTCTTCTCATTGATAAAAAGTTCACATCCCCTGCCATGGGTATCAGTACAAATATTTGCATGTTTCATAATAATTCTCTTATCCTTATCGGTAAGTTTAATTTTTTTTAAAACCAGTGTATTCATTTTAACACCCTCCTTTTGATTATTTTATATATTCCCTCATCCACACTGTCTATAACACGCCACTTTATTCCATTACTAGATAAGAATCATATCTATGGCATTAATTCCTGGTTATAAAAAATTTAAAACTACAGAATATAAAAGTACACTATTAAATATTCACATCAATAGTGTAATAATATAATAAGATATACAAGGAGGCTATCATTATGGCGAATAGAAGTAAAACTCAATTTGATAAGATGAAGTACGAAATAGCTTCTGAAGTTGGCGTTAATTTGAAACAGGGTTATAATGGTGATTTAAAATCATGGGAAGCTGGTAAAGTCGGTGGAAATATCGTTAAGAAAGTATTTGAATCTTACACTGGCAACAATTACCCCACTAATAAACAGTAATCAATGAAGAGCATGTTGAATACGCACTCTAAAAAAAGGTTACCATAGCCAATTATGGTAACCTTTTTATATTACTAAAACTAATCTATTTAAAACTCTGCCGATTTTGCTGTTCTAGGAAAAGGAACCACATCACGGATGTTTGACATTCCTGTGATATACATGATGGCTCTTTCGAATCCAAGACCAAAGCCGGCATGTTTCACTCCCCCATACTTTCTCAGTTCGAGATACCACCAATAATCATCCTTGCACATCCCCTGTTCCTCGATTCTCTTTTCGAGTAAATCAAGCCGTTCTTCCCTTTGGCTGCCTCCAATAATTTCACCGACACCGGGAACAAGAAGGTCCATCGCAGCCACTGTCTTTTGATCCTCATTTTGTCTCATATAGAATGCCTTGATCTCTTTTGGGTAATCGGTAACAAATACAGGTTTTTTAAATACCTTTTCTGTCAAGTAGCGCTCATGCTCGGTCTGTAAATCTTTTCCCCACTCAACAGGATATTCAAATTCATGGGATGCCTTTTTCAAAATATCAACGGCTTCCGTATAGCTTACATGCCCGAAATCCGAATTTACAACATTATTCAGGCGTTCAAACAGTCCGGTGTCAATAAAACTGTTGAAAAACTCCATTTCAAGGGGCGCATGTTCCATACAATAGGAGATGATATATTTTAACATATCCTCTGCAAGTCTCATGTCATCCTTTAAATCGGCAAATGCAATTTCAGGTTCAACCATCCAGAATTCAGCAGCATGTCTTGCGGTATTTGAGTTTTCAGCCCGAAATGTAGGCCCAAAGGTATAAATATTGCTAAACGCCATACTGTAAGCTTCCCCGGCAAGCTGTCCGCTCACGGTCAAACTTGTTTCCTTCCCGAAGAAGTCCTTTGAAAAATCAATTTCCCCATTCTCCATCTTGGGTATCTGGTTGAAATCAAAAGTCGATACTCTGAACATTTCACCGGCACCTTCACAATCACTTCCGGTAATAATGGGGGTATGGACATATACAAAATCTCTTTCCTGAAAGAACTTATGAATGGCATATGCAGCAAGAGACCGGACTCTAAAAACTGCAGAAAATGCATTTGTACGCGGTCTTAAATGGGCAATGGTTCTTAGAAATTCAAAGGAGTGTCTTTTCTTTTGCAGCGGATAATCCGGTGTAGACAAACCTTCAATTTCTATCTTTGATGCTTTTAATTCGAAGGGCTGCTTGGCATTTGGCGTTTCTACCAAGTTTCCCTCTACTGTAATTGCAGAACCAACAGGAAGCTTGGCTATGTCCTTGAAATTAGATACTTTTTCCTCTTCAAAAACCACTTGAATATTTTTAAAATATGAGCCGTCATTAAGTTCGATAAAGCCGAATGTTTTGGAATCCCGAAGGGTTCGCACCCAGCCGGAAATTTGAATAAGGCCGTTAAAGTATCCTTCCGGTTCTCTATAGATTTGACGGATTGTTTTACGCTCCACTTCATCCACATCCTTCATAATTTGTATATTCTGATTTTATATAATACCTATAACAAATTAATATTTGCAGCTTCACACGCTTTGATCATGGATTCCGGCCATACTGAAGACTGCACTTCACCAATGTGCGCTTTTCTTAAAAAGAACATGCAGAGTCTTGATTGGCCGATACCGCCTCCAACTGTGTAAGGCAGCTTGCCTTCCAAAAGGTCTTTATGAAATTGCATTTCTTGTCTTTCCTCTGCCCTACTGATTTTCAACTGCTTTACTAGCGCCTCTTCATCAACCCGGATACCCATGGAGGATAACTCGAAAGCTCTGTCTAAAACTGGATTCCAGAATACAATGTCTCCGTTGAGCTCCCAATCGTCATAATCCGGGGCTCTTCCATCATGTTTTATTCCTGACTTTAAAGTTCCCCCAATTTTAGAAATAAATACAGCCTTTTTTTCTTTTAAGATCATATTCTCCCTTTCTTTTGGAGATAGAGAAGGATATAAATCTTCCAACTCTTGGGTTGTTATAAAAGAGATTTCATCAGGCAATACCTTTTTAATCTGAGGATACATTTCATTTACATAGTTTTCAGTCCTTTTAAAGACTCCAAAAATTCTTGTTACAATCTCCTCTAACTTTTGAGTCGTTCTTTCTTTCTTATCGATAACAAGCTCCCAGTCCCACTGGTCGACATAAACAGAATGCAAATTATCCAGTTCCTCATCTCTACGGATTGCATTCATATCGGTATAGAGTCCTTCTCCAACCTGAAATCCATACCGCTTTAAAGCCATACGTTTCCATTTCGCCAGGGAATGAACAATTTCAACATTTTTTCCGTCAATGGCCGTTACATCAAAGGAAACAGGCCTTTCTACACCATTCAAATTATCATTCAGTCCTGTTTCAGGCCTTACAAAAAGCGGAGCAGAAACCCTTGCCAAAATTAAAGCGTTTGCCAGCTGAATCTCAAAGTAGTCCTTTATTTTCTTTATTGCGGCTTCCGTCTCCTTAATACCCAAGCTTGATTCATAATTCTCCGGGATAATTAATTTTTCATTTTTTTCAGCCATCTTTACAAGCCTCCCTATTTTACAATTTTGAACAAGTCTAATTATACCATTATATACATTAAAGGAATATTCATTTTTCTGAAGTGATACAATCATTTCTACAGATAATGAACTGTAAAAGTAAAATTTCGGTTTTTGACACCTAAGTAAACCAAGTATTTCATCTCTCGAATTTTACTATGTTTACACTTCGTTATCTAAAACATTATATTTTAGAAACACATATAAATCCATTTCAAAAGAAAATCCTCTAACGCATGCGTGTTAGAGGATTTTTTTGTACCGTTTTTTGAACTCAATTTACTTTATGTATTGTTATCTGCCCTTTATCTGGTATGGCATCATAATATATAAATTTTTCAGTCCCTTCTACTGCAGCAAGCTTTGTAGATGTAATATTTCCCTGGGTTACCGTGACAGAGTTCCAACTGCTGTCAACCTTGGTTTTTAAGGTAAGAGGATAATCAAATACCGCATTATCCAAAGTATCGCTTAGGCTTATAACGGTTTGCTCATCTGAGGCCGAAACCGTACTTACGGCAGCACTCTGCCTTTCCTTAATGTATTTCGTAACTTCAGCCATTCCTTCAGACCACACATCTGCGTTTTTGGTCTGAACATATGCATAATGCTTATCCATCTTATCCAGCGGTGACGGTTCCCACCCTTCCCCATCTACTCCATGGTTGGTTACGATCATCCAGGCACCTTGCCGGATTGCATCATCCAGCCAGCCATTCATCATTTCAAGTGTTGACTGGGGTCCATTGTTTCCCCCAACACCTAAATTGATATAGGACTTTAATGCATAGAAGTTTTCTGGATTGGTTGACTCCAGAAGCGCACCTTCCTTCATACCGCCTCCACGTGCACTGATATAATACTTGGCCGCGATTTGCTGAACCTTGCTGTTGTGCTCAAAATATGGGTATGCCATGGTTTCACACTTAAACCCTGTCTTTTCTTCAAGAATTCTCTTTGAATTCGATAATTCATATTCTATTTCCTGTTCTGTCTTCTGGGTTAAATCCGGGTGATTTACCGTGTGAGCGCCTATATCCAGGTAACCTTCATCCAAAATCATCTTCAGTCTTGGCCATCTGCTATCATAAGCATCTCCCGTATTCCAGAATATCGTTCCTTTAACACCATATTTTTTGTGAAGTACTTCAACCTTTTCCTGTGACCCGATTAAAAAAGTATCATCGTATGTAGGTGTATATGCGCATTTTTTATTATCCTTCCAGGTACAAACTGTTGTTAGAGAACCGGTGGTCGGGGTAGGCGTTGGTGTGATTGTTGCAGGTCCCGTAGTTGAAGTAGATGTTTGGGTCGGGGTATCGGTAGGAAAATTGGTTCCTGTAGGTGTTGGTGTACTTGTAGTTACCGGTGTAGGCGTATTTGCAACGCCCTGAACAGTTACAGTGATTACAGAGCTTACTGTTTTTCCGTAGGAATTTACCAATTCACACTTATAGGTATAAATTCCTTCTGATTTTCCGTTAAAGGACTTTTCAGCTGTTTGCTGATTTGGGGTGTTATCTGTCAGGTTGGATTCGTAAATGGGTTGGTCATTCTCATACAACTTCCATGATGTGCCGTTATTTCCCCACCACAAATTCATTGCAATGGTGTAATTCCCATCATTATCCCAGTTGTTATGACTGAGGCTGGGAGTACCCGGTACACCCGATGCGGCAGCGTAAGCTTGTCCGGTTTTGACCGGAAGCATACCGGTTGACATAATAACAAGTGCTGCAACCATCAAACATAAAATTTTCTTTAAATGTGCCATGTGTTAACCTCCTTGAATGTAAAATAATTGAGCTACGACTTCCCTTTTTTTCCTGTTTACCTTCTCATTGTATAGATATACATCATTTAAAAATAGTGGCATTTTTTATAAATTTTTCGTGGATATCCGATGAAATTTTGTTAAAGTTATACATATTTTCTTTGTTTCTTTTTAGCATGGCAGTCAATTCAAACTCTAAAAAAGTTGACAAAAATTATCGAATCTTATATAATTATTATGTAAGCAATCGCTAACTAATGTTAAAGGATCATGTCTATGAAATCTTCTTTTTTATCCCGTAGAGAAAGCATTATATTAAGTGCGATTGATATTATCGATGAATTAGGAATACATAATTTATCTACAAGAGAAATCGCCAAAAGGCAAAATGTAACCGATGCATCTCTTTACAGGCACTTTAAAAGCAAGGATGATATTGTATTGGCCATTCTTGATTACTCGTCTCAATTTGATCTTACCATCATGAAAACTGTTGAAAACAACAAATTAAAGCCCAAAGAGGGAATTTTATTTTTTATAAAATCTTTTGCCGAATATTATGAAAATTATCCTGCAATCACAGCTATTCTACACTCCTATGAGATTCTTGGGCATGATGAACACACTGCAAATAAAGTGAAGGATATTTTCACCCGGCGTTCAAGTTTTATAGATGCTTTAGTACGGGAAGGACAAGCCACAAAAGAAATTTGCTCACAATTCGACGCAGAAGACCTCTCAGATATTATCATGGGAACTTTATTCAGGCTTACACTGAAATGGAGGATGAATCAGTACAACTTTTCTCTAAAAAAAAGAACGCTCACTTCCATTGAAACACTTTTAAACATTTGCTAAGGTCAAACTAATTCACTCACAATTCAACATCAAGCATTTTTAATACTCCTAAATTTTTTGATTAACTTCAAGGAGGAATTTTTATGTCCAAAGTATTAATCGTTGATGATGCAGCTTTTATGAGAATGTCTCTCAAAATGATGCTTGAAAAAAACGGTTTTCAGGTCATTGGAGAAGCAGAAAATGGTGCTGTAGCTATAAAAAAGTATATGGAACTAAAACCTGACATTGTAACCATGGATATAACCATGCCTGAGATGGACGGAATTGAGGCACTGAAAGCCATCCGTAATATTGATCCCAATGCCAAGGTGTGTGTTGTTTCTGCAATGGGACAGGAAAATTATGTGCGTGAGGCTGTGATCGCCGGAGCCAAAAACTTTGTTGTCAAACCCTATAAGGAAGAAATTATCATCGCAGCACTGAAGAAACTATAACCTTTCTTACCCAAATTTAACTTCATTTTTGCATTTCTTTAAGAAAACCTGACCTTTAAGGAGTGAATCAAATTGACCGATGCATTCAACCGGGAACCTATGCTGGATATGTTCATTTTTGAAACATCACAGCTTATAGAGCAGTTGGAAAATGCCGTTCTTGAAAGTGAAAAAACCGGTAAATTTCAAATGCCTGCCATCAATGAAATTTTTAGAATTATGCATACCATTAAAGGCTCCTCTGCGATGATGCTCTTCAACCAAATCTCCACCCTCGCACATTCACTGGAAGACCTTTTTTACTTTTTGCGGGAGGAGAAGCCTGAATATGCCGATCACTCCAAACTAACCGATATTGTTTTGGAAGGTATTGATTTCATAAAAAATGAAGTTTCAAAGATTCAAAATGGAAAAGAGTCGGACACAGAAGCATCCACCTTGATTGAAATTATAAAATCCTTTTTAAGCGACTTAAAAGGAACCACCCCTTCTTCTAAATCTGCAGATCAAAATCCACCTCCCACAAATAAGCAAAAATTTTATATTTGCCAGGATAAGCCGACGGACCAATCTTTAAAGCACACTTACAAAGCAGTTATCCTATTTGAGGAAGGCTGTGAAATGGAAAACATCCGTGCCTTTTCTGTAATGCATAAACTAAAAGAGTATGCGGAGGATATATCAACCATTCCCGAGCAGCTTATTGAAGATGAAAACAGTCTCGATATCATTCGGCGAGATGGGGTTAAAATTTTCTTTACATCAAGACGCACCTTGGATGAAATCCGTTCTTCCCTCATGGAAACTATTTTTTTGAAGACTTTGGAAATCAATGAAATTCAAGAAGCATTTCTCACAGAAGAACGTGAAAAAAACACTGCTGCAAGGGAGCATGAAACACCCCCGTCAACCTTTTCATCTGACAAAGATACCACTTCTCAAGCTTCAAAGCAAAGCATCATCAGTGTAAGCATTACAAAACTGGACAAGCTTTTGGACCTGGTTGGCGAACTGGTTATTTCTGAAGCCATGGTCACTCAAAACCCGGAACTCTCTGGCTTACCTTTAAGCAGCTTTTATAAGGCAGCCAGGCAGTTAAGAAAGATCACGGGTGAACTTCAGGATATGGTCATGTCCATTCGGATGGTACCTTTATCCGTCACATTTCAAAAAATGAACCGGATTGTGAGGGATATGAGTAAAAAGCTTAAGAAAGAAGTCGACCTGGAAATTATTGGAGAGGAAACAGAAGTGGATAAGAATATTATTGAAAAGATTTCGGATCCTTTAATGCATTTAATCCGAAATGCCATAGATCACGGAATTGAGCCCTCCGGTGAAAGACTGGAAAAGGGAAAACCCGTGAAGGGTAAAATTACGCTGGAAGCAAGGAATGCCGGAGGAGACGTTTGGATCATCATTAAAGATGATGGAAGAGGCCTCAATAGAGATAAGATTTTAAAAAAGGCAATAGCACACGGTCTGGTTAGCAAACCGGAAAATGAACTTACCCCCAAGGAAATATACTCGTTTATTTTTCTTCCGGGCTTTTCCACCAAGGAAGATGTCACTGAGTTTTCGGGACGCGGCGTAGGCATGGATGTTGTAACGAAAAATATTGAAAAAATCGGTGGTTCTGTTCTTATCGACAGTATACCGGGTCAAGGGACCGTTGTATCCATAAAAATTCCCCTTACCCTGGCAATTGTTGACGGAATGATCGTGCGCGTCGGAAATTCACGCTATACTATTCCAACAGCCTCCATCAAAGAGTCCTTTAAGGTTAGGGAACAGGAGGTTATCAAGGACCCGGATGGAAATGAAATGATTTTGATACGGGGAGAATCCATCCCCATTATCAGAATTCACAAAATTTTTAATGTTCAAACACAGGTAGAAAAAATCCATGACGGAATTATTATCGTCGTTGAAAATGACGCAAAGAGACTTTGTATATTCGTTGATGAGCTGCTGGGTGAGCAGCAGGTTGTTGTGAAAGCCTTACCCAAATATATAAAAAGCATCAAAGGACTGGCTGGATGTACCTTACTCGGTGATGGAAACATAAGCCTAATTATCGATATCTCTTCTCTTATAAGCGACAGGAGCTAATACTATCTTTCAAGCCGGAGGCATACCATGGCATTTACTTACTTTTTCAGAGATGTTCAGACCCTGGAAACCATACGCGATCATGCCCTTCCCAATCTTAGAACCAGAAGGTATATCCATATATGGGATGCGGGATGCGCTATGGGGCCCGAGCCCTATACGCTAGCGATTATACTTAGGGAAAACATGGGCCATATGTATTTTCGAAATGTAAAAATCAAAGCAACCGATATTGATGGAAGCAACCTTTTTGAAAAGATTATTCATGACGGAATTTATCCTAGAGAACAGGTAGACCGGATTCCCAAGGATATTCTGGAGAAGTACTTTATCCCGGATGAATACATGAAAAACTACCAGCTTGCAGGCGAGATAAGGAACGCAGTCAGTTTCAAGAAACATGACCTTCTAAGCCTTCAACCGGTGGAAGGAGATTTCGGCCTTATTCTATGCAAAAATGTCCTTCTTCATTTTAACGAGCAGGAAAGAATTAACGTTATCAAAATGTTTCATCAATCCTTAACCGAAGGTGGCTACTTTGCTACCGAACAAACCCAAAAATTACCTCCCGAAACAGCTCACTTATTCGAAGCCGTTGTATCCAATGCACAGCTTTTCCGCAAAATAGGCTCTTAACCTATTAACCCATTCCATAATTTATTTGAATATACATACTGTATCTTTAGAAGGACCCCTCTTACATTCATTGTAAACAGCCGAAAAGTAAATTGATTCGGTAAATAAGGAGGTTTAATATAATGAAAAAGTTCTACAATTTAAAAATCGGTACAAAGCTATTATCAGGCTTCATTGTTGTAGCAATCATAGCGGGAATCATAGGCATCGTAGGAATTGTTAATTTAAAATCCCTGGATGACAGCGATACAGAGCTATATCAAAATATTACTGTCCCTTTGTCGGAAGTTTCCACCATTTCTACTGCCTTTCAGAGGCTGCGGGTCAATGTGCGTGACATGCTTCTTGCCGAGACCCCTGAACAGGTTAAAGATTTTTCCGCTAGAACCAAGGAACGGGTTCAGGAAATTGAAAAAATCAATTCTGACCTCAAAAACAAGCTTTTTTCACCTGATTTGAAAACAGCACATGATACATTTCAAAAAACACATGATGCATTTATTCCCCTTCTTAATAAAGTCATACTTCTTGCTGAAGCAAATAAGGATTCAGAGGTCACCGCGTTAATTGCAGAAGAAGGGGAGGTAGGTAAAGCTTCCCGGCTTGAGCAAAATGCGATTGATGCCTTAATGAAATTACACGTTGAAGAGGCACACAAAAAATCCGACAGCAATACGGTTTTGGCCAATAACACTTCCATGGTTATGATTATCTTTATTTTACTTGGTATTCTATTTGCTATAGGAATAGGAATTTTCCTAACCCGTCTCATCAGCAGACCGGTAACGAAACTGGTAGAGGCCGCTGAAAAGCTTTCTGTTGGAGACATTGATGTCAAGATTGAGTCTTTAAATACCGACGAAATCGGCTTACTTATGTCCTCCTTCGGGAAAATGATTGATAATATTAAGGAACAAGCTTCCCATGCCGAAAGAATAGCCAATGGTGAGTTAAACATTGACATTATTGAAAAATCCAAAGCTGACGTTCTCTCAAGAAGCATGCAAAAAGTGGTTGCCACCTTAAATGATCTTATTTCCGAAACAGGAAGCCTTACCCACGCAGCTGTAGAGGGAAGACTGGATACCCGTGGAAATACCGAAAAGTTTAAAGGCGGGTATAAAGAAATAGTGGAAGGGCTCAACAAAACTCTGGACGCAGTCATCGGGCCACTCAACGTGGCAGCAGAATATGTTGACAGGATTAGCAAGGGGGATATCCCTCTCAAAATTACCGACACTTATAGAGGCGACTTTAATGAGATTAAAAATAACATTAATTTATTGATTGAAAATCTACAAAGTTTTATTAATGAAATGAATGAAATGTCCAAGCAGCATGACGCCGGTGATATTGATGTTATCGTTCCGGAAGACAAATTTCAAGGTACCTATAAGGCTATGGCAAAAGGAGTTAACGATATGGTCAAAGGTCATATTACGGTTAAAAAGAAAGCCATGGCCTGTGTTGCTGAATTTGCCAAAGGCAATTTTGATGCGGAACTGGAAAAATTCCCGGGCAAGAAAGCTTTTATCAATGAAAATATTGAAGGACTCCGTAAAAACATTAAGCAATTTATTAATGAAATGAATAACATGTCCAAGCAGCATGACGCCGGCGATATTGATGTTATCGTCCCGGAAGATAAATTTCAAGGTTCTTATAAGGCTATGGCAAAAGGAGTTAACGATATGGTCAAAGGCCATATTACGGTTAAAAAGAAAGCCATGGCCTGTGTCGCCGAATTTGCCAAAGGAAACTTTGATGCGGAACTGGAAAAATTTCCAGGTAAGAAAGCCTTTATCAATGAAAATATTGAAGGGCTCCGGAAAAACCTAAAAGATATAAATCTAGAAATCAGTCAATTAATTACAGCCGCATCGGCAGGAAAGCTTAGTACCAGGGCCCATGCTCAAGCCTTTAAGGGGGACTGGGCTGCATTAATAGCAGGCTTAAACGGATTAATTGATGCGATTATTGAACCGGTAAAAGAAGCTTCCTCCGTTCTTAAGGAAATGGCAAAAGGGAATTTGAAAGTGAGCGTAACCGGAAATTACATGGGCGATCATGCAGAAATCAAAGATGCCTTAAACTCAACCATCAATACCTTAAACGCATACATCTTTGAAATTTCCAGTGTACTTAGCAGCATGTCCGAGGGGAACCTTGACATACAAATCACCGGAGAATATATGGGTAACTTTATTGAAATCAAGAATTCTCTCAACCAAATTATCAATTCCTTGAACGATGTGCTCAGTGACATCAGCACAGCAGCAGATCAAGTGGCAGGAGGCTCAAGACAAGTTTCCGACTCAAGCCAAGCCTTGTCCCAAGGCTCAACAGAACAGGCAAGCTCCATTGAAGAACTCACTTCTTCAATGACCCAAATTGCAGCGCAAACCAAACAAAATGCCGTCAATGCAAATCAAGCCAACGAACTTGCTGAACTGGCCAAAACACAGGCACTGCAGGGAAATGACCAAATGAAAGGCATGCTCAAGGCAATGGAGGACATCAATCAATCTTCTTCCAATATTTCAAAGATTATTAAAGTCATCGATGAAATCGCTTTCCAAACCAATATTCTTGCACTCAATGCAGCCGTCGAAGCAGCAAGAGCGGGACAGCACGGTAAAGGCTTCGCAGTAGTGGCGGAGGAAGTCCGCAACCTTGCTGCACGAAGTGCAAATGCCGCTAAAGAGACTACCGTACTTATTGAAGGTTCCATCGGAAAGGTTGAAGACGGTACAGTCATTGCAAATGAAACAGCAAAAGCATTAACCCAAATTGTTGACGGGATTGCTAAAGCAGCTTCCCTTGTAGGCAATATTGCCGCCGCTTCCAATGAGCAAGCAACAGGCATTTCCCAGGTAAATCAAGGTATATCCCAAGTATCCCAAGTGACACAGACAAATTCAGCCACTGCGCAGGAGAGTGCAGCCGCAAGTGAGGAGCTTTCCGGTCAGGCTGAGCTGCTGAAGGATATGGTAAGCCGGTTTAAATTAAGAAGGAACACAGCCTTGCAAAATATTCAGGATTTAAGTCCTGACGTTTTAAGAATGTTGGAAAATGCATCATCCAAACGGAATATGATTTCCACTTCTAAAAAAGGAAGTGTTCCCCCAAAATTTAAAATCTCCCTGGATGAACAGGATTTCGGGAAATATTAATAAAGCGGCCATGAAACAAAATCATAACTTCTAATCATAAAAAACCCCTTAGTACCTTATTCATAAGGTACTAAGGGAAATAAAATTTCTCTTGCTCTTTATTCAACCTATACACACCTCAATCATCAAATATTATATTGTACAGCTTCGTTATCGATAGATCAACTTTATCCAGCAAAAATACAACCTGAGTAAACCTCATTTTTCAATAATCATTGCAGCCAATGCAGGTAAAGGAGTGATTCTATGAGAATACTCATTGCAGAAGATGATTTCACCAGCCGGAAATACTTAGAAAAAGCACTTTCTCCCTATGGCAAATGCGATCTTGCCATTAACGGGATTGAAGCCATCGATCATTTTTTACTTGCACTGGATCATGGAAACCCATTTGATCTCATTTGCTTGGATATTATGATGCCAAAGGTCGATGGAGTGCGGGTTTTGAAGGTGATCCGGGAAACTGAAAAACAAAAAAGGGTTGAAAAAAGGAAGCGGGTAAAAATCATTATCGCAACCGCTTTAAATGCTACCGAACTTATCGACGATTTAGGCCAGGATTATGATGCTTATATCGTAAAGCCCATCAATATTGATACGCTTATTAATACAATTAAGGGGTTTGGGTTGCTCAAATAGACCAGTCATTAAATTTCGCCAATCAACCTATTCTTTACTCCTACTAACCCCTTGTATAAAACAAACCCCAAAACAGCTCCGGCTGTGTTGAGCAGGATGTCATCCACATCAAACCACCCTACATTAAAAATAAACTGTATCATTTCCGCACATAGGCTAAAGAGCATGGAGATCAAAAAAGCCTTGCCCAATCCGTTTATCTTGCGAAACAATATAGGAAGAAAAAAGCCAAACGGCATAAAAACCACTACATTCCCGATTAAATTAATAACCCAGGAATGAAAAGTGACTTGGTCATAGTGCTCTATAAACCTGGATATTGTATTAAAAGGCCGGATATTGTAACGCCGTTCCGCCCCATAAGTTCTGTATCTCCCTAAAAACAACTGATAAAGTAAAATTACCAGATATACATAAAATGAGGCATTAACAATAAACTTCATCCCCGGGTGTAGTGTACTATCCTTGGTTTTCTTATTTTTATCCGCAAAAATATTCATCCGCCACCAGTCTTTAAAGAATCCTTTATATTCTAACATACTGGCTAAAAAGATCAATGGGCTTAATTGTTATAGGAGTGCTTGTATTCTCCTCCTTGAAGTGAAAAAGCCCGTGAGTTCAATCACGAGCTTTTTAGGTTCTAAAGTTATCCCAAAATTGCTTTTAAATCCTCATCCGCTGTTTTTATGGGCATGATATTGAATTTTTCAACAAGTATATTGAGTACATTGGGAGTGATAAATGCCGGAAGTGTGGGTCCCAGACGTATGTTCTTTATTCCGAGTGCCAAAAGGGTCAGAAGGATGCATACGGCTTTTTGTTCGTACCATGAAAGAATGAGTGATAACGGAAGTTCATTCACGCCAACATTGAATGCCTCTGAAAGAGCCAGCGCAATCTTGATTGCAGAATAAGCATCATTACACTGCCCTACATCCAGGAGTCTTGGAAGTTCTCCAATGGTTCCAAAGTCCATTTTATTAAACCTGAATTTCCCACACGCAAGTGTTAAGATTACCGTATCCTTCGGTGCCTTTTCAGCAAACTCCGTATAGTAGTTTCTTCCCGGCTTTGCTCCATCACATCCGCCAATAAGGAAGAAATGTTTTACCGCACCCGCCTTCACCGCTTCGATAATCTTATCCGCATGGCTTAAAGCTGCTGCATGCCCAAATCCCACAAGGATTCTTTTTTCTTCTTCATCCTGGGTCCAGCCGCCAAGTTCCAGTGCTTTTTGAATCATCGGCGTAAAATCCTTTTTCCCGTTTTTCTCTTCAATATGTGCCACATCAGTCCAGCCAACCAATCCGGATGTGAAAATTCTATCCTTATAAGTATCTCCGGGTTTTTGAATACAGTTGGTCGTCATCAAGACGCAGCCGGGAATTCCGTCAAATTCCTTCTGCTGATCCTGCCATGCACCGCCGTAATTCCCTATCAGATGCTTATACTTCTTAAGCTCCGGGTATGCATGGGTTGGAAGCATTTCACCGTGGGTATATATATTTATCCCTTTTCCTTCGGTTTGTTCAAGAAGTTCCTTCAAATCCTTCAAGTCATGACCGGAAACAACGATAAAGGGTCCTTTTTTCTTCGTGATTAGTACCTGGGTAGGCTCGGGATTACCATAAGCCCCTGTATTTGCCGTATCCAGAAGTTCCATACATTTCAAATTTACCATTCCTGATTCCATAATTACATTAAGTAAGCCTCCTGCATCCAAACCATCATCAATGGAAGCGGCCAAACCTTTGTAGAAGAACTCATTTACTTCTTCGTTTTTTTGTCCCAGCACATAGGCATGGTGCGCATAAGCCCCCATCCCTTTTAAGCCGTAGACCAAGATCTGCCTTAAAGAACGGATATCTTCGTTTAAACTTGTATCTGCCATAATTCCCGCTTTAACTGCGTCGGAAAGCATTTCATTTTTTGTTGCCGGAAGTTTGTACTTGGCTTGCTCCGGTACATTGCCTGCAATATCTCCGGCAGCCTTTTTAAGCTCTTCCTTCACTAAAGCCGCTTCCTTCAAAAGCTCCACAAATCTTTCCCCATCGAAATTCACATTGGTGAGAGTGGAGAAGATGGCATCCATCACAAACTTATGGGTCTCATCTTTGATTTTTCTTCCTTGACTTAGGAGCTTCTGCCCGTAAAAACCGATCCCCTGAAGCTCATAAATCAATAAATCCTGCAGCGCTGCCAAGGTCGCATCCTTTCCGCAAGCTCCTGCCTTTACACATCCTGTTCCCCCGATTGCCTGTTCACATTGATAGCAAAACATTGTATTACACATTTTTTATTACCTCCCGGCATTTTTTTATTTACATGCTTATATAGCAAACTGTTTATATTAAAACTTTATGCCTATCCTTTGATCATTCTTCCATCCGTACTGATAATTACTTCTCTATAGGGTACAATGATTTCGGATTGAAGCATCGCTGTCTTTACCGCACTTACAATACCTCCGCAGCAAGGCACTTCCATTCTTACCACCGTAATGCTCTTAATATTGCTGTTTTTTAAAATTTCGGTAAGTTTTTCTTTGTAATATTCATTGTCATCCAGCTTCGGACAACCGATCACAGTAATATGATCCTTTATAAAATCCTTATGGAAGTTTGCGTACGCAAAGGCGGAACAGTCTGCCGCAACCAAAAGGTTTGCATCATTTAAGTAACCCGCATAGGGATTAATCAAGTTAAGCTGTACCGGCCACTGCCTTAATTCGGATGTTAAAACCGGTTCTTCTCTTTTTTCATCCCTCGTCGTTGCCGGTTCTTCACTTACCGCCGGTTTTCTTTCAATGGCTCTTGCCATTGTACCCGGACATCCGCAAGGTATCTTTTTGGGAGCCTCCGCCTTCACTTCAGGCTGTTTTTTCATTTTTGCCAATCTCTCCTGAACGGCGTCATCATCGTACGCCACAGCTTCTCGTTCAATCATTTGTATTGCACCTGTGGGGCACTCGGGTAAACAATTTCCAAGCCCGTCACAGTATTCATCACTCACTAATTTCGCCTTGCCATTTATCATTTCAATTGCTCCTTCATGGCACGCTGTTACACACAAACCACATCCGTTGCACTTTTCTTCATCTATTTGAATAATCTTTCTGATCATTTTCATCATCTCCTCTTGATTTGTTAATTTTATTATAATAAGATATCCATGATAAATCGGTAACACATGTTACGAATTTTAAAAAATAATGGAGATTTAATCTGAAATGAATGAAATATTAAAAAAATGTGTTCTTTTTAGAAATTTCTCGGATGAAGAGATTGCAAAGACTCTTAAAAATATTAATACAAAGGTTGCTTCCTATCTTAAGGATCAGGTCATCGCATTGGAAGGTGACCAATGTACCAGTATCGGGGTTGTATTGGAAGGTAGCATAGAAATACAAAAAAACTATGCTTCTGGTAAAAGTATTACCATAGACAGGCTTATCGAAGGGAATATTTTTGGTGAAGTCATTATATTCTCCGAGATGCACCGGTATCCCTCTACTGTAATGTCGGTTTCCAATACAAGAATCCTTTTTATTTCAAAAGAAGAGGTTGTTACCCTTTGTATTACCAATACACATATATTGAATAATTTTATGGGGCTCTTATCTAATAAGATCCTGATGCTCAATAAAAAGATTAAAAATCTTTCCTACCAGACAATCCGGCAAAAGGTTTCCAGCTATCTTTTGGAGGAATATCAAAATCAGAAAAAAACGATGATTACATTGAATCTAAAGAGGAAGGAAATGGCGGACCATTTGGGTATTCCGAGGCCTTCCCTTTCGCGGGAGCTAATCCATATGCAGGATGAAGGCTTGATTGAATTTGACGGAAATGTGGTTAAGATTTTGGATTTGGAGAGACTGGAGTTTGAGCTTTGAATAGGGAAAGGGACTGTTGCAAACACATCTTAAACACTATATCCTGTATTAGAGTCTTTCAACTCAATACAATATGGTGTGATTAAATGCCATTTTGCAACAGCCCCTGTTAACTGTATCCCTAAAAGTAGCATTCAATATGCCGAAAGTCACTACTTTTCAAGAAAAGTAGTGACTTTCGGCTAAAAAAAGTGACCCTCGGCTAAAAAATTTATGCTATAATTAAGTAGTTGAAGCTATAAATATTTTTATCTTGACTCTAAAGGAGAACCACTTATGAAGAACAAAAAAAACAAGTCTCAGAAAGCTAAAATTCAAAAAAACAAATTCGATTTTACATACTTATATGTTGGAATCATTGTGATTATTGCCGTCTTCATTCCGGTTTATTTACTAATGAATTCGAAGGATAACACTAATGTAAACTCCGGTAACATTAATTCATCAGCCAGTGCCGTTCCAAATCTACCGGAACATCAGGTTACTATGGTGCCAACCTCTTCTGAAACGGCTAAGTCAAGTCCAATGTATACCTTGGCCCCAAAAACTCCTGGAACTCCAAAAACTCCTTCAAAGGATTTTTCTTCTGAGGAACTCACGAAAGCACGTTCCCTGGTTGAAAAAATTATATTTAACTTGAATGAAATTACATCCTTGGATCCCACCACAGCAGTCCAAGACCCTCACACGGATGACAATACTCAAAATGATGTTTCAAAATATACGGATTTATTGGCCAAAATTGATGTTGATAAGGCAGTCCAATTAATTATAATGCTGGAAAAGGATTTTAAAGGCTATGAAAATGCCTTTAATGAATACCTTCTTTCTATTCAGGCAGGCCTAAATTTGGATGATTACACAAAAGACAGGACTTCATACCTCAAGGCTAAAGAAGATAAACTGAAAGAGTTGGGTTTGACAGAAATTATTACTATAGACTCTATAGAAAATGCAGTTATTGAAAAGATCCATGAAAGGAACGAAAGAAACAGGCAAAATAATAGCCCAAATCTCCCTAATTTACCTCAAAACTCAAATAAGGCTGACCCACTCGTACCAAAGCCGGAAATACCGCATGCTCCGAATATTGAATTAAATAAACCTAAGGACCCCTTACAGGATATATATAAAAATAATAACCCCCATTCTTTATTTAAGTGAGAATGAATATCAAGCCGGATAACATAGGTAATTTAATGTTTCCGGCTTTTGTTTATCTCTACAATACAACCCGCTTATAGTTATTATGGCTTAACCTATGAAATAATAATTATAGGTCCTTCCCATCACAAACCGTTTTATAAAACTCTTTTAAATTCTGCTTTTTTTCCTCAGATAAATAGTGCCATCTTTTTCCTTCCACTGCACCTTCAAGCGCATACAACATGTTTATACAGGCAGTAGTGTCAATACCTCTTATTCGTTTAAAAGCCTCCTTGCTGCCAATGCGTTTTAGATCACCCGGAGTCTCAATCCCCACCTCTTTAAGTTTTTGCTCCAACATGTCTCCTATGTTTTGCATTTTACTTAATGATTCCATATATATCGCCCTCCACCAATCTTTATATATCAGTTTTATATTTTATTTGACGTAAATTTTATAACATTTCTTCCAAGCAATTGAATAATAAGATAGGAATAGTACTCATAAAGTATGTAGGATTATCAAACGATACCTTAAACATTAAGAATTTTCTTCAACATTATATATCCCGGTTAAAAAATGATCTAGCCAATTTAGTACATTAAATGACAACCCCGACAATTGTATACTATACTCAATTCATAGTATAAATATAGTATGGCTTATTGTCTACCCAATAGAGAAAACTCAAAGAAAAATCTTATATAGTAACCGCATATAAAACATACTGAAGGTACAACTTCAACAATCTTACTAACCAAAAGCTTGCAAAAGTAAATGTAGAGGTAATACGGGGAGTAATACTGTAAAACTTGTACCGTAGTATGATTTATTATTTTATATTATATTTAAAAGGAGGACATGTATTTATGTGTACAAAACGTACAAACAGAACTTGGTGGACGCTGTGCTTAGTTGCATTGCTGATTGTAAGCATTTTGGTACCGCCTGGCATGGTTACAGATGCTTCTGCTGCTGCAGTAGATCATGCTAAACACAGACCGCAAGGAATGTGGAAAAATCCAAATGTAACAGCTCCATATGCACTGGCTTATGACGAGCAGGGAAGAGAAATTATGGGTGCAGATCATCCAAGAAGAATGATAGGCTACTTCGCTACTTGGAGAACTGGAAAGGATAATAGACCTGCATATCTGGTTTCTAACATTCCATGGGATAAGATAACCCATATCAACTATGCATTTGCCCATATTCAGAACAATAAAATTTCTGTAGGGGAAGCTAATGCGAATAATCCTCATCTCGGCATTGAATGGCCAGGTGTTGCGGGTGCCGAAATGGATCCTGAGTTCCCGTATAAAGGGCATTTTAATCTGTTAAATAAGTATAAAAAACTGTATCCGGATGTCAAAACAATGATTTCTGTCGGTGGTTGGGCAGAAACAGGCGGTTATTTTGATGCAAACGGAACAAGGGTAGCCGACGGCGGCTTTTATGAAATGACCAAAACCGATGCCGGTATTAATACTTTTGCAGATTCCTGTGTGGAATTCCTGAGGAAGTATGGATTTAACGGTATTGATATCGATTATGAGTATGCGACTTCTAACAACTATGCCGGAAATCCAGATGATTTTTGGATTTCAGATAAGTTGAGACCTTCTTTATGGGCCAGATATGAAGTTTTAATGAAAACCTTGAGAGAAAAGCTTGACAAGGCAAGTGTGGAGGATAATAAATACTACTTGCTGACAGCAGCTGTTCCTTCTTCCGGGTATTTGCTCCGCGGACAGGAAGTATACCAGGTAGCTAAGTATTTGGATTATGTAAATATCATGAGCTATGATTTGCACGGAGCTTGGAATCAGTTTGTCGGTCCGAATGCAGCTCTTTATGATAATGGAAAAGATAGTGAATTATTGCATTGGAATGCATACGGCGGTGCGTATCAAAACATCGGTTATCTTAATACGGACTGGGCATACCGATATTTCCGTGCTTCAATGACTCCTGGAAGAGTCAATATCGGTGTTCCGTTCTACACAAGGGGTTGGCAGGATGTTACCGGAGGAACAAACGGTTTGTGGGGAAATGCTCCACTGCCTCCACATATGACACCTCCTCCTGGAACCGGTAGTACTGTTGGAAGTACCTTACCGGCAGGATATGGTGCCGGAGGGATCGAGAATATATGGTGTGATTATGATAAGGGTGGCAAAGAAGTTCTTGCCGGTGCAAATCCGATGTGGCATGCCAAAAATCTTGAAAAAGGAATTCTTCCAAGCTATCTTTCAGCGTTCGGCATTAAAGATACACAATTAACCGGAACATATAAACGCTATTATGACAGCACCCTTGTTGCTCCATGGCTTTGGAATGAGCAGAAAAAGGTGTTTTTATCCACTGAGGATGAGGAGTCCATCGCGGCTAAAGTTGATTATGTTCTGAAAACTGGGGCAGGCGGACTTATGTTCTGGGAGTTTTCCGGAGACTATAAATTCGACCAGCAAAAAGGAGAATATGTACAGGGGGATGCACTTGTCAGTTTGATGTATAACCAGTTGAAAGACAAACCAAAATATGGATATTCCATGTCCAACAAGACTATGCCTACTGAGACCGTGGATATCGTTCCATCAGTTTCTGGCTTTAAGCTTGGGGATCAGAATTATCCGCTGAATCCAAAATTAACAATTACAAACAAAACAGGCAAGGCAATTCCGGGTGGTACGAAATTTGAATTTACAATGGGTTCTTCTGCACCAAGCAATATTTCGGACCAAAGCGGAGCCGGATTAAAAGTAGTTTCAAGTGATCATACAGGCAGCAATGTCGGCGGACTCAAAGGTGATTTCCATTATCTTGAATTCACTGTGCCTACATGGCAAAGTATACCAGCTGGCGGAACATTTTCAATCGATATGAACTATTACCTGCCGGTGTCAATGCCTTCAAACTGGAAGGTAACACTTGACGGGAAACAATATGCATTTGCTTGTGAATATTCTAATGCAGGACCAGTTGTTACAACACCACCGACACCAACTACACCACCACCGACAACACCTCCTCCAGGACTTACTATTTCAGGTAATGTGAACGGTGATTTCGCTTACGCTGAATCTGCTGCAAGTGCTGTTAAATCGGGCTTCAAAGTAGAACTTGAAGGAACATCCTACTCAGCTGTTACCAACAGCAAAGGGGAATTCTCTATGAGTGGTATTCCTCAAAGTACTGCAGGTTATAAATTAAAAGTAAGCAAGACAAACTATTTAACCAGAACAATAAGTAACTTCCCGACTTCAAGTACTCAAGCTGTAGTAGTAGGAACATCCGATGCGCCCATCAAGATGTGGGCAGGCGATGTTATTGCTGACGCAGCCATTAACATGAGCGACATCGTTCAGCACATTACTTACTTCAACAGCGCTGCAGGCGACGGCAAATATAATGCAGATGCAGACTTTGATAAAGATGGTGCAATCAATATGACGGATATCCTGATTATCATCGCACACTTTAATTCATCTGCTGCAAATTATCCAACTAATGATTACAAGGTGATCTTTACAGATATACCGCAGCCAACAACACCCCCACCGACAATAGCGCCTACAAATACACCCACCCCTACACCGGATACCGGAGTAAAGGAATGGAGTCCAGATAATGTAGCGTATAAAACCGGTGATAAGGTTACATTCCAAGGCTCAACCTACGAGTGTACTTTCCCGCACTCATCCAACAGTGCATGGACACCCGTAGCAGCAGGTACCCTTTGGAAAAAAATTTAGTAAAATATATCCATTAAAAGAAGTGCTCACCAGCACTTCTTTTTTTTATTTATAAAGTGATAATTCTATACAAGATTGTGCACTAAATGACAAATCCGTCAATTGTGTAATTGCTAAAAAAATGATAAAAATATATTAGTGGAAACTTTTATCTGTCAAATTATAATGTAAGGCTTTATAAGCATTACATATTTTTCATTTTTATCTTATGCTTTCTTGACGAAGGGAGGGAACAGACCAGAAAAATTCCGTTTAGCGCCAGTTAATTATCTGGCATTATTATTTTATTTTTTAAGGAGGATATGTATTTATGTGTACAAAACGTACAAAGAGAACTTGGTGGACGCTGTGCTTAGTTGCATTGCTGATTGTAAGCATTTTGGTACCGCCTAGCATGGTTACAGATGCTTCTGCTGCTGCAGTAGATCATGCTAAATACAGACCGCAAGGGATGTGGAAAAATCCAAATGTAACAGCTCCATATGCACTGGCTTATGACGAGCAGGGAAGAGAGATTATGGGTGCAGATCATCCAAGAAGAATGATAGGTTATTTCGCTTCTTGGAGAACTGGAAAGGGTAGTCAACCGGGATATCTGGTTTCCAATATTCCATGGGATAAGATAACCCACATCAACTATGCATTTGCCCATATTAAGAACAATAAGATTTCTGTCGGGGAAGCCACTGCGGATAATGCCGCTATCGGTATGGAATGGCCGGGTGTTGCGGGTGCGGAAATGGACCCTGCGTACTCTTACAAAGGGCATTTTAACCTATTCAGCAAGTATAAAAAACTATATCCGGATGTCAAAACATTGGTTTCTGTCGGTGGTTGGGCAGAAACAGGCGGTCATTTTGAAAACGGAGCAAGGGTAGCCGATGGCGGTTTTTATGAAATGACCAAAACTGATGCCGGTATTAATACCTTTGCTGATTCCTGTGTGGAATTTTTGAGAAAGTATGGCTTTAACGGTGTTGATATAGATTATGAGTATGCCTGTTCAATGACTAATGCGGGTAATCCTGATGATTTCTGGATTTCAAACGGTTTGAGAGGGTCATTGTTTACCCGGTATTTGGTTTTAATGAAGACCTTGAGAGAAAAACTTGACCAAGCAGGTGTTGCGGATAATAAGTACTACATGCTGACAGCAGCGGTTCCTTCTTCCGGGTATTTACTGCGCGGAATGGAAGTACACCAGGTAAGTCAGTATTTGGATTATGTCAATATCATGAGCTATGATTTGCACGGAGCCTGGAATCAATTTGTTGGCCCGAATGCAGCGCTTTTTGATAACGGAAAAGATAATGAATTGTTGCATTGGAATGCATACGGCGGTGCGTATCAAAACATAGGCTATCTGAATACGGACTGGGCATACCGTTATTTCCGTGCTTCAATGACTCCCGGAAGAGTCAATATCGGTATTCCGTTCTACACACGTGGTTGGCAGGGTGTTACCGGAGGAACAAACGGTTTATGGGGAAATGCACCACTGCCGGCAGGTATGCCGCACCCTCCAGGAACCGGTAGTAATGTTGGAAGTACGGTGCCACCAGGATATGGTGCTGGAGGTATTGATAATATATGGTGTGATGTTGACAAAGATGGCAAAGAAATTCTTGCCGGCGCAAATCCCATGTGGCATGCGAAAAACCTTGAAAAAGGTATTCTTCCAAGCTACCTTTCACTGTACAACATTAAAGATACTCAGTTAACCGGTACATATAATCGCTATTACGACAGCACTATTGTTGCACCATGGCTTTGGAATGAGCAGAAAAAGGTGTTTCTATCCACTGAGGATGAGGAGTCCATCGCGGCTAAAGTTGATTATGTTGTGAAAACTGGGGCAGGCGGACTTATGTTCTGGGAGTTTTCCGGAGACTATAAGCTCGACCAGCAAAAAGGAGAATATGTACAGGGTGATACCCTTGTCAGTTTGATGTATAACCGGTTGAAAGGCCAAACAAAATACGGATATTCAAAGTCCAACAAGCCTATGCCTACAGAAACCGTGGATATTATTCCATCAGTTACCGGCTTTAAGCTTGGGGATCAGAATTATCCGCTTAATCCTAAATTAGAATTAAAAAACAATACAGGCAAGGCGATTCCGGGTGGTACGAAATTTGAATTTACAGCGGGTTCTTCAGCACCCAGCAATATTTCGGACCAAAGCGGAGCCGGATTAAAAGTAGTTTCAAGTGAGCATTCAGGCAGCAATGTCGGGGGACTCAAAGGTGATTTCCATTATCTTGAATTTACTATACCTTCATGGCAAAGTATACCGGCTGGCGGAACATATTCGTTAGACATGAACTATTACCTGCCTATATCAATGCCCTCAAACTGGAAGGTAACACTTGATGGAAAGCAATACTCATTTGCGTATGAATATGCTGAGCCAGCACCGACTACACCGCCGCCACCAACTTCACCACCACCGACAACACCTCCTCCAGGACTTACATACTCGGGTTATGTAGATAGTGACTTCATATATTCAGCATCCGCTGCAAGCGCTGTAAAATCCGGTGCCAAAGTAGAAATCAGCGGTACTAGCTACTCAGCAACTACAGATGCAAACGGTTTCTATCAGATTTCCGGTGTTCCGGCAAAAGCTGCTGGATATAAACTAGTATTTAGCAAACCTAATTATTTGACAAGGGAAATCAATGTATCCGGCACAACTTCTCTAATGGTTGGAACTCAAGCTAAATCTGTAAAGATTTGGGCTGGGGATATGGAAACTGCATTCGATTATGCCATCAATATGTCAGATATTGTTACTCTTATTGACTACTTTAACTCTGCAGCAGGTGACAGTAAATACAAAGCTCCTGTGGACTTTAATAAAGACGGTGCTATAAATATGGAAGATATTTTAATTGTAATTATGCACTTTAACACCACAGCTGCAAACTACCCGACAGACGATTACGGTTTGGTGGCTATAGACGATCCTAAGCCAACTTACACACCTGTTCCTACAGAAAAACCAACAAATACACCTTCACCAACACCGAACAGCAACAACCCGCCATGGAGCGCTAATGATGTTTACACAGGCGGATCAAAGGTTTCCCATAACGGCAGTGATTGGGAAGCATTATGGTGGACCAAAGGTGAAGAACCTGGTAAAGCAGGAGTTTGGAAGAAAATATCTTAATCAATATAAAAAAGAAGTGCCGATCGGCACTTCTTTTTTTATATCTGTTTAATAGCTATTGCCAACCTTCAAAAATGATCCTATTATGCTTCACTTGCTGCCTTTCTATTTCTCATAAACAGACCATATCCAATTTGCTCAATGACACTATAAAAACTGGTTGTAACCCAATATATGCCGATCGAGATTGGCGCTTTTGCCAAAAACATCAGGTTGATAATACAAATAATAACAACTTGCATTACGGTTGCTTTTTGTATATAAGCTGATTTTATGATCCCAAAAGAAGCCATGATATTAGGCAGCAGTTGAATGATTATGGATATAGCCGGAATAACAAAAAACGGATCCGCTAATTTCAAGCTGCTCACCCAAGGTACAATCATTGTACCCACACTCATCGGCATATTGGAAATGGTATTGTATAAAGCAAACACAACAGGGAGCTGAAGAAGCGTTACAAAACATCCTAAAAAATTCTTTGACCCATCTTTGTATTGCTTTGCCAATTCCGCCTCTAACCGGCTCTTGCTATTTTTATACTGCTCCTTAATTTCCGAAATCTTTTTCGAAAAGGCCTGTTGGTTTGTTATTGCTTGTTTCTGCTTGATAGAAAAAGGTAGAAGTATGGTTCTTATCGTCACGGTTAAAAGAATAATAGCCAATCCCCAGTCCCCTGTAAATAAAGATATCTTTTCAAAAAGAAAGCTAAAAGCTTCTAAAATTATATTCATAAAAAAGAACCTCCAATATACAATCTTCTAAGTTTTATACATTTTTTATCAAAAATGAATGCGATAAAAAAGGTTAGTTTATAACCCTTTTATTGAGTAATGTTATTAGATTTAATTATTTAAATTTGAGAACACACAGAAATAACTGAATGAATTGGAAATGATCAAACTAACTAAATAAATACAATCTCCATACTTCATACTTATGATAGCTTTCATAGTCTTTAACAAACAGTTTTCTTTCATAAAAAAGTGCTTGAAAAACGAGAATCCTAGCCCTTTCTTCGGTTAAATCATGATAACCGCCAGACTGAATACGGACAATTCCCCAAGTAAACCATACCAAACTAAAGATAATAATAAAAATCTGAAGCAAATTCACCAGTTCAACATTGAGCATTTTGTCCACCTCCATTCTTGCATGACTTCACGATTGAATCGTTAATCGTTATCATACCATAAGACACCTTTATATACAAACCACAAAATCGAATGATTTTACCTATATTTCCCCTCTAGAAACTTCATTTATTCTGCTTCTTGTCTTCTTTCGGATACAGAAAAGTATTTTATTGACAAGTCACGATTTATATCGTATCATCATAATATATAAATATAATGTTATTGCGAAAGGGGTAGTAAATATGCCTATGAAGGTTATCATTGTAGGTGGAGTTGCAGGTGGCGCAAGTGCAGCTGCAAGGCTTAGAAGACTAAATGAAGATGCTCGAATTATTATGTTTGAAAAGGGCGAATATATTTCCTTTGCCAACTGTGGATTACCCTATTACATTGGCGAAGTGATTAAGGAAAAAGACAAATTGGTAGTTCAGACTCCGGAAAAAATGAAGGAAAGATTTAATATTGACGTACGGGTAAAAAGTGAAGTAATTAAAATTATACCTAATGAAAAAAAAGTTGAGGTTTTTGATAAAGTAAAAAATATTAAATATACAGAGTCTTATGACAAGTTGATTCTTTCTCCAGGCGCGGAACCCATAAAACCGAATCTTCCGGGAATAGACTCCCATCGTATTTTCACCTTAAGAAATATTCCCGATACTTACAGGATTAAGGATTTTGTCGATTTACAGAAACCAAGAAGAGCTGTCGTGGTAGGTGCTGGCTTTATTGGATTGGAAGTTGCTGAAAACCTTCATAAAATGGGGGTAAAAGTCACTGTAGTCGAGCTTGCCGAACATGTAATCGGCCCCTTGGATTATGAAATGGCGGCCATTGTACACCAGCACTTAAAAACAAAGGAAGTCGAATTTTACTTAAAGGACGCGGTTAAATCCTTTGTTCAATCGGATCATTTTATTACCGTTGAATTAACCAGCGGAAAATCACTGAAAACAGACATGGTAATTTTAGGAATTGGTGTCCGTCCTGAATCCAAGCTTGCTGTTGAAGCGGGACTCAGCTTGGGCAAAACCGGAGGTATTCTGGTAGATGAGACAATGAAAACCTCCCATGAAGATATCTATGCTGTAGGCGATGCCATTGAGGTAAAAGACTACATCCACGGCGGTTCAGCGCTCATTCCTCTTGCAGGCCCGGCAAATAAGCAAGGAAGGATTGCTGCCAATAATATTTGCGGTGTCAAGGAAGCTTATCCCGGAACACAAGGCACCTCGATCGTAAAGGTCTTTGATATTACTGTAGCGATTACGGGAAATAATGAAAAAGTATTAAAACGAAATGGCATTCTTTATGAAAAATCCTTTACCCACTCGCCTTCCCATGCGGGCTATTACCCAGGAGCAATCCCAATGTCCATCAAGCTCATTTTTGAGAGAAATTCAGGTAAGATTTTAGGGGCACAAATCATCGGTTATGAAGGGGTAGATAAAAGGATTGATGTTATTGCCACTGCCATCCGGGCAGGAATGACAGTTTATGATCTGGAAAAACTGGAGCTGGCTTATGCGCCGCCCTATTCCTCAGCCAAGGACCCTGTCAATATTGCAGGCTACACCGCCTCCAATGTGTTAAAGGGTGATGCATCCATATTTCACTGGGATGAAATTCCATCACTGGATACCGGAAATTCTATTCTCATCGATGTTCGCGCTCCGATGGAATATAGTTTGGGTACTCTTGCTGGCGCTGTAAATATCCCGGTGGATGATTTAAGAGAGCGACTGGAGGAAATCCCAAAAGATAAGGACATCTATTTATTCTGCCAGGTGGGTCTTCGGGGCTATGTCGCTTACCGGATTCTTGTACAGAAAGGTTTTAAAAATGTGAAGAATTTAAGCGGCGGCTACAAAACCTATCAATTGGCTGCGCAAAAACAGGCTAATGAGGATATTTATGAATATGACAAAATTATGAAAGATGATATGATTAAGTCGGTGGACTGTAATGACGGTTCCTGTAAAGCCGATGCAGATGTTCAGGTAAATGCATGCGGCCTACAGTGTCCAGGTCCTATTATGAAGGTTTATGATGCCTTGAAGGCTATGAACTATGGCGAAGTCTTAAAGGTTCAAGCAACTGACCCGGCTTTTCAAGAAGACATCCGGGCTTGGTGCGAAAAAACCGGCAATACACTTTTAAACATAAACTACAACAACAGTACTTTTGAAGCACTGATAAGGAAGGAGCTAAAGACGGAACCCCAAGGGACCGTCGAAAAAAAAAATAGCAAAACCATGGTAGTTTTCAGTAATGACCTGGACAAAGCCATTGCCTCCTTTATTATTGCCAACGGAGCCGCAGCCATGGGCAGAAAGGTTACCATGTTTTTTACCTTCTGGGGACTTAATATACTGAGAAAGCCCGATGGTAAAAGGGTAAAAAAAGACCTCTTTGCAAGGATGTTCGGATTTATGATGCCCAAAGGCTCAAAAAAACTGTCCCTTTCAAAAATGAATATGGCCGGAATGGGCACAAAAATGATAAGATATATAATGAAAAAGAAAAATGTTGCTTCCCTTGAAGAATTGATTGAGCAAGCAAAAGCCAGCGGTGTTACACTCATCGCATGTAATATGTCCATGGATGTCATGGGAATTAAAAAGGAAGAACTCATTGAAGGGGTTACCATTGGCGGTGTTGCTTCCTTCTTAGGCTCAGTTGAAGAATCGGATATGGGGCTATTCATATAATCAGGAGGTAATGAATGTGGTTGATTTAAAAATGTATGATGAAATGGCTGAAAAACTGAAAGCATTAGCACACCCCCACAGGCTCTGTATCGTAAAAGGTCTTATTCATAATGCCTGTAATGTAACCAAAATCCAAGAGTGCCTTGAACTTCCCCAATCAACGGTATCCCAGCATCTTTCCAAGCTGAAAGCAGCAGGGATTATTGATGGAGACCGGAAAGGACTGGAGATTTGTTACCGCGTGGTGGATCAAGATGCAGTACGAATTGTAGAAGCACTGTTTAAAGATGTAAAGGGTTAGTTTGCAGATAACAAAATCCCAAACTAGTTTCCAGCATGCAAGCTGTTACTTATCACAAGGATTTACACACTTAAAAAATCTAAATATATCTTTATTATCTATATCAATAAATCAGAAAATAGAAAAAGTGAAACGGATAATCCGCTTCACTTTTTCTATTTTTGGCAAAGGAGTACAATAAATAACAAGATCCACTATTGATAAGTTAAAGCGCTTTAATTATTGTTATAGGAGGATGAGTAATAATAGAAAGGATATTCAATTCATCCAATTAAGTAGATTTAGGAGGTAAATTATGAAGTTTTTTTCAAAAATGAAGGGACTTGGCTCATTACTTACGGCGGTGCTAATCGGTACAATTAGCCTATCCTTTGCATTTGCCGTTACCCGTGATCTTCCTTCCACCAGGGAAGGAATCAAAATCTCAGGCTTCATTGCACCTGAACTGGAAAACGTATCTCCCCAAATGAAAGCCGGATTCAAAGTAGAAATTCCTGAAAATGGAATGTACGGATTGACAGACAGCAATGGGTATTTCGAAATTCTTAACGTTCCACAAGCAACAATCAACTATACCCTAAAAATTACAAAACAAAGCTACCTCAAAAGGCTAAGCTCACCTTTTGCTTTAAAAGGAAATGCTTCTATTGGAAGTGCAGCTTCTCCAATCCTTATGAAAGCCGGTGACTTTGTTCAGGACGATGCCATTAACATGACGGACATCGTTGATCTTCTTCAATTTTTCAATAGTGCTGAAGGAGATGGTAAATACAATCTCAATGCAGATTTAAACATGGACCGGGCTGTCAACATGACTGATATTGTTATCATTATCAATAACTTTAATAAGTCTTCAGCCAACTATGATCCTATAACCATTACACAGAATACCACATCGCCTTCTCCAACCCCAACATCAACTCCCATTATCGATGAAAAGGCAAACCTAAAATTTACGTTTACAAAGACCAGCGAGACAGCTACCACCTATAAAGGCACCATTACTGTTGAAAATCCAAATAAAGCCTACGCCTGGAACGGAAGTTATTTTGCCATTTGGGATTTTGAGTTTGAAACTTCATCTACTATAACATCTACAAGCATCAACGACGGCTCGGTAATCAAAACGGTAAATGGAGACAAAGTGAAGTTTGATATCGGTTGGCTCAGTGTATTTCCTCTTGGCAAAAAGCTAACCATCGATATAGAAGCCACGAAGAAAGGAACCAAAATATACCCACAAAATTTCTCAGCCAATTATGTGCGTGCAAACGATATCTCCTATCCGGAATACGCAGGCCTTCCGTCTTCATGGTATAAAGGCAAACAGGATTTAAAAGCCGAAGATTTGATCAAGGATGTTAGCAGCTATTACAATACTTCTGTTAAGGCTGTATCCGAAAAGGCAATCATTTATAACCCATACCACCCTACACAGATATGGATCGGTCAATGCAAAAGGCTAACCAAACTGGTAAATGAAACACCCAACGTCAGGATATGGGTACCATCAAGATTTATGGCAATGGGACTTGGATTCAACTATGAAACTTTTAAGCTAAACCCCAACTACATGGTGGCATTAGGAACAAAAGAAAACTTTGCCTGCGGAATTCTCCATCATTCCAGTAACATTCAGGAAGGCACAAAGGTAATCGTAGACGGCGAAGTACACTACTGGCCTTTTATTCCTATGGCAGACGGACCGTTCCAACAGGAGTCCCAAAACTTTAATGACTGCAAAGCAAACTACCCGGACTATCTGCCGGCTAATGCAAATCATCCTGCATATTGTCAAACTTCTACCTCCCCGGATGACCCTGCTTTTGTGAGTACTGCAATAACCTGTGGAATCAGCCTCACCATTACCAGGGAGCATTTAAACGCAGTAAAAGACGTTAACTACAAGCAGTTTATGGAACAGGCAAAAGATTCCTGGGCTGAATACTATGTGCTGGACTACGGCTACAATATGGGTGTGGACGAAATTTTCAAGGCTAAGATTTTCGGTTCCAGAAGACAGGAAGCTCTGAATTCCCTGCGTATTGATGAAACCCTCGGTCTTGTGGGTGACAGCGGCCATGTACAGGAAGTTAGGTATATGCTCGAAGATATCAATAATGAAACCCAAAATATATATGATGAAAAAATAACATGGGCAGACATGGAAAAGTACTTACAAAGAATGAGAATGTTTTATGCAAGCGGAGTTCCTACGGATAGTGAATGGAACCTAATGAAGGATGATGTCCGAAGGGCTTTTGATGTACTATCCGCTCACTGGGGAGGGCAAACAGTATCTTATAGGTATGACTTCTTAACGTTACTTAGAGTTATGAAGCAGCATCTCCCAAAACCATATACACCAAGACCTGCCGGTGCCAACTGGTATGATATTATTACAGGCCAAAAACTTGATTAAAAGTAGGTTTATATAATTTACATATTCCAATTAAAAGGGAATGCCTCCAAAAGCGACTTTATTGTCTTTTAGGCATTCCCCTTTGATTGCTAAGGACCGATAATGATAAAATACTTCCTTTTCCCAGTGAAGAGCCATTTATGTTTTTAAAGTAAAATCAATGTTTTATTATGCTTGTTCTTCACGGATCATTACTTTAATATTTTCCAAAATTTCTTCTCCTGACATAATGCCTATTTTCTCAGTATACTTAAATGGGAGCCCCTTCCCTATTTTCTCTTCCTGTGCTTTGAGTTCCCCATGGGGTGGAATATAAGAAAAGTCCGCTTTTTCTATAAGGGGATAATCCATGAGGGAATCCCCCGCAGCAATGACCCTTTTTTCACCCAACTTATTTTTGACATATTCCAGTGCATCCCACTTATTGATAAATTCCGGTACTACGTATAGCTTCCGTCCCTGGAGAGATACTCTCCAATGATTTAAAGAAGCCCATCTGGAGTACTCCTCTACCTTATCCCAGGGAATTTTGGTCTCGTCTATGAGAAAGGTCCAAAACAGTTCGTCGGAAAATCTAAACAGCCTGATCCATGCCTCGCCAAAGGTTTGAATAAACTGTTCGTATACAGCACTTGCATGTAAAGGATGCTTTTGAATGCACCCCTCAATATAAGCATCCCAATCCGGGTCGATTTTCCCGTTCACCAGGATTTTCCCCCCGTTACTGGTAATCGAATAGGGTGGTTTGATTTCATTTTGAAAGATACTGATCCGGGTATACTGCTCAAGGGTTCTTGTGGTAACCGGAATAAAGGTTATGCGCTCATTGATATCCTTCAATAAATCAATGGACCTTTGTGTCATAAAGGAAATCTCTTCATCTCCTTTTTTTTCAATCAGCCGTATTTCGGTACCATCCGGAATATCAATAAAAAGTCTTTTAGAAAAAATCAGTGTCCCGTCTAAATCAGCAGCAAATATCATTCAACCACCAGCTTCTTTCCATTTTTAGATTGTATTAGCCCGCAGCAAGAAAAGTTCATCTCTTTGTATACTTCCACAGGAACACCCCGATCCCTGGCTAAAATCAAAATATGCTTTAAATTCGGGTTATCCGTCCGGTCTATAAGGATCTTCCAGGGAACCCTCCTTAGAAGCACCCGTGTCGTTTCTCCAACGCCAGGCTTTATGAGGTTGATATCGGGAATATTAAGATCCTCCTGAATTTTCAAAACATCCCTAAGTCCCACATTGAGTATCGGTGGATCCAGGTCATAGGAGGGTATTTCCAGAGAAAAACACCCTGTAATTTTATCCAAAAAATAATTTGAAAGGTCAATATCCTTCCATTCCGCATAGTACTTCGCGCCATGGAAATCCCATCTTCCGATGAGGTCTTCCCGTAAAACAGTTCTACTTACAAGTCCGGAAACAGTGGAATTTAAGCAGGCACTGGGTATAAGAAAATCCTCCCTTGTACCAAAGGTTTTTACACAGCCTGCCGGGTCTGCCAAAACCGCCAGATCCGGGTTTAATGATATACCATATTTATGGTAAAAGTCATTACACGCTTTTAAAAGCACACCGTTGATGACGCCTTTACCCGTCCACCCGTCAATAAACTGGAGATTCTTTCCGGGATGATTGTTTAAGATCCACAGGAGTGCGTTTTCATCAATGCCTTTATCCCGGATGATGGAAATACTATAATGGGGCAGATTCAATTTATATTTATACTGAATATACCTTTTGATGAGAATCCCAATGGGAGTCCCTGCCCGGGCAAGGGACACCAGCACCGTATCCGGTCCACGGGTTTTCATAATCTGATGGGATACAATACCTGCCGCAGCAGCGATTTTAGCGGCTGTGCTCTCCAAAGTTTGATGAAATACTTCCAAATACTCTTCCTTGGGCTGGTACTCAATGGGCAGCATCTCGGAATAATGGGTTCCGCTCTGTATTTTTTGTTCCCTTTCTTCATTTCCTTGTTCGGAAATAGAACGGGAAATGTCTTTCAAAAGAAATATAACATCATCCTCACTGTAGCTTCCCATTTTATCCGGATGATTGATTTGTCTTGCCACATCTATGATATTTTGAGGTAACATAAAGTCCTCCGCATTCAAAACAGTTTTACTCATTTGCCTATGAAAGCACTACAAACTTTAAGGATTTGATTCCCAGATCTTTCATTTTCCCTGCAATCGCTTCTTTATCCCCGCCTGGGATATCCCTCTCCAAAAATAAAAACACTTCATCATAGAGACCGGGCAGAATATTATAGCAATAATTTTGAATTCCCCCGTCATAAGGATTCTTAAAAGAGATCGCGGTTTTGATGCAGTAATGGTTTTCAAAAATAGGATGTATCGGACTCCTGGTTGTTGATTGGTAAGAAACACCTTCTCCCATTTTTGAGGCAATCACAGAGGGTATATAGATAAACTCATTAAATCCCAAACAAAGACATCTGTTATAATTTCTATAGGATTTCAACAGCTTTGCTGAATCTGAAACGAATTGATCGATCTCCCTATTATCTTCTTCCATAATCCCAAACCTTCCGGTAACACCAAGAAAGCTAAAGGGTTTTTCCATTCCGCTGCTTTCCATATAAGTAAAACGATATTTATTTTTAACCGGTATAATTACTGTATCCACGGCAAAATGGTTCTCCGGTGCTTTTGGAACCGGTATATCAGGAAGTTCGGTGATCGTCCCCTCGTGGCGCATGGTGCCCCGGATGAGCGAAATATTACGGATCTCAACCCCAAGCTCTTCCTCAAGGATTTCATATTGACGCGTCTCCTTTTCGGAACGCCAGTCCAAAATGGATGCTACAACGTATTTCTTTCCAGGAATCTTTTTATTTAAGGCACGAATAAGATTTAAAGCAGTTTTGCCGGTGGTAATCTCATCGTCTACCAGCACGATTGTTTTAAATTTCTCCAAAAAGTTGTCCTTCAGTGTATAGCATAAATGAAGAGTATCGTGAGAATGCTCCTCTTCAAAAGTAAATACCGATTCCAATTCCTTCAAGCGTTCCCTTGTGGTATGAATATAGCCAACATCCCCGGAGAACGCCCGATACATAGCATTCCCAAGCCCTGTGGCCGTTTCTGCAAACCCGATAAACAAAGTAGTCTCTTCCAGCTTAAAGGACTCCCGATCCATATAAGCTACTGCATCCGGAATGCTTCCATAATCCTGCAGCGCATCGATTAGGTACCTGGCCCCCTGTAAATGATCTCTTTCCATACACTTAAGGAGCATATGCGCCAATAAGTACCCTCCAATCCTTGGGACCTCCGGCGGAACGGGAATATGTTTTCCCAGAAGCTTACTTACAAACAAAAAGGCCCGTTTTTTATTTTTCCTCGCAGCCATGGAAACCAGGGATTCTATTGGAATCCCCAGCTTATTTTCCTTAATATCAAGCTCTAGCTGCAATTGCTCTAAAATTTTATATTTCTTATGATCAGATAAATAGACTTGTGTAGTTGCGTTCTTCATTTAATACTCCATATATCTTAGATTTTATAAGGATTTTTTCCGCCCACCGGGTATGGGGTTTGGGTTCATTCATCTTATTGTTGTAGGTGCTCTTATGTACTCCTTTATGTGTGCTCTCCAGAATGCTTACAGCATCTTCATATTCCTCCCTTGTAACAACCTGCAGCGCATTCACAATGGAGACATGGGAAGGGTGAATAACCGTCTTGCCCGAAAGGCCGTTGGACTTGTCCAGCAATGTTTCCTTAATCAGTCCGTCTATATACCGGTCAATAAGGTAGCTTCTTCTTTCAAGTCCCTGTTCACCCATTTCGCTGATAAATGCAGCTTGTCTTAAAAGAGGTTTTAAAATTCTCGTACCACTGGAAAAGTATTCCCAGACAGGTCCTGAAATTACAAAGCCGCTGTCTGCCCTTAAAAAAACATTAATGATATCCGTAATACAGTTGCAAATAACAGCGATATCATAAATAGTCTGGTCAAATTCCCTCCGTATCGCATAAAGGCTGGAGAAATCCGTAGCTCCTACACGTATATTTAAAACCAGTTCCTTGTGGCTATCCAATATTGCCTTAAGGGTCAGAAGTTCGTTTGTCCTGCTCTCCTTAAACATGACTTCGGGAGTTTCCAAAATGGGCATGCCGTAAAGGTTATTTTTTGCATGAGGCCGAATGCCTTGGAGTACTTTAAAATATTCTTCCGCATTCTTGGAAGAAATCTTTGGAAAGACAAATCCACACAACGGATGGAGTCTTTCTATGTTGTCTGTAAGCTTTTTAAAGCATTCTACATCCTTAACCCGCATAAAAAGGAGAGGTAGTTCATGAATATCTATCAGCCCTTCGGCAAGGGCCTCATTTAACCTTTGAAAATTCTCGAATACATTCTTTTCAGCATATTCCACATCTGAATCATCAATAGAATCTTCCATACAAATAATCACTGAAGACAGCTCAGGATATTTTCTATGAATAAGATCTTCCCCAATGTTTTTTCTGGTCGCAGGCATGTAAAGTGTTGCGCCTAAAGCATAAGAAAGCAGATTTTTATTTGTATCCAAATCAAATACGGAAGGTTTTATATAAAATATTTTATCTTGTCTTTCTTCATTCAAATAACTAAAAAATCTCATTATCCACCTCACAATAGCTCTCACTTTTTAATGAGTGAAGCATTCTCAAGTTCACGATTATGAAGCTTTTCAAGTGGAATCTATTCTCATAAAAACACATAAGGCCTAGAACCCAGTTTCTTCATTATACCAATAATAAATTCTTTTTTCAATTTATAACCATGAATCTTTTCTATTCACTGTAATTGCTCGATTTAAACCTAAGCAAATGAAAAATGCAGCCCATAAACCGGTAATAAATCAAGCCAGTAGTCTTCAATTGCCTTTCAACGGTTGGATTTAATAAACAATTCAAATTGACATATTAACAATATTTATTATATTATTAATATTGTTAATAATCAATTTGTTGTTTTTGAATTTTTTTGATTTCTTTTTGTATTAACTTAAGTCCTATGAATAATTCAAAAAGTTTTACGGCATAGTTTGTCGAAAACATGGGAAGTATAATACAAAAAGAATTGCATTTAAATCCAACAAATAATATAATTGTAAGTGAAATTGTAGTAAAAAACCTAAAATTTACGTTTCGGGAGTGAGGTATAATGGCACTTTCCTTAGAAAAGGGTCAAAAAGTTGACTTGACTAAACATAATCCCAACCTGAAAAAAGTCGTTGTAGGCCTTGGATGGGATACTAAAAAGTACAGCGGCGGATATGATTTTGATCTGGATGCAGCCGCATTTATGCTCTCTGGTAACGGCAAAGTAACAAACGATCTGGACTTCATTTTTTACAATAATTTAAGAAGCCAGTGCGGAAGTGTTGCACATATGGGGGATAACCTTACCGGCGAAGGTGATGGAGATGATGAACAGGTTATTATTGAGTTGGCTAAGGTTCCGGCACAAATTGAAAAGATTGCCTTTACTGTAACAATCCATGAAGCTGATACACGGAAACAAAATTTTGGTATGGTCTCAAATGCCTTTGTTCGTATTGTAGACGAAACTACAAATCAAGAAATTTTACATTACGATTTGGGTGAGGATTTTTCCATAGAGACGGCGCTGGTTGTAGCAGAGTTATACCGTCATGGCGGTGAATGGAAGTTTGCTGCTATCGGCAGCGGTTTTAAAGGCGGTTTAAGAGCGCTTTGTCAAAACTTCGGCATCAACGTCTAAAAAGAAAGGGATGTGATTAATTTGTCAGTAAATCTGCAAAAAGGTCAAAAAGTTGATCTAACCAAAGGTAATGCGGGTCTGAATCATCTGATGGTCGGTCTCGGCTGGGACCCTGTAAGAAAAGCTTCCAGCGGCGGATTTTTAAGCGGTTTGTTTGGAGGCGGCAATAATGAAATTCAAATTGACTGTGATGCTTCGGTTATTTTACTGAATGCAGACAACAAGCTTGTCCGTAAGGAAGATATCGTTTATTTCGGGAACCTAAGGCATCCTTCCTTAAGCGTTATCCATTCCGGTGACAACCTAACCGGGGATGGGGATGGCGATGACGAGCAAGTACGCGTTGACCTCGCTAAAGTTCCTCCCGATATTCATCACTTGCTGTTTGTTGTAAATATTTACGACTGCGTCCGCAGGAAACAGGATTTTGGTTTGATTCAAAATGCTTTTATAAGGATTGTGAATGCTACCAATAACCAGGAATTGTTGAGATTTAATTTAACCGACAATTATGCCGGAAAGACTGCACTGACCGTTGGTGAAGTGTACCGTTATAACAATGAATGGAAGTTCGCAGCCATCGGAGAAGGTACCATCGACGCTTCCTTAAGTGAAATGATCAGACGGTATACTTAATATCCTAAAAGGACAAGCTTATCCATGTTTACTATCTTGCTGTGTTCTTTATTCCTTTTATATTAAAGATAAGACACAGAATGATCCATAGACTTTAACAGAAGAATAACTCTTATCGTGAAGTTTATTCTTTAAACAAAAAAGGAGGAGTATTCAAATGGCAATTTCATTAAGCAAAGGTCAAAAGGTAGACCTTACAAAAACAAACCCAGGGCTTACCAAAATATTAGTAGGTCTTGGCTGGGACACAAACAAATACGACGGCGGTGCCGATTTTGACCTTGATGCCGCAGCATTTTTACTTGGCGGCAATGGAAAAGTAACAAGCGACAGTGATTTTGTTTTCTATAATAATGCAAACGGAGGCGGCGGATCCGTTATTCACTCCGGTGACAACAGAACAGGCGCCGGTGAAGGTGATGACGAAGTAATTAAAATCGATTTGGCAGCAGTTCCGGCCACCATAGAAAAAATTGATTTTACCATTACTATTCACGAGGCTACACAAAGAAACCAAAACTTCGGACAAGTTTCCAACTCCTACGTTCGTATCTTAAATGAAGAAACCGGACAAGAAATATTAAGATATGATCTCGGTGAAGACTACAGTGTTGAAACTGCGATTGTTGTAGGAGAACTTTATAGAAATGCAGGAGAATGGAAATTCAATGCCATCGGCAGCGGTTTCCAAGGCGGTTTGGCTGCTCTTTGCAATAACTTCGGTATTGCTGTAGGCTAATTATTAAAGATAATGACTCGGGGTGTTGCATGGGGGCTTAGCCATCGACACCCTTTAATTATATCAGTTGAGGATTTTTCTCCAAGGAGGAGCATGATTATGCCGGATTTAAACTATGATTTGTTATACCGCGGCGCTTTTACCATGGCACGTGTGAGACTGCAGTACGGAGAAGCCATTAAAGCAGAATCAGGCGCCATGGTCGCCATGAGCAGCACCATTGATGTGGAAGGTAAACTTGAAGGAGGCTTTTTAGGAGGTATTGGAAGAATGCTGGCCGGTGAAAAGTTCTTCTTTCAAACACTGATTGCCCGAAGAGGGCCGGGTGAGGTTTTACTTTCTCCATCCATGCCCGGTGACATTGCCGCCATAGAATTGGATGGCATGGCACCTTATGTTGTACAAAAGGATGGCTTTTTTGCTGCCTCAAACCAAATAGAAGTTTCTACAAAAGCACAAAATTTGATGCAGGGACTATTTTCAGGTGAAGGCTTTTTTGTACTTCGTGTTAACGGCAAAGGAATTTTGCTGATTAGCTCATACGGTACTATCCATCCTATTGATATTCCACCTAATGAAGAAATGATTATAGATAATTCTCACTTGGTAGCATGGCCAAGCAACTGCAACTATAAAATAGAAAAGGCATCCTCCGGCTGGATCTCCTCCATTACTTCCGGCGAAGGATTGGTTTGCCGCTTTAGAGGCCCTGCAAGAGTATTTATACAAACCCGTAACCCTCGTGCCTTTGGCGGATGGCTTAAGAGATTCGTTCCCTCAAGCTAAGTTTTAGAAAGACATTAAGCTTTCCAAAACTACATAATAAAGCCCATATTAACTCTAAACAATTATAATAAAGCTTATTACATCATTTATAAAAATGTAGTAAAATTATATTATCAATCTAACTTTAGTTTTATTGAAACAACTAAAATTCCGGTGTTTAAGGAGTCATGATGATTTAGAATGTCTCTTCCTTGATGAAGGAAGCGGTGGATGGAAGTTGTTTCGGTACAATCAACTTTACTTAAAAAAATAAACAAGGAGGAAGCCAAATTGGAACTTTTCCAGAAAGAGGCCAAAGAGATCCTTAAAGAGTTGGCCAGTGACCAAGAAAAAGGGTTATCATCTGCTGAGGCAGCTAAAAGGATCGAGAAATACGGTAAAAACATGTTTACCCCCCCACCGAAGGAAAGCATTTTTGCTAAAATCTTCGATAATTTGAAGGAACCGCTTATCATTATATTAATGATTTCCGGTATCATCTCCATCATAATGGGACACATCCCTGACGGACTCGGTATCTTTGCCGCAGTTATCATTGCTACCACTATTGCGGTTATTCAAGAAGGAAGATCCGATAAAGCCTTTGAAAAGCTGTCCCAGCAAAGTGAAGAAATCAACGTAAAAACTTTAAGAGACGGCAACACAGTTTATATTCACAAAAGTGAAATCACAGTAGGTGATATAGTTTTCCTGGAAATGGGAGACAAAGTGCCTGCGGACTGTAGGATTATCCAGAACATGCATCTAAAAGTGGACGAGTCCATGCTTACAGGAGAATCCGAAGCAGTCAATAAAACCGATGAAGTGATCAGCAAAGAAGAGGTTGTTCTCGCTGAGCGGAAAAACATGGTCTATTCAGGCACCCTGGTGGTGGATGGAAGAGCAGTTGCAATCGTAACCTCCATCGGTGATGACACTGAAATGGGTAAGATTGCAAAAGAGTTAAAGGAAGCGGAAGATAACGAGACACCTTTGCAGCAAAAACTTGCAGCACTGGGCAAGAAAATCTCCATTGTGGGCTCCATTGCGGCAGCCGGCATCTTCCTCTTTGAGCTCTATCATATCCTTACGAATAAAGCCGATATAAATGTTTTTGAGGGGATCAAGGATGCCTTTGTTGTCTCTGTTGCGTTAATCGTGGCGGCAGTACCCGAAGGACTTCCTACCATGGTAGCTTTGACCCTTGCCTTCAACATGCAAAAGATGGCAAAGAATAATGCCCTTGTCCGTAGGATGATTGCCTGTGAAACCATCGGATCGGTCAATGTAATCTGCTCCGATAAAACCGGTACGCTTACAGAAAATAAAATGACCGTTGTAGATGTTTGGTGCAACGGAAGCAAAAAAGAAGTAAGTAATATTGATTGTGAAGAGATGCTGATAAACTTTACTGTAAACTCAACAGCAGATGTTTACAAGGAGGGCAATGAATATAAGTTCATCGGTAACCCTACTGAAGGTGCTTTACTCGTTTGTGCGTTTAAGAACAATGTAGACTATAAAGACAAGCGTAAGAAAATATGTGATCCTGTCTGCGAATACCATTTTACTTCCGCTAGGAAAATGATGTCTACTGCCTATGCTACACCCACAGGACACCGGCTTTACGCAAAGGGTTCACCGGAAAAAATTCTGAGCCTTTGTAAGGAAGTCCTTTATAAGGGAAAGGTTGTCCCTCTGGATAGCACGATAAAAAAGGAAATTGAAGCTGAGATAGCAAAACTTCAAGAACAGGCAAAGAGGGTTTTAGGCTTTTCTTACCGTGATATTGGAAATGATTACAACTGGGAAGATGTTGAAAACCTTGAAAAAGACATGATCTTTACCGGATTTGTAGGGATCGAAGACCCATTAAGGGGCGATGTTAAGGACGCAATCAATAAATGTAGAAGAGCAGGAATTGCAGTTAAGATCCTTACGGGGGATAATATCAATACAGCCCGTGCCATTGCAAACCAATTGGGTATTGTTGAAAAAGACTCCTATGTGCTTGAAGTTACTGAGATTGAGAAAATGAGCGATGCCGAGCTCAAGAAAAAGCTTGAAAAGATCGTTGTTCTTGCAAGATCCAATCCTGCTGCAAAAATGAGAGTCGTTAAGCTGTTAAGGGAAATGAATAACTCCGTTGTTGTAACCGGGGACGGTATTAATGATGCTCCCGCGCTTAAGAGTGCCGATGTTGGTGTTGCCATGGGGATTGCAGGAACAGAAGTTTCCAAGGAATCTGCAGATATTATTCTATTGGATGACTCTTTCTCTACCATTGTCAAAGCGGTTAAATGGGGTCGAGGAATCTATGAAAACTTCCAAAGATTTATCCAGTTCCAGCTTACTGTTAACGTGGTAGCTTTTACGACTGCGTTTTTAGCTGAAATTTTCCAATTCGGTATGCCGTTTACAACACTCCAATTGCTTTGGGTAAATATCATCATGGATGGTCCTCCAGCGCTCTCTCTCGGGCTGGAACCACCAAGAGAACACTTATTGGATAAGAAGCCGATTGTAAGAAACGCGTCCATTGTAACCAAGGACATGCTCTTTAGAATTGTCTCAAACGGTCTGTTTATTGTTGCGGCACTATTGTTCCTTATGCAAACGGATATCCTGGGCGGAACGGCCGAACAGTCAAAAACCATTGTATTTACAGCCTTCGTACTGTTCCAGTTGTGGAATGCGTTTAACAGCAGAGAGTTTGGTACCACCAGTGTGTTTAAGAATATCCACAGGAATAAGCCGATGCTTGGGATTATCCTGTTGACATTCTTCATTCAAGTACTGGTGGTACAGTTCGGCGGATCCGTATTTAAGGTCGTTCCGTTAGAAGCTGTTCTGTGGCTCAAAATTGTGGGTTATACCTTCAGTATCATTATCTTTAATGAAATTGTAAAATTCTTCATCTTTATCGGAAAGTCATTATCCGGTAAGAAAGCATAATAACCGCATTAAATAAGCCATAAAGGAATCAAATTCCTTTATGGCTTTTGTTTTTCTCCGGCTGTATACTCTCCTTACTAAAAAACTTTTCTGCCGATTTTCTGCTTGTTCTCGTTAGAATAAAAACTTGAACCGATAAGATTATTATAATTGTAAGAAAGAGCAATATGTATTTGATCATTGTAAAACCTCCTCATTGCTCTTGCCCTCATCTATGCCGCAACGCTTAAGGAGATTCAGAAATTTACGTCTGCTGCAGTAAATGAGTGTACCCTTCTGATTTAAAACCTTTTATGTATCCATACTTACAATATATGATTTTTTTTTGTAAAGTGTGTTGAAAGTAAAAAACAAATATGTATTATATGGACTTGCACCCTTTATTAAAAAGGACTTTCCATAAAGAATGCTCCCTTCATGATAAACAAGTTTATTTTTTACCTGTCTACCATAAAGGGAGCATATCAGCTCATTGGAAGTCCTTTTTTAGTCTTACTCATGAACGATCATTTCGGTTTCGATCTGGGCTGCTGTAATTCCCAGCCTGGGCTTTGGTACTTCTACCGCCCCCTCTAACAGGAGCTTTACAGCCAGGTATGGAAAATTGAGTCCGGATAGACAGGATATATGCAGTCCTCCCGACATCCGGGGGTTTATTTCAAGCAGCTTCGGTACTCCCTGATTGTATTTTACCTGAATGTTGTATACATAAGGAAGCTTAACAATCTCCGACAGCTTTTTCGCCATCTCCATGAGCTCCGGAACCTCTTCAAGAACCCGCACTCTGCTATCCACCTTTTTCCGGGGAACACAAGCCAGAAGTCCGTTATTTCCCAGACAATCCATACTATATTCGACCCCTTCAAGGTATTCCAAAACCATTAAATCGTCAAACTGCTCCTCGGATGAAAGAATCCTGTAGGCATCTTCAAAATGAATTCTATGGTTGATAAACCCAAAAAGACTTTTTAGCTTGCCTGCCTTATCATCAATGACCCGAAAGCCTGCGCCGCCTTCCGCATAAACCGGTTTGAAGCATACTCTCCAGCCCTTTTCAGAAATCTCCTCATAAGCCTCTTTAAATTGCTCCGCATTGTTTACCACCCTGTAAAGCGGCAGTCCGGCCAAGTTTTCTTTTTTGCAGAAATCATAAAACTTCGCCTTATCCATCACCGTATCTAAAAGACCAGTATCACTGCAAACCAAAACCTTTGTACCTATCGCTTCAAACGCCTTCACATTTTTTGATATAGCCAACATTTCATGCCTTGGTACGAATACATCAATTCTATTTTTTTTACAGTATTCCAGGCAGTATTCTATATAATCATCGGTTGGAAGCACGGGCTCTACTTCGTACACGTCACATGCTTGAAATATTACCGAATACGGATTTGTATTGGTTGCGAAAATCTCAAATTCTTTTTTATCCGGGTTGTTTTTAATGAGTTTTATAAAATGATATGCTGTACTAAACCAGTGATTAAACCAAATTCTCTTCTTCATTTGTATCTCCCATAGTTATTTTATTTCCTATCCATCAAGCATTCACATGCAGTTTACCGTCTGCACCGGCTTTTGCTTTAAACAGCAGCTTAAACAGAAGGGGGGCAAAAACAGTAACCCATAACCCCAGGATAAAGTACCTGGAAAACTCCCCTAATGGGCTTCCCGGTATGATCAGCTTTAAAATGTATTTAAGTCCGACCAGCACACCAACTCCCATTACATATTTTAAGACCTGGTTCTTAAGGGTAGTATTTTCATTAAAATGGATATAAGAAGATTCAATCAAATACCCCACTATAAAACTCGTAAAAAACCCCAGCGCTTTATAATAATCATGCTCTGAAAAGAATAACGCCCCAATAAGTGCCGGGATGACCAGAACCAGCAGCAGCCACTTCCTTTTGCTGTGATTGACATACTCAAACAGCCAGTTACTGATAAAGAGGCAAAGGATACCGAAGAAAATAGCACCCACTACATCGGTTGGGGTGTGGCACCCGAGGTATATCCTGGATATGCCTACCAGGAGAATGACCGCCCCCCCTAAGCCGTACATCCATCTTTTCTTTACTTTTATCATTAGAGAAGCCCAAATGGTTGTTGTGCCCTGGGTATGTCCACTGGGAAATGAAAATCCGGTTGCTGTTTCCGGCCTTATGGTAAAAATGCCTTCCTTCCCAAAGGGTCTGGGCACTTTGAAAGTTTCCTTCACCATATTATTTACCATCCCGCTGAAAAGGCATGCAAAACCTACTTTGTAACCAAATTCCTTATTAATACACCAATAAATCATGGTTAACAGAATTACCTGGAAATATTCTTCTCCCATCATAGTAATCCATTGAAACACCTGATCAAAAAGAGGATTTGAAAACGATTGAAAAAACTTGATTGTCCCAATATTAAAACTTTCCATATGCTAAAACCCCTTACTCATTTTCAATAATTTCCTCCAAAATCCTTCCGTCTGCCCCTGGCAGATCAAATCCAAGCAATGCTGCCATAGTAGGCCCCTCATCTACTAAGTTTATACTGGGCAGTGCAACTCCTTTTTTAATCCCCGATCCTGAGGCCATAAAGAAGGTTTTTATCTCCTTCTTTTCCGGCGAAAAACCGTGTGTCGCAGCAAATATATCTTTGTCATAGTCTATTTGAGACGGTTCTATTTTCTCCACCAGCTTCCCGGCGGATGCATTGCCAAAATAATATCCCTGCCGTCCCTCCAACATGAATTCACATTGGTCATTAGCCTTCAACTTGGCTGCCTGTGCTTTTGTATATACAGTTTCAATCCCATTCTTCGGGTTGCTTTTTAACGTGTTTAATATTTTCTCAACTTTTTTTCGTGTATCCTGGTCGTTTTTATCCTTCAAATATACGTAGGCACTGCCATCCGACGACTGAGCATAGGCCTTCCAGTCCTTTAGCCCCCCGCTTTCATCTTCGGTGATGAGTCCTGCTTCCTTGAATGCCACATTTACATTGATTCTATTTTGGACATCCAAGAACCCGTGATCGCCCAAAACAACAATGGTAGCGTCCTCAGATATTCCGGCCTCCTCAATAGCCTTTAAAATGTCTCCTAAACGCTTGTCATGCCGCTTTATTGCTTCATCTGCTTCTTTTGAGTTCACACCGTAAATATGCCTGTGCTTGTCCAAATCTGTAAAATGAATAAGTGCCAAATTCGGCTTTTTAGACCGGATCATATAACCGGTGGAAGCGGCTGTAAAATCATCCAGTTCCGGCTGGTGCACGCCATTTCTCATTTCCCCGTATCGAAGTTGAAGGCTTAATAAAAATAGAGGACTTCCACTCTTTAAGGAGAGAAGAACTTGGTTTTCACCTTTATTCGACCATATTTCAGGGCAATTATAATCAATTTTTGCATTTGCAGTTACAGGCCACAGCATAGCCCCTACCCGCATATTATACTTATTTGCGACATCATATAAAGTTCTGGCTTTTATATCCTTACTATACCAGTGCCAATCCTGCTTTTTAACTCCCGGCTGAAACTGCCTGTTATCTATGATACCGTGATTGATAGGATATTTCCCCGTAACGATGGTAGTATGGGACGGGTATGTTAATGAGGGATATATCCCTTTTACCTCTTTTGCATAAGAGCCTTTATCTAAAATCTTTTTAAAGTTTGGAAGGTCTTTGAACTTAGGAAAATCATCCGCTTTCAGTCCATCCAGGGAAAGTACGATCAAATGCCGGGTCTTTGCTTTTTCTGAAAAGGTAGGCCGGGTAAACCATTCTTTATAATGAACTGCCACAAATATAATTAAAATCACTACCGCTAAAACGATTCCTATCTTTAAAAGCATTTTTAGTATCCTCACTGTTTTTTCCTCCAGACAAATTATGATGTCTTTACTGACATTATATACATTTTTTTTGCCGGTGTATAGTTACCCTTCATACCAATGTTGTAAAACATTTATATTTTAGCTAATACTTATTTTGGTTGAATGCGGAATGCGCCAAAAACCAAACCGCTCTTTTGCATATCTCTTGAGTGAAGGCTAACGTACCTTTTATCCTTTGAATTCTTATCTTAGACGTTTAAATACAGGCATAAAAAAATCCCTGTACTTGTGGTACAGAGATTTTTCTGTTTTTCTTACTGCTCAAATCCCGGATTAACCATTTCCTTTTTCGGATTGATAATTTTAAGCTTTAAGCCTTCCAACAAACTATAGGCTACAGGAACAATAATCAGTGTTAAAATGGTGGATAAGACCAATCCGCCTATAACTACGATACCAAGTTCTTCGGAAATGATCGCCCCTTCCGAGAAACCCAAAGCCAGCGGCAAAAGTGCCATAACTGTAGCAGCCGCTGTCATTACAATAGGTCTTAATCTTACAGCCCCAGCCTCTATTAAGGCATCACGGATACTCATGCCTTTTACTCTGTTATTTTGTACCCGGTCTACCAGCACAATTGCATTGGTTACAACAATTCCAATCAACATCAGCATTCCGACCAAGCCGGAAATTGAGAGTGAGTGATTTGTGATAAATAATGCAAACATCGCTCCTACCGCGGCAAAGGGAAGAGAGAAAAGGATCGCTAAAGGTGCAGTGCCTTCTCCAAATGCAAACACCATGATGATGAAAACCAGAAGAACCGCAACCGCCATCGCTAATCCCATCTGTTTGAAGCTTTCGTTGATGTCCTCCACGCTTCCTCCAACACTATAGGTAACACCCTGCTTGAACTTGGACTTTATACCTTCAATCTTGTCAGTCACTTCCTGTGAAACTTTTGCGGTATCATTGGACATTATGTCCGCAGAGATGGTTGCAAACCGGTTTCCATTTCTTTCAGTAATGCTTACAGGACCATCCTGCTTTACTACTTTTGCAACCTCTTTGAGTGCAACCGTTCCTGTTGCCCCCTTAAGTTCAAAATTTTCTATTCTCTCCATACTGTCCATGGACGTACCTTCAATCCCCACCATGACATCCATGGATTTGCCGTCAATCTGAGCAGATGTTACTTTTTCATAGTTTAGAGCACTTCGTACAAAAAATCCTACATAAGTTGGATTTAAGCCTATTCTAGCCGCTTTCTCACTATCTACCTTAATGAGTACCTCCGGTTTTTTCTCTGAAAGATTATTATTAATATTGCTTAAGTCCTTTATCCCCGAAATCTCGGATGTTATTACCTTCGCAGCCTCGGTAATATCTTCGATATTGTCACCGTTCACAACTACTTCCAGCCTTTCCTGCCCGCCGAAATTATTTTGAGGTGTTATGGTCCATTTGGATTTTTCCGTCTCAAGGGACTTCGCTTTCACCTTGATTTCCTCTAATGCCTTATCCGGGTCTGCATCTTCTTTCAGCACGACTCTGAGCTTCGCTTTATTTTCACCTTGAAGAAGGCTCATAAAATTTCCGCTTCCGCTCTCATCCCCTACAGCACTGGTAACTACTTCCACATCCTCACGACCCACCAAATAGCCTTCCAGCTTGGTCACTTCACGGTTGGTCACTTCAACCGAAGTTCCTGCAGGCATTTCGAAGTCAGCATTAATCATGGTTGCTTTTTCGGTTGGAAGGAATTGAATACCTACCGCAGAAACAAGCATACCCGAAATAGCAACCAAAAGGATTGCTGCGATAACAATCAAAGCCCGGTGACTTAGGGCAAAACCTAGCACCCTTTTGTACCCTTGTTCGATTCTGCTTTCCTTTTCCTTATGCTTGATAGGCTTTCTCAAAAGCATAAATTTACTCATCAAAGGAACTACCGTAAGCGCAACAAGCAGGGAGGCCGCCATACTTACAACTACCGTAATGGCAAAGGGTTTGAATACCTTTCCTACAATTCCGCTCACTGCAGCCAGAGGTAAAAATACAGCGATGGTTGTTATGGTTGATGAAGTAATAGCGGATGAAACTTCACCTGTTGCTGCCTCAATGATGTTTTTATCCCCCAATCCCTCTTTTTTAAGCCGTCGGTATATATTCTCAATAACTACAATCGAATCATCCACTATTCTCCCGACTGCGACTGCCATACCGCTTAAAGTCATGATATTAAGCCTGATATCCCACATCCCCATTACAATCAGAGCAATTAAAATAGAAAGGGGAATGGATACAACAGCAATCACTGTCGCCCGAACATCCCTTAAGAAGAGGGCAATGACAAAGATTGCAAAGAGTGCTCCTAAAAAGCCTTCCCGGACCATCCCGTTTATGGAATCTCTTACAGGCTTTGAGGTATCAAATATTTTATCAATTTTTGAACCGGTATTGGATTTCTCAATTTCCCCTATCTTTGCTTCAATTTCATCTGCGACTTCCACCGTGTTGGCATCGTCTGTCTTATACATACTGATCATAACGGTTGGTTTGTTGTCCGCCCTTGTATAGGTCTTCGATTTTGGATTATCCAGATCTACCAAAGCAATGTCGCTTAAAAATACAATATCCGGTTTAAATGTGTCAGTATTTTGTCTTTGCTCATTTGTACCTGCGGTATTATTCGGAATGTCCAAAGACGGTCTAGTCCCGGCACCCTGTGATCCTGATTGTTTAGGGGCTTTTTCCTTTAGTGATTGAAGAGATTTGCCCAAGTTTTCTCCCAGTATTTTTATAGTCTGGGTTGCAATATCAATTTTACTTTTGGCTTCTGCTTTTTTGGCTATGTCAGATTGAGGATTTTGAATGACTGCCTGCTGTTCAAGAACGATGGCCTGGTTTCTCTGTATCTCGGCAAGCATAGCAATGGCCTGGGTATTGGTACCGATCATTCCTCCCATATCCGCCATGCCCTTACCCATTTCGCTCATTCCTTTTCCCATTTCACCCATGGCTTTATAGACACCACCAATGGCCTCGGACATTTTACCCATACCATCGGTTATTTTACCCATGCCGTCCCCCATCATCTTTGCTGCGTCAGGAATTACAATAATGGGTATTGCTTTAATATCATTCAAGGATGTAACCTTCCGGCTTATTTTCACCGGCATGGACAATCCTTCAATGGTCACACTTCCTCCAGGAAAAGCAATATCATTTGCAGTAAGCGCCTGTTGAACATCTTGGAGTTTGATTCCCTTTTCCTTCATCTTATTTTCATCTATTTTAATATAAACACTTTTTTCAGCAACTCCATTAATCCCAACATTAGATACTCCTTTGATTGCGGTAATGGAGGACTTTACCTTTTCATTGATAAACTTTGTTAACTCTACCTCATCTTTTCCCTCAAATGAAACAGAATAGGTAAGTACAGGAAAGCTATTATACCCAATTCTTGATATAATCGGCTTTTGTGCTTTATCAGGCAGCTTTAACTTATTTACTGCATCCTTTACTTCGTTTTCAGCTTTTTCAATGTCTTTGGAAAAATCAAATTGGGCAATGAGTAAGGACACATTTTCATTTGAAGTCGCATTAATATCCTTAAGTCCCTGAATACCTGAAAGCGCCTTTTGAATTGGTCTTGAAATCCCTTCTGCAACATCATCCGGTGACGCACCAGGGTAAACTGTTGCAACGGTAACAATTCCAAAACTGATGTTGGGCATCAGTTCAGTCTTTATTTCTGTGGTGGAGTATAACCCCCCACCGATGATCATAACGACTAAGAGAAAAATAACAAGTGCATTTTTTAGTGAAAATCTGGTAAAAATACGCATAATCAACCTCCGCTCTGTAAAATTTACTAAAGATTTTACGTTTTTATCCATCATAAAGTCTGAGAATTGGAAAAAAATTTTTAATTTCTTTTATAGAATATAACCTAGCCCTATTTTACTAAGTTTATCACATGAATGAAATATGCCAAAAGTCATAAGATGATGGTATGATTGTAATAAAGTGGTATGACCGGGATATGTATATGGGAGTACAATGAACATCGACCCTTTATGGGAGCAGATAGGAAATGTTTCTATGATCTTTAGCTAAAGACTGATGTTTTGATGTATTGCAGCTTATATAAAGGATATAGAATAGATATTTTAAGAGGATTACTTCAGTAATTATTTTTAATCAAAAACATTTTAAAGGACAGGGCGCTTTATCCCTGTCCTTTCTATATTATCTTCCAATAAACTGTTGTACCAGGACCTTACCGTAAGTTGGACTGCTCACAATACCAAAACCTACATAATTAAAGTTTCCGCTTAATATATTCTTTCTATGTCCTTCGGAGTTCATCCATGCTTTAAATGCACCTTCAACCGATTGGTTACCCGCAATATTTTCTCCTGCTGTCCTAAAGCTTACTCCAAATTGCCGCATCATATCAAAAGGTGATCCATAGGTTGGAGATTGATGTGAGAAGTAATTGTTATTGACCATATCCTGCGCTTTCGCTTTTGCGACCTTCATCAGTTCCATATCAAACTGCAGCGGGCCTACCCCTGCCTCGGCTCTTGCTTTATTACACAGGTCTAATAAGGTTTGCTCTTCCTGGGTTACTCCTGTTGCCGGCTTATTCATACCCGAAGGCTGCGGTTTAGGCAAAGTCTTTGGAGGCGCAGTTGTTTTAGATGGTACTTTGGTGGTAGGAGTAGGTGCTTTTGCTACACCCAAAGCCTTTACATATTCACTTTTTACCGTTCCGACACATTTGCCTCCCGGCTCGTAAACTGCATACCAATCAGCAATTTTTCCAAAGATTTTTACCTTTTGTCCTTTTTTTAACACACACACAATCTGAGAAGCTTCACTCGGACCTTGCCTTACATTTAAGTACGATGCCATAACCACTGCATCTATAAAATTAACCCTTTGAAACGTAGGGGCTGGGGCTGCTGAAACAGTCTTCGATTCAAATCCAACAAACCCTGATAAAACAGAAAAAATCAATGAGACTACGACCAGATAAATGATTTTTCTCTTCATAAGATCCCTCCAAATTCTCTAAAATAATGTAAAGAAATAATTTATATTTAATAATAGTATTGACAAATTTGTTTGAATTATTTACATAAGCAATTTAATTTTAAAAAACTTATTTTTTGCTTTTAAATTCATGATAAATACAAAAGACACTTTACTCTTTCTATTTTTCACCCTTCCATTAACCCTCATTTTAACTAAGGTACATCGCTATTCCAAAATAAAAACAATCATGGCCGTTTATATAGGCTTTTCGTGCTTATTAACACAAAAAAACCAAGTGATGTATATTTTTACAGCACTTGGTCCTGCAATGCCAATCATAAAAGAAGGTGCCTGGGATTCCAGACACCTTCTTTTATTCTTTTATTTGATTATGGTAGTTGAGTGGGTACCACAATTTCCGGATAGTTTTCTGATGTTGTATTAAAGTGTTTAATCAAAATTGTAATGTCACCCATGTTGACTGCAGTATCCTTATCAAAGTCATAGTCTGCATTATACTTGCTGTTTCCAACCGAAGTATTGTACGCTGCAATAAGTTCTACAATATCCGACATATTGATGGCACCATCCTGTACAGGCAAATCCCCAGCCCACATTGAAATCGGGGAAGTATTTGCGTTAAGTACCTTATTCCCTGTGATACTGACGTTTTTCGCCACTCTTGTTAAGTATGACGCTTTGCTTATCTTAATATCATAAACACCTGCTTTGTCTTTCGGCACTTCAATACTGAAGAATCCGTTTGAATCAGACATCGCATATAAGCCGGAACCAACAAGTTCTACTTTAAATCCTGATTTTACAACTGCAGCAACAGAAGGTGCATAAACCACATCTGCGTCTACATAACCTGTAACTTTATAAGGAGTATTTACCGGTTGAGTTGCTGTCGGTGTCGGTGTGTTAGTAGGTCTTGGTGTACTTGTCGGCCTTGGTGCTACATTTGCAAACTTTTTGTTGATTAAGTCGGTCAGATAGGTTCCTTTGGATGGATAATCACCTGTAAGTTCCCAGAACATAATTCCGCCCAAACCATTGTCAATTACATAATCACACTTGATTCCAAGGGATTGTTCGTCTTCATAGGTATACATATTCTTTTGTGATTCACTCCATAAATACGGAACTTTCGCTACAGGATCCCAGTACTTTTTATATCCGCCAGTGTTTTCCATATTGGCTTTGATATGATAGTAAGGGTTACATCCGGCTGCTCTACCTTGGCTGTCCCAAATACCGGGCGCTCCGTAAGTGTCTGTAAGACCCTTAACAGCCTTTCCATATAATCCAGGCAGTTCTGTCAATCCGCCGGACACCTGTCTCCATCCGCGTGAGTAATATGGTACACCCACATTTAATCTTTCGGGAGGAACTCCAAGCTTTAAATATTCTTTAACAGCCCAGTCAACATTATATTTCTGAGCAACATCCGCTGAAGTAGGATCTTTTGGATTCGGATAAAGGGGTGCTTGGTGGTTTGTTGTTTCTTCCCATGCACCATGCATATCGTAAGTCATTAGGTTAACAAAATCCAAGTATGGCGTAAAGAGTTCAACCTCAGTTAATGATATTTTATCAAACCCTGCTGCTGCAGCTACTGTAAGCTGGTATCTCTTCCCATCATCAATACTTGCTGCATCCAACTTCTCACGAAGTGTTTTGAGCAATAAAGTATAATTACGTTTATCTTCAGGTCCTGCCGGATTTCCCTGGTCGTTTTCATTATCGATCTTATCCGGGTCCCTCGCTACACAAGGATATTCCCAGTCAATGTCTACCCCATCGAATCCCCATTCACGGCAAAATGCTACACAACTGTCCGCAAATGTTGCTCTTGAGCTTTCAGTCATAGCAATGGCATGGAATCCGCCGGATTGTGTCCATCCACCTACTGAAATCAAAACTTTGGTTTTGGGATATTGGGCTTTGAACTTTTTAAACTGACCATATGTACCGTTATACGGTGAATCCCAGGATCCTCCGAAAGTAATCCCGGTAGCTGCCCATTCGTCAAACATCGCGATCCGTCCGTTTTTCGTTGTGGCAAATGCATAGTTGATATGTGTTAATTTATCAAAAGGAATATTTGCTACATTATACATGTTATGTCCTTGATAAACTCCCCACTCAGGATAATACCCGACAACCATTTTCTTTCCATCGGATGTGGGGGGGTCTAACGGCCATGGAGTATCGGTAGGTCCTCCAGGCGTATTGGTCGGCCTAGGTGTGTTGGTTGGCGGCGGCAGCACCTTCCACAGCGTCGCTGATTTGCTTGGTATCCACTCCGGATTACTGGTGTGTGCCATTAAACATTGATAATACTTGCCTTCGTAAAGGACAACATCCCCTACTTTGTACGCTTGCCCGTCTTTCCATTGGTCATAGGCTGCAGAAGCAGGTGATACGCTTGTGAACAGAAACAGTGAAAAAACGATTGAAAAGCACAGCAAAAATGCCAGCACTTTTCTTGAAGCACCTTTTTTCTTCAAACTCATACACTTAACCCTCCTATAAATAATACATTTCTTTGTATTCTCAAACAAGAACACATCTATTTATATTATTTATTCGTAACCATAAAGTAATTTTCAGAGGGTACTTTACGTAATTTTTATTATTTTATCAAAAAAAATAGGGTGGTTAACTAACCACCCTTGGTAAAAGTAAATAGCACTACTTATATTGGAAGGCATTTACTTCAATAAACGTTTCTTTCGATAAGGGATGCTTATCACCTTTTACTACAATCCTTATCGTATGTGATCCTTTCGTTAGGCCTGACTTCTGATAAATCAAAATATTCCTCATCGGTTTATCCGATGTATAGCAATCTACCGAAGCATCCAGTTCTCCATCTATATAAACATCTGCTTTTCCTTGTTTGTTTCCTATTGCTCCAAACCACTTTAGGCTACTACCGGTAAAAGTAAATTCAACATAACTGCCGGTTGCTCCTGAAGTCTTTGACTGTCCTTCTATTGTACTCCAGCTTCCGGAATATAAGATGCTGCGGTCTCCTGCCGCTACCATTCCCTTAGGCATCCGTGTAGGTGTGGGTGTATACTCCGGTGCCGGCGTAATTGTCGCTACAGGTTTAGGGGTCGGCGTCGGTTCCAATGTGGGAGTTGGTAAAACAACCGATGTAGTCGGCTTAGGTATTGGAGTGGGTGACGGTGAAACCGCTACATTGAGTGCAGGATCACTTTCGTCACCAAGGCTGATCCCGGTCTTTTTCACAAGTTCGGTAATATTGCCTTCCTTTACTTCACTCAGTGCAATATCAATGCCTTTTTCCCTTGCTTCCTTATATACAGCGTACTTACCCATGGACATATCGTTTTCCCGTGCTTTCACCATGTCTTCTGTGTCTACTTTTATGATCTTTGAAGTAATATTTTCCTGTTCCAATTCGTCCATACGGCTATCTATGGTATTTAGGAGTTTGTCTAACTTATCTTCATTTCCATACAGGTTTTTGTCCTTTTGACTATCTTCGTTTAAAGCGGCCGATATTAATACTACCGTTTCTTTATCCTTTTCAATAAATCCCTTTTCCCTGGATTCCTTTACAACCTCGGTTAAAGCCGTTTTAACCTGCATTCCTTTAAGTTCTAAATCTTCCAGCAAAGTATTTGCATCTTCATTGATTGCCTTTACTTTGACGATCTCATTTTCCTGATCGATCATGAGCTCAAGGCTTGGGTTGATATCTACGTCTACGTAAGCATAAATATCCTGATTGGTATAAAACGACTGAATATAGAAAAATGTAATAACCAAAACAGCGGCTATGCCGGATGCGATGGTGGAGAACATGGCTATTTTGCTTCTTGGATTTATAATATCTGATTTTTTAAATTGAACTTTCTGCCCCAGAAACATTCCGGGTCTTCTTTTTATGCTCATAAATCCTTTACTGGAAGTCAGTATGATCGCTTCCTTTTCTGTAAGCTCCAATACCGTTCCTATGTTCTCCAAACCAGTCACCTCCTTCTAACCGTATTAATATATAACTTCTACATAAGAGAGTTATCCCATGATATGTAGAATATTTTTCAATCTAAAACCCGCAAACATTTTCCTTCTTATCAGGCTTCTCTTTTCCAACTTTTTGCATTTTTTAAGCAAATCATCAATTTCATTCATGGTCCTCTCAATTTCAAAATTTAAAGTGTCATTTTTCTCTGCCAGGTGCTGTAGTTCTATACTTAAGGTTTCTACTTTATTCACCAATTTTTTATAGGTTGTCATATCTCTTCCCCCATTCAAAACATAAAAGCTTATAACTTACCAGCCACTTTAAATTTCATTATAGTATTTCGGGCATACATTCTTTTTTTAGGGGGTACCTCAAATAACTAAAATTTATTTTCAACTTATTCCTTCAATAAGAAATTGAAAAGACGCATTTTAAACCAAGTCCTTTCCACCCTCTTCAAGATCCCTGATATGCGTTTTCAGATCATCCAGATTGCTTTTTAGAATCAATGAAACGGCAATGATAAACTTTCTATACTTTTCAACAGTTTTTCTGCTTACATCCACTTCTTTTAACAGTTCAACAATAGGCAGGTTCTTTGTTTTCATCATTTTATTAAACAGCGCATCGTTTTGGGCCAGTTTTCTGCCGATATTTGTTGCCATCTTCATTGAATCCTTATGTTTGGGTGAAATCAACACCAGTTCCTTTAATGTAATTCCGAATTCGCTTAACTTTTCTTTGAACGCAATGATTTCTTCTTTAATTTCAATATTTTCAAAAGCGTAGGACGAATCAGAGCGTAAATACTGCTCTTCAAATTTGCTCTCATGCTCCTCATCGTCAAACTGGGAAAAAGTATAGACATTTCTATCTTTTTGGGTACTTCTTAAATAATCAATAATTCTTCTCCGGATCACCTGTTCACAAAAATTGAAAAAATTCGTATTCCTTTTTGGATCATAGCTATCTATGGCTTCATTAAACGCTAATAAGCCAATACTATATTCCTCACTGTTCTCTATCTCAATGTATTTTCCGAGAATATTCGAAACAGTTTTGATAATAAACCGGTTATAATCACTTATGAATTTTTCTCTTAAGGCTTTATCCCCCTTTTGGATTTTTTCCACAAGGGCATTTACAGGTTCTTTTGGACTTTCATTCTTTTTAAATAGGTGCAAAATTTTCAAAAAATCACCTGCCTCAGTTTAAGGAAAGATCCGAATAGGAAACAATACTTTTTCAATCTAAATTGAACAAGCTAAAGATTTTACATCGCGCTTCAATTTCCTTGATTAATAACGTGAAAATTCAATTTATCCCTGCAAAATCATTTTCACGATCTATAAACAATAAAAATAATCTTTAGAAGTTACGATAATCTAATGACCAATCTATGAACTGCACTGCAAACGTATCCCCTGCCTGTCCTGCCAACTTGTTGATGTTTATCTAGACAACCGAAGAAAATGATGCGTCATTTCGCAAAGCGATCACGAAGATCACTATAACAACTTTTTATGTATTATCTATATCGGCTGTTTTAAGGAAATATAAAATACGATAATACTCAGTCATTTGGCAGCATATTCACCGCCCCTATGGTACCGATTTACCGTAGTTTCTAAATATCCAAAACCTTAATTTTTTTGCCTCCAAATGAAATGGTAGGGCCATATAGCCCTACCATATCATATTTAATATATAAATATCAAGTTAAAAATAAATGGAAAAGTTAGAAGCAATTTAGAAATCCATTGGGAAATATCAAGCTTAATACCGGATGATGATCTTTTTAGATTTACCTTCCCAAAAAACTTCACTGCCAAAACTTTCGGTAACAAACCTTAGAGGCATCATGGTTCTTGAATTAATGATTTTAGGTGCTACATCGATTTTTAAATCTACCCCATTTTCCCTGGCTTTTTTAGACCCGACCCACATTTCTACTTTCTGGGCTCCCAGGCTAAAAGTCGACTTGCGCTCTTTGGAATCCCATCCAACAACCCCACCCAAGGCCTCTATCACCGCTCTTAGGGGAAGGATGGTCCGGTTTTCCTCTATCACAGGTACTGTAGAACGGCCAGGGTCAATTTCCACCTTATCATTATTTACAAACATATAGGGGCTTCCGATATAAAGTACAATTTCTACGCCATAATTCTGCTCTTTGACCTTGCCTTCTGCCTTATTTTCTGCCAAATCCGTTATATTTCCGGTTCTAAAATCCAAGGAAATATAAGACATATTATTTAGTTCCGCAGCCCTATCCGTCTCTTTGATTTTGTAGTTAAACAGCAGTTCATCCTTTTCCGTCTTTTTCACATATTCTGCATCTCTGCCCCCATTCAGTTGAACCTTCGGTGATCCTTCCACATTGATACCCTCAGTAAAGCTCACTTTAATGGTCATAACCTGCCCCGTCCTATAAATGGAGATATCCTTCACATTTGGGACAATGGTATCAATGACGATTCTCCCCTTTGACCCAAGGGCTCCTTTTTCACTGAGCTTTGGAAGCGTTATCAGCACATTATTTCCCGCTTTATCCTTAATTGCACCTCCATTTATCTTCAGTGCATCCGTTGACGTATAGTTGAGTTCAGGGGTATTATCCCCTTCTTCCACAGTATATTTGAAGTACACTGTGTCACTTCCGCTGCCGCTGGCATACTCGGCCATTTTTCCGGTATTCAAGCTAATCTGAGGTTTACCCGTAACTAAAACAGCTTCATTGAATGCCACTGCAATAGGAATCACAGTTCCTGCTTTATATGCGCCGCTTTTCAGGCTGGTTGACACACCTTTTACTCTAGGGTTAACCGCATCAATACCAATATCCTTATTCATCCCCAAGGATCCCTCTGCTCCGGGCAGAGGCAGCGTTAAAAGCGCACTTCTTTGTTTAACATCTTTGATGGTTCCCCCAGCTGGTACCAACCCATTTGCATTCATATAATCCAGGTCCCCAATCTCATCGCCTTCCTTTACAATGTACCGGAAAACAAGTTTACCCGTTCCCGAACCGCTTACATATTCAGCAATGGTCCCGGTATTTAAAGCAAGTTTTGGAATTCCTGCAACCTTAACAACTCCGGTGAATTCCACTTCGATATTGATGATGCTTCCACCCCTGTAAACGCCATTGCTGACCGGAGATGTTACATTCTTTACCTTTACGGTTAACAAAGTATCAATGACAAGATTTTTGTTAGCGGCCAGAGATTTAGCCTGCCCCGGCTTGGCAAGCGTTAAATCCGCTTCGTTCCCTGCCCGGTCCTTTATAGAGCCTTTCAGTGAATCCACCCCTAAGTAGTCCAAGTCATCCGTATCCTCATTGGATCCTACATGATACCTGAATACGAGGGTATTGGTTCCCGAACCGCTGAAATACCCGGCATGCGCACCGGTATTTAATAAGAGTCGGGAATTTCCCTCTACACTTACCTTTTCATTGAAAACTACTTTGATGTCAATAATATCCTTTTCTTTATAAGTACCATCTGTTTTATCCGATGTCACATTGATCACTACCGGAACTATGGTATCAATCTCCAGATTTTTCTTATATCCCAAAGAATTTGTACTCCCCGGCGCAGGAAGAGAGAGCTCTTCCGGAGGCGGCACACTGGTACTCCCTGCCTCCACACTTCCCTTGATGGTGCCTCCGTTTAACTCAAGGGAATTTGCGCTCGCTATATCAAGGTCTGAGGTGGTGTCGCCCTTTGCTACAGTATACCTGAATATGAGTGTACTGCTTCCGCTTCCTTCGGCATACAACGCTTCCCCCCCTGAGTTCAGCGATAGTGAAGGGACTCCTGTAACAGTCACTTTTTTATCAAAAGTGATCTTGATATCGATGATCTGCCCCGCCGTATATACCCCATCTGCCTTATCCGAAGTCATGCCGGTTATTTTACAGGGATTAGGAACCTCTTCCGGTATAACCGGCGGAATCCCCATGTCCGGAGGCTGAACTGGCGGTACGGTTGTATCAATGACAAGGTTTTTATTTCCCCCCAGCGAACCTCCTGCCCCAGGCAAAGGCAAGGTTAAATCTGCTGCATTTTGAGCCAGGTCCTTAATGGTTCCGGTCAGGGAACTGTTCGAAGTATAGTCCAAATCGGAAGCTGAATCTCCACTTGCCACAGTATACCTTAAAAGGAGGGTATTACTTCCGCTTCCGGAGGTGTAAAGGGCGGTTCTTCCTGAATTGAGCGTTAAGCCGGGAACTCCGGTTACGTAAACTACACTGTCAAATTCAACCTTAATATCGATAACATCCCCTACTTTATATGTGCCATTGGGTTTATCCGAAGTAACATTTACAACAAAGGGAGATGTTGTATCTATGACAATGTTTTTATTGGCCCCAAGGGAATTCGGAGCCCCAGGAGGTGGAAGCGTGAGTACGGCAAGATTTAAAGCATTGTCCTTAATCACTCCTGTCATAGAATTGTCCGCCTGGAAGTCAAGGTCTGCAGCCGTTTCTCCCACCCCGACGATATAACTGAAAACAAGTGTATCGGTTCCGCTTCCTATGATATAGTTTACCGTTCTTCCTGTATTAAGCGCCAATTGAGGCGTACCGGTAACATTGACTGCTTCATTAAAACGGACTCTGATTTCTATCTCTTCCCCCTCTTTATAAGCCCCATCCGCCTTATTGGAATTCACGGATAAAACCTGTGGCGATACAGCATCCACGACAATCTCCTTATTAAAGGTCAAAGAACCTAAAACCCCTGATGAGGGTAGTGTAAGATTTGCATTGTTTCCTGCAACATCCTTAATCGTACCGGTAAGGGCATTTATATTCTGGTAATCCAATCCAAGGGATGCATCACCTGCTTGAACGGTATAACTAAACTCAAGTACATTCGATCCGTCTCCGCCTGTATAATTTACAGTTCTTCCCGTATTAAGCACCAGTTGAGGGATGCCTGTTACACTTACATTTTCGGAAAACGCGACTTTAAGGTGTATAATATCTCCCAGCTTATATACTCCATTCGAGTCATCTGAAGTAACATTGGTCACATATGGGATTAGGCCGTCTACTCCCAGGTTCTTGTTATTTCCCAAAGACCCTGCCCCTCCGGGAGCGGCCAAGACCACACTGGCTTGATTGCCTGCGCTATCCGAAATAATTCCCCCGTTTAATACCAGAGAATTGATAGCCGCATAGTCCAAATCCGGCTTAGAATCTCCCGATCCGATGGTGTAATTAAATACCAGGGTATTTGATCCGCTGCCCGCACTATAATTGACGGTTTTTCCGGTATTTAAAACAATTTGTGGTGTACCCGCCACAAATACGTTTTTATTGAAAACAACTTGAATATCGATAGTATCCCCCAGCTTATAAGTCCCATTGCCCTTCGTAGAAGTTACGTTATTTACAATGGGAATAATACCGTCAATCACAAGATTTTTGTTTCCGCCCAAAGAACTTGGTAGTGCCGGATCCGGAAGGGTAAGATCTGCGTTATTCCCTGCCGCATCCCGGATGGTTCCTCCATTTACATCTAAAGAACCTGCAGCTAAATAATTTAAGTCGACTGTGTTGTCTCCCTGCTGAACGGTGTAATTGAATATCAGTACGCTGCTGCCGCTCCCGCTGACATAATCAATAACCGCTGTGATATTCGAATTGAGTGTGAGCCGAGGAGTTCCTGTAACAGTAACAGGTCCGTCAAAAGCAACCCGCACATCGATGGTATCCCCAATCTTATACGTTCCGTTTGCCTTATTGGAAGATACGCTGCTTACAATGGGTGCGGTTGTATCTACTTCTATATCCTTATTTGCCCCGAGAGAATTTGCTGCCCCGGGTACAGGCAAGGTCCTTACAGCATCATTGCCTGCATTATCCTGAATCGTTCCTCCGTTTAAGGTCAGAGAATTGATATTGGAATAATCCAGATCCGCCGAGGTATCTCCAGGCTGTACAGTATAATTAAATATCAGTGTTGTAGTTCCGCTGCCGCTGCTGTAATCCACTGTCCTTCCGGAATTTAATGTGATCTGGGGAGTACCCGTAACGTTCACAACCTTACTGAATATAACTTTTATATCGATAACAGCTCCATCCTTGTATATTCCGTTGGATTTATCGGAATTGACACTGTTTACTACAGGTATATTCCCGTCTACTGCAATATTTTTATTACTTCCAAGGGAATTGGCCGCACCGGTTGCCGGAAGGTCGATGCTTGCATCATTTCCAGCCCCATCCCGGATGGTTCCTCCATTTAAGCTGAGGGAATTGATTCCTAAATAGTTTAAGTCTGATATACTGTTTCCTGCCTGTACCGTGTAGTTAAAGATTAACGTATCAGTACCGCTGCCTCCGCTTAAATCAACGGTAGCACCTGTATTTAAAGCAATTCGGGGTGTACCTGTTACAATAACGGTTTCTCCGAATTGTACTCTAATATCGATAATGTCTCCAACCTTATAAGTACCGTTTACTGCATTGGATGTTACATTGATTACACCGGGAACAATTCCGTCAATCACCATGTTTTTGTTGGTTCCCAATGACCCAGCTCCTCCGGCTGCGGGTAATGCAACATTCGCATCGTTCCCTGCTGCATCTTTAATGGAGCCGCCGTTTAGCATCAGCGCACCTGATGAGGTGTAATTTAAATCTCCTATATTGTCCCCTGCTTGAACCTGGTATCGGAACACAAGGGTATTGGTACCGCTTCCGCTATTGTAAAGAGCATTTTGTCCCGTATTTAACGCTAGCACCGGTGAGCCGGTAACTGTTACCGCCCCATCTAAAACCACCTTGATTTGAATCATACTTCCGACTTTATAGGTAGCATCTCCATCATCCGATGTTACATTGATAACTGCCTCAATAACGCCGTCCACTCTGATATCCTTCTCTCCACCTAGAGAGCCGGCGCCCCCAACCGCAGGTAAAGTAAGGTCTGCATCGTTCCCTGCAAAATCCCGGATGGCCCCGCCGTTTAAGTCCAGGGCGTTTGTTGCCGGATAATCCAGATCCAAAGCACTATCCCCTGAACTCACCGTATAGTTGAATAAAAGGGTACTGCTCCCGCTGCCACTGGTATAACTGGCAGTCCTTCCAATATTTGAGTTTAGCGCAATCCGTGGGGTTCCCGTCACAGTGACAGGGCCGTCAAAATGAACCCGGATATCTATAACATCCCCCAGTTTATAGCTTCCGTTTCCTTTGTTTGAAGTAACACTCCCCACGATAGGCGCTGTGGTATCAATCCGTATATCCTTGCTGCCTCCCAGGGAATCCGGCCACCCCCTATCAGGAAGTGTAATATTTACATCCTGTCCCCCTGATCTGATGGTCCCCCCATTTAAGGTAAGGGAGTTTACATCTACATAGTCCAGATCCGCCGCTGTATGCCCGGGTGCTACTGTATAATCGAAGGTTAGCGTATCTGTGCCGTCACCCCCGCTGTAATTGACCGTTGCCCCTGTATTGAGTGCTAGCTGCGGTGTGCCTGTTACATCAACAATGCTGCTGAATTTTACTGTAATGGGTATTAGTTGCCCGCTTTTATAGGCACCATCCGCCACAGCCGTCGTAACCTTTGTTACCACAGGAGAAGCAAGAGATGCAGCCTGAAGAATCGCACGCCCGTTTATATCATGCATAGTGTCAATGGTAAATTTAACCCTCAAGGTCTCACCGGGATTTTGTGCCTTGAAGGTGAGGGAAATCTTTTTATAGGTTGTTCCGTTATTGTCTATATAAGCTACATAATCAGAGGCGCTTCCGTCACTTAAAATGGCTTCAATTTTACCTCTAATGTCGGTAGCCCCCAGATATACATTAAGAGTTTTTTGCTGTGTTCCGGCAGGAATGGTAAATTCCAGCCCATTTCCCACGCCTGACGCATAAATCCCTGCAGCAATATCCACGTTATTTGCGGAAGGGTTGCCGTCAGTCCAGGTAAATTTTGTCGTACTGCCGGCTGCATGGCTTTTAGGCCCGGCCAAAACAGTACTGCTGTCGCTAATTTTTTGAGCTACCCCATTTTTATGGGTAAAACTGTTTTCGTCAATCAATCCCCAATGTGCCCAGTCCTCTGTTCCCTCTAAGGTCAGATTCACACTTCCGGGCGCATTTTCAACACCTCCATATAACTTCCCGCTGGTTCCGGCAGCAATTACAATATCCTTGCTTCCACCCAATGAATTTGGCGTTCCCACTGCTGCCAGGGTTAAAGTCCCATTGTTTCCGGCCCCGTCCTTAATCGTTCCTCCGTTTAAAATCAAAGCAGACGTAGAACTGTAATCCAAATCACCGGAAACATCTCCCGCCAAAACCGTATAGTTAAAAGTTAGCAAATCTGAACCGGTTCCACTGCTGTAAACAGCAGTTCTTCCCGTATTTAATGCAAGCTGGGGGGTTCCGGTCACAACGACATTTTCACTAAACCGGACTGTAACAGCAATGGTGGCCCCCGCGCTATAGGTTCCGTTGGCGGTCGTAGACGTAACGTAATTTACAGATGGCACCTGAGCATCAATGACCAGATCCTTGTTTGTACCCAGAGAGCCTGCATCTCCTGTTGCAGGCAAGGTAAGGGATGCATTGTTTCCAGCCCCGTCCTTGATGCTTCCTCCATTGGGTACCAGCGAACCGGTATTGACATAATTCAAATCCGATGCTGTATCTCCTGCTTCGACAGTATAGTTAAACGAAAGGGTATCGGTACCGCTTCCATGATTATAATCAATGGTTTTTCCTGTATTGAGGGAAAGCCGGGGTGTTCCGGTCACATTAACAATTTCACTAAACCGAACAGTAACTGTAATGACATCACCGGTTTTATAGTTCCCGTTTCCATTGGTGGAGGTTACGTTTTGAACTTGTGGTGCCGTACCGTCTACAGCAATATCTTTATTGCTGCCAAGGGACCCTGCTGCTCCAGCCAAGGGCAGGGTCACTACAGCATCGTTATTTACAGTATCTTTAATCGTTCCCCCATTTAAGGTCAAAGACCCTGTATCCACATAATTTAAATCCGAAATCTGATCACCCACCTGTACTACATAACTAAATGTTAAAGTATCCGATCCGGTTCCTGCAGTATAATTGACAGTCCTGCCCGTATTTAAGGCCAACCGCGGCGTCCCCGCAACGTTTACGGTCTCGTTGAATCTTACTGTAACAGAGATCGTATCCCCTGCTTTATAAGTTCCGTTTGAATTTGTGGATGTTACGTTTGTAACATAGGGTACAACTCCATCCACACGGATATCCTTGTTGGTGCCGAGTGCACCTGCACCTCCTGTGGCAGGCAGTGTCAACCCGGCATCATTTCCCGCCAAGTCCTTGATAGAACCGCCGTTTAGGCTGAGAGAACCGGTATTGACATAGTTTAAATCTGCTGCAGTATCTCCCGCCCCTACCGTATAGTTAAATGTTAAGGTATTCGTTCCGCTGCCGCTTCCGTAATTTATGGTCCTACCGGTATTTAAAGCCAATTGAGGTGTTCCGGTTACATATACAGATTCGCTAAACCTTATGGTAACAGCAATGGTATCACCCAATTTATAGTTTCCATTTCCATTGGTTGAGGTTACATCCGCTACTCCCGGGGCTGTCGTATCAATGACAATGTCCCTGTTGGTGCCCAAAGATCCAACACCTCCGGTTGCCGGAAGTGCAAGAGAAGCATCGTTTCCACTAGCGTCTTTGATTGAGCCGCCATTTAACGTAAGGGAATTGATATTGGCATAATTTAAATCGGATGCCGTATCTCCAGCTTGCACAGTATAGTTGAAAGAAAGGGTGTTACTGCCGCTGCCCCCCGCAAAGTTAATGGTTCTTCCCGTATTAAGAGAGAGCTGTGGTGTTCCGGTGACCGTAACCGTATCATTAAACATCACGGTAACCGTGATGATACTTCCCGATTTATAGCTTCCATTCCCATTCGTTGATGTCACATTGGTAACCGCAGGTGCTACTCCGTCAATTGCCAGGTTTTTGTTGGTACCCAAAGATCCCGCCCCATTTGTCGCAGGCAGGGTTAATACAGCGTCATTTCCCGCATCGTCTCGAATGGTGGCGCCGTTTAGCGCAAGGGAATTGCTCGCCTGATAATTTAGATCTGCAGTATTATCTCCAGTTCCAACCGTATACGAAAAGACAAGATTTACCGAACCGCTCCCACTGACATAATTGATGGTTCTTCCTGTGTTTAATGTAAGCTGGGGTACTCCGGTAACATTAACTGCTTCAGTAAACGTAACAACAATAGAAAGGGGTTCCCCTATTTTATAAGTCCTGTTGTTATCGGGAGATGTTACATTATTGACTCCAGGTGCTGTGGTATCAATTCTAATATCCTTGTTTGTACCCAGAGACCCTGCTCCCCCCGTTGCCGGGAGTGTCAGAACCGCATCATTACCGTTGTTGTCCCTGATTGTTCCTCCATTTAAGGTAAGGGAGGATGTGTTGGCATAATTCAGGTCTGCAATAGAATCCCCAGCCTGAACGGTATATCTGAAAGTAAGAGCATTGGTGCCGTTTCCGTCCACAAATCCGGCACTTCGCCCTGTATTGAGTGAAATTAGCGGTGTACCTGTAACCACAACATTATCGCTAAAGGAAACAGTAATATTGATCTCATCTCCTGCGTGATAACTGCCGTTTCCATTGGTTGCCGTTACATTATTGACTGTAGGTGCTACCCCATCAATCACAATATTCTTATTAGTGCCCAATGAACCTGCTCCTGCTACTGCAGGCAAGGCCAAGTTGGCATTATTTGCGGCTGCATCTTTTATAGATCCTCCGTTTAGGGTAAGGGAGTTAGTGTTAACATAATTCAAATCACCGGAAGAGTCACCGGATTGTACCGTATAGCTGAATACAAGCGTATTTCCCGGACTTCCGCTGACATAATTCGCTACACCACCCGAATTTAAGGAAATCCTTGGTGTGCCGATCACTGTAACGGGTTCATTCAAAGTCACAGTAATTTGAATCACATCTCCTGCTTTGTAAGTTGCATTTCCATTGCTGGAGGTCACATTGGTAACGTTAGGTAAAACACCATCAATCCCTATATTTTTATTTGTCCCTAAAGAACCCGCTCCACCTACCGCCGGCAAAGTCAGTACGGCATCATTTCCTGCAGCATCCTTGATGCTCCCGCCGTTTAATGTGAGTGCATCAGTCGATGTATACTCAAGGTCGGTACTGTAATTCCCCTCCTGAATCGTATAGTTAAAGGTAAGGGTTCCCGTTCCGCTTCCACTGCTGTAATTTAATACAGCTCCACTATTTAACGCAAGCTCTGGGGTTCCTGTTACGGTTACATTGTCATTGAATGCAACAGAAATTGCTATAATATCCCCTATTTTATACAATCCGTTACCTGCAGTTGAAGTTACATTGCTCACCAATGGTGCAGCCGTGTCAATGACGATATTTTTATTTCCTCCTAAAGAACCTGCTCCACCGGGGGCAGCCAATGCTAACGCTGCATTGATGCCTGTTACTTGAGCTTTTATCGTTCCACCGTTTAAAGATAAAGCACCGGTATTGGAATAATCCAAATCCGACGTGTTATCCCCTGCCTGTACGGTGTAGTTGAAGTTTAATTTATTCGTACCGCTTCCTCCGGTGTAATCAACCGACCTTCCTGTGTTGAGCGCAAGCTGGGGTGTACCCGTAACAACTACCGGTTCACTGAAAGATACCTCAATCGGAATTACTTCCCCTGCTTTATAAGCTCCATTTGCCTTGGAAGAGGTAATACCTGTTACTGAAGGTACGGAGGAATAAAGGCATTCTGCAGGAACAACCTGTTTGGCCAGGGATGGGCTGGCCCATGAAAGCTTCGCTTGGGCACTCCCCCAACCTTCAAAGTACTGCAAAACAATATCATATTTCCTTCCGGCAGTAAGACTCACTGTACCGCTCCACTCGGTAGGTCCCTGGAAATACCACTTGTCGATAATCAGCTGACCGTCTATCCAAAGCCTGACACCTTCATCGCTGTACGTGTAAAAGGTATAGGTTTCGGAAAATTGAGGCTGAATTTTTCCCGACCAGGATACGGAAAACTCATCTAAATTGATGGATGCATGGGGTGATCCGGCAGCCCATTCAAAATTGATGGTACTGTCAACCCTTGTCAGTGTTGACGGCTCGGTAAGATTTCTATTATTATAGTATTTTCCTATAAGTCCATCACCTGCGCCGACAGCAGAGTTAATGCTGATATTCTTACCGGTACCTAATGAATCCGCACTTCCGGGAATAGGAAGAATAAGAATGGCTGCTTTGGATGGTGCATGCTCTATGGTGGTCCCGCCGCTCAAGGATAGGGCCCATGGATCAAATACATCCAAATCTGCCGTGTTATCCCCTGACTGTACTGTATAGTTAAATACCAGTGTGTTTGTACCGCTTCCACTGCTGTAAACCGCTTTACTGCCGGTATTCAGCGTCAGGAGCGGGGTTCCTGTCACCGTCACGGCTGCACTGAACGTAATACGCACATCAATCACATTACCCGTCGTATAGGCTCCATTTGCCGTATTGGATGTAATACCGGTAATTGCAACTGTAGGTGTCCAGTGGGTAATTGTTATATCCGGCTGCCAACCGTCAATTGCTGTATTTGCATTGGTACACAAGTAGTATGATCCGTTATATTTGACAACATTCCCTGCGCCATAAGCTATGCCGATCTGCCAGGGTAAAATTTCAGTTACTTTTACAAAATTCCAAAGGCTGGGTTGCAAAGGAGGCTGCCAACCGTCTATAGCCTGATGCCCACTAATACACTGGTAAATATTTTGATTATAGGTCACCTGAGCTCCTACCGCATAGGAAGTCCCCATTTGCCATTGGGCAGGATAAACCGCAGCGTAGGACGGCCCTGAACTTCTATAAAACATGGTTAAACAGAGCAGGATAATCAAGCTCATCAAAGATAGATTTCTAATTAATTTTTTATACCGATACTTTTTTATGTAATGCATACAGTTCCCCCCAAAGCCTCCTCAATCAAGCAAATTTGTTGGAGGCAGATGTAACGAATACACCTCTCTATTTGTCTTAAGAATCTTTACATATAAACATTATACAGCTTTTTTGAAATGTTGCGTTAAAAATTTATTACAATCTATAGATCTTCTTTTAATATCTAATAGTAATCTTTTTAGCATCTCCATCCCACTGGACATCACAACCGAATCCTTCCGCAACAAACCGAAGAGGCATCATGGTTCTTGAGTTTACGATTCTGGGTGCTACATCTATTACCTTTGTCACACCGTTTTGGCGTACGGTGAACAGCCCCAGCCATATTTCAACCGTCTTATCTTCCAGTCTAAATGTGGCTTTTCGTGTTTTCTTGTCCCATTCAACAGTTCCTCCGATGGTTTCAACAATAGCCCTTAGAGGTATGATGGTCCTGTTGTTCACAATTACCGGACCTGTTTTGTAGCCCGGATCAATATCCTTCTTAACACCGTTGACATACATGCTGGAGTCACCCATGTGCAGGACGATCTCTACATTGCAGCCCCGCTTTTGAACTTCGTTTTCTACCATATTTTTGGCAGCATCTTCAATTTTTCCACTGTCTAAATCCAAGGTTGCATAGGTTAGATTTTTAAGATCGATATCCCTGTCTCCCGGCTTTATTTTATAATTGAATACCAACTCCTGAGTACCGTTTCTCTTAACAAAATCCGCTTCTCTTCCTTTATTAAGCAATACTTTAGGATTTCCCGACACCTGAATTGGTTCGGTGAATTTCACTTTAACAATCATGACATCCGCTGATCTTGCAATGGAAACATCACTAATTTTGGGTTGAGTGGTATCAATTACAATATTTTTATTGGTTCCGAGGGAACCTTTTTCGTTGATTCCTGCTAAAGTCAGCACTGCATTATTAAAGGCCTTATCCCTGATCGAGCCGCCGCTTAAAGTGAGTGCCGAAGTGGATGTATAGTTAAGGTCCGGCGTACTTTCTCCCTCTTGCACAATATAATTGAAAATTAGATTTTTGCTTCCGCTGCCACTTCCATAATTCGCTTTCTTACCTGTGTTTAAAGCAAGCTGCGGTTTGCCTGTAACTGTCACATTCTCATTGAATGTAACGATAACCGGAATGGTTGCACCTTTCTTATAAGCTCCGTTAACAAGCAGGGAAGAAACATTTGTCACCTTAGGCATAGTTCCGTCCAAAGTTATATCCGTATTTCCTCCCAGGGATTCCATCGCACCGGTTGATGGCAAGGTCAGCCGCACCTTTTGCTTTCCTTCCAGGCTTAATATTTCTCCGCCACTGAGTAGAAGCGCATTTGTATTCATATAATTGAGATCTTGGATATCATCGTCTCCTGTAATCTCATACCTGAACGTCAACACTTCGGATTCGGATCCACTGATGTATTCGGCAGCATGTCCTGTATTCATATAAAGCTTGGGTGTCCCCGTTACCTTTACCGGACTGTCAAACAGCACTTCAATGTCAATTTTGTCCCCTTTCCGGTAGACCCCATCTTTATTATCGGTTGAAACACCGATAATCTTTATTTCCTGTGTTCCAACAGAAAGATTTTCGTTTTTCCCCAGGGACCCTGCCGTGCCCGGTTCGGGAAGTTTTAAGTCGGCAGCATTTTCCGCCAGGTCCATAATCATTCCTTTTAAGGAATTTTGATCCTTATAATCCAGATCATTTACAGCATCGCCTTCCTGCACGACGTATCTAAATACAAGGCTCGATGTTCCCATGCCGCTAATGTACAGGGCCTTTCTGCCTGTATTTAGTTCCAAGCTCGGAATTTCCCTGACTTTTACAATCTCAGAGAATTTTATCTTAATATCGATAACATCCTTTACATTATATAAACCATCCTGATTTTCTGAAGTTACATTAACTACCTTCGGCATTTTTGTATCAATTGCCAGGTTTTTATTGGCACCCAGTGAATGGATTTCTCCAGGAACCGGCAGTGTGAGATCAAAGTCATTCTTCGACAAGCCCTTTATGCTTCCTGTCAGGGACTTTGTGTGCGCATAATCCAGTTCTTCCGCTTCATCCCCCGGCTTCACATGATACCTAAAGATAAGGGTATCCGTTTCCGCCCCGCTTACATAGTAGGCTATACTTCCTGAATTGAGGCTTAATTCCGGAATACCCGAAACACTTACAGGTTCGTTGAAACTGACCTTGATATCAATAACCTCCCCTGCCTTATAAGTACCATTTTCCTTATCGGAGGTTACATTTTGAACAGCCTTCAAACCGACAGGCAGTGCTTCCCCGCCCAACTCCCCTGCTCCAGGCGGAGGGACTGGAACTACGATTTCAGGAATTCCGGAAGAGTCAACCTCAATATTTTTACTTCCTCCCAGAGAACCTATAGCTCCCGGTAAAGGCAAAGTTAAATCAGCAGCATTTTGAGCTGCATCCTTCATGGTTCCGGTTAATGAATCGGTACCCACATAGTCCAAATCAGCGGATGTATCCCCACTATTTACCGTATACCTGAAAATAAGAGTATCTGTACCGTTCCCACTGGCATAAGAAGCAGTTCTTAACACATTGAGCGCCAGTACCGGCACCCCTGTGACATTGACAGGTTCGGTAAACAATACTTTTATATCAATGCTTTGCCCTGTTCTGTAAATTCCATTGGGTATATCCGAACTCACCCCGATTACCTGAGGTTCCGCAGTGTCTATTCCTATGTCTTTATTCGCCGCCAGTGACCCTGCGGCCCCAGGTACCGGCAAATTCAATACTGCATTATTTAGAGCCTCGTCTTCAATAACACCGGTTAATGAATTGAAAGCAGCGTAATCAAGTTCATTTACCGTATCTCCTGTTCCAACAGTGTATCTGAATATAAGGGTACTACTTCCGCTTCCGCTTGTATAATCTACCGTTCTTCCGGTATTAAGCGTTAGCTCAGGTACTCCCGTGACAATAACAGGTTCATCAAAAACAACCTTAATATCTATGTTTTCGCCTTCTTTATACTTCCTGTTTCCATTATCCGATGTTACATTGACAACCCGGGGAGCCAGTGTATCTACACTGATATCTTTATTAAAGGAAAGAGAGCCTAAAATGCCGGGTACCGGAAGACTTAAATTCGCATTATTCTGTGCCACGTCCTGAATGGTTCCGCTTAAAGCATTGGCATTGGCGTATCCCAAATCCAAGCTTACGTCTCCTGCTGCTACCGTATATCTGAAAATAAGAACAGTGCTTCCGCTGCCGCTGGTATAATCTACAGTACTGCCTGTATTTAGTAAAATCACCGGTGTCCCTGTAACCGTTACAGCTTCACTAAAGGTTACTTTGATATCTACACTGTCTCCTTCCCTGTATTTCCCGTTTGCACTATCTGAAGTAATGTTGGTTACAATAGGTATAATTCCGTCAACCCCAATATTTTTACCCCCTCCCAGGGATTCCGGGGCCCCTGTTGCAGGCAGGGTAACATTGGCATCATTTCCTGCCCCATCCTTGACTGTCCCTCCGTTTAAAGCCAATCCGCTGACTGCTGTATAATTAAGGTCCGCTGTCCAGTCGCCGGTTCCCACCGTATAGTTGAACACCAGGGTATTTGTCCCGCTGCCGCTGCTGTAATTCACAACCCTTCCCGTATTGAGGGAAAGTTGGGGCGTACCGGTCACAGTTACCGCCTTATTGAAAACAACCTTGATATCAATCACATCTCCTGCCTTGTAAGTCCCATTGGCCTTATCCGAGGTTACGTTATTAACTGCAGGCACAACACCATCAACGGCAATTTCCTTGTTTGTTCCCAGGGAATTGCCCCCAAGCACCGGAAGAGTCAATACAGCGTCATTTCCTGCTCCATCCTTGATGCTACCTCCGTTCAGCGTAAGGGAATCAGTTGCGGAATAGTTGAGATCAGGAGTTAAATCCCCTGCTCCAACGGTGTAATTAAACACCAAAACGCTGCTTCCGCTTCCGCTGCTGTAATTTACAACCCTTCCTATATTGAGGAGCAGCCCGGGCGTACCGGTTACGGTTACCGCTTCACTGAAGGATATCCGGATATCAATCACATCTCCGATTTTATAGGTCCCGTTTGCTTTGTTGGATGTGACCCCGCCATTGATGTCGGGTGCCGTGGTATCGATCTGCAAATCTTTGCCCGTTCCCAGGGACCCTGCACCTAAAGGTAACGGCAGGGTAATATCCCCGTCATTATCCGCTCCATCCTTGATACTTCCCCCGTTTAAGGAAAGTGCATTGATGGCTGTGTAGTTAAGGTCGGCTGCCGTGTCCCCCGGCTGGACGGTATAATTGAACACCAGGGTACTGCTTCCGCTGCCGCTGGCATAATCAACTACCGCGCCTGTGTTCAAGGTGATTTGGGGTGTCCCTGTCACACTCACCGCTTCAGTGAAATTAACCCGGATATCAATGGTTGTACCTGCTTTATAAATTCCGTTGGATTGGTTGGAAGTCACACCGCTGATCGTAGGTATAACTCCGTCTACCGCAATGTTTTTATTGGTGCCCAAAGATCCTGCTCCGCCTATAGCAGGCAGTGTCAAATCTGCGTCATTTCCAGCCCCGTCTTTGATAGTTCCCCCGTTTAATGAAAGGGACCCGGTAGAAACATAGTTGAGATCGGAGGTACTATCCCCTGCCCCAACCGTATAGCTGAATAAAAGGGTATCCGTTCCGCTGCCGCCCGTGTAATTCAAGATCCTCCCTGTATTGACGGCAAGCTGGGGTGTTCCTGTAACATTCACTGCTTCACTAAACACCACTTTTACACCTATGGTGCTCCCAAGTTTATAGGAAGCATTCCCATCGTCCGAAGTTATATGGCTGACTCCGGGCAATGATGTATCAATGGCAAGGTTTTTATTTGTTCCCAACGAACCTGCCCCAAGAAGTGCAGGCAGAGAAAGTTCTCCGCTATTCCCGGCTGTATCTTGAATCGTACCGCCATTTAAAGTCAATGCACCTATAGCCGTATAGTTAAGGTCCGATGTCGAGTCGCCGGTTCCCACCGTATAGTTGAACACCAGAGTATTTGTCCCGCTGCCGCTGCCGTAATTCACAACCCTTCCCGTATTGAGTGAAAGCTGGGGCGTGCCGGTCACAGTTACCGCCTTATTGAAAACAACCTTGATATCAATCACATCTCCTGCCTTGTAAGTACCATTGGCCTTATCCGAGGTTACATTGTTTACTGCAGGCACAACCCCATCAATGGCAATATCCTTGTTGGTTCCCAGAGAATTCCCACCGAGCACCGGAAGAGTCAATACCGCGTCATTTCCTGCTCCATCCTTGATGGTACCTCCGTTCAGCGTAAGGGAATCGGTTGCGGAATAGTTGAGATCAGGACTTAGATCCCCTGCTCCAACAGTGTAATTAAACACCAAAACGCTGCTTCCACTTCCGCTGCTGTAATTTATAACCCTTCCCGTATTGAGAAGCAGCCCGGGCGTACCAGTTACAGTTACCGCTTCACTGAAGGATATCCGGATGTCAATCACATCTCCGATTTTATAGGTCCCGTTTGCTCTGTTGGATGTGACTCCCCCATTGATGTCGGGTGCTGTGGTATCAATCTGCAAGTCTTTGCCCGTTCCCAGGGATCCTGCACCTAAAGGTAACGGCAGGGTAATATCCCCGTCATTATCCGCTCCATCCTTGATACTTCCCCCGTTTAAGGAGAGTGCATTGATGGCTGTGTAGTTAAGGTCGGCTGCCGTGTCCCCCGGCTGGACGGTATAATTAAACACCAGGGTACTGCTTCCGCTGCCGCTGGCATAGTCAACCACCACACCTGTATTTAAGGTAATTTGCGGTGTTCCTGTCACACTCACCGCTTCAGTGAAATTGACCCGGATATCGATGATTGTTCCTGCCTTGTAAATCCCGTTGGATTTGTTGGAAGTCACACCACTGATCGTTGGTATAATCCCATCTACAGCAATGTTTTTATTTGTGCCCAAAGATCCTGCTCCGCCTATAGCAGGCAGCGCCAAGTCTGCATCATTTCCAGCCCCGTCTTTGATGGTTCCTCCGTTTAATGAAAGGGAAGCCGTAGAAACATAGTTAAGGTCGGAGGTACTATCCCCTGCCCCAACCGTATAGCTAAATAAAAGCGTATTTGTTCCGCTGCCGCCGGTGTAATTTAACGTTCTCCCCGTATTGATGGCAAGCTGGGGTGTTCCCGTAACATTCACGCTGTCATTGAAAACGATCTTGACACTGATGGTATTTCCCAGCTTATAGGTGGCATTCCCATCATCCGAAGTTACATTACTAACCATTGGAACCACACCATCAATGATAATACTTTTATTTGTACCCAGGGAGCCTGCACCTGCAACTGCCGGCAGGGCAATATTGGCGATATTTCCTGCCGCATCCTTAATGCTTCCTCCGTTTAAAGCCAACGCATCGGTTGCTGTATAATTAAGATCCCCTGTGGAATCTCCCGTTTCCACCGTATAGTTGAATAGGAGGGTGTCTGTCCCGCTGCCGCTGCTGTATGTTACTGTTCTTCCGGTGTTCAATGTAATTTGCGGTATCCCGGTAACCGTAACAATTTCGGTAAAAACTACTTTTACATCGACAACCTGGCCCAGCTTATATGTGCCGTCAACTTTATCCGAAGTTACCTGACTCACCGCCGGAATCTGTCCATCAACATAAAGCTCCTTATTGACTGCAAGAGCCCCTGCTCCATTGGTTGCAGGCAAACTGACATTTGCATCATTTTCTGCGCTGTCTTGAATAGTCCCCCCATTGAGTGTTAAAGCATTTACAGCAGCATAGTTTAGATCTGCCGCCACGTCTCCCGACTGTACGGTATAATTGAATATCAGTGTATCACTTCCGCTGCCGCTGGAATAGTTTATCATTCTTCCCGTATTTAATTCCAACTGGGGAGTTCCCGTTACGGTTACCGGCTCGCTAAAACGGATCCGTATATCGATCACATCCCCTAATTTGTAAGTTCCGTCTGCCTTACTGGATGTCACGCCTCCATTTATTGAAGGAACTGTTGTATCAATGACGATATCCTTGCTTCCACCTAAGGAATCCGGCCATCCCTGGTCAGGCAGCAAGAGATAAACATCACCCGCTCCCGCGTCCTGAATGGATCCTCCATTTAAGTCCAGGGCATCTGCGCCTGTATAATCCAAATCAGACGCATTATCACCCGGCTGAACCGTATAGGTAAAGGTCAGCGTGTCGGTACCGGTACCCCCGCTGTAATCCGCGCCGGAACCCGTATTAAGCATAAGCCTTGGGTTACCTGTTACATTCACAATACCGCTGAATTTAACGGTAATGGGTATGACAGCCCCTAACTTGTAGCTTCCATCCTGTATCGAGGAGGTTACTTTTGTTATAATGGGAGAAGCCAGTGAAGCTGCCTGCAGCACTAAACGGCCCCCGATTTCATCGTGCATTGCCTCAACAGTGTATTTTACTGTAAGGGTTTCTCCCGGATTCTGTGCCTTATAAGTAAGGGTCAGCACTTTATATGTAGTTCCCACAGTATCAATAAAATTTATATAATCACTACTGCTGCCATCACTTAAAATAGCTTCCACTTTTCCCCTGACTCCGCTTGCTCCTAAAAACACCCGAAGGGTCTTTTGCTGTGTCCCTGCAGGTACGGTAAAGGAAAGTCCGTTTCCCGCCCCGGTCACATAAATGCCGCTATCGATGGCCGCACCGTTTGCTGTAGGATTCCCATCCGTCCAGGCAGCCAAAACCGTACTTCCTGCAAGACGTGTCTTCACCCCTGCACCCATTACAGCCGCATCACTGATTTTCTGCGGTACACCGTTTTTATGGTTAAAGCTGTTCTCGTCCAAAAGCCCCCAATGGGCCCAGTCCTCAGTCCCCTCCCGTGTTAAATTTACATTGAGAGGAGCATTATCTATATCACCGTAAAGCACTCCGCTGGTACCCGCCGAAATTACAATGGCTTTGGCTCCTCCCAATGAATTGGGTGATCCTATAGCAGCCAGTGTTAAGACTGCATTATTTCCAGCACCATCCTTTATGGTCCCTCCGTTTAATATCAGAGAAGTAGTGGCGGAATAATCCAAATCCCCTGCTACATCCCCCGATAAAACCGTGTAGTTAAAGGTCAGCACATTGGTTCCGCTTCCACCCCCGTATACTGCATTTCTTCCGGTGTTTAAAGCAAGCTGGGGACTTCCGGTGACAACCACGTTTTCATTAAAAGTTACTGTGACAGCTATGCTTGCTCCGGCGGAATAAGTCCCATCCGGAGTCAACGAAGAAACGTGGTCTACCTCTGGGTTTACCGCATCCACCGCAATATCTTTATTGGTTCCAAGGGATCCTGCTCCTCCCACAGCCGGAAGGGTTAAAACCGCGTTATTGCCGGCAGTATCTTTCACCGTCCCCCCATTTAAAGTAAGGGAGTTTGCTGCTACATAGTTGAGATCGGTTGTAGCGTCACTCGCCAGCACAGTATAATTAAAGGTTAAGGTACTGCTGCCGCTTCCACTGCTGTAATTTACCGTCCTCCCCGTATTTAACGCCAGTTGGGGTGTACCGGTCACATGAACGGTTTCACCGAATAGAACCGTGATGGGGATAATATCCCCTGTTTTATATGTCCCGTTTGGAGCTGTGGAGGATGCACCTGTTACTTCAGGAACTGCCCCGTCTACCGAAATATCCTTATTTACACCTAAAGAACCCGCAGCATCTACAGCAGGCAGTACCAAAACCGCATCATTTCCCGCATTGTCCCTGATGGTTCCCCCATTAAAAATCAACGACCCTGTATTGGAATAATTAAGATCAGAGGTAAAATCATTGGCTCCTACAACGTAATCAAAAGACAATGTATTGGTGCCCGTCCCTCCGCTGTAATTCACTGTTCTTCCGGTGTTCATTGTAATTTGGGGTGTACCGGTTACATTTACAGCCTCGCTAAAGCGCACTGTAATAATAACGGTATCATTCAATTTATAGGCACCGTTCCCACTCGTCGAAGCAACTTGATTCACAGTGGGTACAGCACCGTCTACCCCTATATCCTTATTGGTTCCCAGAGAGCCTGCTCCCCCCGGATCGGGAAGACTCAAAACCGCATCGTTTCCAGCCGAATCCTTGATGGTGCCCCCATTTAAAGCCAAGGAATCGGATGCAGCATAATTAAGATCTGCTGCAGTATCTCCCGATCCAACAGTGTAATTGAAAGTTAATGTATCGGTTCCGCTTCCACTGCTGTAATTAACCACCCGGCCGGTATTCAAAGAAAGCCTGGGTGTTCCGGTGACGGTGACATTTTCACTAAACCGGAGGGTAACCGCAATCATATCTCCTGCTTTATAGGTTGCATTCAAGTTGGTTGAGGTTACGTTCTGGATGCCCGGTGCTGTTGTATCCACAACAATATCCTTGTTCGTCCCCAATGAGCCCGCGCCGCCGGTTGCAGGCAGCGCTAACCCTGCATCATTTCCTGCTGCATCTTTAATGGTTCCTCCGTTTAGAATTAAGGCATTGATATTGCTGTAATTAAGATCTGTTGCCGTATCACCCACCCCTACCGTATAATTGAACACCAGCGTATTGGTTCCGCTTCCGCTGCTGTAATTAACTACTCTTCCGGTATTGAGGGATAACTGGGGTGTACCTGTTACAATAACATTTTTGCTAAAGCTTAAAGTTACCACAATAACATTTCCAGCTTTATAGCTTCCGTTTTCTGTTGTAGAGGTTACGTTATTTACACCGGGTACAACACCGTCTACACCCATATCTTTTCTTCCTGCCAAAGAGTCGGCACCTCCGGCAGCCGGAAGAGTCAGGACCGCATCATTTCCCGCTGCATCCCGTATGGTACCTCCGTTTAAAAGGAGTGATCCGGTATCCACGTAATTAAGCTCCGCTGTGGTTTCACCGGAACCTACAATATAATTGAATACAAGTATATCCGAGCCGCTTCCGCCGGTATAATTGACAGTTCTTCCCGTGTTTAGTACAAGCTGGGGTGTTCCGCTTACATTGACAGCTTCGTCAAATTTAATATGGATGGGAATCGTATCCCCCAATTTATAAGTGCCGTTGCTGCTTGCTGATGTTACATAAGAGACTGTGGCTGCATTTCCATCCACTGCAATATCCTTATTGGTTCCCAGAGAGCCCGCCCCCCCAGGAAGTGCCAAAAGCAGCGCTGCATCATTTCCTGCAGTATCCCGGATGGTACCTCCATTTAAGTTTAAAGAGCCTGTATTGACATAATTTAAATCAACCGCCCAATCTCCTGCTTGAATTACATAATTGAAAACAAGGGTATCCGAACCGGTTCCACTGCTGTAATCCGCTGTTCTTCCGGTATTTAGCGACAACCTGGGAGACCCTGTAACATAAACGGTTTCATTGAACTTAATTGTGATGGCAACGGTTTGCCCGGTTTTGTATGCGCCATTGGAGTTTGTTGCACTCACATTTAAAACATTTGGAACTGCACCATCTATAGAGATATTCTTATTGGTCCCGAGGGATCCGGCACCACCGGTTCCCGGCAGGGTAAGAACTGCATCGTTGCCTGCCAGGTCCTTGATACTTCCACCATTTAATATTAGGGATCCCGTATCCGCATAGTTGAGGTCCGCTGCCGTATCTCCGGTTTGAACGGTATAGCTGAAGGTAAGGGTGTTCGTTCCGTTCCCGCTGCTTAAGTTTATAGTCCGTCCCGTATTTAAGGTCAACTGGGGAGTTCCTGTTACATTAACAGCTTCATTAAATTGCACCGTTACCAAAATAACATCTCCTGTTTTGTAATTCCCGTTTCCGTCGGGAGATGTTACATTTTCCACATTGGGAGAGAGTGTATCAATAACAATATCCTTATTTGTTCCCAGGGACCCAGCGCCCGCCGCTTCCGGAAGGGTAAGAACCGCATCATTTCCTGCGGTGTCCCGGATGGTTCCACCATTTAAGATCAATGCACCTGTATTTGTGTAATTAAGATCCGAAACCGAATCCCCCGCTCCAACCGTATATGTAAAAGTTAAAGAATTAGATCCGCTTCCGCTGCTGTAATTTACTGTCCTCCCTGTATTTAAAGCAAGCTGAGGAGTACCTGTTACACTTACCGCTTGATCAAACACAACTTGGATGGTAATCACATCTCCCGCCCTATATCTGCCGTTGCCGTTGGATGCTGTTACACTGCTAACGCTTGGGGCACTGCCATCAATTGCAATATTTTTATTGGTGGCTAAGGCCCCTGCTCCGTCTACTGCCGGAAGTGTCAGCACCGCATCATTGCCTGCCGCATCCCGGATAGTTCCGCCATTTAAAGTCAATGCATTTACATTACTGTAATTTAAATCTGAAGTTAGATCCCCTTGTGACACGGTATAGTTGAAGGTAAGGATACTGCTTCCCGTACCACTGGTGTAATTCACAGTCCTTCCCGTATTCAGCACAAGCTGGGGAGTACCGGTTACATTTACAGGTTCCTGAAAATGAACCGTAATCCCAATGATATCTCCGATTTTGTATGTTCCGTTTCCATTTGCAGAAGTTACATTACTTATCTGGGGAGCCCCGGTATCAATTACGATATTCCGGTTGGTCCCAAGAGCTCCTGCCCCATCTACTGCGGGCAGGGTCAGCACTGCATTGTTTCCCGCCTCGTCCTTTATGGTTCCACTGTTTAAAACCAGGGAAGTACTATTTACATAATTAAGGTCAACTGCAGAATCTCCTGCCCCGACAGTATAATTGAATGTCAAGGTATCTGTACCGCTTCCGCTGCTGTAGTTTACTGTTTTACCCGTATTTACGGAGATTTGCGGAGTTCCGGTTACAACCACCGGATCACTCAATGTCACTGTAATCCCAATCACATCTCCGGCTTTATAGCTTCCATTTCCATTTGAGGAAGTTACATTAATGACGGTGGGTGCAACACCATCCACTACAATGGCCTTATTGGTGCCCAGAGAACCTGCCGCAGCAAGTGCAGGAAGAGTTGTACCCGCATTGTTCCCCGCTGCGTCCTTAATGCTTCCTCCATTTAACATGAGGGATCCGGTATTTGCATAGTTTAGGTCAGAGGTAATATCTCCAGCCCCCACGGTATAGTTAAAGGTAAGCGTGTTTGTCCCGCTCCCGCTCACGTAATTCACCGTTTTACCGGTATTCAGCGAAAGCTGGGGAGTGCCTGTAACCGTTACACTCTCGGTAAATGTCACAGTGATGGAGATACTATCCCCCACCTTATAGGTTCCATTCAAATTAGGAGAAGTAACATTATTGACGGTGGGTGCAATCCCATCTACGATGATGTCCTTGTTTGCTCCTAAAGATCCCGCTCCAACCGTTGCCGGAAGAGTCAAGTCAGCATCATGGTTTGCAGCATCCTTAATGGTTCCCCCGTTCAGTGTGAGAGAATTGGTTGCCAAATAGTTTAAATCCGAAGTATTATCTCCTACTCCAACCGTATAGTTAAAGGTTAGCGTACTGGTTCCGCCGCCGCTTATGTAGTCGATTATATCCCCCGTATTTAAAGCAAGCTGGGGCGTGCCGGTTATATTGACAGGTTCCGGAAACTGGACGGTAACAGGAATTAGATCTCCAACTTTATAGGTTCCGTTAACAGCCGTTGAAGACACACTGCTCACCGTAGGCGGGGTATTATCAAGGGCAATGTTTTTATTTCCGCCTAGAGAACTGGCGTTATCGGTAGCAGGCAGCGCAAGACTGGCATTGTTATTGGAGCTGTCCTTCATGCTTCCCCCGTTTAATGACAAGGCATTGGTGCTGCTGTAATTAAGGTCGCTGACATTATCCGATACTTGAACGGTATAGCTAAATGTCAAGGTAGCCGTTCCGGTACCACTGCTGTAATTGGCTGTTCCACCACAGTTTAAGGCAAGCTGGGGTGTGCCGGTTACATTTACGGCTTGAGTAAAGTCAAGGGTAATCGAAATCACATCTCCAGCCTTATAACTTCCGTTACTATTTGTGGCAGACACGCTTGTCACACTCGGACCATAGGGAATCCACGGGCTTCCCGGATCGGTAGGCTCATTTTCAGCAGTTGCCTGGTGCCATCCTGTGCACTTGTACAAATTTCCGTCAAAGCTTACCACATCATTGGTGGCATACCAGCCTCCCAAAGTCCAGGTAAAAGCAGCAAACGCAGTATTTGCAAACATAGATAAGACTACACCGGTTACCAGCAGCCATGAAATTAAAATACGCATTCTTTTCATATCACACTTCCTCCGAATTATCCCTATATGCAGATGAATAACTCCTAAAGTTCATTACATATAAAGATAAAAACTTCTTTATCTCTAATTACACCAAAAGGTCTAATTGATCCTAAATAATATTAAACTTTTTTAGAAAAATAGATTTATCCTAGATGCTGCTTATAAAATGAGTGTTAATGTATTAAGAATAAAGCACAGAGAATATAAGAAAATGCAGCTGCTTAAGCATCATGACAGGTAAAGTACAGTATATTTAAAGACATCAAAATTACTTAACATAAAACAACACACCATGCAAACCCAGTCGTTACAACTGTTTCACAATTAAAAGTTAAAACGCTTTCACAAAAAAGCATACTTATTCAATAGAACTCTAAAGATTGTAACTTTCGCTGTAACTTATGAAGGCTCCCAACATAGATTCCTAAGATGATAGTTTTTATAAACGTAAGAGTAATACTTAGTAGAAATGAAATGCTTAAAAGACATCACTAAAAGAAGTATGAATCATCGTCTAATCATATTATACTACATTTCAACTCAGAATTATATTATATTTCGACAAATCCTATTAAAAATCCTCTAAAAAGTTATAAAATTTTAATATTTCTATCCACATATTAGAATTTCATGTTAATCCTTCTCCACCCTGTTGTTTTCCAATCCAAACATACCGGCTGTTAATTGGCATACTTTGCAAGGTAATATATTACATATACCCAGCTTAAAAGGCCGTGAAAAATGGCCCAACCAACGGATTTCCAAGTGGTAAAGGAAATTACCATTGCAAGACAAGTGCCAAAGCCAATCCCTTTTTTAACAACCTCTTTTTTTATAACATTTTTATTATTTTCCATAAAACCTTCTCCTCACATATACATTTTATCTGCTGCGGATATTTAGGGAAAATTCTTAGTAATCAGTAAATATTTATTTCATTCAATCATTCAATTTATTTATCCACAGGCTTCCTTCTAATTTAATCTGTAGTGCTAGGTTTATTAGGTTCCAAGAACTATATGCTTCAATCCTTAAGAGCGTGTAAATTCAGCTCGGGCAAATCCAAACTCGCTTCGCTCATACAATGGATTTGCTTTTCCTCGCTCGGATTAACATGCTCTAAAGTCTCTACGCTTATGTTCTTTTCACCTAATAAACCTATCTTACTCAACAAGTTAATTTAAAGTTATACTTATATTGTATTCCTTAGTATCAATAGCTGATCCTTCACTTGACCAAGGCCGGTAGTACTCAAATACCAATTTACAATTGCCTGCTTTTAAAGCTCTAAAATTCCAAATATGTTCACCCCCAACTCCTAAATTATGTCCTTCCAGCAAACTTGTAATTGGCTGAACACTTCCTTCAGAATCAAGCACAAGAATCTCAGGGTCAGAGATACTAAACTTCCATTGATATCCAGTTGACTTATTTTCAAACAATCGGACACTGGCAAATTCGTTTACTTTGCATAAGTTTTCTTTAATCCCGCTCTCTAACATAATGTTCGCTTTATTATAATCACCTGATTCCCAGTGTTTTTTTACAACCCCACAGTCAATCAGTAACCCAATTACTGAATTAATCCTATAATCAGAACTATGCGCATCTAACGTACGGTAGGATATGTACACCAATAAACCTTTTGATATAGGTAAATCCGTATTATAATCTTCCATCTCGTTTAATGGCAGGCTTGCTGTATCCTTGAATATGTTGAACTCTTCGTTCTTTTTAAATGAGTATCCTAACTGTCTTAGAATAAGGGCTAGGTACTGCTTACCGGATATTTTAGCATCCGGACGGATTGTTCCGTCGGGAAAGCCTTTTAAGGCTCCCGTTTTCACAGCATATGCAATATATTTTTTAACCCAATGAGGACTATTTTTTAAATCTTTAAATTTCTCAGTCCATTTATTCACTTCCGACGCTTCCAACTCTAACACCGCTTTTTCTTTTCCCATCAGCCTTAAAGCCATTATAATAGCCGTTTTTCTATCGGCTAAGGCATCTAAATCCGGATTAAACTCATTTTGAGAAATGCCTTTATATAAGCCTAATTTATAAAGTGTTTCTGCTTTCTCAATAAATCTGTTATGTATATTCCCAGCAGTAGCATAAGACGCTGTGCTAAACAGAAGCACCGCACATAGTATTCCAGCTATAGCATGTTTGAACACTTTACCTCTCATTTCTATTCATCCACCTTTTTATATTCATTTATCACTATGATATTTAACAAATACTTCATGAAAATGGCAACTGTTTAACCCTATTATACTACACCTATCGCATATTCCCTAATACTAATTTCAAAAAAGCCGGCTGAGAAAGCGGACTTAACTATAGGAAAAGTATAAAAATTCTTTCATAATGACTGGGATAAAATATAATTATTGTATAAAGCTAATAATAAGATATATAATATAATAATAATTTTACATAAATTACATTATTTAATTTTTAGGGGGAAAGGACATGCAGCTTCAGTTGACAAAGAGAAGAGAAAAAATGGCTTGGATATTGGTTTTAATTCTATGTTTTCAAATGATTCCGGCCAGCGTATTTTCCGATGGAGGAAATACCGTCAAAGCTCAAGAAAGGCTTAGCAGCGCTGTGGCACTCTATATCGGAAATTCAACAGCTTTCAAAAACAATATTAAAATGCAGATTGATCCTGATAATGCATCTGTAAAGCCATTCATCAGCAACAGCAGGACGATGGTACCCATCCGTTTTATCGCCGAAAGCCTGGGTGTAAAGGTAGGTTGGGATAAGAAAACCCAGACTGTCACATTAACAAAAGGTTCAAGCACCATTAAAATGATTGTTGGAAATCGTACTATGAAGGTAAACAATAAAAATAAAGCCTTGGATGCCTCACCCGTTATCAGTGCCAATAGAACTTTTCTGCCATTGAGAGCGGTATCGGAAGCCTTGGGTAATAAAGTATTCTATCACAATGGATTAATTATCATCAGCAATAAAGACAATATTTTAAATGCAAAGACTGAGCTTCCCCTGATCAATGAAATCATCAATTGGTTTCCCGGTAATTCCAAATTGACACCCAAGGAAATAGCTGCATTTGATAAAAGCGTAGTCGTACTCATTTCCCATGGAGAAAAAGAAACATTCGATTCACAAGGAAGTGCCTTTTGTGTAGCCAAAGGAGTATTTGCAACCAACTACCATGTTATAGAAGACGGTATCCGTTTTGAAATTATAACCCAGGATGGAAAAAGCCATGCAGTTGAAGGTATTGTTGCAATCGATGAAAGTGCGGATATTGCCCTTGTGAAAACTAAAGAACTACTGAATATACCGCCTCTCAGAATCGGCAACGTCTCTATGATAGAAAAAGGAGATTCTATCGTGACAATTGGAACTCCTGAAGGTCTTCAAAATACTATATCTGAAGGGATTGTCAGTGCCATTAGAGAGGAAGGAGATACTAAACTGATTCAAATTACTGCTCCCATCACCCACGGCAGTTCGGGAGGACCCTTATTCAATATGCAAGGTTATGTTGTTGGGATCAATACCATGGGATACGGCGAAGGAAACTTAAACTTTTCCGTCCCTATTGATTATGCCAAGACATGGATTGATGAACTTCTAGGTATGAATTTTTCTGAAATTGGGGTGTTGACCCAAGAAGAGCTAAATCCGATGGACAGTAGTGTAAGTAACAGTGAGTTGACATCTCTTGTGAATCACTCCATCAATGCCATGCAAAATGAGAATGCCAACGCATATATGGATATCAGAATCCTTGATGATGAAGAGAAAAAAGTAAGGGAAGAAGCATTACAAAAAATTTTCCGCGAGTATGATTTTATGTATCATGTGGAAGAAGTCAGGGTTCTTTCAAAAACCAAAACCGATGCAAAATTAAGATATTCATATTCTGTAAGAAAAAAGAGTGGGCCGGATTTTAAAGACACCAGGTTTCATATGAAATGTTTTCTCAGGAAGGAAAACGCCAGTTGGAAAATTGCTTATGAAGAAATCATGCAAATAGAAGACCTGCCGCCTCTTAATACCCCGGCTGCTACCAGCACACCGGTGCCTACAGCCACTCAACGGCCTACAGCGACACCAACACCGGTTGTATGGACAAATACCCAAACTCCCGCTCCGAGTTCCACTGCAACACCTACACCAACCAATATACCCACAAACACACCTACACCCACTCCTACAGCTGTAAACGGGACCTACCCTTCATGGGATTCCAATAATCACAGTTATAGAATTGGGGACCGGGTATCCTATGAAGGACATAATTATGAATGTACCTTCGCCCATGCATCCAATATCGCTTGGACACCCGTGTTTGCAGTAACACTGTGGAAGAGGATTTAATTTTAAACCAGCATACCTTGAACTGGCTCCAAGGTATGCTGGTTTTAGGAAATCAAAAATTATGTATAATAACTGTACAAGCATACCTAGCATTTTACAGGTTAATTAATTTAACTCGATGTGCCAGCTAGGTTTATTAGATGGAAAGAACATATGCGAGGCACAAACAGAGGAAGTGCATTTTTAACACTTTTAAACTTAAAATTTGTTGTGTTAAAAAGCACTAGCATAACAAATTAATTGTAATTTATTCAATTGAAGACAACAAAGTACCCATGCGGTTAAAAGAGGTATCCTATGAAAACAATTAATAAGTACAAAAAATTAATGATGTTCCTGCTGCTTCCTTTAGGAATACTGCTATTCATACTTTCTTCCTATTTTCCTGCGTTGGTTGAAAATATCTATTCAAATTTAATTTATAGATTCATTGCTCAAATCATAAGCCTTATCACAGGCATATTTCCCATTTCGGCAGCCGAATTTCTGGTTGCAGCATTTCTCCTCTATGCATTTTGGAAAATCATTGACATGCTTGTGAAAACCTTTAAAGATCCTAATGGCAGAAAGTTACTTTGGAAAAAATTTATCGCCAATACCTTAGCATATACCGGTGTCCTCTATTTTACCTTTTTAACGGTATGGGGCTTTAATTACCACCGTCTCCCCTTTTCCAAGGTTGCAGGGTTTGATACAAAACCGGCTTCTACAAAGGAACTCGGGGACCTTTGTGAAGATCTTTTAATCCGAACCAACAGTTTAAGGACGATGGTTAAGGAAAATGCCAAAGGGGTTATGAAGCTTCCGGAGGGCAAAACAGAAGCTGCAAAAAAAGCTTATAAAGGTTTTGAGGAAGCTTCCAAGATCTACCCCGTTTTTAAAGGAAGCTACGGAAGGCCTAAGGAAGTTATTTTCTCCCAAGCCATGTCATGGACCGGAATCGGGGGAATCTATTTTCCATTTACCGCAGAAGCCAATGTAAACGCGGATCTTCCGGATTCAAGCTTTCCTGCCACCCTATGCCATGAAATGGCACATCAGCGCGGATTCCCAAGGGAGGATGAGGCCAATTATATTGCCTATTTAGCTTGCAAAAATCATCCCGATGTTGAGTTCCAGTACTCCGGAACACTGCTGGCTTTAAATTACTCCATGGGTTCTCTCAGCCAATATGACCGTAAAAGGTTTGATGCAATTCGAAAAAGATATAGCCCGGGGCTTTTAAGGGATCTGACTGCCGCCAACAATTTCTGGAAGCAATACCAAGGCAGATTGCAAAAGGTTGCATCAAAAGTAAACAACGCGTATCTCAAGGCCAATATGCAAAAGGATGGTGTTCACAGTTACGGCAGAATGGTAGATTTGCTTTTGGCAGAATACAAGACAAGAAATAAGTAAACTCATTAGAATTGTATCAAAAATACAACCCTTGCGTTACTCCACAAATAAAAGGGTGTGACATTTTACACAAATATTTATGCAATTGAATATATATCCCAATCCAGTGAATAAATTATTATAAAGACATAACCGTTGTCATGTGAGGGGCTACAATGAATAAAAAAATCATTCTAATACTATTCATTTTAATTATTGCCAGTTGGGCAGGGAATATAGTCTACTATCATTCCCAATTGCTTCCGGAGCCGCTGTTTTTAAAGCATTACTACCAGATCTCCGCTTGGCGTATAAGCAATAATGTGGGTTTCACCTATATCATTAATAAAAACAGGAATTTGGATGTTGTAGGGATAGAACTTCCCGGAATAGGATATTACCCAATTCAAAACAATCAACAAAATATAATGCCTGGAATCACTTTTTCAACCTTTACAAATCAGGAATTTGTTTTTACCCATCATATTTTAAAAAAAGTTATACTCCCTATTACTGAGGATGATGTAAAGAAAGCTTTAACCCAGGGTCAAGATGAATATGTAACAAAGGAGATTATTGTCCATTATAGCAATGGAGATCGCAAAACAATTGGCATAGGAGAAATCTGCATCTATAAAGATACTCCTTGGGAGAATCATCTTTTCGCCAACTTCTCAAACTATGGCAGTAATTCCAGCGCAGGAAAAACTTTGGCTAGCCCCATTGAGGCTATTAAGGTTAAAGGCCTTGAGATACGTTATAAAGAACTGCTCTCCAGCATTTTAAACGTATACGTGGATCACTCCAAAGACATTCCAGCCTCCGCTGCCTTAAAACCTGTAGACCGTAGTACCCCCCTAGTAATTAGATTACCAGGTGTCAAGCTTTCGGCACAGCCTTTCCCTATCAAACTTAGTCCAAGTGATTCCTTTGGTATTAACTACGATTTTGCTTTCTATGGCCAAAACAGCGCTTTAGCCTACAATTGCTATCAAATCGATTACCAGTTGGCCCTAGAAAGAAAAACCGGCAAAATTCAAAAGGAATCTTTCGGCTGTTTTCAATACACCCCTGAGCTTCACGACAAAAACATTAAGAAATATATAGAGAGCAGGAGGAAGGGTTAATGCTATATTCTTACTATCATAAGCTTTTTTGGGGCTTCATTTTACTCCTCATCGATATAAGAATTCAAAACGTTGATGTTCTGCCCGACTTTATCGGTTATATTTTAATTACTTATGGGCTTACAAAACTGGCTTTGCAGCATCCATCCTTTGGAAAAGCACGTTATGGATCCTTCCTGCTCATATTTTTCTCACTGCCGGAAGTATACCAAGTGACTTTCCAATCTTCAGAAATGGGCTATTCAAACACCCTTATCTATATGATGATTTTCTCACTCATTTTATCCTTTATACACCTGGGAATGGTATATTTTATTTTCCAGGCAATCATAGACTTATCCATGAAAAACGGCAGGAACGATTTGTCTTCGAGGGCTAAAATCAGGCTTAACGCCTATTTTATAATTTACTTCCTTTCTCTCTTTTCCACTCCCTTTTCTATCAATATAAATAATGATTATATGTTATTCTTTTTTATTCCTTTGATTCCTATCTTTATTGTAGAACTGCTATTGATAGGGCTCATCAGGACAGCACGGGACACTTTCTCCACTTCTGATCCAAACTCACCCGAGGCTCCGTTTATAAATTTTCCGTTGATACTCAAAAGGAAGTAGGCTTTTATCTTTGGACCGGATCTTTTAAACATAAACGTGTCGGGTTAAAAGGTCCAAAACTTGAAAACATGCTTTTACTCAATGAAAAATCAACAAACTCAGAGATAACTTTAACGTTGGAAAAAGGAAATTATGAAATCGTTTTATCCAATGATAAAATATCCTCCAACCTTTATATCTATATGAAAAAATAAGAAAACGGGGTGAATCGAAATGATTGAAGTGATAGATCTGCAAAAAAACTATGAAACCAAGACAGCTTTAAAAGGAATCAGCTTCAAGGTAAACCAGGGAGAAATATTCGGTTTTTTAGGCCCCAATGGTGCGGGCAAAACTACCACTTTGAAAATTCTGACCGGAAATCTCCTTCCAAGCTATGGAACAGCCCGGGTTATGGGGTTTGATACAATATGCGAAAGAACGAAAATTCAAAAGGACATGGGAATTGTTCCGGAGAACGCGAATCTTTATGAGCGGCTTAGTATCTATCAAAACCTACTATTCTTCTGTAATCTTTACGGAAGCGATAAAAAAAATATTGATCATTATCTTGAGCAGGTGGGCCTCCTCAAAGAAAAAAATACTCAGGTAAAAAAGCTTTCAAAGGGAATGAAGCAGCGGGTCTTACTGGTTAGAGCACTTATCCATGAGCCCAAGGTTTTATTTCTGGATGAGCCTACCTCCGGACTGGACCCGGCCTCCTCAGAAACCATACATAAAATGCTTTCCAGCCTTAATGAAAAAGGCATTACCATCCTCCTAACATCTCATAATATGGAGGAGGTTGACCGGCTCTGCCACAGGGTCGCTTTTTTGGACGGCGGCTCCATCGTTGCTGACGGTTCTCCAAGTGCATTAAAGCTTAAATATTCCGATCATAAGATGAAAGTACTCTATGATGAAAGCGGTGTCCTCAAAGAAAAGCTCCTTAGCCTATCAGGGGAAGAAAGTGCCAAATGTATGGCCGTCTGGCTTTCGGAAGGGAAAGTGAAATCGGTTCATTCCTGCGAGCCAACACTTTCGGATATTTTTGTAAAAGTAACAGGGAGGGATTTTGTATGAATGTAAAAAGAGTGCACGCTATTTTTATTAAAGAGCTTCAGGATATCCGGTCAAATTTGAATGTACTTGCAATGTTTTTAATTCCCATTATCTTTACCCTCATATACGGTAAGCTCATTCCCGATACTCCTAAAGGGTTTGGATTAGGTTTTGGGCTATTATCCCTTATGGTCATGGTGGATATGTTCGTACCTGCCATGTTGATTGCTGAGGAAAAGGAAAAAAAGACACTGGGTGTACTTATGCTTTCTCCTGCTACTCCCCTGGAAGTTTTCACCGGGAAAGGCCTCCTAACCTTTGTCCTTACCCTTGTTTCCACCTTTGTTCTCATGGCCATTGATCAAAATAACTGGGAACACCTGGCGGTTATTCTTTCAGGTACAATCTTGACTTCTATTACCTGTATGTTCTTAGGAATGATAATTGGCCTCCTGTCACAAAACCAAATGGCTACCGGAATCATATCCTTTCCCATCATGCTCCCTCTTTATATGCTTCCGATGCTCTCACAGATCGGGGAAACCATGCAATTTCTCTCAAACTTGACTCCCACCCATCACTATTTTAAAATACTGGAACTTGGGATAGATCTAAACAAGGGTTTTGCTGCAATATTGCCACACCTTGGAGTTATTGCAGGCAGCTTACTGATGTGCCTTGCAGTTTTGCTCCTCGTATATAGGAAAAGGGGCTTGGAGTGATATGAAGAAAAGACGGGAAGCCTCCCATGCTGAAGGCTTTCCGTCTTTAAACCAAATTACCCTTTAACCCCGAAACGTTTTCCCTCTTTCAGCAAATCATTGGAGTACATAGTACCTCTCCAAATCACACCGCCTCTTTTAACCCCCAAGTAGCCCGCCCTTAAAAGAAAAAATATGAAAATGAGTGAGCCTAATGGATAACAAGCCGCAGGCAATACTGAGTATCTGGCCCACCGGTTCATTGATGCGTAGCCTATGATATTCAGCAGCAAAATTGTCATACCAATGATTTTCAGAACGCTGTTTGAAAGAAGCAGGACTGCAATAAAGGGCATGACATCTAATAGAAAAATACATAGACTAATGAGACACGGCTTGAGCATGCTAAAATTGCCGAAATGGGTAAACATAATCTTCTCTAAACCAACCATCATCTCACGCACCGAAGAGTAATAAGAAAGCTCAACCTGCTCCAAACCATTAAGTACAGAACACTTGGCCCCCGAATCCTTCATCATCGCGCCCAAACCCATATCATCCGCCAATTCAAGTCTTAGCCACTCAAAACCTTTTGTTTTTAAAAAGCTGCTTCTTTTTACAAAATTAAAGGCGCCAACCCCTATGGATACCTTGGACTTAGGATTTTCAACCGCCCATATTTGACCTCCCGTCAAGTATACTATACGAATAAAATAGGACAGAATCGTATCAACCAAAAAACCGGAAGGCCATATTTGCGGCAAAACTGCCAAGAACTCTATTCCTTTTTCATTACAGTAGGAAACCACCTTATTTAAAACACCGGGCCTCACATGTACATCCGCATCACTAAATAAAATCCACTCTCCGGATGCAGCCAACGCTCCTTTATGAAGCGCATACAGTTTTCCAAGCCAGCCTTCGGGAAGCGCCTTAATATGAACAGTCTTAATACGGGAATCCTCTTCGGCTATTCTATCGATAATTTCTCCGGTAGAATCTATGGAACGGTCATTGATTAATATGATTTCAAGATTTGGATAATCATCTTTGAGGCGCGACCTGACAGCCTCTTCAATATGTGCTTCCTCATTGCAAGCCGGAATGACAATTGAGATTTTAGGAAATTTTTCAAGAGTTTTTTCTTCCAGTTCCTTTATTTTCGGTAATGAAACCCTTATTCGGATAAAAAGAATAAACTGTGAAAAACTGTATAGCATCCCCAAAACGATTATACCTGATAAGAGTATGTCAAAAAGCTTCATGTATTTCCCCCCTACTACATTCTAAAACAAATGCAAAATAGAACTTTAAACACATCTTTAATATTATAACTTAGTATTAAATGGAAATAAAGTAATAATATACACATCTAATCTGTCTCTGTTTTTAAATTTTTTATAAGAGTTTATAAAATTTTTAGATTTGTTTTATTGGTGTTTTAGGATTGAAGGGTAGAATGAAAACATAGAAGGTTTGCAAGCTTTCAAAAAATAAAAAGGAGTGTAAAAAAAATGCGTAAAAAACTACTTGTTACATGTTTGGCAGTTTCCCTCGGTATTGTCCTCTTATTCACATCAGCCTTTGCAGGAGCTACGTCCAATGCAGGCTACGACCTTTTAAAAGATGCATGGAAAAACAGTCAAAATCTTAAAAGCTTCACTGCTGATTTGAAATTTTCAGTAGACGATAACGGCAAGAATCTATTGAGTGCCCAAGGAAGTATAAAAGCCAGTAAAGACAAAGAATTAATGAGCGGCAAATTAAATATTGCAGCAGATGATGTAAAAAAAGCATTAGACGTATACTGTGGTGAAGACAAGTTCATCATCAAAGAGGAAAATAAAGAAGAGTATCAAGTCATTTCACATGATGAAAAACACAAAAACCGGTTCCGCAAACATCATGAAATGGAAAGTAATAAAGATATGTCCGAAATCCATGAATTCTTGATGGATACGCTGGTGGGCAATTTAAAGAACCAAATCCAATCCCAAAAGACAAATACCGGCTCAAACAAAGTTGAGTTAGATCTTTCCGGCAGCCAAATCCCGGCCCCCCTCAACACACTCATTTCCCTGGGAATTAAAAATAAAGGGGAAAAACACAAGGAAATGCAAAAGGATTGTCCCATCCTGGGTATTGATCTGTCAAAAACCCATCCTGAATTAGAAAAGGATATCCGTATTGCAAAAATCAATCTAAGTGCGGAAATAAATAAGGAAAGCTTTGTAGAAAAAACATCCGCCACTTTCATTATTACAGGAAAAGATGCACAAGGTAAAAAGCACGAAATTAAAATAAGCCTAAACATAAACTTATCCGGCATCAACAGCACAACTCCGGATACGATAGATCTAACAGGCAAAAAAGTTATAAACATTGATCCGTCCAAAATCGGACACTGTGATAGCTTCTAAAATTAAGGATTATGAAAATTTACTTTACCCCAACCAATCCCTCCCTTTTCTCCCTGAAAAGGGAGGGGCTGTTTTAAGAAAGGAGCATAGCAATGGAAAAAGTTCTTGAAGTAAAAGGGCTCACGAAAATATTTAAAAACGGCCGAGGAATAAAGGATTTAAGCTTTGATATATATAAGGGTGAAATTTTCGGGTTATTAGGTCCCAATGGTGCAGGTAAAACCACCGCCATGAAGATTATTTCGGGGCTAATGAAACCCAATAAAGGGGAAATTAAAGTCTTTGACAAAGATCTCTTTACAAACTTTGAACAATGTATGCAAAAAATGGGGTTCATTATCGAAACCGTTGAAGCACACCAATTCATGAGTGCTTACAAAAACCTCCGGCTCGCTTCACGGTTCTATGAAAACATCACAGATTCAAGAATTGAAGAGGTTTTGGAGTTGGTAGGCCTTACATCCTACAAAAAAGAAAAAGTGGCCAATTTCTCACTGGGCATGAAGCAAAGGCTGGGACTTGCAATGGCCATGCTCTCCCGACCCGATCTTCTGATATTGGATGAACCCTCCAACGGACTTGATATCGAAGGAATCATTGAAATCCGGGAAGCCATTCTCAAGCTGGCACAAAACCAGCACACCTCCTTTATTATTTCCAGCCACTTGGCCCATGAAATCGAGGTCACAGCAACCAGGATCGGAATCATCATAGACGGCCAACTCATTGCTACAGGTAATATGAAAGAAATCACAAAGGAAGGGCAAACTCTGGAGGACTTCTATATCAAGCATCAAAAGAACAAGAAAGGGGCTTAACCATGAAAAGTTTTTATGCGGGTATTTTAAGTGAAACAGATAAAATTTTTGGTCGAAAGAAAACACCTGCCATCCTAATCCTATCCACTTTAATCACCCTACTCACCTGGATTCTCATCTATTATTTAAAAGTGGATACCGGGCTATGGGTGATTCAGGGAGAGGACTACCCCATTAAGGCACTAGGCATATTTGCAGGTTTTATTCTTCCACTCTTTGTCAGTATGATTACCATCGATTTATTTTCGGAGGAATATACCAAAGGTACCATAAAAGTTGCACTGCTGAGGCCCATCGCACGATATAAAATCTACCTGGCAAAAATTGTTGCTGTAGGCATTTATATTGCTGCAAACTTACTCCTTATCTTTATTACATCCAGTATTGCATCCTTGTTTTTAGGTGTTGGAGACCATCTTGCAGCAAGCACACTTCAGAATTTGGCGGCTTATATTATGGCCCTATTCCCGCTGCTTTTGGTCGCTGTTATTTCTTCCTTTGTCTCCCAGTTTTTCAAAAGCGGAAGCGGGGCCCTCGCAGCAATGGTACTTATTTACTTTATTTTAAAATTAAGCCCCCTGCTGCTTCCCGCACTTTCTACATTTTCTCCCCTGGCAGCCTTTGATTTTTATTCCTTATGGACAGGAAGTACTCTTTCCCCTGGTAATATATTTCTCATGTTTATGTTTATGCTGTCCTATTATATAATATTTTTAGCACCTGGAATTTACTTGTTTGACAAAAAGGATTTTTAAAGAGTATCCGGAGGCGTTTTCATGTCAATTAAATTAAAGCTGGTTTTATCCAATATATTGATGATTTTTATTCCGGTCATATTATCGGTTTTTATTGCCATTGGGCTTTTAGGCTATTTTATCAACCACAGTCCCTTCAAAATCCATCCCAAACAATTGAGGGAAATAGCCGAAAAAGCACCCAAAACCTTTTTAGAGGTCCGGGACACCCTTAAAAACAGCCCCGATAAATTCCGGGATAAGGAATATCTAAAAAGTCTGGAAGGCCAGTTGAGCCTTTACAATACAGGAATCATGGTTAAAAAGGAAAATGATTTCATCCATACCTCTCCATTTTTAGATAGTGAGGAAATATACCAAAAGATTCTTGAAGCCTTTCGTGAGGAAGATGACAAAAGCTCCGGCCATTTTATTATGAAAAATAAAGCTTACCATGTCATAGCCTATGACACTTATTTTAGCGATAAAACCCCTGGAACCCTCTATCTCATAACAGATGTTGCACCTATCGGATGGTTTGCAAAAAAGTATTTCTCCACGCTGTTTTGGGTCATCATCATTATTGTTGCCCTCACCAACGGAATTCTTACTTTTTTTGTTTCCAGGTCCATCCTAAAACCCCTAAAGCATCTTGAGTATGGGACAGTCCAAATAAAGGATGGTAATTTGAACTTCAAAATCCCTTGCCAATCAAGGGATGAAATCGGCAGGGTGTGCATTGCTTTTGAGGAAATGCGGAAAAAGCTGAAGGAGTCCATTGAAATGCAGCTAAAATATGAGGAAGACCGGAAGGAATTAGTCTCCAACATTTCCCACGACTTAAAAACACCTATTACTTCAATTAAAGGCTACGTAATAGGCATTTTGGACGGCGTGGCGGATACACCTGAAAAGCTTGAGAAATATGCCAAAACCATCTACCATAAAGCTTCAGATATTGATAAGCTCATTGACGACCTCTTTTTATTCTCAAAACTGGATCTTAAAAAAGTACCTTTTAACTTTGAACCTGTAAATCTACAAAACTTTTTTTCAGACTGCATAGACGAGCTTAGTATGGAAATGCCTAAGAAAGGAATCGATCTTCACTTTGAACCTCTTAACAATCCAGGTATAGAAGTAGTTATCGATAAGGAAAAGCTAAAGAGGGTTATCACCAATATTGCCGACAATGCAGAAAAGTTTATGGATAAGGAATCTAAAAGGTTGACCATCAAACTTTATGAAGAGCCCGAAACAGTTACTGTTGAAATCCGGGATAACGGAATGGGAATAAACCAGGACGAACTTTCCCATATTTTTGACCGTTTTTACAGAGCAGACAACTCCAGAAATTCCTCCACAGGGGGTACGGGGCTTGGGCTTGCCATTGCCAAACAAATTATTGAGGGCCATGGAGGGAAAATATTTGCCCAAAGTGAACCTAACGATTATACAAGCATCTTCTTTACCTTAAGGAAGTATAAACCTGAACAACAAGTCTCCGGAGGCAGCGTATGAAAAAAATACTTATCATTGAAGACGAACTCAGTATAGCAGAATTGGAGAGGGATTACCTTGAAATTAACGGATATGCCGTTGAGATAGCAAAGGATGGGGAAACCGGCCTTAAAAAAGCCAAAAGCGGTTATTTTGATCTTATTCTCCTGGATTTAATGCTTCCAAAAGTGGATGGCTTTGAAATCTGCCGTCAGATCCGGAATGAAATCAACATTCCCATTTTAATGGTTTCCGCAAGAAAAGAGGATATTGACAAGATTAGAGGCCTGGGACTTGGAGCAGATGACTATATTACCAAACCCTTCAATCCGGGAGAACTCGTGGCAAGAGTGAAAGCCCATTTAGCCCGTTTTGAAAGGCTGGTCGGAAAAGCCAAGCCTCAAAGTGAAATAATCCATGTCCGGGGCATAAGTATAGATAAACATGCCAGACGGGTCTATGTGAATAATTCAGAAGTCATACTTACTACCAAAGAATTTGACCTTCTTCTCTTTTTAGTCCAAAATCCCAACCGGGTCTTCAGCAAGGAGGAGCTTTTCGATAAAATATGGGGTATGGATTCTGTCGGCGAAATCGCCACGGTGACTGTCCATATCGGAAAAATAAGAGAAAAAATAGAGATGGATACTTCCAACCCACAGTATATTGAAACCATATGGGGAGCCGGTTACCGGTTTAAGGTATAAAAAAGGGGGCAGTTTTTAACCGCCCCATCAACTCAATCGCTTTATGGTTTAGTAATCAAAGCGGCTTCCGATGTAACCGCTGAAATGCCATGTATTATCGTTGGAATAAAATTTGAAGTAATTACCGGGGGTACTGCTCAATCCGTAGAACTTGCCCGGTATTCCCGAAGCAACTACCGTTCCGTTTTTCTTGATATCAAATATGCCGTCGATATAATCATCATCACAATTTCCCACAGCAACCAGCTGGAACTCGTAGAATAACTTCATGGTTGCATCCGGAATGGTCAGTTTTGCATTTGCAAAGCCATATCTTGTTTTATCCTGCCAGCTTATATTGCAATAACCGTTAACCAGTTTGTAGGCGGCCCCTGTTTGTCCGTCTGTCAGGTACAGGGGTTTTGTAACGTTTATATTATGTACGCTTGTTGAAGGAGCAATGGTCGGAAGAGGAACAATGATGTCGTCGGTAATACTGCTTACAGGCTCAGCAGGCTTCGAATAGGCCGTGCTAACCGCAAAAACACTTACAACCACCATCATGAGTGCTAAAAGCATAAACATGTTTTTCTTAAACATTCTGTATTCCTCCTTATGATTTGATATTCTCATAACCATTCTACATTATTTCCCAAATTATTAATATATTCCTTTTTAAGTTTTTTATGTTTATTTCAGACAATTTTACTTGTTTTCATTCCTAATTAAAGGGGCAGCGTTCCTGCAGGCTGTCCACAATGGGAAGGAGTCCCTCCCTGATAATTTGTGCCATCCGTAAAAGCCGCTTTAGGTTATACTCCTTTATAAATTCACTAATCAGTATATTTACTTTTTTTATATTTTGTTCATCCAAGCCGGGCATCAACTTTTCAACCGCAGTCCCCAGCCCTTCAAGTACATTACTTATATCACCATCCTCCAAGACTCTGATTACGTCTTCCAACTCGCCCTTAATCTTTTCAAATTCTACATTCACGTAAGTACCCCTTTCACTCTTTAAAGGACTTAGAAAAGCAGTTTCTTCTTCTCTTAGCATTATATCATGTTCCCCTTTAAGTGATCACTTATTTTTAAACTCCTGCAAATTGAAGCGGATTACTATCACAGGTCCGTTTTATAGTAATTTACAAATAATTAATTTATGATTATGATTTGAAAAGTAAGGGAAAGACTATTATTGCGCAACGGTTCGTTTTATAGAATTTATTAAAAATCTGAGGTAACCATGATGAATAAACCAGTACTGGAACTCATTAATCTAAAAAAAAGCATTAAAGGCAGGGAAATCATTAAAGGTCTAAACTTAACCCTTAATTCTTCTCAAGTTTACGGTTTCCTTGGCCCAAACGGAGCAGGCAAAACAACTACCTTAAGGATGATTGTGGGACTGATCCGTCCTACATCGGGAAGCGTCAATATTTGCGGCTACTCCATATCAAAGAATTATGTGAAAGCCATTTCCAACATAGGGTGCATTATTGAAAATCCCGAAATGTACAAGTTTTTATCCGGCCTGGACAACCTTCAGATGATACAAGTCATGGAAAAGAACATATCCAATGCCAGGGTGGATGAAGTGATTGAATTCGTAGGCCTTAAAAACAGGGTTAAAGACAAGGTGGCAACCTATTCCCTGGGAATGAAGCAGCGGCTGGGTATTGCCCAGGCAATCCTGAAAAAGCCCAGGCTTTTAATTCTGGACGAGCCGACAAACGGCTTGGACCCGGCAGGGATCAATGAATTTAGGAAGCTGGTACGGCACCTGGCAGCGGAGGAAAACATGACCGTCTTTGTCTCAAGCCACTTGCTTTCGGAAGTACAGATGATGTGTGACCAAGTGGCCATCATTAAGCAGGGGCTGATTGTGAAAACAGCGGATATCAAGGAATTCACCCGGGAGGAATGGGTGGTGTGGGAAATGGATGACCCTCAAAAAGCTTTGGAAATTATGAAGGAAAAGTTTAACCTAAACGGAAGGGTTGAAAATGAGAGTCTCCAATCCACCGCCCCCAATACACTGGTGCCCGATATCAATAAAGCTTTTATAGAGTCAGGGTTAAAGGTAAAGTTTGTAGGTAAAAGACAAAAATCATTGGAAGAACTATTTCTTGAGATAACAGAGGGTGATATTATTGCTTAATTTAGTTGAAAATGAAGTCATAAAAATCGTGTATAAAAAAAGGCTGCTCATCATTATGGGAATTTTGCTGGTGCTTATTTCTCTTTTTGCTTATGGCGAAAACTATACACTCAATAAGACCAAAAACGAGGTAGCCAAGAAATTCGGCATTGAAAACGCAGCAGATTGGAGAAAGCTTTCGGAGCAGCAGTTAAAAGACATTGAGAGAAGGCTTGAAAACCCTTATATGCCCGAAGAAAGCAAAGCTTCCTTAATGGTCCGGAAGGAACAGCTTCAATTTCACCTGGATAAAAACATTAATCCGGTCAATGAAAGCTCCGGCCGATTTACAACCAAGTTTATGGAACAGGCAGTCTTTCTCTTCCTACCCCTTTTAATCATCCTTCTTGCAGGGGATATCGTTTCATCCGAAACTACATCAGGTACTGTAAAAATCCTCCTTACCAAGCCGGTCCCCCGGTGGAGGATCCTTTTAAGCAAATTATTGGCACTCACCCTCTTAGAGATGGTTGTTGTACTCCTTATAGCCCTTTTATCCTTTGTTATTTCTCTGCTCTTCTTCAAATACAGCGGCTGGGACCGTCCGGTAATTACGGGTTTTAGTGTAGCAAACGGGAAGCTGGACGTTTCACATGTGAGGAATATACCCCAATGGCAGTATACCATTATGATTTACTCTTTAGGCTACTTTATATCCTTTGTAATCGGCTGTCTCTCACTGATGGTTTCCGTTTTGGTCAGAAGTACTTCCGCTTCCATCGGAATTATGATGTCAACACTCATTGGAGGAAACTTTTTAAGCTTTTTCATATCCGACTGGAAACTTACCAGATACCTTTTTAATGTAAACCTAAGGCTTACAGACTACCTTTCAGGTAATTTTCAAGCTGTGGAAGGTCTAAGCCTTGCATTTTCGTCTTCGGTGCTGGCAATCTGGGCACTCGGTGCGCTTTTTGTAAGCTTTTGGACATTTACACGCCAGGATATTTTAGCATAATGGAGGAGTTATTCATGAAGAAAGCAATTTGGTTCCTTGTCCTTCTTTGTTTTGGAATAGGTTTTTCCGCCTTTCTTTACGGCTTTCCGAATTCTTTTCTTGTCACCCAAAGCCATACGGTTGAGCCTGTCAAAGCAGAAGCTACTCCCATACCGACTCCAACCATTCTTCCCGGCAGTATTCCGCCTAATGCCAAAAAAGGAGACTTTCATTTACTTGTTTTAGGTGACTCCCTTGCCCGCGGAACAGGGGACGAACAGGGTAAAGGGGTACATGGCTATCTATCCGGTATGGTCAAGGCAAACTACAACCAAACCATTTCCGTCAACAATCAAGCCATTGATGGCCTACGCACCCAAGGGTTAATTGAAATGGTTCATACCCCCGGGTTTGAAAAAGTCCTCTCCAGCGCGGATATGATCTTTATCTCCATCGGTGGCAACGATGCAAGAACGCTGCAAAATGTATCAGGCCCGCAAAAGGAAACGTTGTTTCAGTCTCTTCAAAAGTCTTACCTGGACGGACTCAACAAGATATTGAAAAAAATCCGCGGCAGCAACAACCGGTGTCTCATCGTCTTTTTGGGACTTTACAACCTCAATTACCGGGAGGATATTGCAGAAAACTCAAGGCATCTCGCTGAATGGAATCTGGAAACCCAATCCCTGGTAGAAAAAGACCCTAAAGCTGTAGTGATTACCACCTCCGACCTTTTCCGGCTCAACATGATCCGGTATATGTCTCCCGACGGTCTCCATCCCAATACAAAGGGGTATGAGGCCATTGCAGGCAGGGCATTAAAAGTGCTGGAAGGAGTTTTTGAAGCTGTGTGAAGGTAAGAGTTAAAGTCCAATACTTCATATTTCAAACGTCTATCGCTTTTGTTTCTTAGATGTATTAATTAATGCTTTAAAATTTTATTTGACGGAATCTTATGAAGAATCATATAATAGAAATAGCAGGATCCTGATATTTCTATTGTGGCCGGAGCCATCAAAAAAGCACCCCGAAGTCTGCACACTTCGGGGTTTTGACTGTTAAAGCCTCTTAATAATTTCTACAATTAAGTAAATGATTGCACTAACCAATCCGATGATGCTTTTCCAGTCTACGGTCCTTAGCGGCTCGGAAGTTTTCGTCTTGCGACGTGCTGGAGCCATCAAATTTCACCTCCTTTGGATTGGGAGGGCTCGGGCTGCTAAAGTCCATAATAGTATTATACCAAAAAATTACACAAAAGAACATATGTTCGATTAAAATTAAATTGGTAATTTAAGGAATTAAAAAAAGGAATCAATAGAAATGTCATTTCTATTGATTCCTTTTACTAAACTAACTAAGTTATTCTGTTTCAGTGCTCTCCTTTAATCCGTATCAACGAAGAGACAATTCCAGATGGTATCCAATCCCTTCACCTACACTAACATTTCTGCCTGAAACATACCTCATTTTCTGGAAATCGACGTATTCCTCATAAGTTATCCCTGCACCGCCATGTGTATAATCAATAACAAATTTAAAATTAACAGGACCTATATTTAGCTCTATTGGAATCTCACCTTTTACTAAAGCCGCTTCTGCTCCAAACCTTAAACCTGCTTTACGGGTGGATAGCTCAACTCCCCCATATGCTTCAGCAGTTAATACACGCGCATCGGCTCCTACTGTAATATTGTGTGTATCATCCTTCCCAAATTGTACACTTGAGCTCCTCTGTAAAACGCTCCCTTCTACTCCTGCTTTCGCAACAATAATTGTCATTTCTTCCTTTAATCCGCCTTTTAAAATCTTGCCGGTTGGATCCTGCATCGTTTCAAATTGAGCTTCTATTTGACCAGTACCGACATATATATCATCCTTATATTTTACATTTCCGTTCAAGTAATTTCCGGAAACATTGCCATGCACTGCAGACCACCTTTTCGAATTGTGTGTAGTCTCTGTATCACCAAATTTTACTGAAGCCTTCATATCTATTAATTTATTAATTCCTTGAGGCGAAGGATTAGTAGATCTCCGGTCATACAGCATTTTATCCGCCGAACCGTTATTGGTAATTTGCGGGCTTATGCTGCCAGTTGTTTTTCCCGCAACCGCACCTACTGCACTTGATACTGTTGTATTTCCAGAGCTTGGCCCTTTGCTGCTGGGCCCAACACCCCAAAGCTGCGTTGAATTAACATTGGTAGGTGTACTACTGGTGAGAGGTTTTGGAGTAGTGCTTGTCCAATAACTCGCTGAATTCACAGAAGGCTGGGATACGGTAAGACCTAATGCTTTCCAGGTTGTTTCACCCACAACGCCCCTGTACTCGCCTTTGTTTCCACCTGCCATATTTTTGTCCTTCCATGCATTAACCGCATTTAAGGTTTGGCTTCCGAAATATCCGTCCGCTTTGATCCCCAGCTTCTCCTGCAGTTTTTTGACATCTTCACTGTAGACATTGGGGTTGTAGCTGATTGTCTTTCCTGCTTCCAAATGCCCGGTAGGATCGGTGTACATCACCGGCTCATTATGGCAGTAGGTATAAAGGTTTAAGCTTAACGGATCTTCTGCTTTTCCTCTGTACGTATCTTCCTGCATAAACCTTGCCACTTTGGAATCATAGAACCTTGCATTGAGGTAATAAAGTCCTGTTTCTATATCATATTGGTAGCCAGCATAGCCAATGGAGTTCTTTTCATTAATAAGACCATCCTTATTGGTATCCGCACTGAAGACCTTAATCATATTGAGTATGTATTGGCTGATATAAGCCTGGTCCGTTGAATCGATGTCGTTATCACCATCCACGTCGGCGGCAGCTTTCCCATCTACACTTGGGAATTCCGTTATCGCCCCCATAAGATAGCTCTTCATGAGATTGTCATCGTTCGTGTCTATTTTTCCATCCCCGTTTAAGTCCCCATATTTGGTTGTTGATTTCATATTTCCAAATGCATCATAGGTATAGCAAGCTGCAATTTGTCCATCCTTATCCATTAAGGTTGTTACATCCCCATGACCGTTATAGAGATAATTGAAGTATTTGCCGTCTACCTCCCTGGCAAGAAGGTTTGTTCCATATATGTTCCTAGCCAGTTGTTTTCCTGCATCATCCACTTCAAGCACCACCTGGTCATATTCGTATAAATACCGGGTAACCTTGCCGTCTAAAGTTTTTTCAACCCGCAGACCATCTCCGTTGTAGGCATAGGATGAAGCAGTATTTGCATTCGCCGCCTTTATCAGCCGGTTTAACCCGTCATATTCGTAAGATTCACTGGTTGTCTGCGTTCCAACCTGTACCTGTCCCTCAATGGATGCACTAAATTTGGTTTTGGATGCTGCTGTTGCAGGTTTGCTGCTTTCCTCCTGTTTGCCCACCATATTTCCATTATTGTCGTAAGTGTAGCTCACAGTCTTAACAACGCCTCCATTGGCACGGGTTATGGTGTTTAGCAGTCTGTTTTGCTCATTATACGCATAATCGGTAACCGTCATTGCCCCGGAGCTTAGCCTTACGGTTTCGCTTTCTCTATTTCCTGCTGCATCATAGGTGTATTTGGTAACAACGGCACTTCCCGGCTCGGTAACCGTTTCCAAGCGGTTCAACCGGTCATAGGTGTAAAGCGTCTCCCCTTTAGCCACTCTGCCCACATACTCTTTTTTCATTGTTTGATTATGTGCCGCATCATAGGCATAATCATACTTATCCAGAACAGCACCTGTCTTATCCTTATTAATTAGGGTCTTTAAAAGGTTATCCTTGTAATATTCAAACTCTTCACTGCTTCCGTTTCCATACTTAATGCTCTTCTTATTTCCATTTTCATCGTACTCATAGTAGTTTGTCTGCCCTGACGCATAGACCCTTCTCAATCTTTTATTTACATCAAAGATTTTCGCTGTAATATTTCCCTTCGGGTCCTTGGAAATTTCCGCTGCATAATTGGAAGGTATCTTGTAATCCCCTTGGATGTATTCTGCAGGGATTACACCTGTAACATCATATTGGAAAATCGTTGTCCCGATTCCCGGTACGCATTTTGTTATTACTCTGTTTTCCTCATCATAGGTACGTACAGTAGCTCCTGTGTTGTCGGTCATCATCAGCTGGTTGCCGTTGCCGTCATAGGTATAGGTAATCAGTATATCCCCAACCGACTGGGATTTCAGCCTTCCATGAACATCATACACATAGGTTGTCTGGTTTCCATTTCTATCAATCTTTGTTTTCAAGTTCCCCTTGCCGTCATAGGTATAGGTCTCCACCTTTTCGGAAGCATAACTGTAATTTTCAGGCTCTCCGCTTCTTCCTTCATGGTCAATCCTCCGGACCGGCTTATTCATTGCATTGTATTCAAAAATCGCAGTATTTCCCTTTGCATCCTTTTGAATGAGCAGGTTCCCGTTGAGATCATATTCATACTGAGTCTCTTCGTTTTTGGCATTAATAACCCCAATCAGCTTGTTCACCGCATCATACTGATAAACGGTTTTATTCAGTTTACCGTCACTCTTGGTTTCCACGTTGCCCACATTGTCATAACTCTGACGGGTAACATGTCCCTCCGGATCTTTAGTTGCAACAAGCCGGTTGTTCTTGTCATAGAAGTATTCGGCTGCATTATATTTTCCGTCATAGGACTTGATTTGCAGATGGTTATTGTTGTATTCCAGCTTCTGTTCAATGGCTTTGGATGGGTTTTTCTTCTCAATCAGCCTGTTTAGCGGATCGTAAGTATATTCATAGGTATTTCCCAACCAATCGGTCTCAGCCAGCTTATTGCTGTTATCGTCATATTTGTAACTGACGCTTTTTTGGGTTACCATCCCTTTTACATTGGTTACACGCCATAAGGTCTCAATCAGTTTCCCGGTTTCATCATAGCGATTTTCCCTTTCGTTTCCATTTCCGTCTGTCACAAAGCGCTTATTGCCTATGACATCATACTTTACCAAATTTTTAATGGCCTCGGTTCCATCCTCCTTCTGTTTTGTGACTGCAGCAGCTCTTCCCTGATTATCATAGGCGGTAACGGTAACTGCACCTGTACTGTCTTTCTGATAAACCTGGTTTCCTGCCACATCATACTGGTAGATTACCGTGTTGGAAGGTATAGAGTCATCACCGGGATAGATGGTCTTACACAGCTTGCCAAAGGCATTGTATTCATAAAGGGTCACACTGCCGTTTCCATCCTTTTTCTCCTTCAAACTTCCATCCAAATAGTAGGTATTTTCGAATAGCTTTTTATCCGCTGCTACCTTTTTTAAAAGGTTATCTGCATCATCGTAGATGTATTGTGTAACAACATTTTTTGCATTGGTTTCAGTAACTTTCCGGAGGGCACCGTCATACTCGTAGCGCATATTATATTTGAGGCCCCGGTCCTTTGAAACAGGGTCCAACACAGCCGTTACCTTATTGGAAAGATTATAGGTAAACTCGGTACCATATCCTGTATTGATTTTTTCGTCCATGGTTTTACCCATTCCGGCTTCATATCCCAATGCGTCCAATTCCTTCACCATATTTCCGTTTTTATCATATTTGTATGCTTTGGAAACAAATCGGATCCAATGGGTACTGTTTGGGTCATTCCTGTATACTTCAACCTTTGCTTTGATCCGGTCTAAAGAATCATAAACATATTCCGTCCGGTTCATTTCTGAGAGCTTCTTCTTAGGATCGTAAAACTTGGGAGATACCTCGGCAATCTTTCTTCCTCCCCGGTCATAGTAATATGCAACCACTTTCCCTGCCGGCTCTCCTTCGTAGGAAGCATTTTTTCCTGCAGGTACAGGTTCAAACATCACTGAATCGGCAGCGGTTTTCCCAGATGTAACTGTTAGCTTGACATTTCCCGTATTACCTTTTTCAAAGTAATAAGTCCCCAGGAGCTTCCATGTTCCGCCCCCTTTTGTCTGGTCTACCGCAGTCATTGCATTCCCGTCTTTATATGTAACGGTATATTGGGCACTGGTTGTGCTGCCAGTCTGGTTGGGATACCATATATATACCTTGTAGTACCCGGAGGTAGGAATATCCGGTGTCCACACTGCCGTATCCCCTGAGAAGTCGCTGGAGTATGCTTTTGTTCCCCGGTAGGCCTCCGCCTCCGAATATCCCCATGAACCCATAAGGCTAAACCCGGCATCAATACTGCTGACACTGATAATTCCTTTCCGCTCTCTCGTTTTTTCTCCCCTTTGGTTATACTCGTAGAAAACCACGTTCCCCTTTTCATCGATAACCGTTTTAGGATTTCCTTCAAAGTCATACTCTGTCTTTGAAAAAATATCCTTTATCTTTCCGTACTCATCGGTACCAGGCTTTATTTCACCGGTTTTCCTGTTTAGGTTATCATAGGTATAGTTTGTTGTAATCTGATCTGGCGCAGTGACTGACAGGAGGTTCCCATTTTTGTCATAGGTATAGCGGGTTGCAACAATACGGGCATTTTTACTGTCAAAATGCGTAGGATAAAGGTCTCCCGCCTTAATGTGCACTTTCTTTTCAACTACCTTCCCCAGGTGGTTGTAAACGAATTCGGTCGTATTTTTCCGGCCTTCCTCCATATACACTTCGTTTTTTTCTACATTGCCGTCTGCATCGTAGAAGTATTCAACCTTTCCACCTGCACTGGTTTCTTCACGCAGTACCTTGCCCTCTTTATCATAGGTGAATGATTTCCATAAGAGCCCTGCTTTTTCAGGCACAACGTAGAGCTCAGTTTTTTCCTTCCCTGTCTTTTCATAAATCTTTCTTCCTGCCCGGTCATACTCTATCTTTTTATAGGCGTAGTTGGAACCGTCGATGGGAGACCAGGTTTCAGTAAGCTGATTCATCCCATCATATTTAAAATAGCGTGTTCCCCCGTTGCCGTCAGTTGTGCTTTTTACCGTACCATTGGCATAGTAGGTAGTCTTAACCTTTGCCCCGTCAGGGTTTTTCTGTTCTATAAGCCGGCCTGCATAATCATAGGTATACACCGTAACTGCCTTATCCGTATCACTCAAATACCGGGTATGAATTTTTTGTGTTTTCGCCCCAGGCAAAATGAGGTACGAATACTCTTCCAAAAGCTCGGGCACTGTGTCCTCTTTTTCCTTAAAGCTTACTCTGATTAGGCGGTTCATCACATCATATTCATACAGATAAACCGACCCGTTGGGTTTAATCTCCGAGCGCAAATTGCCGTAATCGTCGTAACCAACATAATTTGTCACATTATTTTCCCCATCGGTAACGCTTTTAAGTTTGCCATGGTCGAAATAAGCATACCGGGTATAGGAAGTATCGGTATTTTGACTGTCATAGGTATGGGTTCCCGTCTGATCCAGTTCTTCCTTATATGCGTTTGGAGCAATCTCCTTTACCTTCCGCCCTTCACTGTCATAGACAGTTCTTTGAACTTCGCCTCCATCCAACTCGGTTTTTTCCAACAGTCCATCTTGATCATAGGTATAGCGGGTACAATATCCTTTTGGGGTTGTGGTGCTTAAAACCCAGCCAATTTTATTATACGTATAGGCCGTTACCTTATTTTCCGGATTGGTCTCTGACTTGACATATCCATAGTCATCGTAGGTATATTTTATTACCCCGCCTTCCGGTTCAACCATCCATTTCATAAGGCCTTTGGCTTTATACCCCAAGGTTTCACTTTCATCGTCACTGTAATATTCATAGGCTGTAACCGCAAATTTGGATTGATCGGTGTCCTCAGAATATACGTCGGTTCCGTTTAAAGGCTGCACCGTTTTAAGAAGGTTTCTTTTTTCACTGTCGTAAATATAATATGTACATTTTCCTGTCTCATCCTTCTCATAAATCAGGTTGTTCTTTTCATCATATTTATACTCCCTAAAACTTAAATCAGGGTTGGTTACTTTAAGTATGTTTCCCCTGTCATCTCTGTCATACTGATATTTCCCTCCATTGCGGTCGGTGATGATCTTCTCTTCCCCGAATTTGTTGGCTCCGTTCGAATCCATATGATAGTTTATGGAAGTTGTCTTGCCCTCCGGATCATCGGATGAAATCGTATAAAAGTAGGTATCATAGGTTTTGGAAATCTTACGGTTGTTTTTATCGGTGATGGTTGTTTTTCTAACATTGGTATCATAGGAAAACCTAAAAACATTTCCGTATACGTCTGTAAACTGCTTCACCTTATGTTGGTTGATTCCTGTATTGTGGTCATACTCAATACTTTCCAGCGTTTTCAGTAAACTATCTTTAATCCCGCTTAAATAACCTGAGGCATCATATGTGTATATTGTTGCTGCATTGGAAGGGCTAATTACCTTGGTCAAGTTATTGCCGGTGTATTCATATTTTACTGTCCTTCCAACAGGGTCCGTCACGCTTTCAATATAGTTTTGGGCATTGTACTTGACAATAAACTCCCTTCCTACCTGGTCGGTAATTTTCTGTACTTTTCCCACCTTATCTACAATAATATTTACGGTATTTCCATTCCGGTCCTTCATCCAAGTCAAAAACCCTTCAATACTGAATCCATAGCTGATCTGGTCTTTGGTTGTGAGGATAAAAGTATTATCCGGTTGCTTTGCCAAGGTGCTTCTGGAATCATTGGCAACGTATTTGCCGTCGCTCCCTGTATAAAATGTCTGAACGCTGCCGTTGGTTAGCTTTACAGTTTTAACGCCATACTCGTCCTTGATACTGCCTTCAAACCCGAAAGTCCAGCCTTTTCCCATTGTGCTCTGTGTTCTTTCATCCTTGGAGTTGTAAGTCCTTGTAATGGCAATTTCAAAACCGGGAGAAGAAACCTTCATATCGGTGTCTGAGCGTGAGTAGTTTCCTGTAGAAATGCTTACCCCTTTTTCTCCGTAGTGGATCTGTTCCTTCAACTGGTCGGGTATCTCCACCGAAAAGGAATCAACAGCACTCTGATTCTGGCTGCTTCCCTCTTTCGGATCACTCTTTTCCTGTTTTCCCTCTATTTCTTCAGTTGGCTTTGAACCGGTCAGTGCGGCAAATGCATTAATGAGTCCCCCGGATGCCACTTTCCCCTTTAAACTCTCTAAAACCGTACTATTGGATTTTATACGGTCCCGGAGCGCAGATACGGAAATGGTAGGATCCAAACTCTTGATAAGAGCGGCCGTACCGGATGCAAAAGGCGCTGCCATGGATGTACCGCTCATCAGACCATAGGCCTTATCCGGAAAAGTACTTAAAATACTCACTCCGGGAGCTGCTACATGGATTTTTGCGCCATAGTTGGAGAAAGCAGCAAGTTTCCCCTGGTTGTCCACAGCAGCTACCGATAATATGTTTGGAAGGTCGAAGCATGCCGGATAAACAGGTTTTGCCGTCGTGTCGATGCCTGCATTACCTGCCGCGCATACAAAGAATATCCCGCTTTCCTTTATGGCATCGCTAAGGGCCTGGTTGTATTCCATACCGCCCCAACTGCAGTTTATAATGCTGGCACCCTTTTCCTTTGCATACTCAATGGCTTCAATGGCATCCGATGTATACCCTGTAGTTCCGTTAATAAACTTCAGGGGTAAAATCTTCACACCCGGTGCAATTCCCCGGACACCCTGGCCATTGATTCCTGCCGCAAGAACCCCTGCAATATGTGTACCATGCTGATCCAACTGGCTCCCATCGTACACGGTTTTGTCCTTATTTGCAAAGTCCCAGCCATGGGTGTCATCAATATAGCCGTTCTTATCGTCGTCTACACCGTTTCCCGGAGTTTCCTTTGCATTGGTAAAAATACTTCCCTTAAGCTCAGGATGGTTTATATCCACACCCGTATCCAAAACGCCGACAACCACACTTTCTGTTCCGTTGGTAGAATTCCAAACCGGGGAAACATGAATATCTATGCCTTGGGTCCCAACCTGTCCTGAAACTTCCTGACCAGTGTTTTTAAGCCCCCACTGTTCCTTAAACCGGGGTTCTTCCGGAAGCTCACTGGTATAAAGCTTGTAATTGGGCTGTGCGTAAAGCACATCCGGGTTCTTCTGAAATTCTTTTACAATATTATTGAAATCGTCCCCTTCACCAATTTCCAAAACCTCAACCTTAGACCTCTTCAACTTCTTTTTAAGATTGAGTTTGGATATTTTATGCTTATTCTTTACTGTGTTTTTAACCGTTTCACTGCTTTGATCATTTTTATATTTGATAAGGATTTCCCTTTTTTCCTCCGGCTTCAGCCCCTTGGCTCCAACATTACTCGTTTGCAGTGATAATACGCCTGCGATGAAAACCGAGACCACCAGGAACTGTATTAAGAATTTTTTTATTGCGCTCATATGACTCCTCCCACCCATTATGGTTTTTCCTCAGCTTCAGGGGCAGTTTTCACCAGGTAGTTTATGGTGGTGCTTCCCGAAACCTTGGCTTTAAATTGAATATTATTGATGACCCCCGACCACAGCTCTCCGGGCGTAAGGATCTTGTCTACCGAAAATGTAATGATACTGGGTGTAAAGCTCTTAATTTCGATATTGGTTCCTTGGATTTTTCCTATAGACAGTTCCCTTTTGGGTGTTGCCAAACTCAAATCCATAACTTCCAGCACCCCTGGATTGTAGGTAACTGTTAACGTATATTTACTGAAATCGTCCAGTTCGGTTGCATTGAGCCTTAAGTTGATGGGCTTGTTCTTGGTACAGTTTGCAGGAATGGTGTTATTGATGGTATACCCGCTCCAACTGCTGACACCCACCGGATTTCTTGTTCTGATACGGTATTTATGCTCCTTGCTGATGTCCACTTTTCTATGCAGGTAGGAAGTTTCGGTCCAGTTTTCTATGATTTCGCCTTGTGTCAATTTGCCATTTACATACAAGGCATCCACTTCTATATCATAGCCTATAGCCCCATCTTCCGAATCCCAACTGAGTACCGCAATGTTCCCTGAGCCTTTCACCGTAATTTTATCCGGGGCTTTTGGGTTGTCAGGAAGTGTAGCAATACTCACCTGTTCGCTCCAATCCCCTTCAATCGCGGAATTTACAGCCCGTATCCGGTATATGTGCTGTGTATTGGGTTTTAACTCTATATCTACGTATTTCGTGTTCTTTCCGGCTCCAACCACAACACCATCCAGCTCAACTTCATATCCTTCCACCAGGTTTAAAGTATCCCATACCAGAGTAACCTGGGTTTGTGAGGCCACAGCCGTCAGGTTGGATACCCTGACCGGCTTTACAGGCAGGGTCATTTTCCATATTGGACCGCTCCACGCGCTCTCCCCGGAACTGTTTTTTGCTTTTACACTATAAGTATGTTTGGTGCCAGGAGTTAACCCGCTGTGAATATAAAACGTATTCTTTACGTCGGGGACAGTCACATTGTCTACCAAAAGATCATAGCCTGCAGCATTGGGTACTGCATCCCATTTCACCGTAATCCCAGTTTCGGAGGGTTCCAAAATTACGACAGGTGTATCCAAAAGCTTTGTCTGTGCCGTGTATACTGCAGTCCAAACACTGGTACCCAAACTGTTTTTAGCCTGTACGCTGTAACTATGGGTAGTAAGGGGTAATAGTCCCGTATGCTTGAAGGTTGTACTGCTCCCACTTTCCATCAGCTTTCCGTCAACCTGGATATTGTAGCTTTTTGCGTTCAATACAGGAGTCCATGTAACAATGACACTGTTATTGGAAGCACTTGCATTCATTCCTTCAGGTACTGTAGGTACTGTTTCCTGTGCCATGACGGTTGCCAAATTGCTCCAACTGCCCGCACCGCTTGTATTTCTCGCCCGTACCCTATATGTATGCATGGAATAGGGTACCAGGTTTTTATAAACATACTTGGTTTCCAGTCCTGTGCTTACAACCTTTCCATCCACTTCCACCTCATAGCAGGTAGCATTTGGGTCTGCGGTCCAGGTAACAATTACCGATGTGGCTGTTGTCACCGCATTGACATTGGCAGGTGTATTGGGGGGTGCCATCAATGTGGATATGGAAGTCGCCCTCGGCCATTCTCCCGGTCCACCCACATTTAAAGCTCTAACCCTGAAATTATACTGAACATTTGGAGAAAGACCCGTATGGGTGTAGGTTGTGTCAAATACAATTTTTGAAGAATCCTCAACGACAACTCCATTCACCTCAATCTGATACGCTTCTGCTCCCGGCACTTTGTCCCATGTAAGGGTAACCGAGCTGCTGGTAGATGTGGCCTTGATATTTTGAGGTGCTTGGGGTACCTTTGGCATGGTGGTTACCGATATGGAATCGCTTAATTCCGTCTCTATCAAATCACCGTTTCTGGCTTTCACCTTAAAAGTATGTACTTTTTCAGGCGTTAGCCCGGTAACCGTGATCTTTTTATCGGTTAACACAATCCACTCCGGTACGGTTGAGAGTTCCCCTTGCGCATTCACATATTTTTTTCCGCACTGGATCTGCACCTCGGGAGTATAGAGATCTACCGATTCAAGCTTCACCAGTTGGGCATCCTTAAACCATGCAGAGCCGGTAGTGCCAGGGCTGTCCGCCCCTGCCGTCATAGAAATCTTCATGAAGTTTGCATTGACGGGAACAGTAATGTTTTTCACGCTTATTACTTGATAATCCACCGAACTACACAGATCGGAGTCCATGGATGTTAAAAACTCGGAACCGTTATAAAAATCCACATGAATTTTTGACTTAACCTTCTCCGTAGTCTTTGCCTGTACTTGGAACCCGTACACTTCCCCGGGTAGTACACTTATTTGAGGCTGGTAACTCACCCCGGCAAAACCGGTATTTGCAGCAGCGTTGACATCGATCCTTCTTGCATTTCCTTCTACTGCATCCGTAATCCCTACGCCGGAGTCATCATATTTTATCCAGTTTTCTACGACGGTACTTCCGGAGCTCTTTAACAAGTTGCCGAGGGATCTTACTTTATTTACCCGGGCCTCTTTAAAGTATGCATAGCCGGTAACACCTTTCACTGAAGGAATAACATGATATGTAACTTTAGCCGATACCGCACCTTGGGGTACAACGCATTGTTTTAAGCTCAAGGTTTTATATTCCGTATTAAAAAACCTGTCGCTCCATTCCTTAAGAAGGCTTTTACCCAAAGCATCAAAATACTCAATGGATATCATTGTGATAATATCTTTGGTAGTTTTTCCTTCTACTTCAGGAACCAACTCATCTCCCGGAACCACAGGAATGGTCTGGGCAATTCTCACTCCGCTGCTTCTGTTAGCACCGGCAGAGGATGTAATGTTAATGGTCTGCAAATTATATTTAAGCGTTGGCGCATACTCGATTCCATCATCTTTGCTGTAAACCCAGACATCCGCCATACCGTTTATATCGGTATCCTTATACATCGCAGAATTTTTGATGATGTTATCATATGTATTGATTTTTACGACACTTACATCCTTAAACCAAGCGGTGCCGGTGTTACCCTTTACAATAGGATCAAGCACCAGCAATACATATGCCCTTGTTGCATTTGCGGGAACAATGATTTTTTTCAAGCTTAAGGTTTTAAAGGTTGCATTATAAAAACCGTCAGTTTTATAGCTTGTTACATAACCATCCGGTCCGGAATAATCCAAATATAGCCGCATACCCATCCCTTTGGTGGTTCTGCCCTGGGCTTGGATATAAAGTTCATCTCCTGGATTAACAACAATTGTTTGGGTAAGATAAGCCCATTTGCCACTATTTTCTTTAACATTAATGGAGGAAGTCATGTCAATTCTTTGAACACCTTTATCCAGACTAGCTTTTGCAACAATACCCGTATGTTTTGCTAAAGCCCATCCATCCGCAACCCCGTCATTATTACTGTCTACATTTAAAGCACCGTTATTTATTTGATGTATATAAGGCTTATCCAAAGCCAAGCTTACTGTATCCGAATTAAAATCCGTCAGTGACAAAACCGTTTTCTTAGCTTTTGTAAATATACTTTTTGTAACGGTAGTAATTTTACCATCCTTATCCTTCGCCTGAAACTCCACTGTGTACTTCGTATTAGGCATAAGCTTAACAGACGGTATATAAAGTTCCTGGATATTACCACCGATTTTTACTTTACTGGATGAGGGTTCCTGGTACATAAACAGCGGATGGGTAAAGTTCCTTTGATATGCACAAACCTGCGGGTAAGCTGCACCGGTTTTACTGTTGGTCAGGCTCTTTACATCTCCCCATTGTCCTGCGGTATAAGCAACCTCCATGATCTGGTTGTATCCCGATATATTGTTCATAGTACAGAGAACATACAAATTATTGTTCTTGTCATAGGTAATATTGGGATAATACCCTGGAGACTTGGTAATAGAAACCGGGCTTGTCCAGCTTTGTCCCCCATCTTCAGACTTACTGTATAGAATGCTTATTGGTGTCACACTTTCTACCAGTCTCCCTACCCAAACCAAATGCATGATGCCATTGTCATCCATAATTCCGGACGTATAGGGCTGAATGAATTCATTCCGCTGGAAGATTATCTTCTCTGCATCCCAACCGGTTCCGTTCCATGCTCTGGACACCAGAGATATCTTAGAGTAGCTTTCATTCTTTTCGTAAACAACTAGCGGATTTCCATTGTTTTTAAAAAGAATACGGATTGTATCAATGGTTAAAACATTTCCATTGTAATAAAAGACTTGGCTTGGCTCTGACCATCCTTCACCGCCGTTTACTGATTTTGCGTAGAACAATTCATTAATCGATGATGAACCGTAATAATATCTTTTATTCCATGCTGTATGAACAGAATCGTCTTTGCCTACAGCAATGGTTACGGATTGGATATAATAGCTTGTGCTCTTGGTATCGTAGATCACTTTGTCATAGGCTTTATTTCCGTTTTGGTCAAATTTCACTAGTTTTACAACCGTATTTCCTGGAGAACCTTCCGGACAGTAAACCATATAAATGTTATCCTTACTGTCCTTTGCCAAAGCATTATAGCCCTGTCCGGTATAAACTGCATCCAAAAGCGGCACCCACGTTCTTCCGTTGTCGGTGGATTTATAAACCTTTCCATCATTTCTCACACAGGCTATCAAACTTCCGTTATTCAACATAATAAGCCTTTGACCGGGACTGCCTGAAAGAGAATAATTCTGCTCCACAACTGTTCCGTCTATGTTTACTACCCCGTAATCGGACCAACCGCTGTCCGCCACCTGTGTATTGTCATAAGCGTTTCTAAGGATATAGCGGTAGGGGTTGGCAACCAGCCCTGTAAACCCGTCGGATGCAATACCTGCACAGTACACACTGTCTTCAACCGAGGTAAGCTCCAAATCTTCTATAATGGGCATTCTATTGATTAAAATCTCTACACTTTTTTGTACAATATTCAACCCGTCGGTAATTTCAATCCTTAATTGATGTTTACCATCGGTTAATTTTCTTATATCCAGCGCATCCAAAAAAAGCCTTTGTACGCTGGCTGTATTACCTATTACTTTCGTTGACCTGGGTTCTATTTCCTTATCAATATAATATTTGCAGGTCAAAGTTGCCCCATATAACTGTTGAACTGAAATCTCCGGTCGTAGGGATGTCACTGCTGAAGTTTCTTCAACCGCTTGCTGGTCTACAGGTGTATGCACCAGCAGGCTTGGAGGTGCGTTATATGTAAAATCCGGGATATAATCGGGTACGCTTCCCGGATAGGTACTGTTATTCCCTAGCTGCCTATATGAACTGCTTCCCCAGCTTTTAATTTTGCCGTCCGACATTAATGCCATGGAAAATGAATCCCCTGCTACAACCTGCCGGACATTATCACTCATAATAACCGTAGGCTTATCTGCTTTGGAAATACCGGGAATCCCCAACTGGCTGCTGCCGTTGTTTCCGCAGCCATACGCTGTACCGTTTTCACTAACCGCCAAAATAGTAGACGTCCCGGCACTTAATTGCTTTATTTTACAATCAAAGAGCATCTTTGAAAGGGCCATAAATATTGAGGGAGTAGAATTTCCAATCCCCAAAACTCCGTCAGCATTATACCCACAGGAATATACATCTCCGTTATCTTTCAGGAAAAAGCTAGCATACATACTGCTTGCAATTTGTTTTACTCCGGTTAAATCCTTAATCCATTTGGGCTCAGTGACCTGGCCAGAATATCCAAGAGCCAATTCTCCATTGCTGTTACGCCCCCATGCATAGACTGTCCCGTCTCTTTTGATGGCAAAGGATGAAAAACCGCCCGCTGAGATATACTTAACCCCTGTAAGGTCTTTTACCTGAACCGGATTATCATAGGCTTGAACAGTGCCAACACCCAACTCACCCGAATAATTATATCCCCAAGCATAGACCGTACCGTCCCTTTTCAACGCCAGTACATGATAATATCCTACTGCTACTTGAACAATATCTGAGACTGATACCTGAGTCGGACTTGAATAATATCCTCCGGCTTTTATGCCAATCTGCCCATAGCTGTTATCTCCCCAGACAAATACTCTCCCATCATTCATTAAAGCAACGGACGTGCCATACCCTGCTCCTAGTTGTTTAATCCCTGACAAGTTTCCTATCTTTCTTATGCTTTCACTTTGATTTAAATAACCGATTCCCAACTGTCCCTGTTCATTCCGACCCCATGCATAGGCAGAGCCGTCCTTGCTTACCGCCACAGCATGATATGCTCCGGCAGCTACCTGCATTGGCTCTGCCGCCGGGTCGTATATCCCGAAATCCAACGCATATACGGTTCCACCGGATATAAAGCCCGCTGCCAGATTGACTCCAAGTAAACTGACAAGAATCATGCATAAAATTAAAATTCTTGTTAACCTCCTAAAAAACATTCAATTTCCTCCTTTTAATCCTAAATGTTTAAATAAAAAAGCGTGTTAAAATATCACCTCCGATCAACTAAGGTCTTATGAAAAAGTAATATTTTATATAAATTTAGTTTTCATTAAGAAACATGAAGATGTCCATTAAATGATCTGTCAACTTTAAGCAGTGTAATTTTTTGCCTGATTTTATCCCCAACAGTTTCCAATAATCACTTTTTACACTATCACAAAGCATATTTTGATTCAATATACCAGGGTCACCACTTTGTGCAGACGAAAGTCACCATTTTTTGTCCCTGACACTCGGATATGATTACCAAAGTCATCTTTGAATAGACAAAAGTCATATATTCCCGCAGCGATGGCTTATCATCCATATTTACTCTATGGTATGCACTCGCCCCACAAGCCAGGTTTATTCAGTAAAAAAACATTTGCATAGAAACTTTAGAACATGTTAATCCGCGCGAGGAAATTAGAATCCACTGTATGAAGCGAAGTGAGTTTGGATTTGCCGAGCTGAATTTACATGCTCTTAAGACTTGATGCATCATCGTTCTTGGAACCGAATCAACCTGGTTACAAAAGATTAATATGGCGAATTGATAGATTTTGTAATTTCACCGTTGGAGAAAACAGAGTATTATGGTAAATTATTAATAGGATGTTTAATATGAGACATACACTCTATCGTTATCATTAGGGGGATTTATGGATGGGGTAGGAGGAGATCATCATGAAACGAATACTCATAACCGGCGGCAGCGGTTTTATCGGTAAAGCTTTCTTACAAACCTTTGCACACCAGTTTGAAACCCATATAAGCTGCCATTCAAAGCACATTTTCACAGAAGGGATTTACGCTCACAAGCTGGATATCCGGAACGAGAACGCAGTAAACACCCTTTTATCCAAGATAAAGCCCCATTACGTCCTACATATGGCTGCCATGTCAAATTTCAATGAATGTGCGCTCAATCCTACATCTGCATGGGAAACCAATGTACAAGGTACAAAAAATATTGCCATGGCCTCTCAGCATTGTAAAGCCAGATTGGTTTACATATCTACAGACCTGGTTTTTAAAGGAGACCGGGAAAATTCCCGTGAGCATGATATGCCTCTACCCCAGTCGGTCTATGGTAAAACCAAACTGGAAGGCGAAAGGGCTGTAGAAAATATTTGCTCGGACTACTTAATTGCACGTATTGCAAACGTTTTCGGGAAGGGCTGGGAGGGAAAAAAAACTTTTACAGATGGGATCATTGAGGAATTGAAAAAACAAAAGGAGGTTAGTTTATTCCAGGATGAATACCGTACCCCCATCTATGCCAAAAACTTATGTGAACTCCTATATGAAGTTACGTTAAGTCAAGTTCAGGGAGTTCTTCACTTAGGCGGGCCCGAGCGTCTTAGCCGGTATGAGCTGGGCTTGAAACTTGCACAGTGTTTTGGGTTTGATCCTACGCTTATTATCCCGGTAAGTGTAAAGGATTTTAAATTTAGTGATCCCCGTCCCTTGGATTGTTCCCTCGACAGCAGTAAGGCTGCCGGACTTTTAAAAACTCCCTTTCACAGCATAGACCGTTGCCTGCATATGTTAAGGAACGAATATGGAGCTTAAGCTTTCATTTTCTGCATTTCCAAAAAACTCCTTATGAGGAAAGTCCGTACCGTTTTCCTATCGTCAGCGCCCGCTTGGCAGGAAAGCTTAAGAGTACGGTAGTCCCTATATCTTCCTGGCTTTGAATTTCAATATAGCCATAGTGCTTTTTCATTATTTTATAGCAGTATGAAAGACCCAAACCAAAGTTTTTGGTTCCTCTTTTAGTAGTAAAGAAGGGTTTCATAACATGGGACAAATTTTCTTTAGAAATTCCTTTTCCGTTATCTTTTACAGTAATAGTAAACTCATCTTTAAAAAACCCGGTTTCCAAATAGATGGTTCCATCGGCTTGAAGGGCTTCTATCGCGTTTTTCAGGACATTGATCAAAACCTCTTTCATATGCACCCGGTCACATAAAAGCGAAAGATCCTCCGAGGTGTTTTGCCGAACTTTCACTCCCTTACTCTCCAAAAACTGTCCAACCATTTGCAGTGCTTCCTGAATAATCTCTCCTAAAGGGTGATACTCCTCGGTAATTGTCACATCCCCTACTTTTTCATCCATACTGTCTACCATATCCAAAAGGTGTTTGGTGGAATTCTCAACAATTTTAATATTCTCCCCAATAGCAAGCCTATCCTTCTCCTGTTTCCCCATCTCCCTTTGTATGTTTTTCATGCATATATCCATTTTCATAATTTCATTTTTCAGTGTATGGTTAAGAAGTATTGTGCTGGAATTTACCGCATCGATGGTGCTGTCAATCCTAGCGGTTTCCATTTTAAACCGAATCCCCATTAACCCATATTTTGCCGCGAAGAACATGAATACAATGAACTGCGCCCCTAAAAGCCAATTGACTCTCCAGGCTTCTTTGATTCCCAGTATGGGCGTAACAAAGGTATCAAAAACGCCTACCGTGGCGAAAGGTACCACAACAATGGCCATTCCGCGTCTTTGCTTTCTTAGCTTGATATTTTTTTCTCTTACAGCGGATACAATCATAATCACATTGCAAGCGATCACATAGGGAATAGACCATGTACAAAGGGAAATATGAAATTTGACAATTTCCTGTTCGGTTGTAAAAAAGTATTTATAGGTAGGATAAGCGGCTATATTAATTAGAATAGGAATAAAAAGGATAAGCGGCACCCACCTTTCCAGTTTTCCCTTGACATATTCCGAATAACTCAGTGCATAATTCAGCAAAGTATAGGGTATTCCGTAGAAAGCAGTAGCATTCATGATCATTTGAATTACATACAGGATGGTATGGGTGGAATCACTTATATCCATCGTTCTCTCAAGATAAGGTATGATATTTTCCTCCCAAATTACCGATAAAGCCCCCATCCCGCTTACAAATGACGCCGCACTTCCCCATCTGGCAGCTCTTGATCTGGGGTTATTGATAATCAGCACTAAAGAAAGTAAGAAAAAAGAAATTCCACAGATAATCAAACTTTAAATTCCTCCTGAAACCGCATAATAATGGTTTTTCTCTATGACAACCCTTCTGGCCGGAAAACTCAAAAGTACAGCTGTTCCTATATTTTCCCGGCTTTGTATCTCAATATATCCTTGATGCTTTTTTAATATATTATAACAGTAGGATAACCCTAAACCTAAATTCTGCGGATCACCGCTGGTTGTAAAAAAGGGTTCCAACACATGAGGAAGATCCGCTTTTGAAATTCCTTTTCCGTTATCTTTGACAAAGACCGTAAAATCATTTTTAAACAACCGGGTTTCGATATAAATATTTCCGCCTTGTTGGAGTGCTTCAACCGCGTTCCTGAAAAGGTTTAAGAGGACTTCTTTCGTATGTGTTCTGTCACATAAAAGCAAAATTCCAGGCGCAACCTTCTGGTTTACCGTAATCCTTTTATCTTCAATAGATTGGCTAACTCCGTTGAGTGCCTGATTAACCAACTCCTGGATATTACAATATTCTTCTACAATGGTAACATCGGATATTTTTTGCTGAATCCTGTTGACCATATCCGCCAGGTGCACAGTGGTGTTTAAAACAGTGCGGATATTTTTATATACCGCCGTATCATCAATTATTTCCTCATTTACATCGCTTTTTAACTCTTCCATACTTCGGTTTATTTTTACCACTTCATTCTTCAGCGTTTGATTAAGAAGTGCCGTACTGGTATGGACTGCTTTCATGGTGCTATCCATCTTATCGGTTTCAAATTTAAATTGGATTCCCATAAAGCCATATTTGGCTACGTAAAGTAAAAAAGTAATGAATTGAAGGACTAATAGCCAGTCAATGCCCATTACTTTTCCAATGCCCCAAATGGCCATAATATAAGTTTTGGTCATACCAAGGGTAATAAAAGGCGCAATCATCACAGCCATCACAAATTTTTGCTTTTTCACCTTGAGATTTCTTTCTTTAAAATATGAAGCAAGCAAGAGCGTATTAAATGCGGCAAGATAAGGAACCGCCCATATACAGACCAGCGTATAAAAATCTTTATATTCCTGCTGGGTAGAAAGACCCGATTTATAACCGGGATAGAGGATTATATTAATCACAATGGGAATGAGCAGCAAAAGGGGCATCCATTTTACCCTTTTGCCCTTAACAAGACCCGAGTATATCATTGCGAATACCAGCATGGCATAGGGAATCCCGTAAGAAAAAAGAGAATTCGTAATAAGATAAACGGTGTATGGCAGCTTATGAAGTTTCAGAGAAGTTTGTGATGTTTCTCCAAAATAGGAGACAGCAATAGAAATGACTCCCAAAACACAAAGGAACGTCCCTAAGTTTCCCCATTTTGCAGCTTTTGACCCCGAATTCTTAAATAAAATGAAGGACAGCAAAATAAATGAAATTATGCATACTACCATTCAAATACGCCCCTGAAATTTGTTTTTACTTCATTATATCATGGGCAAAAAACATTGTAAAACTATACCTTTCCAGAAAAGTAAAGCCCTTTCATTTATATAATATGCAAAAAAGCCAGAACAAAGTTTCACCCTTTGTTATGGCTCTTCTCCATCATTTAGCCGTACTAACTGAATCACCCAATAGTTAAAGCGGTTTAATTATTTATTTCTATTTTTTCACCTTTATTGTTGATGAAATATGTATAGCTCCTGGATGCTTCATTGATTTCATCCATATAAGGATTCCCCTTATTCACATCCTTATATTTTATATAGTCCAGTTTAAGCGGCTGCCTTGCTGTAAGGCGGTTCATGATGTATGCAAACTGCTGTCTTGTAACGGGTATATCGGGATTATTCCGGCCTTTAAAGTCCTTGGGCGCAATTTTTTCATAGACCTTGAGATACTCCTTTGCCCAATGCCCGGAAGAAGCTTTGTCGGAAAGACTTTGAAATCTTGAAATAATCTTCGCAAGCTGCCCGGCGGTAACCGGCTCCTGCGCCTTAAACGATCCATCCGGATACCCGTTTATGATATTTCTTTTTGAAACAAGCTTCACAGACGCATAAGCCCAATGAGGCTTTTTGAGATCGGCATAATCCTTCCATTCCGTATCGCTTTCCGATTCAATGGAAGTTTCCAGCAGCCTTGCAAAGGCACAAGCTGCTTCGGCTCTGGTAACCGGATTCAACGGCTTAAAATTGCCGTCAGGGTATCCTACCAAAAATGCAGTTCTGTTATGCTGCTTGGCGTTTAATGTAATTGTTTTCGTATCCTGATTATCTGTCGGTAAAACATCGTTATTTACAGGAATACTTGCAGTAATCGCAGCGGGTACCGCCTTATCCGGCAGCGCCAGTACCTGGAAATCCACCTCAACCGTAATAGACTCAGAAGGAGCAAGATTGACGGTTTTTCCTCCGAATTCCGTTTTCACATAGGAAGGGTAATCCAGCTTCAGCTTTTCTTCCTTCACATCTACATTTCCATTGTTGCTGATCTTGATGCCGGCTTTAAACTTGTCCCCCTCTGTATATACATCCTTCGGGATTACCATCGAAACGGTAAGGTCCATTGTATCAGGTGCAGCAGCCGGAATGGTTTGAACAGGTTCGACAACCGGTGTTGCTGTTGGAATTACGGGGGTTGGTGTTGCCGTGTTTGTGTAGGTATGATTGTTGGATTGATTGCTCACCGGCACATGGGTAGGTGTGCTGGTTGGCGTATGTGTGGGTGCAGGGGTATGGGCCGGTGTCTCTGTAGGGGTATGGGTTGGTGTGTTTGTTGGCGTATTCGTAGGTGTATTGGTTGGTGTGTTTGTGGGCGTATTGGTTGGTGTTTCTGTAGGTGCATTGGTTGGTGTGTTTGTAGGCGTATTTGTTGGTACATTTGTCGGTGTGTTCGTCGGTTCATTTGTAGGCGTGCTGCTTGGCGTACTAGTTGGTGTGTCCGTCGGAATATCCGTGGGAGTATCTGTAGGAGTTTCCGTAGGGGTTTGCACCGGTGAAGGCGTGGGAAGTACAACCTCCTCTGTAACTTCGATTTCCAGGTCTTGTGATGCATATACTACCCCATGGTTATCCACTGCATTTACGGTCAAATTGTGGATTCCCACTTCTGTACCTGCCGGAACCTTGATCGCATACTCAAAGTTTACATTTGTATTGCCGGGACCATGATAGGATTGCGGGTTTGATGCTCCCAACCATTCCTTATGGCCGTCATCAATTTCAATATGCAGCGTACTCAATTTGTTCAAGGTGAGCACCTTTTTGACGGAATCATAAATATTGTCCTTTAAGGTTGTAGACAACCCTCTGCTGAAGTACCCTCCTGCAAGGGTCTCGCTCCAGTATTTCCAGTAATCATCCAGAGTGTACTCGATATACCCGTTGTATTCGATAGGCATATACAGTTGTACAAGTTTGATATCATTTTCCTTTAATTCCTTTAATACCTTCTGAAAATCCAAATCGTCCGCGGTTCCTTTCAATTCGTCACGACCCGGATCCAGCCCCCCTGTATTTGAATTCCAGTTTCCGTTAATCCCCTCATTTACGTTATCATCGTGGGGAATACAATCGGCAAGATGAACAAACACCTTTCTGGCTCCTTTTCGCCAGCCGATATTTTTATCCGCATAGCTTTCATAAAGAACCCTGGTATAGTTCTCTTCGACAGTACCTCCACCTTGGGTCATCTGAAACCCTGCCGCAATTTGTCCAAAAGCCGCATTATCCTTTGAAATGCCTTTACACAGTCTATATGCGTGATCCCTGCTTTCTGTGGCTCCAAAGACTCTTGAATCCGTGTGCGTCATCAGTCCATAGGCTGAGTCGATCCCCAGGGTATCCAGTTTGTCCAGGTAGGACTTAAAATTTGTTCTTGCTTGCTTTACAGATTCCATTTGGCTTCCGCTTAAATCCATACATATCACAATGTCGGCTTTCGGAACCAGGGATGGAATTGCTGCATCCAGTGTAAAACTTGCCTCACCGCCTCTTGGCAGGGTCTTTTTTACGGTGTCGGCAAATGCGGAATTTGGAAATACAACTCCTACACTCACTAAAATGCTGAGTACAACAGCTAAAATCTTCTTATACATCTAAACCTCCCCTAATTTAATTTTTCTAGTATTTATACTATAACCAACCTTAAGTATACTTAAAGTGCCGGGCTGTAAAAAGTGTGAACTTTTTTGATACTAAAAGGAAAAAGGGGTGAATTTTTTTCACCCCTTTAACAACCCGTTCAGCTGGCTTTACCTACTTGATTTCAACTCATTAACTTTCCACTTGATTTTTAATACTTACTTATTTCTTCTTTGGATATTTGTGCTTACCTCCATTTTTTGGGGTAATTATCTCATTTCTATATTGATATTCATAAGTGACGCTTATACAGTAAATATTAAAAATCAGCCCTTTACTTACTTCTGAAAGGTCATTTTTCCCTCATCATCAATAGACGTTATTGATATGGATTGTCTCCCCCCAATACCCTTTTCAAAATATCCAACAACAACTTCTTGATAAAACTTACCATTTTTATCTTTATACACAATCCACATTAAGTTTTCACCTAACTCTGACTTAAGAGTATCAACATCTATTTTACATGAGCTTTTAGGCAGAATATTAGGCACTACAATACTTTCAACACTGTTTTTATAAGCTATTTGTAGCCCCATAACTTCTTTGTTTGTTTTGTTATGAATACTAATTGTGTAGATATTTGTACTCTTTTTACTATTTACAAATTTATGCCTATACAAACCTATCACACATATTGAAGTAATTGACACAAATACAATCAAGCCAATAATAATTATCATTTTGACATTGCTCTTCATTCTGATTGACTCCTTTTATTTTGGTACTTTGCCTGTCGAATCAGTTGCTACAAGCCCAGTCTTACTACTATTAAATCTCACTAACCTTCCAGTGTCAACATATCTCATAACCGTTTTAGAGACTTTTGATATCATATAATTGTAATGACTTGCAGTAGCACCAGGTCCTTTAAAGCCTGATTCATACCCAATTTTTCTTCCGACATTATTGTTAAGTAAATCCATCTTTTTATCATTGTTTATACTATTGATATTACCAAATTCATGAGCATCGCCAAAGAATTTTGCCATCTTTGTTCCTATTTGAACTTGCATTAATGCATTCCAAAGTGTATGTCTAAACGCATCTCCATTACCTTGTATCTGCCACTTATCCCCGTATATTTCAACTGTCCTCTCCAATGCATCGTCCTTACAAGCCTTTGTAGCTAATGCATCCATCATATGTCCTGCTGCCAATACTTTTTCCACTGGATTAAGATTCATTTGTTCTATTAGAGAGGATAACCCATCTACAATATCTATCTTTAGGTTCCCTCCAAAACTAAGTCCAATTCTCCTAATTTCTATAGCAAGTTCTGCAATACTATTCATTTGATCGGTGCTTCCAATACTGGATGCTCTACCCCATTGTGTCGTGAGTACTTCAAGTGCACTAATAACTATTGGGCTATCTTTAAAATCTTTTCTATCTTGTTCTGTAACAGCATGTCCAGTGGGGTCCCACCCATTAATTGGATTATTATGGCAGTATGTATATAAATTCAAACTAAGAGGATCATTTGCATCCCCAGCAAAGCTATCCTCTGTTATAAACCTACCGATCCCCGGATTATAATACCTTGCCCTTAAATAAATCGTCCCGGTTTCCTTGTCAAAGTACTCGCCGCAGTATCTAAACGGGTTATAAGGCTCTAATTCATTCCTTTTAAACACCTGTATTTCTACGTAGTGATTGGACCCATTGACTGTACTTCCATTGGTCCAAAACCTTATATACCGGGCATTAACCGCATCAAACCTGATTTCCTTACCGAAGGACGTTTCAACATACTCGGCATCCTTTCCTATTCCTTGCCCTGCCGAGTTATCATTGTCGTTATTAAATACAGTAATTACACCCTCAGCAAAATTCGGGTCATTGGAAAGCTGCACGATAACATCCTTGTACTTTCTTGCATCTCCATAATAATGCCACAGCTTGATACAGTCAATACTTTCGGATTTCCCCACATCAAGTACAATATTTTTTAACCCTGTGCTCAAATCGGTATACTGGTATGTATTTAATACTCCGTCGGTTGCATACGCTGGGGAGTATACCACACTGCTAGATGTCATTATTTTACCTTTGGCCAGGTTATTTTCCGGCAATGGGTCGGATACAAAGCCACCATAGGTTTCTTTAATATTGCCAAAAGCGTCGTAATCATAAGTGCATAGAACACCGCTTCTGAATGCTTGTATTTCCACATAATGATTGGAGGTATTTGCCGTGCTCCCATTTGTCCAAAGCCTGATATACCGGGCATTAGTCACATTAAATTTAATCTCTTTTCCATCGGCTGTTTCAGCATATTCCGCATCCGAACCGGTTCCCTGTCCGGCTGAATTATCCGCATCATTGTTAAATACGGTAGTTACACCCTCTATAAAATTGGGGTTATTGGAGAGTTGAACCACAACATCCTTGTATTTCCTTCCATCTCCATAGAAATGCCACAATTTAATCCGGTCCACCGGTTCGGATTTCCCTATATCAATCACAACATTTTTTAGTCCTGATCCCAGATCCGTATACTGATTTGTATTCAATGATCCGTCGGATGCATATGCAGGATTATATATTGTACTGCTTGATGTCACTGTTTTACCTTGGGCTAAATTGTCTTGAGGCAGGGTGTTGGTCAGCGCAACGACATCACCGTGTCCGTTGTACATATAATAAACCTTTATGTTGTTCATGGCCCTGGAAATGAGGTTGATTCCCCATAAATTGAGTGCAATTTGCCTTCCGCTTCCATCCAGTTCCATAGCAATGTTATTGCCATCGTTAATGTAATGGATGGTCTGTCCGTTGGTCTCTTTTTTAACCCTGAGGCCATTCCCGTCATATGCATAGGCTGCAATGATATTGCCTGTGATGGTGCCGGTGAGTTGGTTAAAGCCATCATACTGATTTGATGACTCAACTTTTCCATTTACCTTTTTTGTAAGCTGGTTGCCATTGTCATCATATGTATAAATGGTAGTGTCGGTAACCCCGGCTCCGGTTTTTGTCTCAGTGGTAAGGCGGTTGTTTAGATCGTATACATAGCTGGTTTGGGAAGTGTATGCAGCTTCTGTAACAGACATATCTCTTCTGTTGTTATAATCGTCAAACTGGTAGGCTACCGTTCTCTGAACCGTATTGTTTGAACTGTCCGTTTCAGCTGTCAACCTCCCCAGACCATCATAAATGTATTCCGTCTTTTTAGCTTTCAATGGTTCAGCTTTGCTTTCCTGGTTGCCGTTGAGGTAATATGTATACTGGTACTTTGACAACTCGTTTGTCCCCTTCTTATTTGTCAGCATCGTTAATTTGTTTGCAATGTTGTACTGGTAATCCGTACTGGTTCCATTGGGATAAGTTGTAAGGGTTTTTCTGTTGCCATTTTCGTCATAACCGTATTCGGTAACAAGTTGACCTCCTTCATACACCTTCCACAGCCTGTTTAGCTTGTCATACTCATATGTTACATTGGCTTTTACCGTACCGCTTTGTTTTAGTATGAAGGATTTTCGATTGTTTGCCGAATCATAACTATATTCCTTTGCAAATCCATTTCCTTCTGACTCACTAATCAATCTTCCCAAATCATCATATTTGTAGCTTACTGTTAAGCCTCCACCGCTCATTGAAAGCTTATTTCCGGTAAGCGTATAACTATATGAACAACTGGCATTTCCTTTTCCATCTAAAGTTGTTACACTTTTTGAAAGCAGCCTGCCTAAGGCATCATAGCTCATATTAAAAGTGTTTCCGTTTCGATCCAGTTTCCCTGTCATATTGCCGTTCAGGTCATAGGTGTAGGTTTCAGACTTATTTAATGGGTCTGTCATTTTTGTAAGGCGATTAAATTGATCGTATTCATACTTTGTAGTTGAGTAATTTGCATCACCATTTGGCAGTACATTATCAAGGCCGTTAATTGTTAAAGGATTTTTCAAGCCAGTATACATCCTTACCTTGTTTCCTACAGCGTCATAATAATATTGGGTATAATTCTCAGGTTTCCCGTTATTGTAGGTAATAACCTTTGTAAGCATATTTCTGGAATTGTACTCATAGCCGGTTTTGTCAAACTGTTCAGCTGAATTCGGCTTGTTGCTGGATACCTTCTCCATGGTTACATTGCCGTTGTTGTCATAATAATGCTTTTTGGTTGTATAGTAGATGGTGCCATTTACATTTTCAAAAGGGATTTTTTCTTCGATTACCCTTCCCAAATTGTCATAGGCATAGGTTGTTGAATACGGCTGTGCAGCTTTATTTCCTTTGATGTCGGTAACTGATTTTACCCTTCCCAATGCATCGTACTCAGTAGTGGTATAGTTGCCATTTACATCATACACTTTTACCGGTTTTCCTGCATAATTGTATTCATATTTCGCAGTCCAGGGCTCAGTCCAGCCTTCATCAGAGGCCCGGGCTATCTTTTCTTCTATTTTGTTACCCAGGTAGTCATATTTAAATGTGTCGGTGTAGGTTTTCGTTATACTGTTTTCTAAATGGGTATTTTCATTTTTTTCAACTTTTCCAATTTTATTGATATAGCTGCTAGATATAACGGATGGTGCATTTACATCCCCCTGAATTACCTTGGTTATTTTTTGATATAACCCATTAGCATTCGCATCGTCATATGTATATGTTTCACAAGCAAGCAGCTTCGTTGTGCTATTGCCTCTATAAGCACCTACTTTATCCCAGTATATTTGGCCATCATTGAGCGTTATTGCAATCCCGTCAATAGATGTGTTTTCCAATCCTACTTCCCTAGCAGGTATTACCAGAGTTGCCCAGGTTCCTGCTGTAGGAAGTGCTCCCATATATTTTTTACTGCTTGTTCCGTTGGTTCCAAGGTTTATGTTGTCTGCTCCCCAATATGCCCTGTGATTCCAAGAACCATTTTGCTTAAATTGCAGCATGAGCTCTGTTGGCATATTGCCAGAAGGAAGGTACACGTGTACAAAGATATGATCTCCTGCATTAATCTTCATTTTACGAGCTGCATTTTCGAAAGCATGTTGGTGAAGCCCTGATTTTATTTCTGACACATTATACTGTGATATACCTTCTAATGCATATCCCGTATCCCAGATATCAGTATTTGTTGCGAGAACTGCACCTGTAGGCAGGCTATTGTCAAACCATACATATTGCTCATTAATTTCTTCACCTTTTTTCTTGCCATCACTATTGTAGCGATATTCGGTGGATTTGCTATTATAATCAAATTCTCCGGTTATACGTTGTTTTGAATCATACTCGTAACAGCTAATATAAGCACCACTAGCTAAATCCTGCCTATAGATCATATCTCCAAATTCGTTGTAACCATATTTTACTGCATTTCTTTTTTCATCATATGTGATTACACTGTTTTCCACATCATTATATTCCCATTCTTTAAAACTTGAATCCGGATATATCTCTTTTAATACTCTTCCCATTTTGTCATACTGGTATGTTGTTGGTTGGTTTTTGCCATCACGTTTTTCAATAACATTTCCAAACCAGTCATACTTGTAGCTTTCCCCTACTGTACCTATTGTATTGCCGTCAGCATCTTTAACATTTTCAACATATTTCTGTGTAACATATGCCCCATTAAATTTTCCGTTTCTTAAGGGGTCGTTATCATTAAAACTATATTTTGTTGAGGTATACGATATACCATCATCATGATAGTTACGTTCTTCAATTACATTACCATAAGCATCGTATAAATACTGGGTTTGAGTTTTTAATACACTGTTTTCATATATTTTTTTCCACTCAGGATTTTTACCATCCGATGTAGGTATATAATCCTCCTTTATCAATGTATTAGCGTCTTTTTTATAAACTTTCCATTTTAAAAAGTGATATTTGCTATCATATTCATATGTTGTCTTATGCTCATCATTAACTGGATTATAAGATTCAGTGGTTTCTGTCTGAATATCCCAGTACCCTGTCATATCCATATAAAGGTTGTAAAGGTAATTCTCCGCTTTAAGAATAAATTGATTCGTATTTTTATTATAAGTTTTCACAACCTTTTTCACTAATGGGGCTCTTTCATTGTAATAGAAGTTTATAGTTTCACTTTTATGATCTAAGCCTTCTTTTAAGATACCAGTACATACTGAGTACTTGCTATATGTATATACTTCACTATTGTTAGCCTCATCTGTTACTTTCGTTTTGGTAGCACAATACGGGTTATTTTCAAAATTATTAGATGGGTATCCGTCATATTCCCCAGTTCCATCGAAATTATATGTGTACTTTTTATAATTGTGTTTAGGCCCTGAATAGTTAACGCCTCCATACGTGTACCTTCTATTTGAGAAATCATATCTTTCTGTTACCTTGTAATACTGTGCTCCCCCAGTACCCAAATTCTTTTTACTCATCATATAGTTATACTTACTTTGTGCTCCTGTAGGGTAGACAATATCCGTCAGGCAAGCATAATAATTCGTTATAGCTCCATAATAACCAGGATTCTGCTCTGGATATTTATAATAGCCGGATTGTATGGCTGATTTTAATTCATAATTGTAACTTGTAACCCTCCCTTTAGCATCAGAAACCGTGCTCAAGTTACCTTCAGTTCCTTCTTGTGCACCCTGTATGCCCGTATAGTAACATTTGCGATATCTTATTGTTTTACTATTTTGTGAGTCTTTTGGATCTGTAACATTAATAATTATTTCACTTTGATTATATTGCTTTAAGCTATCGTCGTATGTTATATCAATAATTCTTCCCACACTGTCAATAATTTGTCTGATTACAGGATACCCATTCCTCATCGTGTGAAGAAACTTTATTTCATTACCGAAACGGTCTTTAATCCCCAGCAATCTGCCATCATCATGGAAATAGTAAATTTTACCGTTCTTTTCAGTCAATTTATAGGTTGATGGCTTTTCTCCATTGGTATATTCGCCAATATAATCACATGTGTTAAAAACAATATCCTTAAAATAGTGGCCTTGTAGATTAGAATATCCATTACCAATTTCTATAGGCCATACTCCTGAACTTCCATAATGAAGGTACTTGTGGCCTTCTCTCGTTTCAATAACAGGCAAATCAAATGCCCAACCCGCACCAATATCAAAATACTTTTCATTAAACGTTGTTTTTTCAGCAAAGTCTGAATACCTACCACTGCCCTCTAGGTATATTACCCTATCTTCAAACAAATTGGATTGCGATAACGAATAATATCTTGTTAGACTAAAATCTAGCCCATTTCGGCCTTTTAAGAATAAATCCGTATATCTTAATTCCAGATCGCCCGTTTGTGGGCTTATAGTTTCATTAGTGACTTCTTTCATTTCAAAAGAAGGAATAATTCCTTTTTTGTACACAGCGTTAGGATAATTGACGTTATTATAGGTATCCAAAGTATCTCCTGCATACACAGAAAAACCAGCAAGAGATAATATCACAATTTGGATTAAAGTAATAACGAGCATTTTATTTTTCATGTTCATAACTTTCCTCCCTCAATAATTCTATTTATCATAAATTACCTACATTTTAAAATTGACATAACTTGTCGCACGCATGAAACCCAAACCTTTGTAGACTAGTTGCCATAACAAACAAGTCGTACATCGAGAATCCTTGGAATAAATACTTTAAGCACATCTCTTGAGAAATACTTCTTCTTTAGCACTATCCTAAACTCTTTCATTGTCCTCCTTTCAATGTTTTGGCCATTACATATTGTTTCTGCCCGAGGTAAATGTCCTGAAATTGCTCAAGTTGCGTGACCGTTTACAGGTATGTTAATATCTTTCCTGAGAGAACTTTGGGAGGGATATGGAAAGAACTTTGAGGTTTTCTGTTAAATGTTCCAGCATTTAACCCTCAAAGTTCTACACAACGTAAGATGATCATAGCATATTTGGGTCGAAATGTTAAGGACTATCGTAAAAATTCTTTACGGTATCTGGAGAAGTTAAAGTTCATATGCCCTGTATGTGGCAGTAATACTGTGTTTCATGACTGCTATGACAGGCATATACATATAGATGAAAAAATTGAGTGGATAGTAATCCAGCGGGTAATATGTGTAGGCTGTGATAAAACCCATGCAGTACTCCCGGATTTCATAAGGCCGTACAAGCATTACTGCGCAGCAGGCATAGAGTTAACGATTAGAGACATTGAAGATGGAGTTCCCATGGAGCAGGCTGATACAGCTGCAAGCATCTCAACAGTGAAACGGTGGGTTGGTGAGTTCAAGAATAGGAGCTGCCAAGCAGTTGGTGCATTAAGAGCGCTACTTCATAATGTTTTTGATAAAACCATTAATGAAATCAAACTTACCGGGTTTAGGATATTTAATGCGTTGGAATACATACTTGATACCTTGCCCACCATTGAGAGTAACTGTCTTGCCATAGGGGATGCAAACATATGGCTTACCCACCGCATGGCAGGAATTTACATATAAAGAATTTCCCACATAGTTTGAACTGGTGGCCGCACTGCCCTCCTGTTAATCTTTAAGAAAAAAGTACAGGAGGGTATCAAATGGTCAAAAATGAAGAAATGGAAGCAGCCCTGAAGAGACATGAAATGATAGCACCGCTCTTAGTGCCAGGGTTGGATGAGTCAGAAAAGCGAAGGATACGGCGGGAGATCTTAGACAGAGAAGGAATATCCGAAAGGACTCTAAGGCGCTACGTTGCATCATACCGTGATAAAAGCTATGAGGGACTATTGCAAAAGACCCGGGATGATATCGGGAAAGCAAGGGCCATATCCCAGGAAGTACTGGACCGTGCAGCAGAGCTAAGGCAGGAGCTGCCCGAAAGAAGCGTAAGGCGGATCATACGTATACTTGAGGGTGAAGGTACTGTCCCACAGGGCGGGATATCAAGGAGCACACTGTCCAGGCATCTTTTGAATATGGGCTTTGGGGCTACAGAACTTAAGAGTGCAAAGATAACAGGCAATGCCGCGAGGCGGTTCCAAAAGAGTGGCAGGAACATGCTATGGCAGTCAGATATCAAGTATGGGCCCTACATACCTACGTCAAACGGTGGTAAAAAACGCACCTACATGGTAGCCTTCATAGATGATGCAACAAGACTTATCTGCCATGCGGAGTTTTATGACAATCAGAGGCTGCCAATACTGGAGGACTGCTTCAGGAAGGCAGTACTAAAGTATGGAAAACCGGACGCTGTGTATGTAGATAACGGTAAGGTGTATGTGTCCCGGTGGTTCAGGATAGCCTGTGCAAAGCTTGGGATAAGACACCTTAACACAAAAGCCTATTCACCTGAAAGCAAGGGCAAGATAGAACGCTTTAATGGAACCATGGAAGAATTCTTGCAGGAGATATCTCTTGAAAAGCCAAAGAGCCTGGAGGAACTTAACCGAAAGTTCAGGATATGGCTGGATGAAGGCTACAACATGAGAGAACACAGCAGCCTTAAAGGGATGACTCCAATTGAAGCCTACTCTAAAGACTTAAGAAAGGTAAGGTTTGCAACTCCTGAAGAATGTGCAGATGCCTTCCTTTGGGAAGATACAAGAAAAGTTGACAACACCGGCTGCATAAAACTAAATGGTCATGAATATGAGGCTGGGATAGAATATATCGGAAAGAAAGTAGATGTAAGGTATGACCCCTTTGATATGAGCCTTGTAGAAATCTGGTACAGCGGGGAGCG
>JAOABQ010000089.1 GCA_026418275.1 Clostridia bacterium
TAGGGTAATCTTGTAGTAGTTGAAAGGTCGCACCGAGTCGCTCAAACCAGCAATAGCAACATTGCCACGAAATATTACACTTTCGAAATTAGGCTTGCCATAGTCCCATTTGCCCTCTCTCCACTTGGTTAAATCGCTACGCTCGGTGTTCTCCAAAAAAAGCCCCCGACCAACAATGTAAAATCGGTCGGAAATGACCATAAGGCGAGGCTCGAAGTCCGTTGCTTCGCTTTCCCATAGTTTCTTTACAGAATAAGTCTTTCTATCAAATAAGAAAAGTCTATCGGGTAATGATGTCGTGAAGAAAACAGTATCTTTATTGTGTTGGTAGAATTGAACTATTTCTTGGCCATAATCCACCATTTTGTAAATCAATGAGGAGGTTTTACCAGTATCGTTTGTTTCCCGAATTTCAAGCCAATTTATTTGGGGCAACAAACTATCACTAATTAAAGCGAAAAAGATAAAGTTGTTGACTGAGTCATAAGTAGGTAAAATATGGATAATATTGGTTCTATAGGAAACCTTGCTAAACTTGGCAAATTTTAATGAAGTATCAAGTACATAAAGAATAGAAAGTGGTGGGTATCCTTGATTTGAGTTGTCCGCATTAGAGCAAAGAAGAAAACAATCTTTATATCTTACTATATTGGAGGGTACAAATTTTGTTAGAAGACTACTAGGAACGAATATTTCAATTGAATCAACAAAATTATTGTAAAATTTCCAAAAATCGTATGTATTGTAGATAGTTCCTGGACCAGAGTATTTAGAAGAACCTTTGAGAAAACCGCGACCTGAGGAGTCAATGTAAAAGAAATGTACCTTATAAAAATACGAAATATTTCTTCTACTCTTATAGCTAGTATGAAAGTTGAAAGATGGCTGGAAACTAATCCCAGCATCTAAAGTACGATTGACTTCGGTTAATTCTGGAGCCTCAAACAAAAAGAAAAAAGTAGAATCATTAAGAATTTCCCTAGGTTTTCCAGTTAAGTAGGAAATCATCTTCCAAGAATGCCCCTTATTTGTAGTTAATAATATGAATCTTTTTCTATTTACGTAGACCCAAACACTATCGTTAACTACACAACTAGGGGTTTCGATATTTCGAAAGAGTCCTGGATAAATGTAGTCAATAAAATGATATTTTGAGCCATTGTAAGTGTCGTAAAAGGGTAAGCCTTGTAGCACAAATGTATCTCTTGGATATGAAATATACTTTTTGATCGAATACAAATTGAACTGAGGATAAGGTATTCTTATTAAAACACCTCCAGTATTACTCAAGGTATCATATTTAGTACTATCTTCCCATCTGCCTATAAAAAGGGTATCTTTAACAGTAAAGTATAAGTCAGGATTTCCACCAATATTAAACCATTTATGAAGCGACTTTGTAGAGTTAACCACAAACATAAAGGAGGTATCTTGATAAAAGTACTTAAAATTCTTTAATGAGTCATCAGGAATGTAAAGATGCATTGTAATTTTAAAAATATCTTTTTCCCCAAAATTTAAAACCTTAACAGTTTCGCAACAGCCACCCCAATATTTTAATTCATCTTTTAAATAAACTTTTACTATGTTATTTAAATTTAAATCAACATAAATAAAACCACTGTCGCAAAACTTATCGCTATTCAATATTATATTATTATCATAAAGGTAAAACCTATGATTGCAATATAAATGATAATCATTGATTAACTCATCAATATCTCCATCATATTCGCTACTTTTAGATGGTTCAAAAATAGGGTTCTCTAATAATTTGATTATTTGACCTTCTCTATTAAGCTTTAAAATTTTTCTTAAAGAACGTATATATATTGCATCATTAATTACTAGGATATCGAGAAACTTTTCCCAAACTTCTTTATTGACTTTTTTTATTTCCCAACTTTCACCTTTGTCTGGTGATATGATTAAATTTCCATTTAAAGTTACCCCAAAAAGTGTATCATTAAAATTAACTATTGACCGAATCTCGTCAAAAATTCCAATAAATCTTTGTTCCCAAGTATTTCCTAAGTCCGTCGAAAATAAGTAACTCCCAAAGTCACCATATACAATGATATTATTTTTTACATTTACAGCACCAAAAAATGATAATTTAAGTGGTGTTAAGTTAAAATCGATTGAGAACAATGGGATTTTTATTAACAAAAAAAAGAGTGTGCTCAAAACGAGTGTATTCTTAGTTATCTCAAAATGTTTACCCTTGCAGAATTTAACATCCCATAGCATTTTTCCTCCCTGAATGTTAGAAAATTTTTGTTAAACTTATCGTAATTGACCACATTCTCTCCAATTTATCCACACACATTCGTAATTTTTCTGTTCTTGGTTGTAGTTAATTTTATCACATGTGCCAGTTCCTTCTATTTGAAATGACAGAATTCTCCAATTTATATGCGGACCATATGGTGGCTGTTCATAACATTTGGGTTCCCAACATTGCCCAGGAATACAATTGCACCAGCACCATTCCCATACCTCTCGACATTGCTTGTAACATCCCCCTTCCCCTTGGTATATGTTTATCCTTCCATTAACATATTCAACTCTACCACAAATTGGCCGAACAAATGTTATCAGTGTCCTACGAATGTGGCAAGGTGTGTTTCCGCATAGCAACGCAAAATTGCTCAAAACCCAGTTCCGAGCATATTCGTATGCCTCGTCTTCCATTCCATTACAAACATTTCGTAAGTTGATTTCGAAATAGGCTTCAAGATGAGTAACTGCACATGTGTAACAAATAGTTGCTTGTATACCCGGACAATCTGGTAAATCGAAAGATAAAACATAACAAAGATTTGGTTGGGGACATATCTCACACTGTCCGAGGACTTTGTGGTGACCATCAAAACCAAGTGTGATAAGAAGAAGCAAATATATCTTTTTCATTTTTACTTTCTCCATTTTGTGGGACAAAATTAATAATAAATCTTATTGAATATTAACATTTTCCAAAGAACGATGTTTATTAAATTAAAGCAAGAGAACTGTG
>JAOABQ010000103.1 GCA_026418275.1 Clostridia bacterium
TAGAATATATGTGAATATAATGAGCTAATTATTTTCTGAAGCAACAAACGTGAAAGGTTATGTGAAGAGCCGTATGCCTTAATTGGGCCCGTACGGTTCTGTGAGGAGTGAAGGCTGCGAAGCCTTCATTTACTCGACTATAACAATTGATTGATTGTCCCACTGTCAGGGGAAGTTACTACATTGAGGAACTGGAGTGTATGAAAAAACTAAAATGTGAAAATGATTAACACCAGGCTGCTATGCTTACAAGCGTTGCTCTCTCATTAAAAGAGATCGAGCAGGGCTCACCTTTAGAGATCGCATTCGGTACCGGTCTACATTAGCTTCGACTGAGTATTATGCTGTGTAATTCAAAAATGGTTACTTAACCATAATTGACAAATATAGAATTTATTACTAATATTATATTTGAGATACATATATGAGGAGTGATATTTTGAAGAAAATAGTATGGATGTTGGTTATTGCCTTAGTGTTCGTATCAATTCCGTATACTTACAATGCCCAATCTGCAGCTTTCCCAGAGCCTATAGGGTATTGGAGTTTTGATGACGGCAATGACACTAAAGTAGCGGATTTATCCCCAAACCAAAATAACGGTGATATCATTGTCAATACAAGTTCACCTTTTTACGGTTCAACTGCGAGTTTTTCAAATATTGTGCGGCAAGGGGAAAATGCAGCATATTTTAGTGGAGCAAGTTGTGCAGTGATAAAAGATATTCCTCAATACACCATTGATACCAAAATAACTGTTGCAGGATGGTGCCAAGTGGGTGCTGATTCTCACGGTCCTATTATCAACCAGTGGTATCACAATCAGGATTCATTTTATTTGGGCTATGAAAACCAAAAATTTAGATTTACAGTTTCCATACCCGAAGTAAATAGCTATGGTTCAAATTTTACAGTTGAATCCAAAAGGACATTTAGTGTAGAAGCAGGAAGCGAAAGTGAGTGGGTTCACTGTACGGGTGTATTCGACGGGGTAAAAGTATTGCTATATATTAATGGAATACTTGAAAACGAGTTGGTTTTACCCGATGAATGGGCAAATTGGAGCATTCGGCCAAGTACTGCCAGCATTAGAATAGGAAATCTTGATCCCATAAATAGTTGGGGACCTTTAAATGGCGGCGTAGATGAGGTTTATATGTTTAATCAAGATTTAAATTCAGAACAAGTAAAAGGCTTAATGAATTATAAATATAGTATATCCATAAATAATACACCTACAGCAAATCCAAGTACGCCGACGTATACCTCTAAGCCAACATATACACCAAAACCGACGTATTCGCCCAAGCCAACGTATACCCCAAAGCCAACCTATACGCCCAAGCCAACGTATACACCTAAACCAACAAATACCCCAAGACCAACTTATACACCTAAGCCCTCGAATACTACTATTCCAAGCGATACACCCTTACCAACGGACACACCCATTCCAACTGAAGGTATACCCGTAGCTGATGCATCGGTAAACCAGTGGATTGTAGAAAACTCAGGTCAAAGCCCGAGATCGCAGACTTATGCAGAAACCACCAATCCTCTCGACGGCCTGCGATACGAATTTATGCTGACACCTGACGGGAACGTAATTTACAAAAAGGGAAGCGATGTTTGGAGATATTTAGGCAGTTTTGGGTATAAACTAGATTCGACAGCCCATAGAGAGGAATACATCGGAACATTTGACATGATTGCTGCAGATGGAAACAAGATCATGGCTAAAAAGGCAGGAAGCAAAGAGCTTTATTTTGCTTCACTGGTGGAAAAAAGCAGTATTCCGCTCAATAAAGGGGATGGAAGTGAATTTGATCAAGGTGCGGAAGCATATAAAGCATTTTTTATTACAGAGGCACCTCAGGATTATAGCATAAAAACTGCATATGATGCCTATGCTAAAACTATTCTTGATACCCCGGGAATTCCTCTTGCACTAGCGATGCTGTTGCCGCTGTCAAAGAATACTGTAAATCAGATTATTGAAGGAGCTGATAAGAAAATTTTCAACTTGTCCGATATTTCACCGTTTAGTTTAGAAATTACTAAACCCGCAATTCCTTACGCTTGGCCGGTGATAATCGGTGGGAAAAAGTGGTATAGAATCAAAGGGGATGATTTTTCTACTGTGGAAATAATTGATATTGGTGTATTCGATATCAATAAAGTATCTGCTGCAAAGGAAAAATGGAATAGTAGCTTGAGTTTGGCTCAATACTTTAAAAAGTTTGGAAGCGAATATCACAGGCCTTATAATCAGCCTACCCTTTTTGATACAGCTGAAAATATGTATCTAACAGGAGATGATAGGGATTTTTGCAGTTTTGTTGATGGCACATGCAATTACTATGTATTAGTTAGAGACGAACTCCTTAAATACCATGTTCTCAATATTGATGAGCAAGCACAGTTTTGCAGCAAGTGGTATAAATTTGCTGAGAGCCTGGAAAAAAAGATGAGTGATCCCTCTATTGGCTTAGCTTCATATGATCCTCAGAACTGGACTCCAGCTTCTTATGAATATAGAGGAATATGGACAGTTGAAAGAATTATACAGGCCTATGTGGGAGCAAATCTTAACTCAGCGGATTATATAGAAGTCTGGAATGCTGCAGAACAAGAATATAAATTCAATAATTTCAATAAGCCTTATTGGCGTGAAGTGGGACCTTATGATGACGATCCATGGCTATGGTCGGCTTACGAAAGTGTCCACAGACCGGTTTATCTGAATCCCGTTAGGCCCGAAGACCACTTGGTTCCCTACTTTTTCAACGAAGACATTTGGCATATTGAGCAATTCCCCATTGAAGTGATCAATCCAATGGAAATTCACTACCGGTTAAATAAACCGTTCAGCCAAATGTGGGATAATCAGACACTCAATTTTGCGGGGACTCCTTCCATGGATGTTTCTACAGAAAACATAGTTGTTGCAGATGAAGAAAAAGTCTATTCCATCAATTGGGGATGGGGAAGCTTGGATTTTACTTGGCGTGTAAGAAATAAACCTTCCTATTCCTATGGAAACAATGTTATGCTGACACAGGATATGAAAATTATTATTCCAGGGTTTTCCGGATACCGAAAGGGTTATTTTGTACAGGATTTACTTCCGCCGAGTTACCTAAACTCAACACTGGGGCCGACTTACAATTATCCCGACAAAGTGCTGGATGGTCGAGGCTTTTTGTCGCTACCACATTTTGAACACGAGAATGAATGGGATTTTATCCCTCTTGAGGAAATGGGACAGAAGATGACAAATGCCCGGTATGATTTCCCGGAACCACCACCTGAATAATAAGTATACTTTTGGAACAGCATATAAATAATAACCTGTTATAATAGGATAAGCATGACATTCAGTTGTCATGCTTATCCTATTATGCGCAAAATCTTTTAATGTCTCGGTTCGGTATAATTGAATAATCCATAATGGATCATCAGCCTTGTCCTTTTAAGACATTATTGTTCATTGTTTACTTATGTACCTTTATTTCGCTTTAAAAAGAATTACTCATTTTATAATAGTTCTGTTGAATCGAAATATTACTCTACAACCATTCCCTCCTGACACGTTTTCCAGGCAGTTTTTTGGAGAAAACACATCAGGGCTTCCTCATCCGTAAAATCAACTTTGTACTTTTCAAAGGTATCTACGTTATCGGGATCAACCTTAAATTTTAAATCGGCTCCTTCCGAAGTTTTATTGAATATTGCTGAATAGAACACGCATGCGGTAAAATATGCACCTACCTGGTTTGGATGTAAATTGTCTTCCATGTAAAGCTTAAGATCCTGCTTTTCTTCACAGGCATTGACCCATGCTTGTCCCACAGGCACAACCAGTGCACCCAACTCCTCCGCAATTCCTTGATAGGATTGATTGAGGGGGATTTGTCTCTGTAAATAGGCTCGGCCTTCCACTCCTGAACGGCTTGTCACATAAAATACTGTCTTCGCACCTATTTTTTTGATTTCTCCGTCAAAAAGTCTTGAATACTGATAGAATAGATCCTTCAACTCCATGTGGTGAAACCCGCCATGCTCTTGTAGAACAACATAATCCCAATCTCCATTTTGAATATCCTTGACAGCTTCTCCCTCAAGCCAGTGCTGCGCAAGACTATATCCCGGCTTGCAGTTTTCGAAATTGGCCTCCATTTTTACGCCCTTACTCTTCGCTATTTTTTCAAGCATAGAAGGTATGCTGTGAAAATAGGTATAGCTGTTTCCTATAAATAGGACCTTTACCGGCTTTTCAACTGCATAAGCAGTTTGGAAGGCTGTTCCCGTAAATAGAAACAGGCATGTAAAAAAGAGAATGGCAATTTTTTTGAGAAAATTCATTTTCATAAACCCCTTTCTTCAATAAATTGAGTAAAAATAGTAAAACTAAATATTAGTTATACAGATTTTACCCTTAAATAGTTATACTTCAATTTTAATACAAAAGTAACACTTTTAAGATAAAAAAGTAGTAATCATATCATTTAACTTAATATGCCATTTGTTTAAAGAAGTGACTTTGGGCATTTGTCTAATTTACATAGTATAACTTACGAATGAAGACAAGTTTCAGGAGAGGACGATTTCAGGGCACTTTTGCTGCTAAGGCGATTCACTACTTGTGTGCCTATAAGGAAGCCAAAGGTATTTGAGTAATTTACTAATTCAATAATGCTTTTAGCTTAACAAAGGTAAGAAAAGGTTTTACATTAGAGAAAAAATGTGACTTTCGGCTATCATTCAGTGACATTTGTCATCTTTCAAAATAAAGTAATTTACTATAAAATGTATAAAGATAAAGAAATAGTAACCTCATCATGTCATAAATCCTTTAACACTATTTTTGAAAGTCTAAACTGCTATCATTTTAATAAAATTGCTTCCCATTGTCCTTTGCTTCAGCCTGTTATAGAGTAATATGCTTTTAAACAAAGCTTTTACTAAATATAATTTTATTTAAAAGGAGAGGATTAAAGTGTTTCAAAAAAAATGGTTAAAGAAAGTATCCGCAGTTATTCTGGCAGCAACACTTGCACTCCCTGCGGGTTTTACCGGCTTTGCCACACAAGATAGCCCTCATAAAGCCAGTCAGTATACTACAGGCCTGTCTTTACCTACACAAAAGGATTTGGATTGGGAAAAGAAAAATATGATAAAGACCCAACAAATCAAGTTAAACCGGATTGGATTGGAAAGGATGAATAAAGAACGGAAGGAAAAAGGGCTTCAGGAGATCTCCTCCTCACAGGCAGTTCCCATCGGCTACGAGGTTTCAGACACCCCTCAAAATGCTTCCTTATTTGGTCCCGGTGGATCTGTTTCCCTTTTAGCTTCCAGCGGTCCATTGCCAAATCAGGTAGACAACAGCAAACTCCAGTACTTCCCTGTAGTAAAAAACCAATATCCATTCAACTCTTGCGCCACTTTCTCTACTACGCATTACCAAATGACCCATATGACTGCAATGGCACGAGGGTGGAATGTAAAAGCGGAAGGTGATGCTAAAACCTTTTCTCCTAAATACATTTACAACATGATTACGTCTTTTCCCGGAGAAGGTACGTTTCAGGATCAAGCCTATCGGGTCATGATGGAAAACGGATGTGCTTTCTGGAGCAATTTTCCTTACGATGATAACGCCAGTACCTGGTGTTTAGATAGTAATGTGTGGAAAAATGCCGCCAATTACCGGGTGGATACATTCGGGTTCATTGATAACATGGAAAGTCAGGACAGCATCAATTATGCCAAACAGTTGCTAGTCAACGGTTATATATTAAATTTTGGAACAGATATTTATGGATGGAATTATGGGACTATTCGGGATAATCCCAATTCTACCTCGGATACAGATGAAATAGGTAAAGACATCTGCATTGTTTCTGTGCGCAGTGATAGAGAAGATCATGCGATGAACATTGTAGGATACAATGATGATATATGGTGTGATATTGATGGTGACAACACTGTAGATGACGGTGAAAAGGGAGCATTTCGTGTTGTGAACTCCTGGGGTCCCGATTGGACCCCCAAATCAGTTAACGACGGCGGATTTTGCTGGGTTTCCTATGATGCACTAAAGAGCAGGTCTTCTTTCCCTTCAGTAAACTACAATGAGCGTGAATCCTTAATCTCAAGGAATCAGGTATACTGGCTTGCAGCAAAGGAAAATTACACTCCTAAGCTCCTTGCGAAATTTACCCTGAATACAACAAATCGCGGCGGCATACAAATTAGGTTTGGCTATTCGGATACGTCAAGCAATACACCTGCATACTCGTTCCAACCTTACGTTTTTAGAGGCTCAGGTCCCAACCTTGCCTTTGATGGAACCACCACAGCATGTGACGGTACATTTTATATAGACTATTCGGACCTGATAAAAAAATATTCCTTGGCAGACGGTACATCACGCCGTTGGTATATTGAGGGGTCAACAACAAACAATACCCCTCTTGCCATTAAAAATTTCAGCCTCATTAATCCTTATACAAATCAGGAAATGACCATTCCGGGATTTACACCTTTGTCAACGAATGGCGAAACCATCCGTACTTTTATTACATATGCTTTAAATAGCACCCCGGATTCCACTCCCCAAAATATTCCTGCCCCACCGGCAAACCTTAAGATTAAATCCGGGTTCAACACCATCAACCTTACATGGGATCAGGTAGATACAGCAGCTATGTATAAGGTTTTAGTGGATGATAAAGAGGTATATTACACACCTACAGCGTCCTATACGTATAAACTGCCTACAAAGAGTGACAATCACAGTTTTAAAATCTGTAGTGTAAATCTTTATGGACAGAGTCAATGGATCGGACCGGTATCAGCGAGCTCTCTTGATGGAGGAGTTTCGGAACTTGAACCTATGTTAAGTCCCAGAAAGGATTTTGAAATGGCCTTTTTGGGAAATGCTGTATATGCATTAGGAGGTAATAACCGTACAAATATTCTAAATAGTGCTGAAAAATTCGATACAAACACAAAGATCTGGTCTTCGCTTCCTGCCATGCCAACTGCACGTACCAATCTTGGTGTGGTCACATTGAATGGAAAAATTTATTCAATTGGCGGAAATACAGCCCAAGGCAACAGTAATACCATGGATGTTTTTGACCCTGCCAACGGGTGGAGCACACCTTCTTCCACATTGGTAACAGCCCGAAATTCTTTTGCAGCAGTATCGCTGAATAATAAGATTTATGTTTTGGGCGGGAACAACAGTACCGATATTCTAAGCTCTGTCGAAGAGTACAGCTTGACAAATGGTGCATGGAGTCTTTTACCCCAAGGGTTGCCTACGCCGCGCAGAGCCTTGAAAGCGGTTGCTGTCGGCAGCAAAATCTATGCCATTGGAGGAATGGGAACTACAGGGCTTAGCCGCAATATTGATGTATTGGATACTGCGACAGGTAACTGGACCACATTGAATACCATCATCCCTGAACCCATACACAGCTTTACCGCAGCAAGTGTGAACAATAAGATTTACATCATCGGCGGTTTTAATACCAGCGGTTCTCCCTCCAATAAAATCTTTGAGTATAATCCGGCCTCCAATACTTGGAATACAAAAGCAGAGCTTCCGTTATCAATATATAAAACAGCTGCTGTTCCCATTGCTGATGGAAAAATAATCATCTCAGGAGGAAGTACCAGCTTGGATCCTCTTTCATGCGCTTACCTTTTTGATCCATCTGCAGATTACTGGGCTGCCCTCCCTGTTTTGACGAATCCGCGCATTTTATGTAAAACAGTTGAACTAAACGGAAAAATATATCGGGTAGGAGGCTCAAATGAGTCCCAGGGAAGTGTTATAACCGGAATCACAGAGGTATTTAATCCAAGTAATAACCAGTGGACAAGACTGGATGATTTGAACACGCCGCGTTTTAGATTTGGACTCGCTGCTGCCAATGGAAAGCTGTATGTTATTGGCGGGCATGATGGAAATTCGGAAATCGCTTCGGTAGAAGAACTGGATGTTTCTGATCCTGAAGCAACATGGGTATATAAACAAGGTATGCCAAATCCCAGAAAGGACCTTACTGCGGTTTCGCTCAACAATAAGATCTATGCCATTGGGGGCGCACTTGGTCTTGATGCTTTTACAACCGTAGAAGAGTATAATCCGCTAGCGGATAGCTGGACACCCTGTCCGGGTATGGATATGCCGCGTGCAAATCCATGTGCAGTAAGTGTGAACGGTAAGATCTATGTTGTATGCGGTACGTCAACTGCCTATGCCGGTAATTATTATTCCTTTGTTAAAACCCTGGAAGTATACGACCCTATCGGTAAAACATGGTCAACTGTTGGAGAAATATCCGAAGGAAGAAGCATGGCAAACGCCGTAGCTGTTAATAATGTTATTTACATTTTAAGTGGCTTTAACTATACTGAACCTTATGCATGTACAAAGATTGAAAAGTATGATGTCATCAATAACATCTGGCTTCCAAGCGATGAAACCCTAAAAAAGGTTATGAACTGCGGTATTGCTTCGATTGGTAATAAAATATATGTATATGGAGGAATTTATTTCAACGATTTGAATCAAGGTGTAGCAAGCTACGCCAACCAGGTTTATACCATTGGAAAATAGTACTAACTAATCCTTGTTTTGAATGTAGAAAAATATTTACTTGAGTGATTAAGTTGTTATTTTTACAACAAATCTAAACTTTTATCAAGGAACCGCCGGGTACCAAAACACTTGGCGGTTCCTTTTCATTGTGGACTTCCGGATTTAGGATCATATGATACGACCCATTATGAAAATATTGACAATTAATACAAATTATTATATATTTATACAAGAATATGAAATATTCCGCATGGATAGAGTTTTATTTAATTATGTACTTCGAGTTATATAAACAAAGTTTTACCTTTAATCTTAACGATCTGGTGCGGAATTATGGAAGCTGCTGTAAAAACGCACAAGTTTGGCTGTAAATAAAATGGTACTTTGTATGGTGAAAGAAATGTATAGGGAGGGCAGAAGGGAAAACGACCATTTTTGTTAGAGATGTAGTCGAGTAATGGATATAGAGTGATAGGCGGTTGTATAAATAAATTAGGGGGAATTACTATGATTACAGGCAAATGTTTAAAGTGTCATGGCAAAATAAATCACCATGAGAATTTAGTATATGTAAAATGTGTCGAATGTGGTGTAAGAGAAAAAGCGCAAATAACCTGCCAGGAAGGGCATTACTATTGCAATGCGTGTGCCTCGAAAAAGGTGCTAAATAGGTTGTATGAAGTTTTTCCTACCCTTGACGGACAGAATCCATCGGATATTTCAGAAAAGTTGTTTATTGAGTGTGGGATCAGTGGTAATTCTCCACATCCGCTGACAACGGCAGCTTTTCTCGTGGCATACAAAAACTTGACTCAGAAAATAACCGATGAAGATGTTTTGGAAGGTATATCAAAATCCACACAAATCCCAGGCGGATGGTGTGGATATTATGGAAATTGCGGTAGTGCGGTTGGTTTGGGAGTAGCATTTGCAATCATTAATAAATCAACACCTATGCATGACAAAGAGCGGAGCATCGCGAATCTGGTAACTGCAGAGGGCTTGAAGGTTGTAGCCCATCAAGGCGGGCCAAGATGCTGCACGGGTTCTGTAAGAGGTGTGCTGGAAGTAGGAATTAAATTGGCTAAAGAGTATTTAGGAGTTGAGTTTCCTCAAAAGAATATTGATTTGAAGCGTTGTTGGCAAAGTAAACATAATCATGATTGCAAAAAGAAAAGATGTGCATATTACGGGGACAAGGAGGCTATTTAAAATGATAAACAATTTAGAACTAAACCTTGTTAAATTAGCCATAGAAAAAAATAATGACATAGATTTGTTGAAATCTACGGGGAATAGAAAATGTTTTGAATATTTCTCAGAGTCTGAGTTTTTAGATGCTAAAAATATTCTCGTTATAGGTGCGGCAAATATAAATAATATCGTGAGAATCATAGAGACAGTGAGTAAAGATGCCAAGGTATTGATATTGGAAAATGACGAAACCATCCATTCAAACCTTTTAAAAACATTAAATGAATTGAAAGAGGAGACCGGATGTGGGAATTGGGAACTCTTTAGATGTTATTGGGATAATCTCAAATTAAAACAGGATCTTTTAGAACAATACCTAAGTGAAAATTCAGTTGTGAAAATAAAAGATTATAATAGTTTATTGAAATATGTTGAATGGCAATGTGAAGATAAGCCTCTTGTACCTGAGGGATGGGCTGATTTGGTGTACATTGGTACAATGAATAGGTTTTCGAAGGAACTTTCCGAAAAAATATTGTCTCAAGTCTTTGACTTGTCACAAAGGTATGGAAAAGTGCTGGTGGATATTATACTATCCGATGAAAGAGTGACAAAATATGTACAATCTTCTTATGAAGGTATTGATTATTGCAATATTCCTAAAGAGGAGGAAATAGTCGATATATTGGCGAGGCATTCTTTCCATGGAATCCGTTATGCATGGAGAGCAGAATTACCCATCAAGGTGGTAGACAGTGTTGAGCTGCGCCCGTTTCTAATTACCGCTTATAAAGGTAAACAGGGAATCTGCATCGAAAAGGGACATGCAGTATTCTACCGTGGGCCTTGGAAGGAAGTAATCGATGATGATGGACATAAATTAGTAAGAGGACAAAGAATGGCTGTGTGTGAAAAAACATTCAAGGTATTAACCGGTGTACCATATGAAAATGAGGTTGTGGGCATTTCACCCTATTTTATGATCTCTGATGAAGAAGCATCTTTGTTTGACTGCAGCATAAGACCGGTTCGTGACCCTAAAATCACAAAGGGGCTTAAGTCTGTTAAATCGGCGATAAGTGACGAGGAGATTGCAGTTAGCAGTAAATGCTGCTGAGGGTTTAAGCGAATGGGGGACTTGAAATGGGATTGTATAAAAAAATGATAGCCGAATTTGTAGGTACCTTTTTATTGGTATTTATGGGGACAGGGGCGATTCTCGTAAGCAAACTTACAAATGCCTTTGGTCATCTTGGGATCGCTGTTGTATTCGGAATCGTTGTAATGGTTCTGATTTATAGTTTTGGACACATATCAGGGGCACATTTTAATCCGGCGGTCAGTATTGCCTTTTTGGTAAATAAAGACTTACGCTTTCACGAAATGATATGTTACTGTGCCGTTCAAGTTACCGGGGCCATTAGTGCAAGTTTTGTATTGTTCGGCATGTTCGGCAATGGGAGGAATTTGGGGGTTACACAGCCATCGGAGGGATGGGCGCAATCCTTTGTTTTGGAACTGATTTTAACATTTATCTTAATGAGTGTAATATTGATGTCGGCAGTACATGGTAAAGCCAGTAAGCCCTTTGCCGGAATTGCCATAGGTTCTACAGTGGCGATTGAGGCGCTGGTGTTCGGTCCGATTTGCGGTGCATCTATGAACCCTGCCAGATCTATTGGTCCGGCAATTGTCAGCGGAAATCCCCAGTACTTATGGTTATATATCATAGCTACAATATTAGGTGCTGTATTATCGGTTTTACTTTATAGATATGTATTCCATGAAAATGAAAAAGCAACAGTGACGGGAGAAGTAGTTAACGAATTGAATTAGCTGCTTCTAAATAGATCATCAAAATGCTTTGCATGGATAAATTGAATTTTCACGATATTAAATCAAGAAAATTGAAGCGCGATGTAAAATCTTTATCATGTTCAATATAGGTGTGATTTTATAGTAAGTGGAAAAGCCCTCAACTTCAAAAAAGTGAGGGCTTTTTGTATGAGGGTAACCAGTTTGGCATGACAATCAATTATCAATTGACAAATTAAAATATTATGAAATTATTGATGTTATAAATATATAATTATATTATTATATAGCAATAAGCTTGAAAGGGTGGTATAATTTATAAGAAATTGCCCCTTTTGCACTTTGTACCTTGCGCATAGAGAAAGGAATGATTGTTATTATTAATAGTTCAGTCAATATTCATAAGCTTGAATCCGTTTTGAAGATTTTAGGCGATAAGACCCGGTTGATTATTTTATCCAAACTTAACCGAAATGAATTATGTGTATGTGATATCGTTGGAAATCTAGATATCAGCCAACCTGCTGTAAGCCAGCATTTAAGAAAAATGAAAGACTTGGAGATTATTACTGAAGAAAAAAGAGGGCAATGGAGTTATTATAAGATAAATAAAGCCAACCCACTGTATGAATTAATTAAGGGAATCGTGGATATGGTTGAAATTGAGTAGTTCTATTATAATGCCGTTCATTTTATATTAAACGGCATAAAGCTCTTACATTACGTTTCAGATCCTAATTGAATGGGTGAAAATTCAAATGATCCTGTAAAATAATTTTCATAGACTCTATAAATCAAATTACAGAAATTTCTAAATGGGTGTTGACATTTTTAACCAGGTAATTTAGAATCAATATATAAGTATGTGATTATATAATTATGAAATGATAAATTGCAGGAGGAGATTAAAGATGGCGGTAATTGAGATTTTTGAAACAATTCCTTGTTGTTCATCAAGCATAGACAAAGAGGTTGTAAGAGTATCCGGTATAGTAAGCAGCCTAAAGCAAAAAGGAGTTGAAATCATCCGGTATAATTTGTCTAAGGAGCCACAGGCATTCGTAGACAATAAAATAATTAACGATTATATTACCCAGCATGGGGTCAAAATGCTTCCAATTACTCTTGTCGATAAAGAAATTGCTAAATTGGAAGCCTATCCTTCAAGCGATGAATTCAGTAAATGGACCGGGATGGAAATTACTGAACCTGCAGTTGAACCGGAAGGAAAAAAATCTTCGTGCTGCTGCGGATAGCAGCCCTATGGGGGAAATGAACAATGTATAAGCAGTATAACGTCACAGATTTATCACTACCCAAGTTTATTTTTTTTACAGGTAAAGGCGGAGTCGGTAAAACTTCAACAGCATGTGCAACGGCTATAACCTTAGCTGACAACGGCAGTAAAGTTTTGCTGGTAAGCACAGATCCGGCTTCTAATCTTCAAGATGTATTCCATATGGAATTAAACCATGTGCACAAACAACTGGAGGCCTCTCCAAACCTTTTTATTGTAAATTTGAATCCTGAAGAAGCTGCAAAAAGGTATAAAGAGTCAATGATAGCACCCTATAGAGGAAAGCTTCCGGAAGCAGTGATAAGCGATATGGAAGAAAAGTTTTCGGGTTCATGTACTTTGGAAGTTTCAGCATTTAACGAGTTTTCTGACTACATTACGAATGATGAAATCCAAAAAAAATATGACTATATCATTTTTGATACAGCTCCGACAGGCCATACACTAAGATTGCTGCAGCTGCCGGCTGCATGGAATAAGTACGTAAGTGAAAAAGATCCCGAAAACCTTAGCATGGGACAGCTATCCGGTCTGCAGGACCGAAGACAGGAATGTGAAAAAGCAGTAGCAACCCTGGCAAATCCTGAAATGACAAAACTGATTTTAGTTTCTAAAGCGGAGAAAATACCTTTGCTGGAAACCGCAAGGGCTTTGGAGGAGCTTAGAGAACTTGGAATAACGAATTTTACCATAGTCATCAATGGGGTGGTCGATGGCGGAAATGACGATGTTTCAAATGGGTTTTACAATAAGCAGAAAGATGCTTTGAAAAATATGCCGAAAGAATTAAATGACACAGAAAAGTACTCGATTCCATTGCGATCGTATAATATATCGGGAATAGATAATATCCGTATGATGCTAAAGGGCGATTGTTTTGGAAAAGCTGCCATAAGCCGGGATAAGATCCAGGCAAAGCCCTTGCAGGACTTGGTTGATCATTTGTATGCCAGTAAGAAAAAAATTATTTTTACCATGGGAAAGGGCGGTGTAGGAAAAACCTCCATAGCGGCTGCCATTGCCCTGGGGTTATCCGAGAGAGGGGCGAAGGTGCATTTAACTACTACAGACCCGGCTGCACATATTGAATACATTATTGAACAAAACAACAAAATCACCCTAAGTAAGATTGATGAGAAAAAAGTATTGGAAGAATATAAAAGTGAAGTACTCAGTGAAGCTGAACTAACCATGAGTAAAGAAGATATTGATTATTTGAAGGAAAGTTTAAAAACGCCTTGTACGCAAGAAATATCGGTATTCCGGGCTTTTTCAAAGATCGTTGAAAAGGCTGCCGAGGAGGTTGTGGTTATAGATACGGCTCCTACTGGCCATACCCTGCTTTTATTGGACTCTACACAAAGAAATTACAAACAAATTGAGAGCGCGCAAGCAGAGGTTCCGGAAGGCATCAGGATGCTGCTTCCAAGGCTGCGAAACCAAAACGACACGGAGGTCATCATTGTGACCCTTCCAGAGGCAACTCCCATCTATGAAGCCATGCGGCTTGAAGAAGATTTAAAGCGGGCTGGAATTTATACTAAATGGTGGGTAATCAATTCAAGCCTATTTTTAACCGACACAAAAAATGAATTGTTGAAGCTCAAGGCTGCAAGTGAAGTTCAATGGATCAATGAAGTGGCTGCGCACACCAGTGAAAATTGCGTTATTACACCCTGGATAGCAGATGATGTTAAACAAAACATACTTCTTGAATTGGTAAAATAAAAGTTTCCAATAAGTATGGGTTAGGGGGATAGATATGGCTGAGCGGGAAAAATATGTTTTGGTTCTCAAGCTGATGAGCAGGGGAAAGGAATTTGAACTGGTAAAACAGTTGGGCTATAAAATCATCTCATTTGCTACGGAATTAACCATCAATGAGCTGTTGGAAGTGGATGTACCGGTTGAAATTGATTTAAACAATGAAAGTGCTGTCCTGGAAAAAGCGGTTGAACTGTCAAAAGTGTACGACATCGTGGGCGTATTTACGCTCAATGAGTATCGGGTGCCATTAGGTGCGCGGATAAGAGAGATCTTAGGCATTCCATTCGGCATTTCACATGATGCAGCGTTTCGGTGCAGGAATAAAAAAGAAACAAGGAAAATACTTCAGGAAGCCAATGTCAACTCAGTTAAATATCGATTAATTCGTTCGGTGGCAGAGGCGGAAGCTGCACTTCAAAATATTCCTCTGCCGGTTGTGGTTAAGCCGTCTAATGATGCAGGAAGTAAAATGGTGTCTTGTTGCAGGACTATCGATGAAGTCCGCTCGGCAGTGACCTCAATAATAGACTGTGAAAATAACTTAGTAGGCCAAAAACTTGACAGGGAAATCATTTTGGAGGAATTCCTTGAAGGTCCTGAGTTTAGTATAGAAACGTACACATTTAGAAAAGAAACAAGGATCATTGCAATAACAGCAAAGAAGGTATTATCACCATTTTTTCCGGTTGAAGTAGGTCATACGGTACCCGCAAAACTGGATAATGTGGTGGTGAAAGAAATCGAAGAACTTGTTAAAGGCGCAGTTAAAGCCCTGGAAATTGATTTTTCAATTACCCATATAGAAATAAAATTAACACCTTCCGGGCCTAAAATCATTGAAATTAACGCCAGACCTGGAGGGGATGAAATACCGACACTTGTAGAAATGACCACGGGAATGAATCTTCACAAAATTGCATTAAAAATATCTTTAGGCATTCCTATAGAAAATACAGGGATAGGAGTGAAGGAGGCAAGTTCGGCTTCAATTAGATTTCTGGTGTCAGATCATGAAGGGCAGGTAGTGCTTGATGATGAATTGGATGTACTAGACAGCCCGTTTGTGACACAATATAAAATCAGTGTCAGTGATGGTGATACGGTTGAAAAAACCACAAGCAATTATAACCGGTTGGGGTACTTTATCGTTAAAGGAAATGAAAACCGATATTCCGAGGAGATTGCCGAGGAGTTACTTAGCAAGATAAATATTAAAATAAATTAAAAAGATCAGGGGGAATTTAAAATGAGCGAAAACACTCAAACATGCCAGTGCTGTGGGGATGCAAACAAAACAACAATAACAAACCGTGAGAAATGGTTGATTAAGTTAGCGTACGACTTTGCAATAAGAGATACTGCTGCTGTCAAACAAAGTATTGTTTCTGCAAGAAGTGAGGGTATTACAGCTGTTGATATCAAAGAACTGTGTTCAATAATTGCAGAAAGTTCAAAGGAAAGTATTCTTTCTATTATTGAAGAAAAGAGGGAAGTCAAGAAGAATAGCTGCTGCGTCTAAGTCCGGTAAGGTAATTTGAGTCACGCAGGGCAGTGGTTAAGATTCTGGCAGTGCGGCAAAATTGGAAATGTTCTATTTGTAGTACTCTGTGAACAATTAGAAACATAAGGCGACAATAATATAGTTAGAGGTTTGAATGGATGAATAATGATAAATCCCTTATATATAGGTTGGTAGATCTTCCAAGAGAAGTTAAGCTAATTATGCTTGCAACTTTCATTACCAATATAGGTAATGGAATGCATACGATTGCTATCAGCAAGCTGGTGTACGATAAAACGAATAGCGCCATGGCCTTTGGGGGCGTTATCATGCTTCAGTATGTTGTTATGTTTTCGCTGCAGTTTTTATCAGGCTCTGTTGTTGACAGAAACAACCCTAAAGTTGTGTCAATTATTTGTGATATGATAAGAGGAGGGCTTATCTTAAGCAGCGGGCTCATGGTTTTATTCACAGATGTAGGCCTGATCTATTTATTTATTTCTCTGATTCTTGTAAATATCGTTAACCCGTTTTTTAGCTCGGCAAACTTCGCGTTATTGCCAACTGTTGTGAAAGACGGATCACGTCTCCTTCAAGTCAACAGCATGGTTACAGCTTTGTTTCAGGCCGGGCAGCTGCTTGGCTGTGCTCTTGCTGCGCCTATCATTTATTTTTTCAGCTCGTCAACGGCATTGATTGTAGATGGTGTAACATTCTTTATGTCAGCGTTAATCATAACCTTTGCAAGAATTGATCATGTTGAAGTAAAAAAAGATGTGAATAAAAATGTAGCGAAGAGCCTGGTCAATGATTGGAAAGAAATTGCCAAGGCAATGAAAAAGGAAAAAAGCTTTGCGGCACATGTATTTATGGCATCGGGAGATTACCTTTCAATTAACTTTTTCAACGTGATGCTGGTTCCTATGGTTACACTCTGGTATAAAAACAATAGCTTCTATATCTCGCTCTATGATGGCGGCTTTGCAGTCGGGGCCATGTTGTCTGTAGTATTTGTAGTATGGCTTTCAAAAAAGCTGGGCGTAAATAATTCTGCTTTCGCAGGGCTTCTAGTCCAGGGTGTATTGTTTGCATTGCTGGTATTAAGCAGAAGTCCGGTCATCACATTGCTTATTATGTTGGTTTTTGGGGCCTCCAATGCCTTCTCAATAACAAATTTCAACTCCAACCTTCAACAGCGCTGCACCGGGCCTATTAAAGGCAGGGTCAGTTCCATGAAAACATTGGTTGTATCGTGTTTTACAATTGTTTTAATACCGATTATTACGAAGCTGCATGATATTTCTATGGTATATGGTTTGGGTGCATCCGGCGGAATTATTTTAACCTATGCTGTAATTTCGTTTATTCTAGGGAGAAAATGTGTTTTTGGAAATGATTATTTGACAAAGCCTATTCAAATAGATCCGAGTGTGAAAGTGAATAGTAAAGGTCAGATTACGGATACATTGACAACCTGATCAAAAACTTGATCTTTTTAAAAGCACAATACTGAAACCATGAACTTATTAGGTATAAAGATTTAAACCAATCTCTCTTAAGGCCACAAATTGATCTGGGCTAAATGAATGCTCTTGAAATGCTTGGTAAAACAACGCTTCAAGGGTTTTTTGCTTTTCACTATTGAATGAGAAATATTTTATATCCTTTATTTCATCTCAATAACATTTCGTAGACTATTTCATTATTCCTAATTATAATTAGCCGTGGTTATGGATCGGGTATAAACGTAAGGGAGTAGGGATACTCGGGGAGGTAAATATCTGATATAATATAAAAAAGTTTACAAATAATGAAAGGTAATTTGCCATTTAATGAAGATCGTATCAACAAAAGCTGAGTGATTTGAAAACGGAACCGCTGATTGGAAATATAAATGAATATAAGGACTATTCCATGCGGGAGCTAATCCAATTGATTGAATATAATAAAGGTGTTTTTCCGGAAGATGCATTGCAGGAAATTATTACGAGGAAGGAACCTTAATCAGAATAATAAAATAAATAACAAATTTTTTGAAGGAGAAATTTCTTGGGTCAAGTAGAAATTCGATGGGCAGACGAAAATGATTGGCATGACTTAGGTGTTATCCATTCAGGGGCATACCGAAGTGCTTATAAGAACATTATTCCAGATTATTACTTACAAAATTACACAGTTGAAAAACGACAGGAATATTATCGGAATGCTTTACGGGCGGGGACAGAAAAAATAGCGATCATGTTTGTAGATGGAAAAGCTGCAGGTTTGATCACAGTGGGTAAGTGCCGGGATGAGGATTTGGATAATACATATGGTGAAATCCTTGGTATATACTTGTTAGAGGATTTTTGGGGAATGGGTTTTGGGAAAAGGCTTATACATTGGGGTAGTGACAGAATCAAAGAATCCGGCTATTCCAGGGTTGCTTTATGGGTACTTAAGGAAAACGTAAATGCCAGAAGGTTTTACGAGAGTCTAGGGTTTATATGTGACGGGAAAGAAAGGTTAATCACCAGAGGTAAACAATTGGTTCAAGTAAGATATAAAAAGCATTTGAGTAATAACTTTGATAGTATTGTTTGTTGTTTATGGGTTCGCTAAAAATATTTTTAAATTCAAGAAGGAATGATATCTTTATTGTCGAAATATAATTATAGCTGTAATAAAGTTAACACTCTTAGAAAATCTGAAACAGTTTCTTGTCAGGTGGCCGAAATAGTTTTGCTGTTATCGGCGAAAGTCTCAAACTTCATTCTATATTGACTATGATAATGCTTTGCGACAATTCATTTTTCGTGCTTCAAGTTGTTGATTTTAATTGTGACAATTTTAATTTTCGAATGCAAAAAATAGTGCCTCATAACGTAATTCTTTTCTAGGGTATGCGAGGCACAAACAGATGAAGTGCATTTTTAACACTTTGAAACTTAAAATTTGTTGTGTTAAAAAGCACTAGTATCGTGATTTATATGATCAAAGGAGTATGTCACAACAAAGATTGCATGCATATCTTTATCGGATCTTAAATGGGATTTCAATATGTCAGAGGAGTAAAAATGACATTGAGTCATAATATTAGTACAATTGTTTTAATTATCATTTTTACAGCATTTGTTATAGAAATAGCAACCTATCAGTAAATTCGTAAAAGTAATAAAAATCTCTCACAGTCTATCATTCAAGTTTAATAACATGATTAGGATCATAAATATTGGAAGGAGTGTTCTTATGCAGAACCAAGTCACGTATCACGACACCTACAATGTGCAAAGGGTTCACAAAATTAATGTTTTTGCTACTATTCTGGTTGCAATATTTATGAGTTCTCAATCAATGTTAACACAAGGGTTTCACAACGGGCTAAAAATTGCTGTCTATGGTTCCGTAGTTGTTTTTCTCGTGATATTGAATTATTTTTTGCCAATTCAAAAGTTTGTAAAAAGTCTTTTATTTATTCTTATTCCCGGGATGGTCATCACTGCACTATTTTATTTGGATGGATATGCATTAAACAAACATTACATAGTTGTCGGAACGGTCGTTATGGCAGCATTATACTTTAATAAAGAAATTATTCTGGTTTATGGATGTATACTTCAACTTTTATTAACTGCAGTATTTATACTGAAGCCCTTAAGCATTACCGGTCCTAAAAACGGCGTAGGTGTTTTCATTGCGATTCTGGTAGTGTTAAATGGAGTAACCTTTATTCTTTATTTTTTAAGCAAGTGGGGAAGAGCTCTTGTTGATGAAGCTGTCCAAAGGGAGCTTCATGCAAAAGGGTTATTGGATAAATTGCAAAATACTTCAGTTAAGATACAAGAAAGTACAGCTATACTTGATAGCAATATCAATATGTTTAATACAAATATTAATACTATATGTGAAGAGAGCCAGAGTATAACTTTGTCAATGCAACAAATGGCAAAGGCTATTCAGGAGGAAGCAAGCAGTTTTTATAAAGTAAACGAAACAATGGTTAACTCTTTGGAAATGGTACGTGAAACACATGATATTTCGAAAGGTATTGCCGATAAATCCAATCAAATGAGTCAAAAAGTTGAAGAAGGCTCAAATAAAATTGATCAAATCAACAACCAGATCAGCATAATTAGCAGTGCAATAGGAACAGCTTCCGTTACAGTTTCTGAACTGCAGGCAAGTATGGGAAAAGTTAACGGCTTATTGAAAGGTATTACTGAGATTGCCGAGCAAACAAATTTATTAGCCCTTAACGCAGCCATAGAATCAGCACGTGCAGGAGAACATGGTAAAGGATTCGCAGTTGTTGCAGATGAAGTAAGAAAACTGGCAGTGCAAAGTGCACATATTGTAAGTGAGATAACCCAGGTGACAACAAGGGTATTTAACCAATCCACGGAGGCGCACGAAAAGGTAAGTCAGGGTGATAGCGCAACCATAGAGGGTAAAAAGCTAGTAAGTGATATATCCTCATATTTTCACCATATAAAGAGCGCATTCGAAGATACGAACACCGAAATTATTAGAGGAATGCAAAAAATTCAAAATATTACAGATAAATATATGGATGTTCAAGTCCAGATGGAAAATATGGTGAGTATTTCAGAACAGACAGCAGCATCAACTCAAGAAGTATTGGCAACCATTGAAAACGAAAATAATCAAATGATACAAATAGGTAATTCGGTAAATGAAATTCAGAAATTAAGCGGCCATCTAAAGGATATGGTTCAAAGTAAAAATTGATCTAAATGTGATATTGTTCTACAGATAACGAAGTTTAAACATAGTAAAATTCGAGAGATGAAATACCTGGACTATAGAAATAAATTATGGATAAAAAGGTGCGTTCCTTATGAAAAAAGGTAGGGATGTACTTTTTTTTCTACATTTTCTTACTTTTTTTCTCATCTATAATATAATACAATTAATAAAACATTTTGATAAAATTGTGTATGTTAAAAGTAGGTAGGGGTGGAGAATGATGAAAATACTGGCTGTCGCCGATGAGGAAGTATCCTATATTTGGGATCATTTTGATAGGGCAAGGTTTAAAGATGTTGATTTAATCATTTCCTGCGGTGACCTAAAGCCCCAATACTTGTCCTTTCTTGTTACAATGGTAAAGGCTCCTTTATTTTATGTGCACGGAAATCATGATGGTGCTTATACGAAATCTCCTCCTGAAGGCTGCGAATGTATTGATGGGAAGCTTGTTAATTACAAAGGAGTTAGAATACTGGGGCTGGGTGGAAGTTTTAATTATAATGACGGGAAGCATCAATTTACTGAGGCAAAGATGCGCAGCCGAATACGCAAGCTGGCATTCAAGCTGTGGCTAAAAGGCGGGATAGATATGATTGTGACCCATGCCCCTGCGTATAAATTAGGAGATGGAAATGATTTGTGTCATCGGGGCTTTGAATGTTTTAACAGGCTAATGGACAAATATTCACCAAAGTACTTGCTGCATGGCCACCAGCACTTGAATTACGGAAATAATAAAAGGATACTTCAGCACAAGGATACAAAAATCATCAATACTTTTGGATATTATTTGTTTGACTTTTAGTTTTGGTAAGGGGGGATTCAAATTCCTATCAGTGAAAACCGGATTTTTTAAATGCCTAAAGTTTGTAAATATTTCAAGGAGTCGACTTACAGGCCAAATCATAGTAAGATATAATCAATTGAGATTTTAATATTCGTTTAGAGAATAATGTGAGGAAACCATATGGAACATGTACTGATTGTTGAAGATGAGCAGCATATAAGGGAATTTATTGCCATCAACTTGAGTCGGAACCATATGAGCCCTTTTGAGGCTGAATCGGGTGAGGCAGCTTTAAGAGTGCTTGCGGGCAATGCCATTGATCTTGTGTTGTTAGACTTAAAACTTCCAGGAATCAATGGTTATGAAGTTTGTAAAGCAATCCGTGAAAAGTATCCTAATATAGGTATTATTATGGTTACTGCAAAAAATCAGGATATGGATAAAATCATGGGTCTTGAACTAGGTGCGGATGACTATCTTACCAAACCCTTTAATCCCCAAGAGTTGATAGCCAGAATCAGATCGGTGGTCCGGCGTACAAAAAGAATGGAAACGATAAAAGTACAAGCAATAGTTTCGGGTAAAATAAAAATCGATTACAATTCTAGAAAAGTTTTTAAGGAAGATGTGGAAATCAAGCTAACCCCCAAAGAATTTGACATTATCTATACCCTTGCAAAGGACCCGGGACATACCTTTACCAGGGACCAACTGCTGGACCTCATATGGGGGACGGATTTCTACGGAGACACGAAAACATTGGATGTGCACATCCGAAGGCTCAGAGAAAAAATCGAAGAAGATGCGGCTTCACCTTCCTATATAGAAACTGTATGGGGCATAGGATACAGATGGAAGGATGTGAAATAAATGTTCCACGGAATACGTAAAAGGCTGGTTGGAACCTATTTGTTTATCATCATCTTAACTGTAGTGTTGATTGAAGCCATCATGATTGGCACAATTCATCATTATTATATGACCAGTATTCATAGCACCTTAAAAAACCAGGCTGAAGTCGTAAGCAATTTTTACACCAGTTACCTTTCCAATACGGATATCAAGAGTAATACAGGCAAGCTTCTTGACAATTTTTCAAACCTGCCCGTGCAAATCCAAATTATAAACCTTAAAGGGGAAGTCATAGGGGATTCTCTTCATACCACATTTGGCGAGAATTTAAAGTACAGCGATATTAAAGACGCACTTGCCGGAAACCGGGGAGATTTTATTGGCAAAGATGCGGTAACAGGAGAAAGCCTAATGGCCTATTCTATCCCCTTAAGAAGCAGGGAGGGCATTGTAGGTGCTGCACGCTTTACAACATCCCTGGAATTAACGAATAAAACCCTTCGAAACATTTATCTCTACCTTATACTTGCAGGTGTTGGCATTATTTTGCTGATATTTCTTATAAGCTTGTATCTTTCCAATACCATCATAAACCCCATAAAAAAGATAACCCGGGTATCCGAGGATATGTCAAAAGGGAACCTGTCGGTTAGGGCCGACATGGGAACTAACGATGAAATTGGCCTATTGGCACGTACATTAAATCATATGGCAGATGAAATCCAAAAGACTGAAACCCTTAAAAACGAGTTTATTTCTTCTATTTCCCATGAACTGAGGACCCCCCTTACATCCATTAAGGGGTGGACAATGACTTTAGCCGATACAAAGCCGGAGGAGCATGAAATCATAAGACGGGGAGTTTACATTATAAATCTTGAAACAGATCGGCTTACTGAAATGGTTGAGGAACTTTTGGACTTTTCCAGAATACAAGGCGCCCAATTCCGAATACAAAAAGAAGAAGCGGATATCCATAAGCTCATCAGTGAAGTGTATGAGCAGATGAAGCAGAGGGCATTAAGGCAGGGTATAAAGTTGGAAATAGACATTGTGGAAAAACCCCGGTACTTACAAATAGATACAAAAAGAATCAAGCAGGTTTTAATCAATTTATTGGATAATTCTTTAAAGTTTACTGCTGCCGGCGGAAACATCAAGCTTTCTACCGGAACATGCTTCATAAAAGAGGAAGAATTCTTTTATATCAACATTCTGGATACTGGCTGCGGTATCAGCCCGGATGAACTCAATTTGATCAAGGGCCGGTTTTATCGTGGTAAAAATGCTTCAAATATGAGTGGAATCGGGCTTGGGTTATCTATTAGCAGCGGGCTGGTGAAATCTCATGGGGGAATCCTTGACATCCAAAGTGAAACGGGAAAAGGAACAAGTGTTACGGTCAAACTTCCTTTAAAAAGTTAACTATTTTGTAAACATTCTTAAGCCTTTGTTAAAAAATCGAGTCCTGCTTTTTGCTAAAATTTAAGCATGCATATAAAATCTCCATGGAAGGTATGCAAATATTTTATATTAGGAAGTGGTATGATGAAATACGGAGTTTTTCCAATTATGGTTGTCATGGCAATACTTATGGGTTTATTTTCCTCATGTACCAATGTGGCAGGACCACAAGAGGTGCTGGCTCCTCCGCAGCAGAGCGGGAATGATAATATCATGAGTGAATATAGGAATCTGGTAAACGGGAACAGTGCACCCAGAGACATATTAAAATTTTTGGATGCCAATATCGGAAATTTGAATAAGGAAGACGCGGATAAAGTAGTTACGGATTTTATTGAAATTCAAAAAAAGCAGCTTCAAAATTATGAGGAAAAGCTATATTCTCCGGAGTTTAATGCTAAAATCAGTACTGTAAAATTTGAAGATATTACAAAAGGGGAAAATATTAAAGATGCGGATGTAAATACTTTTGTGCAAAATGCATATCATGACGGCTATAAATTTTTTTATCCTGAAGGTATGGTTAATATGGAAATTGATTATGAAAACATAAATAAGAGGTTTTCCGGATTTGTCTCCGAAAACGTTTCGGCATACCTGGAAATTATGTCGGCGGAATATAAAAAGCATTATGCTCATGATGGGGGGCTCATAATAGATTTGGATGAGCTTGTAAAGAGAATCATCCAAACAGAAAATTTCATTGAAAAGTATAAGGACAGCCCATTCCAAAACGAAGTCAGACAGCTTAATAAAAACTATCTAAGTGCTTACTTGTTAGGCCTAAACAATACACCTGCTTTTGCCTATGAAGATAATCAACTAAGGGAGGATGTTCTAAGCAGTTTTGAGCATACAGTGAAGGAGTATAAGGATTCAAAACTTGCCGGCATTCTTAAAGAGTACATGGAATTAGTGAGAAAAAATAACAACAAAAAGACCGGAGAAATACTGAATTTTGTGGAAAGAGAAATGGGGAAATAAATAAATTTGTTTGATTTATCATATAATAAGTGTTATAATAAAACAATTACAAAAATAGGAAGTATTTACTTCTTATTTTGAGTATTGGTTCTGTTATTAACATAACAAAAATTGATTTATGCTTGTTAGTAACAAAGAGTGGATTGCTTTGCGTATCCACTCTTTCATCATATTTATCCTAGTATGTAATTTCTGTAGTATAAAAATAATGGAGGTGTTTGATATTAGAAAAAATGAACTGCCAATGAATGAGGATATAAGAGACAAAGAAATCCGCCTTATTGATACGGATGGGTCTATGTTAGGAGTTATGCATTCAAAGGATGCACAGAAGCTTGCAAATTCAAAGAATTTGGACCTTGTAAAAATAGTACCGAAGGCAGTACCGCCGGTATGCAAAATTATGGATTATGGAAAATGTATGTTTGAGCAGGCAAAGAAAGAAAAGGAAGCTAAGAAAAATCAAATAATTATATCTATTAAGGAAGTCAGAGTATCAGCCAAAATTGAAGAACACGATTTTGATTTTAAAGTCAAAAATGCGTATAAGTTCTTACATGACGGAAGCAAAGTAAAAGTAAGTATACGTTTTAGAGGCAGAGAAATGCGATATACCAAATCGGGAGAAGAGATACTTGCAAAGTTTGCAGAAGCTGTAAAGGATGTTGGCTTGATTGATAAACAGCCTAAGCTTGAAGGAAAAAACATGGTAATGATATTAAATCCCAAAAAGGCCGCAGGGATTGCCACATAGATATTCAATAGGATTCTACCCCATTTGATGGATTTACAATGATTTGAAGCTATAGATAAAGCAAAAAACATTAACCATTTGCCTATCGCAATCAGCGCTAAAATCCTTCGCTGAATGCTCTGTGAAATGTAAAGTTTTTAGTGTGATCTATATAAGTATTAAAAACATAGAAAAATTCAAAAATTTCACGGTGCTTCATGGTACATTTTATAAATTGAACAAAAAATTCCAAATTGTCTTGTATAATATGAAATGCTGTGTTATAATTAACAAGTTGGTCAATTTATATTAACATGGATACGTTTTTCCCAAATACAACTCCCTTTAATTTATTGGAGTGAGACGTTAGGAATAATCAAGTCCAAATAAATTAAGGAGGTATATAGATATGGCAGACAAAGTGTTAACTTGCAAAGATTGCAATGCGGAATTTATTTTTAATGAAAGCGAACAGGCTTTCTACAAGGAAAAAGGATTTGAAAATGATCCGCAAAGATGTCCTGACTGCAGAAGAGCAAAGAAGCAGCAAAGGAACAATAACAGAGGCGGCGGAAGAAGCTTCGGTAATAGGTGGTAATTAAAAGGAGAGCCTTGGCTCTCCTTTTTAGTTAGTTAAACTTCCCATTCTTTTGCCTGGGCTGATAGTGTAAATGCTGCATTAAACATATGAACCTATCGGATAAAAGATAAAAAGTGCTATTGGATATTTATAAAGAAAAAGAAGCGGAAAAGCACATCATGGCTTTAACGCTTCTTTTCATGTATTGACCATCATCGTGCTAAAGCTTACTTTGATGGTTGTACCTTTTACGGGGAAGAGGCTACATCAATGCTTTCCCCAATTATAGGTACTCTATCCTTTATTCCTGCATATAGAGGAGAAACCGATTTGGGATTGAACATTTTTATTTAATGCAGGAAATAAGAATACGGCTTATTAATTTTTTACTAACTTAACATTGATACTTTTACCTTTTGTATTATTGACAGGAATGGTTAAAACCAGGTTTCCATTGCTTGTACTAAGGCTTACACCTGTGTCGGTACCCGGATATTGCAAAGCATAGTTTGTTGTATTGTTGTCAACATTTAGTGTTAAGGTAATGTTACCGGTGTTCAGCATGGTCGGATCGGAGACTGTCATGGTAATATTTCCGTTTGACTCTTTTTTATACATTACAATTGCTTTTTTATCAGAGGATACTGTCATATTTTTAATGGTATTGTTTGTTGTGTTTAGTGCCGGATAAGAATCTGTAAGATTCCTCCAGAAGACAATTCCGGTCAGATCGGACGAGCTGTCATATACCGAGTGAACAGCATCAGATTTAGTAAGAACTGAAATATTCGGATTTTGTGCATAGAGTCTGGCATCCTGGTTGGGTAAGATTACATAACTGTAAGATTGGCTGGACGGATTTGTGCCGTGATTTAGCCAAACCTTGTAATAGCCTTTTGTCGAATCTGGTACTTCACTGCCTGAGAAGTGAACAGCAGGAGGCATAAAATCAGGGAAATAGTATCCGGTAGTGATGGTATTAGTGCCCACTTTGGTCTGTAAGTTGAACCAGGTTGTTCCTTGACTTGAGGGTGTACTTACATTGTTGTTTGTAAAGCTGTATATCTGGTTCGGATTATTCCAGCCATCCGGGAAAATAAGCTTATTGTCCGAAACCTGGCGATCATATATTTTTCTATTTTCCAGTATGGTTAAAACAGGGTTATTGGGATCACTTGTAGATCCATAACGCCCGTATGAAATGGCTGAGCCTAGGGCTACAATTTCATTATCGAACATAAACCAGGATTTATTTGCATTGAGGTCATTATGCCGTTCATTAACATTCAAGGCAGATACGCCATAAACTCCTGAAAAGGTGACTCCACCGGAAACATTTACTGAAGGGTTAGGAGTAGAAGTTGAATCTACATAACAGTACTCTACATCATCATCGCCCGGCTGAGGTAAAGGATTTCTGTCTATGGCGGTAGTATTTGGAACAGTGATACCCGGAAGTTTAGTCAGTTCTGCTGTCTGCCAATAGTCATCATTATATTGTTTGTTATCCCCGTTATTATATAAATACGTCATACCACTGTTGCCATAGGGGGCGCCTTTGTCACTTCCAATGGATTCAAACCTTTTAATCCGTTCTGAACTTTTGCTGACTGCGAAAGAGAAGGGATTGCTTCCTGCAACAACGTGCAAGGATTTGTCCATATTTGCAAACTCATAATGTTTACTGGTAGGTACGGGTGTTGCCATTGAAGTGTTATGAATACTGTCATAAAAATATGGATTGATATCCAGAGGAATCCCTTTATAGAAGGTAACCAAATCCGAAGCAGGTGTATAATTGATATAGGATTTTATCCAACTTTCAACACCTGCTTTGCCCGAGTAATTAGAGACATAATCATTCGTGACTTTTGTAATTCGTGCCATTGCAGATACGATTTCTTTACCGTATCCATTGGTACTATCGTTGAGCATTTTTCTTCCATTTGTAAAGTTTGCCGCATATCCGTTGATAATAATGGGCATATATGTATCCCGCATGATGGTATAAATAAAGTCCAGATTTGGATTAAAGCCCGGTTGACCCTTCAGCATAAAGAGCACATTGGATAAGGATATGATTAAGACACGGCCATAGTTTGCCGTATACCCAACGCTTCCATGCTGAATAAAGGAACCGTCTTGATAAAATCCATCTTTAATGGTGGCGTTTGCATAGTTTTCTATGGATGTTTCAGTTAGACGTAAGTTGGTATAATCAAAAGCGCTTTCTCTGTACTGGAGCATATCATCGAGAGCGTCTATAGCGGTAGTTATGTCAACATCCGCAGTTGAGGGAAGTCCAAGGTCTGTTCCTTCAAAGGCGCCTGCCAGCGTATAAATTTCGCATGCTTCGGCTCTGTTTGCAGCTGTATAATCCAGGATACGACAATGCTCTTTAATGTTATAAACGTTGTCTTGCATCAGTGACTCAAAATTTGACATTACGACTTGATCGCTGGTATTATAATAGGCTCCAAGGTTAATTTTCAATAAAACATAAATGGAAAGTATACTTTTGGGGGTGCTTAATTCAGCTGAATAACTAAATTTGGGAAAGGTATAATTATCGTTTAACGCGCAATATTTGCTGCTATAATATTCGAAGGCTTTTGTAAGTTGGGTTCTCTTAAAGGAGTCTGTCCAGTTGGTGTTATTTGGGGCAAAATTGATTGCTAGAAGTATGGCTTCGATTCTATTGAGTCCTTCAGCAATATCGTCTGCATCATTCTTTTTTCGAACATGAATGTCGGTATCATCATTTGCTGCGTCATAATTAGTCCAATAGTACGTGTTTAAATATGAATCGTAAGATAAGGAATTTTTGTAGGAAACCCCGGTATTTACTTTTGATGTTATATTATCTTTGGCTCCTCGTTCATTGACGGGACTAGAAGTATTTGCTGTTTGATACCAGGTTCTTACAGCGTTTGTACTAATCATAATTTCATTCCATGCATCAAGTATGGATTGATAGTTGTAGGATGAAGTAGCTGATACTTTGGTTGTGATAAAGCACGGGATCATTAAGGTTACTGCTAGAATTAATGCCATTAGTTTTTTTGGCGCATTTGTTCTTAACATAATTTTTCCTCCCTTTTCTTTACACGTAGTGAATGTCTTTTGATTTTTAATGCTACTCAAATTGATTTTGTAAATTTTTAATATCAAAGACTACTTAAAAATAAGTCTCAATAACCCCCTTTCTAAAAGCATTAAAATTTACAATTCAATTTTCGATACCATGTTATCATGGGAATTTTGATTTATCTCACCGAAAAAAGATTAAGTTTTAGAGATTTTGAAATTTTTTTAATCCATGATGATTTTTCAATGATTCAAGGTTGCTATTCTAATGAAATGAATTTCCGACGTAAGGGTTATCCCCAAAAGTTGTGGATGACTCTTTGCCACAATGTAATTTTTGCTGAGAAACAGCAAGTGAATTTTGAAGGTGTTCCTTTAAGTAATAAGGGATGTAAAGTGACGATAAATGTCGGTCTTTGTAACTATTGGTTTTATAATGGAGTTACATAAAGTCGATTTAATGAATTAAGAAATGGTAAGTTTGTCCACAACTCAAATAGGCCTATTAAAGTTATTCACAGATTTATGCACATTATCCACAGGTTTTATATACACAAAACGCATGTTTTGTGATTATTTTGTGGATATCTGATAGAAATACGATCAACTTATCCACTTCTGTTAAAAAAATTTAATGAGGACATTATAAAAATCAATAAAAAAGAATCCGCGAGAAGAAGGATTTATTTGCTAAATGTAGAATAATATTAATTATATAGATTGCATCAAAATAATTATTGAATTTGTAGGAGAAGTTTGTTTTGTCCTCCTTTTGAAAATAAGCTTATGCGGTCTATAGCAATGTTTTCAAAGAATCCGATTCTCTTTAGTATTTGTTCGAGGTTAAAGTAAGGTTACCCTATATAAAAATTGGAAATACTTTTATATAAGATTTTGGACAAATTTTGATTGAGAAAATTGGATTTGGGTAAAATATTGGTAAGCATATTAAGGTGGTGAGCTGCTTTTAAGTAAATAATGCAATGACCGTTCCTAAATGCATTTTATCTTAATCATGAAAGGGGCTGCGATTTATATGAAGTTTATAATATCAGGAAGAAATATCGAAGTAACAGAAGCACTAAAGGACAAGGTAAAGAAAAAAATCGGCAGACTTGAGAAATTCTTCAATCCGGGTACGGAAGTGCATGTGACAATGAGTGTTCAAAAAGCCAGACAAATTATAGAGGTAACGATCCCTATCAACGGCGGTGTGATCCGTGCAGAAGAGTCCAATGTAGATATGTACACATCAATTGATAAGGTTTGTGATATTTTAGAAAGACAGATTAGAAGGAATAAAACCCGTTTGGAAAAGAAGCTTCGTGAAGGCGCGTTCAGGGTAGAAAACTTCACAGTGGATCAGGAAATTCAGGAAGAACACGACTTTAAAGTTGCAAGATCCAAGAAATTTGCTATCAAGCCAATGACGACAGAAGAGGCAATTTTACAGATGAATTTATTGGGACATGAGTTCTATATGTACTCCAATGCGGATACAAAGGAAGTAAATGTGGTATATCGCAGAAAAGACGGTAATTATGGTTTGATTGAACCTGAATTCTAAAAAATCCTATAGAAAATAAGAACCACAATGGCAAACATTGTGGTTCTTATTTTCTATAGGGAGATATTACAGAGGATAAAAAGTATTATTGAAGTCAATCATTGTTGACTTCCTGGAGTAACAATATTTATAAATTTTGCAATTTTATAAGTTTAAAGTATAATTTAAGTTATTATGGGTTGCAGCATTCTGTAGATCAGTGATTTATAGCGTACGCCTAAAGGAGAATATCTGCTTGAAAATGAATAAAAAGCTCAATATCAATAAAACAATGATTGCGGTTGTTTCGCTTAGTATTATCCAAGTTGCCGTGATGTCCGGGATCTTGATATACGACATTCTAACAAAGGAAAACTTACCGCTTTTCCGCAGGTTTGAACCTTTCGATTTTCTCTTTTTAGGGATTATTATTGTGATGTTTATAAACAGCTTTATATCCCTTCGTGATAGACGCATATTCATCCAAACCGACCAACAGTATGAGGTCTTAAAGGAAACATTAGAAAGGGTTGAAAAACTGAATCATACGCTAAAAGCCCAAAGACATGATTTCCTAAACCACCTCCAAGTAGTTTACGGGCTTATGGAGATGGAGGAATATAAGGACGCGAGGGAATATATCGATAAGGTTTACAGTGATATACAAAAGGTAGGTAAAGTTTTAAAGACATCGAATCCGGCAGTAAATGCCCTTCTGCAAGCCAAAATGCTTTCTGCGGAGAAAAGGAATATTACCCTCAGTTTGAGGGTGGCATCTTCATTAAAGGAATTGAAAATACCCTCCTGGGAAGTATGCCGCGTTCTTGGAAATATTGTGGATAATGCAATGGATGCACTCATGGACGCAAAGGAAGAAAAATGGATTAGAATTGAAATATCCGAGGACTTAAAATATTACCGGTTTTTAGTGGGAGATAACGGAAGTCCCGTCAATAAGGAAATCATCGAGAAAATTTTTGAACCCGGATTTACTACCAAAGGAGAAAACGGTCAAGGAATGGGCCTTGCAATTTGTAAGGAGATTTTATCCTGTTACAACGGTGGGATAACAGTTAGAAGTGATGAACAGGAAACGGTTTTTGAAGTGTTTGTGCCAAAGTAGTGTAGCTGAGATGTAAAATACTACTTACTACTGGCTTTTGCCTAGTTGAAATCAGTAGAAGGAACTGAAAACCGACAGTTAAATCGCCGGTTTGTATATTTTAGCCCTTTTCTGTTCCGAATCACCTAACACTTTAGTATATTGGAAACAACAAAGGATAAAACATCAATATGCGAAATGAGAAAAGTTGAAGGGCTGGTGGCATCGAAATGGTGGAAGGCATCGTTGAAATTTGGGCGGCGGTTGTTGAAGTTTTGTTTGAGGTTTCAATATGGAAGCGTTCCATTCGGAAAGCGCTGCTTATACTTTTATTGGCAGTATGTATGCTTCTAATGGTTGTTGCAATAGGGTTAGGTATATATTTTTTAGTTTATTAAGCAGTAAAGGAGGAATTTATTGATGGAAATTCTAAATATTTTCTCAAATATGAACTGGCTTCTTGCCCTATGCTTTATAGCGGGTTTTGCATTGGTTGTTTTTGAAATGTTTCATCCAGGCATAGGAGCGCCGGGTGTAATTGGCGGTATCCTGCTGCTCACGGGAGTAATAATTACAGCAAAAACCGTTCTACAGGCGGTTATTATGCTGGCAGTCATTCTTGCCGTTTTAGGGATTGCGCTTACTGCCGTTTTAAATTCTGCTACAAAAGGACACTTGTCAAGAACCTTGATACTGAATGAAACCTTAAAAAAAGAGTATGGTTATGTGGGTACCGAAGATCTTGAGTTTTTTCTCGGAAAGGAAGGGAGCACCACCACGGTTTTGAGGCCATCGGGAACGGCTGTGTTTGAGGGAGTCAAACTGGATGTTGTTTCTGAAGGTGAGTTTATACCCGAAAACAAGAAAGTCAGGATTGTTAAGGTGGAAGGAAGACGTATTGTGGTTAAGGAGCTGAAAGAACAAGAAAACATATGAGAATCTGGAATAAACTCGTTAGCCGGTGGATTGGAGTATGGAGAAAGATTTAAGGAAAGGTACGTCTTGTTTTTAAATGAAAGCAAAAAGGCATACAATGGATGTACAGCAAATGGGGAACCTTTTTCAATAATTAGACTGAAAGGAGCATGGATTATGGAACCTTTGGCACTTATTATCGGTATCGGAATTGTATTTGTGGTGGGGGCATTTTTCCTTACCTTTATCCCAGTGGGACTTTGGATATCCGCTTTTGCGGCTGGGGTACACGTGGGGATTTTTAATCTGATTGGGATGCGTTTAAGAAGGGTAGTTCCGGGGAAAATTGTACTACCCTTGATCAAAGCGACCAAGGCAGGAATCGGAGTCAATGTTAACCAGCTTGAAGCACATTATTTGGCAGGTGGGAATGTAGATAAGGTGGTAGATGCGCTAATTGCTTCTCAAAGAGCGGATATGAATCTGCTGTTTGAAAGGGCGGCAGCCATTGACTTGGCTGGACGTGATGTCCTGGAGGCAGTAAAAATGAGTGTAAATCCGAGAGTCATAGAAACACCGGGGGTATCTGCGGTATCAAAAGATGGGATTGAGCTTTTGGTAAAAGCCCGGGTAACCTTAAGAGCCAATCTGGACAGATTGATTGGCGGTGCCGGGGAAGCCACCATACTGGCAAGAGTAGGGGAAGGGATCGTAACTACGGTAGGCAGCTCGGATTCTCATAAAGAGGTTTTGGAGAATCCGGATAAGATTTCCAAGACTGTTCTCAATAAAGGATTGGATGCGGGAACGGCCTTCGAAATATTGTCCATTGATATTGCGGATGTAGATGTAGGAAGAAATATCGGTGCCCAGCTGCAGACCTTGCAAGCGGAAGCAGATAAAAATATCGCACAGGCCAGAGCTGAGGAAAGAAGGGCAATGGCAGTTGCAAAAGAGCAGGAAATGATTGCGGTAGTTCAAGAAATGAGAGCGAGAGTTGTTGAAGCAGAGGCAGAAGTACCAAAAGCAATGGCATCTGCATTAAGGGATGGAAAAGTGGGTGTGATGGACTACTATAACATGCAGAATGTAATTGCCGACACCAAAATGCGGGATACCATTTCCAAAGCGGGAAAAGTAGAAGCGGACAATGTGAAAAAATAGTTAGGAGTTGAGTAAGGATGCCTTTTGAATCAGAGAGAAGAGAAACGAGGAATGTAGAAACCCGGGCTGTGAACCGCAACGGTAGAAAAAAAGGAAGTAAGGAAAATAAAAAGGATCCTTCAAAAAAAATAGCTGTAAACAAAGAGTCGGAAAGCAGCAATAGAGAAGATGGGGATAAAAGAGTACCTGATGCTGTAGAAGGGACTAAGGACAATAAACCCCTGGAGATTACTGGAAGTATAAAACTTGATTTTACACCGGACAACATTCTTCAAGGATTTATATATTCGGAAATTTTAGGAAGGCCGAAAGGGAAGCGAGGGTGGGGATAGCTTGGAACTCAAAGTTTTAATTGCAGATGATGATGAAGGAATGCGGCTCATTCTGAGTAAAGTAGTAAACAAAACAGAAGGTTTTAAGCTTGTGGGCCAGGTGGGAGACGGCGAAGCAGCCCTTCTCCTGGCTGAAGAACTTAGACCTCAGATTATATTTATAGACATAGATATGCCGAAGCTAGACGGGATGGAATGTGCCAGGAGAATTGCAGACATCCTTCCAAAAACCTTTTTTATTTTTGCAACTGCCCATGAGGAATACATGTCCGACGCCTTTGAAATTTACGCAGCGGATTATATTGTAAAGCCTTTTAAAGTGGAACGTATTACAAAAACCCTGGAACGGATCAAAGGGCTCTATAAAGAGCAGGAAAGCGTTCTGCCCTTCAATAAGCAAATATACCGGCATAAAGGATTGGAAAAGCTGGTAATCCGAAACAAAGAAGGGGTCAGCTTTGTTGATATGGAGGAAATTATCCTAATACAACGGGAGGACCGGAGTACGGTGGTGATTACCGGAAATGAACGCTACGTCACATCCGAAGGTTTGAGTGAGATAGAAATGCGTCTGGATGGAGGGACTTTCTTTCGGAGCCATAAATCATACATTATTAATCTTACCATGATCCATAAGGTATATCCTTACGGCCGGTGGACCTATATTGTAAAGTTCAAGGGTACGGGCAAGGATGCACTGATCACCCATGATAAATATGAGGAACTTCAGAAAATGTTTTAAAGCTTTGTTTGATTCTTTATAAAACTGCCATTCATAGAAAGATTGTCCTTAATTTAAATGAGCAGCGAAAATGAAGGTTGCTCTAAATAAAAATTTCATGTACTATGATTAAAAAGGAATGATGAATTCCTTTTTTCTGTGTTTAAAAGGTGTATTGTTTTTCTTAGGAAATAGACATACTTATGTTACGATGATAACTTTACCCAATAAATTCTAAAATGAATGGATGAAAGAATGATGAGTGAAAACATAAAACAGGAATTTATGACGCTGAGGGACAAGATCATTGAGCTTCAGTACCGGCATTTGAATGAGATGCAAAAAGAAGCGGTTTTTACCGTGCAAGGACCGGTACTTATTTTGGCGGGTGCGGGATCAGGTAAAACTACGGTATTGGTAAACCGGATTGCCCATATGATTCGGTTCGGGGATGCCTATAAGAACAATAGGGTTCCGGAGGGAATCTCCGGGGAAGACATGGATATGCTAAAGAACTGCCTGGATCATCCCAAAGACCTCACTGAGGATGCAGTCCGTCTTTTAAGGGGTAATTGCGTGCATCCTGCAAGTATTTTGGCAATTACATTTACCAATAAGGCTGCAAAGGAAATGAAGGAAAGGGTGAACCGGCTTTTGGGGGCGCTGTCCGAGAGCATGTGGATCAGTACCTTCCACTCCACTTGTGTAAGGATTTTAAGAAGAGATATTGAAAGGATCGGCTTTGACAGGAATTTTGTTATTTACGATACGGCGGACCAGCAAACAGTGATCAAGGACTGCTTGAAGGAACTTAAAATGGATGACAAGAATTTTCCGCCCAGATCTGTGCAGGAGATGATCGGAAAGGCCAAGGACGAACTGATGGATCCCGGAATGTATACCAAAATGTATGCAGGGGATTTTAGGATGAGTAAAATAGCTGCTGTGTACGAGCTGTATCAGAAAAAGCTTAAGCAGAATAATGCCCTTGATTTTGATGATATTATTATGTTTACCATTAAATTGTTTTTGGAAAATCCGGATGTTTTGGATTACTACCATAAACGGTTTAGATATATTATGGTAGACGAGTACCAGGATACCAATACGGCCCAGTACTCTCTGGTAAGTCTTTTCGCCCAGGCAAACAGGAACCTTTGTGTTGTGGGAGATGATGACCAGTCCATTTACGGCTGGAGAGGGGCAAATATTCGAAATATACTGGATTTTGAGAAAGAATTCCGGGATTGTAAGACCATCAAACTGGAACAGAATTACCGGTCTACCCAAATTATTCTTGATGCGGCGAACAGTGTAATCCGGAATAATATAGGGCGGAAAAACAAAAGCCTTTGGACGGATAACGAAGTGGGCGGCAAGATTCAAAGCTATCAGGGAATGAACGAACATGAGGAAGCTCTTTTTGTAACCAATGAGATCAGAAAGATCCGCTCCCAGAGCGATAAGGACTATAAGGATTTTGCCATTTTATACAGGATCAATGCCCAGTCCCGTGTACTTGAAGAAATGCTAATGCGGGATGCCATTCCCTATAAGATTGTGGGGGGGCTCAAGTTCTACGACCGGAAGGAAATTAAGGATATTTTGGCATACCTCAGGGTCATTCAAAATCCTGCGGACAATATCAGCTTAAAAAGAATTATCAACGTGCCCAAAAGAGGGATCGGAAATACCACGGTAGATACTGCCGAAGCCATTGCTGTGAGTAGGGAAATCAGCATATTCAGTGTTGTTTCCAACTCCACCGAAATTTCAGAACTTCAAAGGGCGTCAGCAAAACTTCAAAACTTTGCCACACTAATATCCAAGTTCAGAGTGCTAAAGGAGCACATGACCGTACCTGAGTTGATTGAGCAGGTTATTGAACAGTCCGGCATTCTTAAGGAACTGGAAGAGGAAAATACGGTTGAGTCGCAAACGAGAATTGAAAATATTAAGGAATTGATTTCCGGAGCCATGGACTTTGAAGAAGAAAGCGAAGAGAAAGGGCTGGAGGCTTTTCTTGCTCATATCTCTCTTGTTTCGGATATCGATAATTTAAAAGGGGAAAGTGACAGTGTGATTTTAATGACGCTGCACAGTGCCAAGGGGCTTGAATTCCCTGTCGTATTCATGGTAGGGATGGAAGAGGGGGTTTTCCCGGGTTACCGCTCCATGGCCGAAGAAAGCAGCCTGGAGGAAGAAAGAAGGCTCTGCTATGTAGGGATTACGCGGGCAAGGGAAAAACTGTTTATGACCAGTACCTACTCCAGAACATTGTTCGGTAACACTTCCTACAACAGGGAATCAAGATTTATGCGGGAGATTCCCGAGGAGTTTTTGGAAAACCCAAACCGGGTGCAAAGTAAAAGTAAGACTTCCCCCCAAACCCAAAATAATGGAGGCGTGGGTACGGGTTTTAAGATTCCCACAAAGACACCGGTAAGTGCCGGTGCTCCTGCTTTTCCACGGATGTATACGCCTTCTGGCAGCGGTATTCCTCAAAAATCTCAAGCTGCTCAATGCGGCTTTAATGTGGGAGATAATGTGCAGCATAAAAAGTTTGGCCAGGGGGTTATTACCGCCATGGAGAAGGAAAATGGCGATTACAAGCTGGAAATTCAGTTTAAGGGTGTAGGAATGAAAAGGCTCATGGCGGCCTTTGCGAACCTCACTAAAATCGGTTGAGTACAATAGAGATGGGGATAAGTAGAATTGAACGTGAAACCTCTTTTGATTTTAAAAGGGGTTTTTTGTTACATAATTGTAATAATGTAATTTCAAAATTTAAAGGAACCAAACGGTAAATGTGCCGTCTAATTTATTGAAAACGGAAAATCTGATTTATACAAGGATATTTTTACAGGATGGAGTGAAAACCCTGACTTTATAGCATTTTCATTTACCCTCCTGAAAAATACAGTATAATTCAAACGCTTTATTTTTAAAAATAATATCGATAACAAAATGTAAACACAGTAAAATTCGAGAGATGAAATACCTGACTTATTTGGAACTTTCGGAAACCGAGATTTTGCTTTTACAGTTTGTAGTCTTAGAGGAGGAAATGGGGATGAAAAGGTTAGTATTATCCGTACTTATTGCAATTTTTATTTTCACCAGTGTAGCAGCATTTGGGGGGCCTACCGACAAGCAGAATTTAGCAGTTAAAGATCTTTATAATCAAAATGAAGCGCAAAATCTTAATGGCAGGACCATTGTCTTAAACGGCCTTCAGTATGGTACCCGAAATGAGAGTGACAAAGCGGCAAAGTTAAGGACCAGGTCAGACTGCTATCTTTTTGACGGCACAGGAACCATTATGATGGATGGTGGATGGCAGATTTATTATCAATGGAAGGAAAAGGGATTCTATGATGATGGCAAAATCAGCGTCGATAAAAATGGAAAATGGACAGTGAAGGCCGCATGGCTCAAGTATGACAGTGAAGGACTGCCGTACCTGACCGCAAAGGGAAATGTTTTTGCTGATGTCGGAGGCCATTGGGCAGAGAGCTATATCTATAAAATGGCGGACAAAGGCTATATCCAAGGGGTTGGAGGGGGATTGTTCAAACCCAACCAGGAAATGACAAGAGACCAGTTTATCTATATTCTTCATAAGGTATTAGGCATTCAAATCATGTATTTTAAGGCTCCGGATATTAAGGAATTTTTCAAGGATGTAAGTAATGAAAGCTATTATGCAGGTGCTTTATATGATATGGTGATTGAAAATATCGTAGATGACAAAGATATTTTTAGGCCCAATGATCCTATTAGCCGGGAAGAAATGGTTCATTATTTGATGAATGCGTACATTAAAAAGGGTGGGGAGGAGATTCCTACCAAAGACCTTCCGGTGAATAAGTTTGCAGATGCAAAGGATGTAAAGGGACAGTATTTCGAAAATATGAACCGTGCACTGCGACTTGCATTGATTCAAGGAAGAGGAAGCAGCTTCTTAAAACCCAAGGGACTGAGTACCAGAGCAGAAGTGCTGGTGGTCATAGACAGGATGTTAAATGCACTGGAAAACAAAAAGGAAAAGGTTAACGTGGAAGTGAGTACCGTAAAGGGGGCAAAATCCTTTACCATGAAGCTCTCGATTACAAATAACTCTGACAAAACGGTTGTTATCAATCACAACAACGGACAAAAATATGATTTTGTCCTATTGGATGAAGTTGGTAAGGAAATTTACCGGTGGTCAAAAGGGATGGCGTTTATTGAGATGCTGACAAGTACTGAGATCGAACCCGGTAAGACCATTGAATTTACCGCTGACCTGGACATCAACGAAAATAAAGAGATGCTTGACAAAGCGGCTACTATTCAAGGTTATATTGTAGGAACTTCAGAAGATTTTAAAATTAACCCTAAGGGGTATCGGGGAATGATAACAAAGCCTGAGCCTCCCAAGTCCGGTGTTAAAGTAGAGCCGGGATTTGAAAAAACAGAGAAAGCACTTAAGATGAAAGTCAGGATCATAAACAATACCGGGTCAAAAGTGAAAATCAGTTTCAACTCAACCCAGCAAGTGGATTTTAAACTCTTTGACCGTAATCATAAGCACCTTTATACCTGGTCCATGGATAAACTTTTTGCACAAGTCATAACCGAAGAGGAGATTGCACCGGGCAAGAGCTTGGAAATAGTGAGAGAATTGGATACCGAAACATATAAGGATATCATTGACAAAACAGTTTACCTAAAGGCTTATATCATAGGCCAATCGGAACAATTTAAAATTGATCCTAATGAAGGATTTGAAATAGAATTAAAGTAAAAGAAGAAGGGACCCCTTAGGTCCCTTTCCTTTTACCCCGGAAGTATATTATATTCCGTCCTTTAGTTCTTTTATTTCTTCAACCTCCCGGTCTTTAATCTCTCCTGATCCATACCGGGCAAGGTTGTATAGGGATGCAAGCCTGGTTCCTTTCGGGGAAGACGATTTTTCCCATGATAGGATGTCCTTGCAGGTTTCCGAGGGGGTTAAATTCCGCTTAAAGGGATAACCCTTCAAGATGGATTTAAGAAGAAGCTGCCGGTAAATATAACGGATTCTTTCCTGGTTATTTTTTAAGTTTTCCCACTTGGGCTCTTTAATAAAAAGTCCGGACAGCCATGTCTTAAGCGTTTTATAATCGAATTTTAAGGCGTTCGAACGGTCTAGTTTTTCTTTATAGTCAATAAACCCAAAAGATTCTCTTTCCTTTTTGGGAGAGACTTTAAAAAACTTCCGCAGAACGATTTTGGTATGTTTATAAACGGACTTGGCCAGCTCAATCAGTACAAGGATGATGGCAACCGCAGCGATGGCTAAAATAACTTTAAAAACTGCCTGCAAAAGTATATCGATAAGGGAACCGGTTCCTTCTGTCTTTACTGCCTCTAGCCTTAGAAGCTTTTTAGTGGCTGGAGGAATCTTCTCGGTTTTTAATAATAAAAGGGAGGGTAAAATCAAAATTACTTTGACCACTGTGAAAACAACCTTACCCACAATTTCCTTAACCCAATGGATACTGCTGATGGCTAATAGTGCAACAAAAATGCCGGAGAGAAAAAGTGTGTTTAGCTTTAGGATAAAAAAGGGCAGCTCCGGTTTTCCGCTCCTTGGGGAGGCGGCATACTGCAGGTGGTATAGGTTGTTTCTAAGAAGGCACAGGAGAACACAAGCCACACTTAAAATTTCTATCAGTCCGAAGTAGGGGTAATATTTTCCGATATTTTTAAATATGAAGTATGAAAAGAAATAGCCTCCCAGTGCAAACCAGAAAAAATAATCGGATGTTTGATGTGACCATCCCTGACTAACCAAACGGACCCCCCGGATAAAGGTGCAAAACAACAAGAACCATAGGATTACAGTGATTACATTAAATGGATTTACCGCAAGTACAATGGAGAGTGTGAAAAGGATGCCCAGCGTATAGGTTATGAGGGTCATTTTATTTAAAAACAGCAGCCGGATCATGATGGCTGCAAGCTGTGTGATGATAAGAAGAGAAAAAAAGGGCCAAAGCCTTGAAGTTGGTAAAAGGTTAATACAGACAATCAGTATGAATGGAAAAATAAACAATAATTCCATAATCCCATGAAAACATTTCATGAATATAAACCTAAGGTTTGTCATCGAATCTCCTCCTCCCCGGGAAAATGACCCAAATGAAGAATTTCTACCGCATTTCCCGATGCTTTCATCTTTTCAATTTTATTTTCAAGCCGTTCATTTATAAAAGGTGTTATGATAAGGATATCAACATTTCGCATTTCCATGGCCTCATCCAAAAATGTATGGAATGTAACAGCTCTTTCTATAACCAGCTTTGCCATAACTTCCAATAGCCCTATCCAGTGTTCGGTACTGCAGCTTGGATAGATGAATACAGGGGCCTTTTCCTGGCCTAAGAGGTATCCGTTGCAGCCAAAACCTGTTTCGATTCCCTTGGTAATAGCGGAATAGGCGATGGAGGATGCATAGGATATTCCCTTTTCAGCAAGGTCGGGATCCGAAAGGGAATCCCAACTGTCTTCGGTGGATTCAATATTTAAAAGGACCAAAAGTTTTGTGTTTGCTGTATAATCTGTATTATGGACTTGGAGCCTTCCCGCTTTTGCTGTTGCTTTCCAGTTAATCCTGTTTAACGGGTCGCCATAATGGTATTCTCTGACTCCTGAGACCATAAAGGGATCATCCACAATCCAGCGCCTCACCACAAGGTCCCCCTGCCAGCTGTGGGTAGGGAGATCAATATCATCGGTTGATATAATTTTAGGATAGACTAAAAGTTCGGAAGAAAGGGAAATGTCTTTATAAACCTGGTGTATCCCTAAGGGATCTCCGCTGGTCATAGCTGCAGAGGAAAGCTGGTAAAAACCCCGTTTCAGACAGCGAATTTTATGCCTTCGGGTAATCTTGGTGTAAGGCATGAGGGAAAAGAGGCTTCGATGGTATTGTTGATGTTCTATGTTTAAATTGGATTGCTTTTCAAATTCCAGGTATTTGCTGATCTTTGACTCCAGCCGGAGCCAAAATACGGGAAGGAGTTTATGGTTTGAAATTATTTCAACCATTTCAACATTTTCACCGGCATAAACAGAAGACGCACTAAAAAAACGATTGTAATCAAGATTTTTAAAAACCCTCTTCTTATATACCTTTCCTTGGACTATTAAAAAAACAAATGTAAAAAAAATGAGCCAGGCTACAGCCATTCTCCTTCACTTCCTTTAACCAGTTTATCTTCTGACGGAACAGGTATTTCCTTTAATATCTGATCCAGAATGGATTCCTGGCGGCGTTCTTTCATTTGGAAGGAGCTTTTTAGAATGAGCCTGTGGCTTAAAACCGGTTTTGCCATGGCTTTGATATCGTCGGGTACAACAAAGTCGCGTCCCTTAAGGATGGCGAAGACCTGCACAGCCTTAAGGAGTGCCTGGCTTGCACGGGGGCTGGCGCCTAAGACGATTTCCTGATGATTTCTGGTCTTTTCTACAATGCCGAGTATATACCGGAGTAAATCGTCACTTACATAGACCTTGCTGAAAGAAGCTTGAGCATCTTTCACTTCGTTGGCCTCTGCTATTTTACGCATATTGTCCAGAGGATTTTGTTCCCTGAAACGTTTCAAAACCTCAACGCCTTCTTCACTTGATGGATATCCCATCCGGATTTTGACTAAAAACCTGTCAAGCTGAGCCTCCGGGAGGGGAAAAGTCCCCTGAATTTCAACAGGGTTTTGTGTGGCAATGACCATAAAAGGACTGGCTAAGGTATGGGTTTCTCCATCGATGCTTACCTGCCGTTCCTCCATACATTCGAGAAGTGCTGATTGGGTGCGGGGTGTTGCCCTGTTGATTTCATCTGCAAGAAGAATATTTGAAAAGATTGGGCCTGGACGGAACTCAAAGTCACCCTTTTTTTGATTAAAGTAGTTAATTCCCGTTAAATCTGAAGGTAAGAGATCGGGGGTAAACTGGATTCTTTTAAAGGTACAGTTAAGGGACTTTGCCAAAGATTTGGCAAGCAGGGTTTTTCCCATACCCGGCATATCCTCCAGCAGCACATGCCCTGATGAGACCAATGCCACTGTAAGCAAGTCTATAATCTCATCCTTGCCTACAATTACTTCCTGGATGTTCGCTTTCATCTTTTCAGCAAAGTTTTTAATTTGACTGATTTCCATTTTCCTGCCGCCTCCCTAATAAAATAACTGCCTACCCTGAAAATAATGATTATTCCATCATATTTGCATCATAAAATAGGGCACGATAGACGACATAGAGGGAAAACGCCGTATAGACACCCCACTTAAGGGCGATGATTACTCTATAAAACTTTATTCTTTTGTTAATAGCCTGTTCGGACAGCTTTATATTCCAGTCTTCCTTGTCACTTTTATTCCATACCGGCTTAATAAAAATAATGACGATAATGGCGCAAATGACAGAAATGGCAAAGGTACGGGTGGTTTCATCAAATATAAGTGCGATAAACGCAAGTGAGCCGATTAAGTATTCAAGAATCCATGCAATAAAACCTAGCATAAACAAAACCTCTCTTTCTCTCTTTCAGGATACCGGTTTTTGTGATGGTATCACAGGGATATCGGTGATTTGGGATCACCTTAATTCTATGATACTTCATTTTGCATAAGGGGTTAAGATGACCATGGTCATAAAAAAATATTGGGAGGTCATATTTTTTTATGACTTTTTTAATGTTAAGGAAATTATGGTGGTTTTATATTTCTTGAAGGAGATCAAAGTAGCCAGGTTCTAGTCAATTGTATCAATGCTACAAAATTCGCCACAGAATAACAAAAAGTGACATTTTTATTGACATGGACAGGTAATTATTGTATAAATAATATAGGAAATATTTTATGTAAAAGTATACTATTACCATACTGTGCGTCTTTCTAACATACATGTTTTCTTTTTACCAAAGTATGAACTTATTGATGAAGGTGATCCGATGATAGTAAAAACAGTAAGGTCCAAAGAGATTCTTTTTCGTATTTTTGTTAAAGTGTTTATCGCAGCAGCAATTCTTGGAGGGATTGCCATCCGTGAAACGATGCTTGATTATAAAAGCCCCGATTATTTGAATTATGTGAGTAAATGGTACGATTTCATTGAGTCCAAGGGTGGATTTTCAGCTTTGAAGCACAACTTTTCTGATTATTCTCCGGCATATCTGTATATTCTTGCACTCATAACCTATTTACCCCTTTCCAAACTTTTTGCGATTAAATTAATCTCTATTGTCTTCGATTTTGTTGCAGCATTTTTTGTCATGCTTATAGTCAGGGAGAAATATAAAACGGGAGTTATCCCCTATCTTGCATTTTGCACTGTTCTATTAATGCCCACTGTGATGGTAAACAGTGCTGAGTGGGGGCAGTGTGATATCATTTTTGTAAGCTTTATTCTAGCATCCGTCTATTTCCTGCAAAAACAAAAGAAGCTTTTGTCAGTCATTTTATACGGGATCGCCTTTGCTTTTAAAGTGCAAGCCATATTTGTTGCACCTTTATTTTTGCTATTGGCACTCAAAAGAAAGGTCACTTTTATACATCTTTTGGCCATTCCAGGTGTTTATCTCCTGTCGATTATTCCCGCTGCTTTAGCCGGAAGACCTTTTGAGGAGTTATTGAGTATTTATTTTGATCAAAGTTCCCTTTATAAAACGCTGACTCTCAATGCTCCCAATATTTATCAGTGGACAGCAAAGGGCCCTTATGAAACAATGAGTAAAATAGCGATAGGCGCAGCAGCATTATTTGTATGTGTCATGCTAATTTTTATTTATAAAAAAATGAAGGTGTTAAAAAGCGGGGATGTTGTAAAAATTGCCTTGATTTTTTCATTGGGTATACCCTTTTTACTTCCCAGTATGCATGAAAGGTACTTTTTTATTGCAGATATAGCAGCTGTTGTATATGCTTTTTATTACCCAAGAATGTTTTTTGTTCCTGTTTTTGTTAGCTTTTCCTCGATTATGAGTTATTATCCCTTTCTATACGGGAAAACACCGGTGAAACTTTCATATTTGCCTATTCCCTTGCTCATAAGTATTATTGCGGTAATACTGCACCTGTTTGTACAAAATGAGAGGTCAGGCAAGGGAATATCTAAAAAAAATAAGCAAAACAAAAAGCAAAAGCTGCTTGCTCCAGCAAAACAGCGATTAAACACAGCCATAAAAGGGATTATAACAAAATGAAAAAACATAAGGCTGCATAAAGATACATCCTTACATTAAAAAAGTTTTAAGAGATCAAGCGGGGTTTCAATAAGTTTTTTGGCTCCGCTTTCTAGTAGCTCCTCTGCTTTTCTAAATCCCCACAGTGCACCTACTGCAAACATACCTGCCTCTGTAGCCGTGAGCATATCTGTATTTGTGTCACCCAGGTATAAAAAGGAATCTGGTTCCAAGCGGCTTTCCTTCGCTATTTCCAATGCGCCTTTTGGGTCCGGCTTTTTAGGGACGTCGGCCCTTGCACCCAATACAAAGTCAAAATGGATGTGGGGAAAATATCTGCTTACAACAATTTTTGTAAAGTCATGGGGTTTATTTGAAAGTACAGACATCCGGATATTCTTTTTAGCGAGCTTCTCCAGCATCTCCGGAATACCCTTATAGGGCTTGGTTTTATCACACCAGTGAAGATGGTAGTACTCCCGCATCTTTAAAACACAGTTTTGGATAACAGAAATATCTTGTATTTCCTGGGGTAAAGCTCTCATGGCAAGTACTTCCACTCCATCGCCAACCAAGTATTTGTATTTTTCCACTGCGTGGGTGGGAAAACCTAAGGAAGAGAGTGCTTGATTCATAGAAAAGGCAAGGTCTTCCAAAGTATCCAGCAAAGTTCCGTCCAAATCGAAAATAACTGCTTTAAAACACATGAGACAACATCTCCTTACAATGAAAGGTTTAAAAATGAATCATATCCGGCAAAATAAACTATGGGAGCTTAGAAGTTATAATAAGGCAAGGGCATTTTTACCGTTTGTACCGTTAAAGCCTTGCCGCACACACGATCTAGTAGAGATCATGAACCCATCCTGTAACCATAGTATTACGGGTTTTATATATAACAAATCATAACATTCATATTGACGTATGCAAAGGTTTAATTATATAAAATATATATAAGAATATGGATGGTTTGGTTTTATAGATAACGAAGTGCAAACATAGTAAAATTCGAGAGATGAAATACCTGGTTTACTCAGGTGTCAGAAATAGAAATTTTACTTTTACAGTTCGTTATCGATAACTTTGAAAAAAACTAAAAATGAAGGTGGAAATATGTTTGGCATTATAAAAAAGCATAATAAAGTCCTTTTTTTGGCCGCAGTCCTTATCATAGGTTTGGCGGTTAAAGGGTCAATGATAAACTTTGTAAGCGGGGATTATTACCACTTTTTAAGCAAATGGTATGATTTCATCAAGGGAAACGGCGGGTTTTTTGCGCTAAAGACGGATTTTGCAGATTATGCACCGGCTTATTTGTATTTCCTTACCCTGTCAACCCTGGTTCCTATACCTAAAATAATTGCAATCAAGCTTATCTCCATTATGTTTGATTTTGCGGCTGCCTGGTTTGCACTATTGATTGTTAAGGAAAAATATAAGGAGGGTTTTGCACCTTATCTTGCATTTGGGCTGGTTTTCCTGGCACCCACATTGGTTTTAAACAGTTCCAAGTGGGGACAATGTGATGTGATTTATACAAGTTTTATTCTTGCTTCCATTTATTTTGTTTTAAAGCAGAGAAATATTGCTGCGCTCCTTCTTTTTGGCATTGCATTTTCCCTCAAGCTACAAACCGTTTTTGTTGCCCCCCTATTTTTGGTTTTACTTTTAAGGAAGAAAGTGAATTTTTTTCAATTGCTGCTTGTCCCTATGGTGTATATTCTGTCTGTCATACCTGCTGCACTTGTGGGAAGGCCGTTTTTGGAGCTCCTTATGATCTATGTTAAGCAGGGGGACCGCTACCGTAAACTTCAGATGAATGCACCGAATATTTATCAGTGGATTGTAAAAGAACCTTACGAGCTGTTAAAAATTTCGGGAATTGTTTTTGCTTTTTTATTGGTTTTATATATTCTATTTGCTGCCTACAAGAAAATGGAAGGTATGGATAAGGAGGAAATTTTAAAACTTGCTTTGACGTTTTCTCTTGTTGTTCCCTTTGTCCTTCCCGGAATGCATGAAAGATACTTTTTTATTGCAGATCTGATCTCGATTATTTATGCGTTCTACTTTCCTAAACGGGCTTTCATAGCGGTTTTAGTTAATTTTGCATCACTTTTTAGCTATATCCCCTATCTTTACTATAAAACACCGATAAAGTTCTCATTTTTAGCAGTAGTACTGCTGCTCGCAGTTATTTTTGCCATTGTCGATCTATTCAGTGGGAGGAAGGATGAACCTCCGGAAATTGAGAAAAATTATATCGAAGTGGCGGATGCAGCAGAGTAGAATATGTATATGTTAATTTTCCAATCATGTTGACAAGAGGATCGTTTGCCCTTATAATTATCTTAATTCATTAATTTAACGCTTTAACATGATAAAGTAATAAAGTGAGGTGCTGGCATTGGCAAAATGGAAAATATATACGCCCGAAGGTATTCAGGATATATTGTTTGATGACTGTTATACCAAAAGAAATCTGGAAGAGAAAGTGAGAAATCTGTTCAGATCTTACGGTTATTTTGAAGTGGAAACGCCAACGGTAGAATTTTATGATGTGTTTACATCAGCATCGGATATGACACCCCAGGAAACCATGTTTAAGTTTTTTGACCCTCAAGGGAGAATTTTGGTTTTAAGGCCTGAAATGACCATACCGATTGCCCGTATGATGGCAACCAAGTATAAGGATGTTTCTTCTTCTTTAAGATTTTCTTATATTGGGAATACTTTTAAATATAATGAAATCGGCGGAGGAAAGCAAAAGGAGTTTACCCAGGCAGGTGTTGAGATTATGGGAGTAAACGGCCCGGAGGCAGATGCGGAAGTGATTGCAACCGCAATTTGTGCGGTAAAGGCTACGGGACTTGAGAACTTCCAAATTGATATCGGGCAGGTAGAGTTCTTTAAGGGGCTGATGGAGGAAACAGGGCTTTCGAAACAGGACATAGAGCAAATCCGTATTTTGATTGACCGGAAGGATTATTTGGGTGTGGAGGAGATTGTAAAGGCGCACAATATCCGGGATGATCTGAAGGAATTGATTCTTGATATGCCCAAGCTCTTCGGTTCGGTGGATGTAATTGACAGGGTAGAAAAAATTCAGCTCAACAGCCGCTCTGTAAAAGCACTGGAAAACTTGAGAGAGATCCTTGCCATACTGGATGATTACGGAATGAGTAAATATGTATCGGTGGATTTGGGGATGGTCCAGAGCCTTAATTACTATACGGGAATTATATTCAGAGGCTTTACTTACGGCATTGGATTCCCGATTTTAAGCGGGGGAAGGTATGACGGACTGAGCGAATATTTCGGCCGGGACTGCGCCGCCACAGGATTTTCTTTAGGCATTAATATGATTATGATGGCGCTGGAAAGGCAGAAAATTGAAGCAGAAAAACCAAGCGTGGATAGTCTTGTCTGTTACAGGAAAGATGGAAGAAAAACAGCGATTCAACTGTGTGATGAGCTAAGAAGACAGGGCCTAAAAGTAGAAATCGATACCACTCAAGGAGAGATTGACGTTCTCAAGGAATATGCCAAAGAGAAGAGAATCGGAGGAATCATCCGGATTTTGGATACAGATAGGATTGAAGTTATTAACATTGAGACGGGTGAAGTATCCGCTGCGACAATCGGTGATTTACTCAATAAATAAGGGGTTAAGCTTAAATTCTGGAGGTAAATTATGAAATACTTGACAATAGCACTTTCAAAAGGAAGACTTACCGATTTATCGGTGGAACTTTTTGAAGCAATCGGAATTGACTGCAGTGAGTTAAAAGGCTCGTCCAGAAAACTCATATTAAGGGATGAAACAAATAAAATTAAATTTTTTCTGGCAAAGCCGAGCGATGTACCTACTTATGTAGAATATGGCGCGGCAGATCTGGGGATTGTAGGTAAGGATACGCTTCTCGAAGAAGGCAGGCATCTTTATGAGGTGCTGAACTTAGGTTTTGCCGCGTGCAAAATGGTAGTAGCAGGACCGAAGGAGCTGGAGGGGAAACTGGACCAACTCAATAATAAAAGGGTTGCGACCAAGTATCCCAAGATTGCAAGAGAATACTTTGAACATAAAAGAAGGGAGTCCATTGAGGTTATTAAGCTCAACGGATCAGTAGAGCTTGCGCCTTTAGTAGGGCTTTCCGAAGTAATCGTAGATCTTGTTGAAAGCGGCAGGACTTTAAAGGAAAACGGGTTGGTAGTACTTGACAGTATTGCGGATATCAGTGCCCGGTTGGTAGTAAATAGGGTGAGCATGAAAATGGAAAGCGAGAGAATCAATAAGATTATTGACGGGCTTAGAAAACAGCTTGAAAGGGGCGAATCAGCCAAATGATCAGGATTTTAAAGAAGGAATCCATGGATGAACTTTTAAGAATGCTCGAAAAAAGAAATCAGACCGAAGTTGGCGACGTCTTAAAACGGGTGGCCGAGATCATAAGCTATGTGAAGAAAAACGGAGATCAGGCCCTAATCGAATATACGAAGAAATTTGATCATGTAGAAATGAAAGCCGAAATGCTGAGAGTTTCCAAGGAGGAGATTCAGGAGGCATATCACAAGGTTGACAAGGAATTTGTGGAAGTGATACGAAGAGCTAAGGCCAACATTGAAAACTTCCATGAAAAGCAGAAAGAAAAGTCCTGGTTTACAACAGAGTCGGAAGGGATTTTGTTAGGACAAATGCTTACACCGATTGAGTGTGTAGGTGTGTATGTCCCTGCGGGAACAGCTCCCCTGCCGTCCTCGGTACTAATGAATGTTATTCCCGCAAAGGTTGCGGGAGTAAAAAGGATTGTGATGGCTACACCACCCAAGGAAGACGGTGCAAATCCTGCTATCCTTGTTGCTGCGAATGAAGCAGGTGTTGATGAGATTTATAAAGTGGGCGGGGCACAAGCGGTTGCAGCCCTTGCATACGGAACCGAGACTGTTCCCAAAGTGGATAAGATTGTAGGTCCCGGGAACATTTATGTTGCCATGGCAAAAAAAATGGTGTACGGCGCCTGTGATATTGATATGATTGCCGGGCCCAGTGAAATCATGGTCATCGCGGATAAAACGGCCAATGCAAAATTTGTAGCCGCAGACCTTTTATCTCAGGCAGAGCATGATACCCTTGCATCGGCCATATTGGTTACAACCTCGGAGGAAATCGCAAAAGCAGTGCAAAGAGAAATTATCCGGCAGGTTTCCTATTTATCCAGAAGGGAAATCCTTGAAAAGTCACTGGCAAACTATAGTGCTATTGTTATCGTGGACACTTTGGAAGAAGCCATGGAAAGTGTAAATCTGATTGCGCCTGAACATCTTGAGCTTTGCGTGGAAGATCCGTTTGGTGTTATGGGAATGGTAAAGCATGCGGGGGCTATCTTCCTGGGCAACTATGCATCGGAGCCTTTGGGGGATTATTTTGCAGGTCCCAACCATGTTCTTCCTACCAGCGGAACGGCAAGGTTTTTCTCACCCCTTAATGTATCTGATTTTGTAAAGAAGTCCAGTGTGATTTCCTATTCAAAAAAAGCGCTGGAGAGTGTAAAGGATGATGTAATCCGTTTTGCGGAAGAGGAAGGTTTAAGTGCTCACGCAAATGCAATCCGGGTCCGGTTTGAATAAAATGGGAGATTAAGCGTCGAAGGGAGGATTGAAATGAGTAAATATTGGAGTGAGATTACGAAAAGCATAACGCCTTATGTTCCTGGAGAACAGCCAAGGGATAAAAAATATATTAAAATCAATACCAATGAAAGTCCGTATCCGCCTTCTCCTAAAGTGATTGAGGCAATTAAAGAGGCGGATGATGAAAATCTTAAATTGTATCCCGATCCCACAGTGAGTGGGCTTAGGGAAACGGTAGCACAGTACTATAATCTGGACAAGGATCAGGTTTTTGTTGGCAACGGTTCGGATGAAATTTTGGCATTTTCGTATATGGCATTCTTTAATCCCGGGAAACCGGTTTTGTTTGCCGATATTACATACAGTTTTTATGATGTATATGCTGCCTTGTTTAAGATTGATTACCGGCTGATTCCCTTGGATGAAGAATTCAATCTTCCGTTGGAAGAATTTTTTCAGGAAAATGGGGGCGTACTGATCTGCAATCCGAATGCGCCCACGGGCAAATACATTCCGGTAGAAGAAATACAGAGGATTCTTAATAAAAACATGGACCAAGTGGTCATTGTGGATGAAGCCTATATTGATTTTGGCGGAGAGTCTTCTATTAAGCTGATTCAAAACTACCCCAATCTGCTGGTCATTCAAACCCTTTCCAAATCCCGTTCTCTGGCAGGCCTTAGAGTAGGATTTGCTTTAGGTCACAAGGATCTGATTGAGGGTCTGGATCGTATCAAAAATTCATTCAATTCCTATACCCTTGACCGTTTGGCAATGGCAGGGGCAGATGCGGCGATGAAGGATCAAGCCTATTTTGAGGAAACAAGAAATAAGATTATAAAAACAAGGGAGACTCTGTCCCAAAAGCTTAAGGAGATCGGTTTCAAAGTGCTTGATTCAAAAGCTAATTTTATATTTATAAGCCACCCTGACATAGAGGCCTATAATATATTTCAAGGCTTAAGGGAAAAGGGTGTTCTTGTTCGGTACTTTAATAAGCCGAGAATTAAGAATTATTTGAGGGTAAGTATTGGTACCGACGAAGAGATGGAGGTTTTTTATAAAGGTGTGAAAGAGATCATCGGAGCAAGATAAACAGATAAAAGTTATTTTTACAGCCTGAAGGCCGCTGCTTGCTGCAGATGTTTCACTTACTTAAAGATCACACATTTTTCTTTGGCTATCTGTAGAAGGGCTATGTAAAGATTGGTTATTTGGTATAATAATATTAAATTTTTAAAGTATGTTTTTTGGAGGTATCCTATGGTTAGGGAAGCCGAAATAAAAAGAAAAACCGGTGAGACAGATATTGCATTGAATATTTTGATAGATGGGTCGGGAAAATCGGAAATTGACACTGGAATCGGTTTTTTTGACCACATGCTAAATCTATTTGCAAAACACGGACTTTTTGACATGAAGGTGAAAGCGGTTGGAGACCTCTATGTGGACGGGCATCATACGGTGGAAGATGTGGGTATAGTTCTCGGTCAGACAATTAAGAAGGCCTTGGGTGACAAAAAATCCATAAAAAGGTACGGCACTTCCTACGTTCCCATGGATGAGACCTTATCCTTGGTTTCATTGGATTTAAGCGGAAGGCCGTTTTTGGTATTCGATGCGGCTTTTACAAAGGATCAGTTGGGCAATTTCGATACCGAGCTTGTGGAGGAGTTTTTTAGAGCTGTTGCGTTCAATGGCGAAATTACGCTGCACATCAAGGTTTTTCACGGGAGAAACAATCATCATATCATTGAGTCCATTTTCAAGGCCTTTGGAAGAGCTTTGGATGAGGCTACCCGCTTAGATGACAGAATTCAAGGAGTTATGTCTACGAAGGGAACATTATAATATTTGTTCACTATAATCATAATATAAATTTTAGGAGGAAAAAAATGGCTAAGGTTATTAACAATACGGATTTTATCAACCTCCCTCTCTTTATAAAAGGGAAGGTGAGAAATGTTTACGACTTGGGTGATAAGCTCTTAATCATTGTAACAGACAGAATATCTGCATTTGATGTGGTGTTTCCAAATTTGATTCCCGATAAGGGAAGGGTTTTAAACAGCATTTCGGAATTTTGGTTTGATTACACCAAAGATATTGTAGGCAATCATGTAATTACAACCGATGTAAGTAAGTATCCGGGAGAGCTTTCAAAATTCAAGGAAGAGCTTCAGGGAAGATCCATGCTGGTTAAGAAAATTGAAATGGCACCCGCCGAGTGTATTGTCAGAGGATATCTTTCCGGTTCGGGCTGGAAGTCCTACCAGAAAGAAGGGAGCATCTGCGGTATAAAACTTCCTCAAGGATTAAGGGAAAGCGAAAAACTTCCGGAACCCATATTTACGCCTACCACCAAAGCCCATGAAGGACATGATGAAAATATTACCTTTGAAGAACTTGCAGATAAAATAGGTTCGGATCTTGCAACAAAGCTCCGTGATGCAAGTATTGCTCTTTTCAATAAGGCAAGCCAACATGCGGAAAGCAGAGGCTTAATTCTTGCAGACACCAAGTTTGAGTTTGGAATTATGAATGGGGAACTTGTAATCGCAGATGAAATGTGTACCCCGGACTCATCCCGCTTCTGGGCGATGGATAAGTATGAGGTTGGTAAACCTCAGGATAGCTTTGACAAGCAGTTTGTCAGGGATTATCTGGAATCCATTAAATGGGATAAAAAGCCTCCCGCACCGGAGCTTCCTGAGGATGTAATCATGAATACACGCAATAAGTATATGGAAGCATACGAACGTATTACAGGTAAAAAGCTGGATTAATACGCATAATGTGGACAGGGCTGGTTTTCCGGCCCTGTCCCATGTGTGGCCGGGTAGGTGCTTCCGTTGAGCAGCCGGCCTTTGCTCTATTCTGTAAAGGTTCTGTAGTAAAAAGATCAAATAAATCCATATTTTGGATATAAAAATAGGATAAACTTTTCCTTTACGATGCATATAAATAATGATTATAATAAAGGATGTGGGTAGAAGCTTTGGCTTTTCCCTTAAACGATAATGAATTACTTGTGGAAAATGTTAAAACGGGATTTGGAGATGGGGGCATAGGGTGTAAATGTGCTTTTAAAATGCCTACTGCTTCGAGCTACGCGTGGATGTTTTCTACGATGGATGAGGGGATCAAATTGATAGCAATCATTGACTATGAGGTTGGAAATTTAAAAAGTGTAGAAAAAGCTTTCCACTTTATCGGTGCGGATGCCGTTGTGACAAAGGATAAGGACTTAATAGCGAAAGCAGATGCGGTAGTTCTTCCAGGAGTCGGGGCATTTGCCGATGCCATGGACAGCTTGAAAAAAGCGGACATGGTTGATGTGGTAAAAAGTGTTATTGCAGAAGGGAAGCCTTTTTTAGGAATATGTCTAGGCATGCATTTACTCTTCGATTATAGTGAGGAAGGGGGGGCACAGGTCAAAGGGCTTGGAATTTTAAAAGGTGCTGTAAAGCAATTGCCCTTGGATATGAACCTGAAAGTGCCTCATATGGGATGGAACCTTTTAAAAGTAAAAGAGAGTCCATTACTTAAAAACCTGTCAAAAAGCCCATATGTTTATTTTGTTCACTCCTATTACCTTACAGCGGAGGATACGAATATTGTCATTGCAAGAACCCATTATGGCATGGAATTTGATGTTGCCATCGGAACCGGCAAGGTCTTTGCAACCCAATTCCACCCGGAAAAAAGTGGAGAAGTTGGGCTGAGTATTTTAAGAAATTTTGTTAACATTATATAAAAGGTGCTTATGAAAACAAACGGCTGATATAGGTGCCAGTGCGGCTATCAGAGCCAAGAATCCGCTTTTTTAGTAGGATAAAAGAAAAATATAACTTTAATAGAGTAATTCAATAGATAACAAAGTGTAAATATGGTAAAATTCGAGAGATGAAATACCTGGTTTACTTAGATGGCAGAAATCGAAATTTTTCTTTTACAGTTCGTTATCTCTAATAGAGTAAAAATTTAGGAGGAATTTAAATGGTAATTTATCCGGCAATAGACGTAAAGGACGGAAGATGTGTACGTTTGGTGCAGGGGAGGTTTACCGATGTAACTGTGTACGCGGAAGACCCTGTGGGGATGGCTTTAAAATGGGAACAGATGGGAGCCCAATACCTTCATGTGGTTGACCTTGACGGTGCAAGGACGGGAGAGCCTCAAAATATAGCCGTTATCAGTGAGATGGCTGTAAAGCTCGGAATGCCGGTGCAGCTTGGAGGCGGGATCCGGTCTATTGAGATGATTGAGATCATACTCTGCAAGGGGATACAGCGCCTAATTTTAGGTACATCTGCCGTGAAGGATCAGAATCTTGTAAAACAGGCACTAAAGACGTTTGGAAGCAGTATTGTAATTGGCATTGATGCGAAGGACGGAATGGTAGCCATTGAGGGTTGGGCAAAAACCAGTGAATTTACTGCGGTTGGCTTTGCAAAGAAAATGCAGGATTTGGGAGCCAAGACCATTATTTATACCGATATATCCACCGATGGAATGCTTGCAGGGCCTAATCTGGAAGCAATGGAAGAAATGGTAAAGGCAGTGGAGATTGATGTAATTGCTTCCGGCGGTGTAAGCAAACTTGAAGATATAAAGAATCTTAAAAACGTAGGTGTTGCAGGGGCTATAATCGGAAAAGCTTTATATACTGGCGATATTGATTTGAAACAAGCCATAGAAATAGCAAAAGGGTAGGGGTAATAAGATGCTGACAAAAAGAATTATCCCATGCTTGGATGTTCATGGGGGCAGAGTTGTAAAAGGAGTTAACTTTGTTAACTTAAGGGATGCAGGTGATCCTGTTGAGGTGGCTGCAGTCTATGACAAGGCGGGCGCTGATGAGCTTACGTTCTTGGATATTACAGCTTCCAGCGACGCAAGAAGTATTATGCTGGATGTTGTGCAAAGGGTAGCAGAACAAGTTTTTATTCCCTTTACCGTAGGTGGGGGGATCCGGAGTGTTGAGGACTTTAGAGAAATTTTAAAAGCGGGAGCGGATAAAATTTCTGTCAACTCGGCTGCTTTAAAAAGGCCGGAGCTTATTTCCGAAGCCGCATGGCGGTTTGGTAGCCAGTGTGTTGTTGTTGCCATCGATGCGAAGCGTAAAGCGGATGGAACCGGATGGGAAGTCTATCTAAACGGGGGCAGGATCAATACCGGAAGGGATGCTGTTGAATGGGCTGTAGAGGCTGAAAAGCTTGGGGCCGGTGAAATACTTCTAACCAGTATGGACTGTGATGGAACAAAAAACGGTTATGATATTCCGCTTACCCGTGCCATATCAAGCAGGGTGAAAATTCCCGTCATTGCTTCGGGTGGAGCAGGGACAATGGAGCACTTTTACGATGCTGTGACTGAAGGGCAGGCAGATGCAGTACTGGCAGCTTCACTTTTTCACTATAAGGAGATGGAAATTGTGGATTTGAAAAAATACCTGAGGGAAAAAGGGATAGAGGTCAGACTTTAGTTAACCTAAAAAGTAGATGGCTTGATAGATATAAATGGATGAGACTTGGATTAGAATAATTCAACTTGTGAGGAGTAAACGATGGAAGATTTGATAAAAGATTTAAAATTTGACGAAAACGGACTGATACCGGTCATTGTACAGGATTATAAAACCAACCAGGTACTTATGATGGCATATATGAATCAAGAGGCGTTCCATAAGTCCATGGAGACAGGTAGGATGCACTACTACAGCAGAAGCAGGAAAAAACTTTGGCTTAAGGGCGAAACCTCAGGACATTTTCAAAATATAAAATCCATAAGCACAGACTGTGATAGTGATGCACTGCTGGCAAAAGTAGAGCAGATTGAAGCTGCTTGTCACACCGGGCACTACTCCTGTTTTTACCGGGATATTGAGAAAGAAGGCCTGAAAGAAACTTCCAAACCGGTGTTTGATGCTGAAAAGGTCTATCAGGACGATTCAAAAATTTTAAAGGAAGTCTATGATGTTATTGTAGACAGGACGATTCATCCCAAGGAAGGTTCATATACGAACTACCTCTTTGAAAAGGGATTGGACAAAATACTGAAAAAAGTGGGAGAAGAAACGGCAGAAGTTATCATTGCGGCTAAAAATAAATCAAAAGAAGAAATTCAATATGAAATTTCGGATTTAATGTATCATTTGATGGTTCTTATGGTTGAACGGGGCGTAAGCTTGGATGATATCTATAATGAACTGAAAAAGAGAAGATAAAATTCCCGCAGGGAATAGATGGATAGTTAAAAACTCAGGCATTACTGCTTGGGTTTTTGTTTTTATCATAAAAAAGCCATGATTAAATAAGGCTATAAGAATACGTATCCTTTTATAGGCTGCAAATTATTTCTAAGCCTGGACATTGATTAAAGGAGGGCACCGCAGGAGATAATTTAATCTATTGTGCTATATAGGTTGATTAGGTTCCAAGAACAATGATGCTTCAGTCTTAAGAGCATATAAACTCAGCTTTGGCAAATCCAAACTCGTTTCGCTTCAAACAGTGGATTTGCATTTCCTCGCTCGGATTAATATGCTCTAAAGTTCCTACGCTTATGTTCTTTCCACCTAATAAACCTATATTGCTAGTGCCTCGTAACGTAATTCTTTTCTAGGGTATGCGAGGCACAAACAGATGAAGTGCATTCTTAACACTTTGAAACTTAAAATTTGTTGTGTTAAAAAGCACTGGTACAACGCGTTAATAAATCTCATGCTCAGCACCCATTGACTTAGTCGCAAATGGACGGAATTTATGATAAAATAGTTGTATAAACCTACTTAAAGCAAATAATGGAGGTTTTATTTTGGATAAATACAAGCTAAAACGTCTCTTAAGGCAAGAAGAGGGGCCAAAGCTGGATTTTAAAGCAGCTTTAAACCTTGGCACTGAAAGCGAAAAAAAGGAACTGACCAAAGATGTGATTGCCATAGCCAATTCCAGAGGCGGTAGAGGCTATATCGTTTTTGGCGTGGAAGATAAGACAAAGAGAATACTGGGGATTGATATCAAAGAGTTTAAAGAAGAACAAATCCAACAGGTGATTTACAACCGGTGTGATCCGCCAGTGCCTATTTCCATAGATTATGTAAGATTGGAAGGTAAAATGATTGCTGTGCTTACGGTCTACCGGAGCTGCCATCAACCCCATCAGATGATACAAAATGGTGCTTTTTATATACGAAGGGGGTCTACCACAGATACGGCAAGGAGAAATGAAATAGCCAATTTGCTCCAGGAAAACGGCCTCATGACCTATGAGACTGTACTGATGAAAAATGCCAGCATCAAGGAATTGGATGCCGAGATGATCAAACAATACTTTGCAAACCTCAATGTAGTAAGTGAAAACCCGAGTGAGGTTTTGCTGGAGGCCATGGGGATGATCGGTCAAAAGACAGATCAGGAGACCTATCACCCTACTATTGGAGGGCTGCTTCTTTTTGGACGCAATCCTTCTGTGTATTTGCCCCATGTATATATTAAGGTGGTTCATGGAGGGGATGCGAATTGCTTTTACGGGAATATTCTTAATATGTTGGATGAAACTTCGGAGTATTTAAGAGGGATTATCAATGAAGCGGATTACCCTTATGAAGCGTTGGAGGAAGCCATTGCCAATGCTTTGGTACATCGTGACTACCTGGATACATCCAGGGGAATTACAGTTACGGTTGGAAACAAAAATATTGAAGTCAGCAATCCGGGGGCTTTGATCGCCAACAACTCTGTGTATAAGTTTATTAAGGAGAATAACCCTGACCGCAGGAATTCGTGGCTTTATCAGAGATTATTGACTTTAGACACCAAAAAGAGGTTTATGCGCTCGGGAATTGGTATGGCCCGGATTAAAAGAGCATTTAAGGAGCTGGGGGAAGTCAAATTTCTCAATATAGGGTCACAAAACCTTTTTAAAGTCATATTGCCAAGGAAGAAACTTCAGAAAGAAGAGGTGCTTTTGGTTTAGCAATAAAGTGAAGCAATTCCCAATAATAAGCATTTACTTAACAAGGGTAATGCTTTTTATTTTGGTTCATTGTATAAGCAGAGATCCAATCAAAACTGGGGCAGATCAATGCCCGTACGTTTTGCTCTTCTGAAAATACTCAATATTTTATTATAAATTAAGAAAAACGAAGAAAATGTAACATTTCCCTAATATAATGCCCTAAATTCACTTATAACAGTAGAATATAGAAAAATCACATATTTGATAAAAATTTGGATATTATATTATATTATTATTGTGATTAGCACTCACTTCTAATGAGTGCTAATAAGGACAAAAATTCATGAGGAGGTAGACTATATGAAAATAAAACCATTAGGTGACAGGGTTGTTATTAAAATGCTTGAGAGTGAAGAAACAACAAAAAGCGGAATCGTTTTACCGGGCAGTGCAAAGGAAAAACCGCAGGTAGCAGAAATTGTTGCTGTTGGTCCTGGTACAGTTGTTGATGGTAAAGAAATAAAAATGGAAGTTAAGGTTGGAGACAAAGTACTTATAAGCAAATATGCCGGAACAGAAGTGAAGTTTGACGGCCAAGAATATACAATTTTAAAGCAAAGCGATTTATTGGCAGTGGTTGAATAAGAATGAAATGCATCATTTTATAATTTGAGTAAAGCTTATTAAAGGAGGAAGTAAGAATATGGCGAAGGATATTAAATTTGGCGAAGAAGCCAGACGCGCGCTGGAAAACGGTGTAAACAAATTAGCAGATACAGTAAAAGTTACACTGGGTCCTAAAGGTAGAAACGTTGTTTTAGATAAAAAGTTCGGTGCTCCGCTCATCACAAATGATGGTGTTACTATTGCTAAAGAAATCGAGCTTGAAGATAAATTTGAAAATATGGGCGCACAACTTGTTAAAGAAGTTGCTACCAAAACCAATGATGTAGCCGGTGACGGTACAACAACTGCAACTTTGCTTGCACAAGCAATTATCCGTGAAGGGTTAAAAAATGTTGCAGCAGGTGCTAACCCGATGATTATCAAAAAAGGAATCTCAAAAGCAGTAGATGTTGCTGTTGAAGGCATTAAGGAAGTCAGTCAAAAAGTTAAAGGTAAGGAAGATATCGCAAGAGTTGCATCCATCTCCGCCAACGATGATGTAATCGGTAACCTTATTGCAGACGCAATGGAAAAAGTAACCAATGACGGTGTAATTACTGTTGAAGAATCAAAAACCATGGGTACAAACCTGGAAGTTGTTGAAGGGATGCAGTTTGACAGAGGTTATATTTCCTCTTACATGATTACAGATACAGAAAAGATGGAAGCAGTTTTAGACGATCCATATATTTTGATTACCGACAAGAAGATCGGAAATATCCAAGATATACTCCCAGTTCTTGAGCAAATCGTACAGCAGGGCAAGAAGTTGGTTATTATCTCTGAAGATGTTGAAGGGGAAGCTCTTGCAACATTAGTAGTGAATAAGTTAAGAGGTACATTTACTTGTGTAGCTGTTAAAGCACCTGGATTCGGCGACAGAAGAAAAGCAATGCTCCAGGATATCGCAGTCTTAACTGGCGGAGAAGTGATCACTGAAGAACTCGGCTTAGACCTTAAGGAAACAAGGATCAGCCAGTTGGGTAGAGCAAGACAAATTATTGTACAAAAAGAAAACACCATTATTGTGGATGGTGCAGGCAGCGAAGCTGATATTAAGAAAAGAATTGCTTCCATAAAAGCACAAATTGAAGAAACAACTTCTGATTTTGATAGAGAAAAATTACAGGAAAGACTTGCAAAGCTTTCCGGTGGAGTAGCTGTTATCCAAGTAGGTGCTGCAACTGAAACTGAAATGAAGGAAAAGAAATTGAGAATTGAAGATGCTTTGGCTGCTACTAAAGCTGCTGTTGAAGAAGGTATCGTAGCAGGTGGAGGAACAGCGCTGATCAATGCAATTCCGAAGGTTTCCAAACTCTTGGAATCCACAACAGGGGATGAAAAGACCGGCGTTCAAATCATCTTGAGAGCACTTGAAGAACCGGTAAGACAAATTGCTGCAAATGCAGGATTGGAAGGTTCTGTCATTGTAGAAAAGATTAAAAACAGTGAAACAGGTATGGGATTTGATGCATTAAACGAAAAATATGTAAATATGATTGATTCCGGTATTGTTGATCCTGCGAAGGTTACAAGATCTGCACTCCAAAATGCTGCTTCAGTAGCTGCGATGGTTCTCACTACAGAGAGTGTTGTTGCTGATCAACCGGAAAAGGAAGCGCCAATGCCAGGTGGCGGAATGCCAGGCGGAATGGGCGGAATGTATTAAGAAATGAATAACAGCAGGTCCATGGATTTCCATGGGCCTTTTGTTTTTTTATCACTATAATACTTCACATTGTACGTATTTCGGTATACAATAAAATAAAGAACAGTAACTGCTTTCAAGTCAATATGAAATAAGATGCGATCAATATCAGCTATATGGCAGAGTATGCAGAGAATGGTTTCGGTATGTGAGAGACTAACCTTTAGACTATCGTAACTTCTATTAAGAAAAGAACATCTGGCACCCAATTTAAAACATCCAAAACGGATACAGTGCGTTAAACAGTCAAGCTTATCTTGAAATTTCTGCAGAATTTTCCTTAAAATATGATGCAGGTTTTCTGGTGCAAAGTGATTGTGCCAAAAAGCTTTAAAGGAGATTAGCCATGGGAACGATAACGGTAAATAAGGAAGAACTTTTTAACGTAGCACAAAACCTAAACTTGGTGAGGATCAAGTCTTTTGATGAAGATACGAGCATTGTCACACCGATTCTTTTTGCATCGGATGAAAGCATAGACGTATTGATTGACATGGATAAGGTAAGCGGTATTTGGCGTGAAGGACAAAAAGTAATGGTTAAGTTTCAGAAATCGGGGTTTGAATATCTTGTAGACGGCGAAATCTCGGGAATCAGTTCCAAGCTTTCAGCAACCATGACCATGAAGCTTTATGAGGCACGAAAGTTTAACAATTTAAGAAGATATATCCGGTTTGATACCAATTTAAAAGTATTTTTTGAGTTGGAAGAAGGCCGGTTTGAGGGCGTGGCAAAGAATTTGAGTAAAGGCGGTGCCATGGTTTCAACCGAAAAGGATTTGCCTGAAAGCCTTCCAATAAAGATTCATGCAGTTTTTGACTCGGGGGCATCGTTTAGCACAACGATAAAAGTTTTAAGAAGATCCCGGGTTCAACAGAACTACATGTACGGGATTCAGTTTACGGATATACCCGAGGAGGGTTTAACGGTTTTAAACCGTGAAATTTCAATGCTTGAAAGGGATTATTTCCGTTCTTTAAATATGCTGAAGGAATATAATAAAAAAAGCGATGTTTATCTGGATACTAAAATTGTAATTTTAAGCTATGATGCGGATGAAAGCTACGAGATCAGAGAAGAACTTGTAAAACTGGGAGCGGAGAACTTCCAATTGTACAGCAATTTTAAATTTTATGTAGATTTCTTTATAGAGGAAAAGCCTAAAATTGCGGTTATAGATGCAAATGTGCTGGATGAAGAGATTTCTGTGATGGTAAAGAGCATTTATGAAGGGTTTCCTGAAATAGATGTAATCCTTCTCATTCCTATGCATGAAGGGGAAAATGAATGTATAAAATTCTTACCGGCTAAAACAACAGTATTATATAAGCCGCTGATATGCAACGAGTTTGAAGAGATTATAATTAAATATCTTTGAGTTTTGGGGAGGTTTACAATGGGAGATATTTTTATAGAAAAGATTGTGAAAAGGCAAAAGAGAATAGAGGATTATCTCTTGATTGGCGGGGTTTTTCTGGCAGGCATTATCATTGTTTTCATTGCCCTGTCATTCAAAAAGTATGGTGCTATTTCAATCATTATTGGCGGTTTTGCCTTATATGGCGCCTTTTATGTCTCGAAAATCAGAAATATTGAATATGAGTATGCTGTAACAAATGGTGAACTGGATATTGACGTAATCATCGCACAAAGAACCAGAAAAAGAATTTTCAGTTCTCACTGCAAGGAATTTGAAATGGTTGCGGGAGTGACCAGTGAAAATTATAAAGATGCTAAAAACATACAAAACAAAATCATTGCTGTAAGCTCCATGGGGGCTGAGAATATTTACTTTATAACTTTAAATTACAAGGGAAGAAAAACGCTGGTCTTATTTGAGCCGGATGAAAGAATGCTGGACGCATTTAAATCATATATTCCAAGAAAAGTAATGAAGTAAAGCTGAAACTGTTAGATCATACAAAAGGGCATTATGTATGGAATTAAAGAGCCGATCACATGGCTCTTTTTTTGTTGTTTGTAACATATTTGTCATTATTTTTTAACGATTTATGTCGGATTAAGTGATATAATGTAAGGCAAAACGCAATTCCATAGATCCAAATAAATATTTAAATTAGACGTTTAGATGAAAGGCTATAGTGCCTCATAAGGGATATTTTAAGCCCTAAATTACCTATAAATGGGGGATCAAAGTGAAAAAGTCAAATCGTATCATTTTCCTGGTCTTTTTATTTTTAGTTATAGCATTAGTAGCCGGAGTATTTGTTTACCGGCACTTCTTTGTACCGAACAATGAGATGGTACCTACATTTCAAGAGGATAGGCTGAACCTTGTCATTGGAGATCAAGTGATAAGGGAAGAACCGAGGGTTGCCTATGATGAAATACTGCTATCCATTGAGGTCATCAAGACCTATTTGGACCCAGATATTTACTGGGATGACAGCCTGAAGAAAGTAACTATTACAACCCAAAATAAAGTACTAAGAATGAAAACCGACAACCTGAAGGCACTCATCAATAATAAGCCTATTTCATTGAAGGTTCCTGCAACCGAAGAGAACAATACGGTATATGTTCCGATAGACTTTTTGAAGGATTTTTATAAAATCGATGTGACTTACTTAAAGGATCAAAAGGTGGTTATTATTGATTTTAAAAACAATGTCAAACAACAGGCTGAACCGGTAAAGTCTGAGATTTCTGTAAGAAGGGGACGTTCCATCCATGAACCCATCATTAAAAAAATTACAGAGGGGAATAAGACTGAGGAAAAGGTATTAAGAGTTTTTGAAGAGTATGAGAAATGGTACAAGGTGCGTACCTGGGACGGTGCCATAGGATTTATTCAGAAAAAGGATGTTGTGGTAAAAAACGTACAGGTAAGTGAGATTTCGGAGGAATTGCCGGATAATACAGGATGGAAACCGGAGAAAGGGAAAATCAATCTTGTGTGGGAGATGATCTATTCAAAAATGAAGGATCCGTCAAAGATTGATCCGATGCAGGGACTGGATGTAGTATCTCCCACCTGGTTTCAAGTTGCAAATGATAAAGGTACGCTGATCAACCGGGCGGATCACAGATATGTTGATTGGGCCCACAGAAACGGGTATAAGGTTTGGGCACTTTTAAGCAATGATTCCGGCGATATTAAAATGACAAGCAGATTGTTAAGAAATACGGATGCCCGGGACTATATCATAAAGCAGGTGCTGTCCTTTGCTTCACTTTATAAATTGGACGGGATCAATATTGATTTTGAGAACATATACAAAGAGGATAAAGAACACCTGACCCAATTTGTAAGAGAGATAACTCCCTTTTTAAAAGAGCAGGGACTGGTGGTTTCCATGGATGTTACGGTTCCGGACGGAAGTGATACCTGGTCCCGGTGTTATGATAGGGAAGCGATCGGCAAAGTAGTTGATTATGTAATGCTGATGACCTATGACCAGCATTGGGCTTCCAGCCCGGTTGCAGGGTCTGTAGCACAAATTACGTGGGTGGAGGAAAATCTTAAAAAGGTTCTTGAAATGGTACCGAGAGAAAAACTCCTTCTTGGACTTCCGTTTTATACACGGCGATGGAAGGAAGAAACGGGAAGTACGGGCAAATCCAAGTTGGCAAGTACTGTCCTCAAAATGGCTGCGGCAAAGGACGATATCAAGGCAAATCAGGCGGTGGTTTCCTGGGATGAGGAGAGTGGGCAGTTTTTTGCAGAGTACAAAAAAGAAAATGCATTATATAAAATCTGGCTTGAAAATGAAGATTCTATCGACCTCAAGTCTTCATTGGTTTTGAAATATAATTTGGCAGGAGCGGCCTCGTGGAGAAGAAGTGATGAAGTCCCGGAAATCTGGAGTGTTTTAGAAAAGAATTTAAAAAAATATGAAAGTTATGAGGAATGGACCGAAGTAAATAAAAATCGGAAATATGTGTTTTAAATCAGTAGATTTCATCGAATAAAACCAAATAATGTTTTTCCTTGACGCTTAAATTGTTCTCTAGTATAATAGACCTAATATTTAGGAGGCTGCGTTCGGAGGGGGATTTTTGTGAGTGATAGATTTTCAAAAGAAGGGCTCACTTTTGATGATGTACTTTTGGTACCTCAAAGGTCGGAGTTGTTGCCCAAAGATATAGATGTTTCTACTTTTCTTACTAAAACAATTAAATTAAATATTCCACTTATTAGTGCTGCAATGGATACGGTTACGGAATCAAGACTCGCAATCGCGATAGCCAGAGAAGGCGGAATCGGAGTTATCCATAAGAATATGTCCATCAGCGATCAGGCTATGGAAGTGGACAAGGTTAAGAGATCGGAACATGGGGTTATCGTTGACCCATTCTTCCTGTCTCCGGAACACTATGTATATGATGCGGTAGAATTAATGGAAAAATACCGGATATCCGGGGTCCCGGTTACCGAAAACGGAAAGCTTGTAGGAATCCTGACCAACAGGGATTTAAGGTTTGAAACAAACTACAAGAAAAAAATCAAGGAAGTCATGACCAAGGAAAAATTGGTCACTGCGCCGGAAGGAACAACCTTAGACCAGGCTCAGGAAATTCTCCGGAGACACAAAATCGAAAAACTTCCTATTGTAGATGCAATAGGTAATCTAAAAGGGCTTATTACTATCAAAGATATCGAAAAAGCAATACAATATCCAAACTCTGCAAAGGACTCCAAGGGTAGACTTTTAGCCGGTGCAGCAATTGGTGTTACAATGGATATGATGGAGCGTGTGGCGGCTTTAGTTAAAGCAAAGGTGGATGTGGTGGTTCTCGACTCAGCCCATGGGCACTCTAAAAATATTATTGAAGGAATTAAGCGGGTTAAAGATGCATATCCGGAACTTCAGGTTATTGCGGGCAACGTAGCGACTGCAGAGGGAACAAGGGATCTTATAGAAGCCGGTGCGGATGCTGTCAAAGTTGGAATGGGTCCAGGGTCTATTTGTACAACCAGAGTTGTTGCAGGTATTGGGGTACCTCAAATTACAGCAATTTATGACTGTGCGGAAGCTGCAAAAGCTTATGGAATTCCCATCATTGCGGATGGAGGGATAAAATATTCCGGTGAAATTCCCAAAGCAATTGCTGCAGGAGCAAACGTTGTTATGATGGGGAATCTCTTTGCAGGCACCGAGGAAAGTCCTGGCGAATCTGAAATATACCAAGGCAGGAGATTTAAGGTATATAGGGGGATGGGCTCTCTTGGCGCTATGCAAAAGGGCAGTAAGGACAGGTACTTCCAGGAAGATTCCAGTAAGCTTGTTCCCGAAGGTGTGGAAGGTAGGGTTCCATATAAAGGACCTTTATCCGACACAGTATTCCAGTTGGTTGAAGGATTGAAACATGGTATGGGTTATTGTGGGACAGGCTCAATAGAGGATTTGAAAACAAAGTCCAAATTTATTCGGATTACCAATGCAAGTCTTAAAGAAAGTCACCCGCATGATATCTACATCACAAAGGAAGCACCAAACTATAGTATAAATTCTTAAAAATATTTTAAGGAGCAAGCCATAAGGCCTGCTCCTTTTATCATAATTTGAGTTTTTCCAAAATAATAATACTCTATAAGGATCCTATGGATTATAAAAAAACGGACTACCTGTTAAGGGAGAGGTTTTAAGCAATCTATAGCGGAAAAAGGTAGAAACTTATGGAGAATATCGGCGTTGTGGTATGTCTTGAGGGGGAAGCACCCAAACCCCGAAAAAAGGGGATCATGGATTATATCCGTGAATTTCTTGCTTCATTTAAGAAGTTTGAATTTGAAGTGGGTATAAAGGAAGTAGGGCTTGAGAATTATAGTATATTTTTATTGAGTATACCCTTCAAACAATTCGAAATTCAAAACCTAAAAAGGCCACATTTGGATATGGTGAAGCAAACGCTCACCGAAAAGCTAGGGGAAAAGGAAATTTTGATGTGTGAAGGGGACAAGAGGCTTTTCGAAATGCTGGAGATCAATACTTTTCAAAGGGTTACATCCACAGGAAGAAAACTATATAAATATCTTTTATTTAATATTCTCAGCAAAATATATGATGAGCGGGGTTACGATTTAGGGGATCTGGATATAACCATTATTGATGGGGGAGACCGGAAGGACCTTTTTTCTGTTATACGACTCTTATCTCAAAAGATTAAATACATAACGGTGGTTACAAAAGCCAGGGAAGATTTTGAAAAGGATGCAGATGCCTTTTGTGATGAAACAGGTTTAGCCATCCGTGCTACCAATGATCTTGCAGGGGGAGTAAAGGATGCGGATCTGATCATCAATTTAGGAGATATTCATACCTATTCCTTGAATTCAAAAGTAAAGTCAAAAGCTCTTATTATAAACTTGGGGGAATGGGATGACACCTTTTTGAGCGGCAATGTGATGGTTAACGGAATAAAGGTTGCTCTTCCTAAAAAAATTGCATCTCAAGTGGATTCCGGCATTTATAAGTATATCAACGAACTTCAGATTGCAGAAATGGATTTTGAATATACAGAGCCTTGGACTTATGAAGAAATTTATTCCCGGTTCCGGAATAAGGGCTATATCATAAAAGGACTCGCAGGGCGGAGAAATACTTTGAAAATTGAAGATATATGGGGAGGAAACAATTATACTGCCAAATCTCAGAGATAAGGGCTAAAATATGACCAAAGTGGGATAATTTCGTGAGGCTCTGCTTGACATTAGCTCCTTTGTATTCTATAATGAATAAAACAATCAATGAAGACTTGCTAAGCATTTGGTTTAATTGTTTTTGCCGGCAAACCAAATGCGTAGGTCCCTGGCGGATAACCGGATATGAACAGCGCGTTTTCATTGGTTTGGCACTGCATGCTATCAGTGCCGTTTTGTGTTTATTGTTTATGGCTGGCGAACTTCACTTAAAGCTTTGTTTCAACCCTGTTTGTGGCCTTTGATAAGGCGGATTGTATGCTTACTGTTTTTGTGAGGGTTACATATTTCTTTTAGATAGAGAATAAATAAGCAAGAAATGCATATATTATCAACACAAATTGTTTAAGTAAAGGAGAGGCTTCAGATGACGGGTAAAGAAGTCGTATTGACTTATGAGGGCTTAAAGAAGTTGGAGGAAGAGCTTGATTTCTTAAAGAGTGTCAAGAGAAGAGAAGTTGCAGAAAGGATAAAGCAAGCACTTTCCTTCGGCGATATATCGGAAAATTCCGAATATGATGAAGCAAAAAATGAGCAAGCACATTTGGAAGGAAGAATTCTTCAAATAGAATCCATGCTCAAACATGCAAAGGTAATTGATGAGGATGAAGTAACAACTGATTCGGTTAGTTTAGGCTCCAAGGTGAAGCTTCTTGATATAGAATTTGATGAAGAAGTTGAGTATTCGATCGTTGGGTCTACCGAGGCCGATCCGGCAAACCATAAAATATCCAATGAATCGCCGGTAGGAAGCGCACTCATCGGGAAGAAATCCGGAGATATTGTAGAAGTAGCAGCACCCGATGGAATTGTTAAATTTAAAATATTAGAAATCTATAAGTAGAATTAATATTGTATAGTAAGTTTAGTTTAATATATAATGTTACTGAAATAACAGTTTACAATTCATTGTAAACTGTTATTTTATAGTAGTGCGTAAGTAAATTTTGATTGCTGAAAGGCTTCTTGACCGGATACCTTTTCATCCTCAGGATTTTACTTGCTTATATTTCGGTTATTAATTTTATTTAAATGATTAATAGATTTTAGGAGGAACGATATGTCAGATACTTTAGATGCAAATCAAGAGATGCAGGACCTTAATGAGATACTTAAGGTTAGGAGAATGAAACTGAGTGATTTACAAAAGAACGATCAGGACCCGTTTAAAATTGTAAAATATGATGTAACGCATTCAACAAAACAAATTATTGAAGGTTTTGAGGAGATGGAAGGCCAATCCGTGTCCATTGCAGGAAGACTTATGTCTAAAAGGGGTATGGGGAAAGCTAGTTTTTCAGATTTACATGACCGTGACGGCAAAGTTCAGCTTTACGTAAAAGTGGATGAAATCGGGGCAGAAACCTATGAGGAATTTAAGAAGTTTGATATTGGTGATATGGTTGGAGTAAAAGGGGAGGTATTTAAAACTCATAAAGGTGAAATCTCTATTAAAGCTAAAACAGTTGTACTGCTTGCAAAATCACTGCAGCCCCTTCCTGAAAAATGGCATGGTCTTAAAGATATGGACCTAAGGTATAGACAAAGATATGTTGACCTTATTGTAAATCCTGATGTGAGGAAAACGTTTATTACAAGAAGCAAAATTATTAAAGCTATCCGTAAGTTTTTGGACGACAAAGGCTTCCTGGAAGTAGATACACCACTTCTTAATACCATTCCTGGCGGTGCTTCTGCCAAGCCTTTTATAACCCACCACAATACACTGGATATTGATCTATACTTAAGAATTGCCCCCGAGCTGTACTTAAAAAGGCTTATTGTAGGAGGCCTTGAGAAGGTTTATGAAATGGGCAGGATGTTTAGGAATGAAGGAATGTCGGTCAAACATAATCCTGAGTTTACACTCATGGAAGTATATGAAGCATATAATGACTACAAAGGTATGATGGAATTAACCGAAAACCTTATATCCCAGGTAGCTGAAGAAGTATTGGGCAGTACGAAGATCGTTTATCAGGGGCAGGAAATTGATTTAACACCTCCATGGAACCGTATGACCATGACAGAAGCAGTTAAAAAGTATGCAGGGGTGGATTTCGACCAAATTTCTACCGATGAAGAGGCAAGAAGCATTGCCAAGGAGAAAAAAGTTCATATCCAGGGCAACTTGTCAAAAGGAGAAGTTTTAAATTTAATGTTTGAGGAATTTGTAGAAGAGCACCTTGTTCAACCGACCTTTATTTTGGATTACCCTGTAGAGGTTTCTCCGCTTACCAAGAGAAAGCCGGACCGTCCCGAACTTACCGAAAGGTTTGAGCTTTTTATAACCAGCAGGGAAATGGCAAATGCTTATTCGGAATTAAATGACCCTATTGATCAGAAAGGGCGCTTTATGGACCAGGTGAAGAAGAGAGAAGCCGGGGATGAAGAAGCAAATATGATGGATGATGATTTCATTCATGCGCTTGAATATGGAATGCCCCCAACCGGAGGACTGGGTATTGGAATTGACAGGTTGGTAATGCTTTTGACTGACTCTTATTCTATCAGGGATGTATTGCTTTTCCCAACCATGAAACCACGGGAGTAATTACGGAGCTAAATTTGGGGGGCTCAAGGATCATGGATAAAAAAGATGCTTTGAAAATGCTTGGGGTCAGGGAAAATGCCGGAGAAGAGGAAATAAAGAAGAGATATCATATTTTGCTCAAAAAGTATAAAAGCCTTCAAGCGGAAGATAGTGAAAATATGCCGGATGCAATCAATATGAATAAACTCAGTGAGGCATATGCTTTATTGATGGGGTTCGAACCAACAAAGCAGGGTTCGGGCCCGGATTCAACAAAATTGAGCCAAACTGAAAAAAAGATAGAAAACTTCTTTTACTATTATAAGTTTCATGTTTTATTCGGCATTTTGGCACTGGTTGTTGTATCTTACATTATTTATTCAATTGTGAGCAGGGTTGAACCCGATGTCCGGGTGGCTATCGTTGGAGACTTCAATCAGTTTGCGCAAAAAGAAATAGAAAGTCACTTGAGAGAAGAGTTTAAGGAATTTAAGGAAGTAAATGTTCAAATCATTACCTTATCCGAAAAAGGCAATACCCCCCAGGATCATAACATGTCTATGAAGGCTTTTACTGAACTGGCGGTTGGGGGGAATGATGTATTAATTATGGATCAGGTAAACTTTGAAAAATATTCAAAAGACGGTGTTTTCTTAAGCCTGGATACCCTGATTGGTCAGCTGGGAGATGGGCTGACTGAAAAGACTTACGCCCTTCTAGCAAAGAGTGATAAGGAGCCGCATATTTATGGTATTGATGTATCCGGCCAACCGATTCTAAAAAATTTGAATTTGAAGGGTAAGGCAATGATTATCGGGATGAGGGATAGTGCACCGCATTATGATAATGGGGTAAAGGTTTTAAAATTGTTTGTTAAAAAAAGTTGGTAATACTTAGAAATAAAGTTACATAAAGGAGGCTGGCTAGTAAATGTCGAGTGAAATCAGGTTTAGGGAAGAGAGTATAGATGGCTGTGTGAAGGTGTACGTATCCGGTGAAGTGGATATTTATACTTCGCAGTTATTAAAAGACAAGCTATATCAAATAGTGGATGCCGATCAAGGAGATTTAAAGATCGACTGTAGGGAGTTAAACTACATTGACAGTACTGGATTAGGTATCTTTGTAGGAGCTCTAAAAAAAGCAAAACAAAACGGTAAACAAATTATTATTTCAAACTTAAAAGAAAATATTAAAAAGCTCTTTATCATTACAGGGCTGAATAATGTTTTTGTAATGGAGGAGTGAAAGAATGAGTACAGCAGATATTATTGAATTATCTTTACCCTTTAAAGCCGAGTATGTAAGTGTAGCGAGACTTACTGCATCCGGAATTGCCAACAGGGTAGGATTTGATATTGAGACCATTGAGGATATTAAGGTTGCTTTAGCCGAAGTATGTAATAAATTTGTTAATATTGGAAGTACAAAAGCAGACTGCTATAAAATCGTTTTTAAAATAGAAGAAAGCAAACTGGTTATTATTTTTGATTGTGAGGATAAATCCTTAAAATGTATTTTTGATAATGAGATAGACGAACTTGGAATATCATTGATTAATGCATTGATGGATGAAGCTGAATTTTGTACCAGCAACGAGTATTTGTTCTTGATGTCAAAATCTCTTGAAGGGGAATATTAATATGAACGCTAAGAAAGAGGCTATCATTTTTGGGCAGCCGAATGATAGCGAAGAACAATTATTTACAAAGTTTAAAGCCAATCCCAATGTGGAGAATAGAAATCAAATTGTAAATAAGTATCTATATCTCGCAGAGATTATATCTAAAAAGTTTATTAACAGGGGTATAGATTATGAGGATGTTTACCAGGTCGCTTGTATTGCGCTGATCAAGGCTGTGGAAAGGTTTAGTCTTGAAAAGGGTGTTAAATTTGTTAGTTTTGCCACTCCGACGATCATTGGGGAGATTAAGCGTTTCTTTAGGGATAAAGGTTCGGTAATAAGAGTGCCCAGAAGAATTTATGAGGTCTATCAAAAAGTAAATTTCGCCAGAGAACACCTGACACAGGAATTACACCGGACCCCGCGTATTGATGAAATTGCAAAGTATCTTAATATAAATGAAGAAACTGTACTGGAAATAACAGAATCTTGGAATGCATACAATATGCAGTCTTTTGACCAAAATGTATATAACGATGACGACCTGGAACTTCATGAAACGATTGGCTCTGAGGATAATACTTTTGAGAGAATCGAAAACAGGGATTTTCTCGAAAAAAGTCTGGATAAATTCAATCAAGCGGAAAAAGATTTTATCACCATGCGATACTTTAATAACAAAACACAAAAGGAAATTGCTGAGAAGCTTGCAGTTTCACAAATGTATATTTCAAGGCTTGAAAGAAAAGTGTTAGAAAAGTTTAGAATTATCTTAGGAAAATAATGATTACATGTATACGTTTCTTCGTTTTTACATCTTGACGGGAATGTTTTATATAGATGTTTATGAACGGGAGATACAGGGTATTATTTAAATAGTTGAAATAAAATTATAAAAGAGGGAGACCTTGAAAGCATTGAAACTATACAGTATTAAAATGCTCAGCAGAATCGAAAACTTAAGTTTGACAGTGAACGATATTATAAACTGCTTGCAGGACTGCTGTGGTGATTTTGAGGAGTGCGCCTTATTTGAGTTAAAAGTTATATTAAATGAACTGATGATAAACGCAATTAAGCATGGTAATAAGGAAGACGCTTCAAAAACAGTGAAGGTGGACTTTGGTGTTTTTAAAGACAGATATGTTTTTTTTATTATAGAAGATGAGGGACTGGGATATAATTACGAGTGCATATGTGAAAATAATAAGAACAGGCAGGATTTTTGTGATTTGCCTGACATGAAGGAAACAGGCAGAGGAATTTTAATTGTAAAGAATTTATGTGAAAAGATGAAGTTTAATAAAAGAGGCAATAAAGTTATTGTTGTTAAAAAGTTATAAGTAATGCATATGAAAAATGAGTTTATCTTTAAGAAATTAGTTGTATTAAGTACAAATAATTAAGAAACATAAGAAAATTAAAGATAAATTTTAATAATGGCATATCATGAAAGTTGTAAAGTGATGGTGAAGGTGATATATTACTAAAGCTGTCACACAAGTTGCGGAAGGATAAGGCAATTGATTGTTAACGAAAAAAGGAAATAAAAGAAGTGTTGACAAAATGGAGATAGCATGGTAAGATACCAAAGCTGCCTGATGAGAGCAGTTGGTAGTATGAAGTAAACGTCCTCACAACCATAGGTTGTGTACGGACGGACAGAAGAATGATATTTCGCCTAAAGGTGAAAATCACTGGACTTTGAAAAGTAAACAGTGTAAATAGTGAAAAGGAACTCGAAAATAAATTTGAGTAACTTGCGAACTTTATAAAAGTCAGTAAGTAAAACTAGAGCTAACAAATTTTCTAATAAAGATAATTGCGCAGCAAATATCTACCTAAGATAGATGCGAAGCATATAAATTTTAAATTTAATTAGAGAGTTTGATCCTGGCTCAGGACGAACGCTGGCGGCGTGCTTAACACATGCAAGTCGAGCGGAGACTATTAGCAATAGTAGTCTTAGCGGCGGACGGGTGAGTAACGCGTGGGCAACCTGCCTTAGACA
>JAOABQ010000038.1 GCA_026418275.1 Clostridia bacterium
TTTTCGGGTACGACTGCCTATAAAAGTTTCCATTAAATTCTAGTAAATATCAAGTTTTCATGTATTGGCTGACTATCCCTAAATTATTGGATATGTCAACCGATGAAATTTTGTAAAAAAGTTTTATGCAACATTATTGAATCAAACTACCATAATGAGCAATCTTCTGAGCACTCATGAGCCATTGTTTAATCAATGAATAAAATAAACTGTTGTATTCATTGATTATACTTTAGGCGCAAAGGTTTTTTTGATATACTGTTTATGGTAGATATAAATTAGCATTTTTATTAAATCTTAACAGGAGATGCTTGATGGATTCAATTAAACCTTCATTGGTTATTTTTGATATGGATGGGTTAATGTTTGATACAGAAAGACTTGCTATTACCTTCTGGAAAATGGCTGCAAGGGATTTCGGCTTTCACATTGAAGAATCCATGGTGATAGAAGCAATCGGTATGGATGCCAGAGATACCGAAAAGGTATTTCAAAAATATTTAGGAACGTCCTTCCCATATAGAGAAATCAGGGAACGAAGGCTTCAATACACAGATGATCATATTGAGAAAAAGGGGATTCCTGTTAAAAAAGGTCTATATAGTCTTATTCAATTCCTTGAGTTACAGTCTGTTAAAAAGGCAGTTGCTACATCTACTTTTAAAGAAAGAGCACTCAAACTCCTTTCCTTGGCAAATATCAAGGATTCCTTTGATCTTATCCTTTGCGGTGATGAAGTGTCAAAGGGAAAGCCTGAACCGGACATCTTTTTGACTGCTGCCAGAAGGCTTAACCGGTCTCCCGAAGAATGTATCGTGTTGGAGGATTCTGAAAACGGTATTTTGGCAGCTTATAGGGCAGGAATGGTCCCATTTTGGGTCCCGGATATAAAAATACCTAAGAAAGAAATTCAGAGTCTCGCAAGTAACCAATTTGATTCTTTAACAAAAGTGACTGCGTATTTGAAAAATATATTTTCCAAATGATTTTATAAGGGGGTAGCTTTATGGAGCTTTTTGTTGTTTTTGTCATCATTGTTATTTTTATCACAGCAATCATCAGTTTGGCAGGCAGACACCATACAGGAGGAAGTGGCCGCAGGGGTAATGATAATAGTGGCGGTGGCTGCGGTGGTGGAGGCTGCGGTGGCAATGATAGCGGCGGTGGATGCGGAGGTAATGACGGGGGTAGTGGCTGCGGAGGCGGAGGTAGCTGTGGCGGTGGAGGTGGCTGTGGCGGCGGAGGTGGAGACTAACAAATCAGACAAATTTCCAAAACTCTTTCATTTGTCCTATTGACTTTTCCCCAAGGTTATAGTCTATAGTTAACCTCGGAGGTGTTAATAATGAGAGTAAACGAAGTAATGAAAATTACCGGTCTAACTAAAAAAGCTCTTTACTACTACGAGGAGGAAGGTCTCATCCATCCGGAAAAGAACGGACAAAACAACTATCGTACTTACTCGGAGCAGGATATTAAAAAGCTTTTACAAATAAGTGTTCTTCGAAGGCTTAATATTCCGTTATGTTCTATTGGCAAAATACTTGAGAATCCTGAAGAAATGAGAAATATAATGAAAAGTCATCTGAACACCATCTCAAGTCAAATTACTTACTTAGAATATAATAAGAATATGATTGAAAACCTCATAGGCAAAATGGATGATACTAATGCAACAAATGTTGCACTTATGGATTTGGAGAACTTAAACAACCTGTTATTTTCCGAAGCCAAGATAAATGCCAAGTATGTTCAAAAGGAGTTGGAAAGGGTTTTTCCAGGCACTTTGGGGAAGATTGTCTCTATACAAATCGGTGCATTTCTGGATGAACCACTGGATAGTAAGGAAAAGATAGATGCTTGGATGGGCCTCATAAGCAAACTGGATGATTTGGAAGAAGTAGGATATAATAAGGAGTTTAGGGAAACTGTCGACAGGCTGTACGGAAATAACACCGATATTGATCCTGTAAGCTGGTCCGACAGATACAACAAAATGTTGGACTGCTTTCATAATGGCGGGATCAGCAAAGAAGAATTCATAAATGCTAAAAGTCAAGTAGAGAAGTATATCAGCCAAATGGAAAAACAGGATGATTTTAAAAAACTTGACCGGTACATGCTTCCATATAAGCCGTTCTTTGATGATATTGAAAAGTATATAGAAGTCTTAAGCAGCAAATTTAAAAAACATAAGGAAATGTTGAACAAAATCTCTCTCAATTATTAATACGCTTAAAGGGAATAAAGGAACCATTATTTTGAGCAAAATAATGGTTCCTTTATTCTAGTTTTCACTGTTTTTAAAATCTCTTTTATGGTATATTGAGTTATAGAAGAAATTTTTTGATACTTATATTTTTGTTTTATATCACATGATTTTACCTGTAATTCTTTTTATTATATAATCTTTATTGAATGCGAAAAAATCTTTTTACTTTTTTTCGTGTCCAATATAGATGATATTTTGATTTCATTGGTTTATACCGGACAAAAAATAATGATTATAGAATATTTATTATAACGTTTATACTACAGAACTTTTAAGGAGAATACGGGATGGATAAAATTAGAATCGTCATCGTTGAGGATGATCCGGGCTGGCTCAAAGCCATGGTTAATTTTTTAAATCATGAGGAAGACATGATTATTGTCGGGACAGCTACCAATAGAAAAGATGCTGTTAGTTTGGCGTCTTCTCTTGAAGTCGACATTTTCCTTATGGATATTAACCTCAATGAAAATAAGTGTGAGGGAATTTATGCTGCCGCAGAAATCCTGCAGATATCGCCTCAAGTAAAAATTATCATGCTTACATCCTTGGTTGAAGAAAGTATCCTTGCAGATGCATTTGCAGTGGGTGCTTCCAATTATATTTCAAAAGAAAACCATGATGAAATTCCCAAAGTAATTCGTGGAACTTTTAGCAATCGTTTTTCTCCTATTGAGATTCTGGGAAAGAAATATGCAAACCTAAAAAGAGAAGAACAATTAGTGAGCTTAACCCCTTCGGAGAGAGAAGTTTTTGACCTTATTGAGCAAGGTTTTACTCAACCGCAAATCCAAGACAAACTGGTGAAGACAAAAAATACTTTAAAATCACAGATTAAAGGAATCTTAAGTAAGTTTGGCGTAAGAAATACAAAAGAAGCAGTAAAAAAAGTCCGATCCGGAGGAATACTCCCTACACATAAGGAAAAACGCAGTACCCGATGATATCCCCCAGAGCTTACTCTCACAATGTATTAGTAACTCCCAATTCTTTAAACACCCTTTGACTTAGGGAAACTTAGTGTGACAGTAGTACCCATATTCACTATGCTCTTAATTTCCAAATTGCCTCCATGCTGCTGCATTACATTATAACAGTAGCTAAGGCCCAAACCGGAATTATCCCCGCTGCTTTTGGTAGAAAAAAAGGTTCAATAATATGGGCAAGGTTTTCCTTTGAAATCCCCATTCCATTATCTTTAATCATGATGCAAATACGTTTCCTCTCCATATATGTACTTATTTTTAAATTCCCCCCTCCCCCATTGCCTCAAAAGCGTTTTTTATAATATTATCTTAGACTTCAATGATATGGACAATATCACAACAGATATACATTTTCCCGTCAGAATTAAAAGCCGTGTGAATTTTTTTGTCTCAAGCATAGGTCTATTGAGTTCCACTGCTTGAAATTCTCAAAAGTATAATTAAAGTATAATAAAAAAAACGATTTTATCACTGTACGTTTCAATTATTTATATCCACTTATAAATAACATACAATTACAAATTTGACTATATTGGGGTGAAGTTTATTCACCCCTATTTTTATAAACGGTGAAAAAAGATCGCACTATGCTTATTGAAAAGGGATGGATATAATCAAAAATACATAGCTATGTATTGTAAAAACGCTTCATTGAACTTTACCCCATAAGCACAATATTCATCATCGTTTCTATAGGAGGAACCAAAAATGAAGAGAAACATCATTAAAGCAATCCTCGTCACAGCAATATTATCATGTTTTGTTTTCTTTGGAACCCTGGTGGCCTTTGCAGTCCCTCACACCGGAGATATCCATCACCTTAAGCAACCGGACAACTCCACCGCAGCAGTTAAAGTGTGGGGAGACGAGTTTTACCAAAGAGTTGAAGACCTTGACGGTTATACACTGGTTAGGGATCCAAAAACCAACTGGATTTGCTATGCATCGTTGAATGAAGACGGAAGCGAGTTTGTTTCCACAGGAATTGTCTACCGTGGCAGCAAAAATCTATCCAGTTCCGCACTTTACAAACAGGAGATTCCCAAAAAACCGAAAAGCTCCCTCGGGATCACTCTGAGCCAAGAGAGTATTAAAAAGAAAGTGCAAAAAGCAAAAAGTCAGCTTGCAAAAGTATCAGCGCCGGCAAATGCACCCTTAAGTGCGGCATTGGTACCTGCATCCGTATCAAGCACATCCGCAGCAGTTCCTCAGGCAGCATCCGCTACCGGAAGTGTCCGCGGTTTGGTTCTTTTGGTAGATTTCCCTGACCAAAGAGCTTACTACAGTCAAAGTGAAATCAACGATTTATTTAATAAGACCGGCTACACCGGTTATAATAACAACAGCTCCGTGAAGGATTTCTTCTATAATGTCTCAGGAGGAAAGCTGACTTATACCAACGAGGTTACTGCTTATTACACTGCAAAAAAACCTAAAACCTATTATGATGACAATGATCCCAATAATTATGGTACCAGAGCCCGTGAGCTGGTTACGGAAGCACTGCAGGCTCTTCAACAAACAGGCTACAATTTTTCCAACTTGACACTTGACGAAAATGGTAATATTAAAGCCTTGCACTGTTATTATACAGACGCATCTGACTGGGGATGGGGAAGAGGTTTATGGCCTCATGCATCCGGCTTGGGAAGGATCTCTCTTGGTAATGGCATTTACGCAGACGGCTATGAAATCACCAACATAGGGAGAGCATCCGCCGGAGAAACCCCTTCTATCGGCGTCCTTTGCCATGAAAGCGGCCACTCGGTTTGCGGATGGCCGGATACATATGATTATGACCAAGGTAGCAAAGGATCGTCAGGGACAGGTGTCTTTACTCTTATGAGTTCAAATATCCCCAAAAACCCTATGGCACCCGATCCATATTGCAGAAATATAATCTCAGGCTGGGGAACTGTAACGGATATCAATTCTTTAGCGGATCTTTCGACTGTGACGGTAAACAGTAATGCAATCGGTTGTTACCGTTACAACACGCCTTACAAAAACGAGTATTTCCTCATAGAAAATATGGAAAGAAAAGGTCACTGGTCCTCTGCCCCTGGAGAGGGACTTGTAATCTGGCATGTAGAGCAATTCGGCAACAACAGCTTTAACGAAATGACATTTACCAACCACTATCTACTCTCTGTGGAACAGGCTGATGGCCAGAATCATTTAGAAAGGGGTATTGGAGGCGGAGATTCAGGAGACTTTTTTGGTGCATCTACATTAAGCCAGTTTAATGATACAACGGTCCCCAGCTCAAAATGTTGGAACGGAACTTCTTCCGGCCTTGATATATTCAATATCTCTAATATCGGCAGCACTATGACATTCACCATCCGCAAACATGCAATACCTGCTCCCGTCACATTTAATCCAAATGATTATTATAAGATTGTGAACAAGAACAGCAATAAATGTCTTGATGTATATTATGCATCCACTGATGACGGTGCCAGCCTCTGGCAGTGGTCGGATAACGGTTCGGATGCGCAAAAGTGGAGGATTGTTGAACAGAGTAACGGCTACTATAAATTGGTATCCAAGGTTAGCAACAAGTGTGCAGACGTATATTATAACGGAAATCAGGACGGAACCAAAGTACATCAGTGGACCGATAACGGCTCGGATGCACAAATGTGGGCCCTTTTGGATGATGGAAACGGCTACTTTAGGTTATTAGGAAAAGGAAGCAGAAAATACTTGGAGATCAGTGGTGGATCAATAGATGATGGCGCTCTCGCACAAATATGGTCCGGCGCAGAGGTAAACCATCAATTGTGGCAGATCGTTAAAGTGGAAAGCGGTGCAACCCCGGTTCCAACCAACACACCTACGATAACACCTACACCAACCGCAACACCTACAGCCACAATAAAACCAACCGATACACCTACAGTTACACCAAATCCTACTTCAACGCCTACACCTACAGTAAAACCAACCAGTACACCAACTCCTACAGCCGGTACATATCCGGAGTGGAATTCAAATAACTACTATTACACAGTTGGTAGTAAAGTCAGCTATATGGGAAGCAATTATGAATGCATCCTTGCCCATAGCTCCAACAGCAGTTGGACACCAACAGCAACATTAGCAATCCTTTGGAAAAAGATTTAAATAAAACAAGTAACTGAAATAAAATGATCCGTGCATCCAACACGGATCATTTTTTGCAGGTCCATAACAATCGCCAGTTAAAATCCAAAGGTTATTTCCGCTTTAGAAAATTTTATGCCAATACTTCAAAACATCTTAGGTATAGTGTAATAATCCTGGCTGGACGTGTTGAAATGCGCCAGCAGAACCATAATATCGGACATATTCACCGCACCGTCCATATTTAAATCCTGCACATAATTGTATGCGCCATTTCCTTGAACAACAGTATTGAAAACCTCAACAATCTCCATTATGTCTTGCATGTTGATTGCATCATCTTGAACCGGTAGATCCCCTGCCCACATCATAACCGGCTTATCCTGAGTTCCCAGATTCAGTGGACTATGGATTGAAAAATTGTTTATATAACGGGCTAAATAGCCTGGTTTACTAATCTTTACCGTATATGTGGGACTGGCCGGAACATTCGTAAAATAGAAGAAGCCATTGTTACCTGTATAGGCTGTTTGGTTTGCTCCCGGAACTCCTGCTGGTCCTATTATCTCTACCCTGAAACCGGCATTTACTCCTGAATTGGAAGTTTCAACATCTGCTTTAACATATCCTAGCAGTTGGTAGCTGGGTGTAGGTGTAGGAGATGCAGTTAGTGCAGCAGGCTTTCGCATCCAGTCTAAAAGCTCCTTCATGGTCACAAACCTTACTTCAGGCTTGGTTAGTGCATAATCGATAAAGTCCTCAAGGGCCTTCCTTCTATCCTCTATGGAAGCATTTTTTGATCCTGACGAGTTTGTGGAATACATTGGCGTATGGCCCCCGAATAGGAATGGACTCCGGTTTCCTTTAAGCCTTTGATCCAAACTGTATTTCAGGCTGGCACTAAAATCGGCACCTGTCATTTGGTATCCGGTTTCAGACCACATATTCCAGTCAAGGCCGGTAACCCACTCTTTGTTTCCATATTTGGACCTAAGTTCGGGTGGTATCACTACAACATTTGCAGGCATTTCCCACAGCCCGGGGAATTTTCCCACTTTTTTGTCAGCACCCGGAGTGTCGTTGTCCAGAGTATAAGGCCAATAAAAATTAGCTCCCTCTTTCGCATCCGGATCCAGTTTGCCGGATGCATCCAGTCCGCTGGAAATCGTACAGTCATACCAAAGCCCTTTTTGCTTCAGTACTGTAAAAAGATTGCTGTTATAGGCCAGGTAAGGAGCCCTAAATCCATAAATATCGGATGCAGAAATTCCTGTCTTTGCTACAAGGTCATCGGTACATTTCTGAATCTCCGTATCCCACTTTGCTGTGGTAAAGAGAGTACCACCCGAAGCATGACTGTACGTATGATTTCCCAACTCATGCCCGGTGTTTGCCGCATTTTTCCACTGTGTTACCGTCTCGGGTGAAATAGGCCCGCCGCCGTCCAGGTTGGTACAATAAAAGCTGGCATGGGCATTGGTTCCATCATAGGTTGCCGGGTTGCCGCTTCCTAAAGAATTTTTCTTTTTCGCCAGCATGGTAAGCATCCATTCCATTCCGTTTGCATTTTGATTATCATCAAACCCCAATACGATAAAAAGTGGAACCTGGTTGGCACTTAGCCCTCCGGGCGGTGCCTTTGACGCGGGTACATTATCGGTATAATCGTACATAGGCACAGCAGTAGAAACTGCCGTAACTGAAGGTACAATACCTGCACCGCTTAGCATAAACACGAGTGCTATAAGCAGCGCAACCCATTTCTTACTTACTTTCCTTGTCATACACTTTACCTCCTTAAACTATATCTCTATCTATGATTAACCTCAAAAAGCATCTTTGTCCAAAATTCTTTCCCTTTAAACTGCCTGGAATCATCCGGCTCATAGAAATAAGGGTACCCACACCTGCTTTTGACTTTTCATGCAGATTGCAGTATGTGCTGCATTCCCGTCAAATGCTTGGCGGCTATCCCTATCCTAATCCCAGAATACCTTTTGGGTTAATTTTTCTATATTATTTTACAGCGTTACACTTCTTTAAATTTATGTATATACCTCTAAACCAAATGCTTACAGAATAAATTATATTCCTTTTTTAAAAAGCTGAAAAGCATTATTTTATCGTTTTAATCTATCCCGCTTTTTTGAAGTCTGTCTGGTAGAAGGGGAGCTTAGATTCGGTAAACCTGATTCCAGAGTATACCGCCTTGCATTAGAGGCTCTTGGTGCTAAAGCATCAGATGCCTGGATGGTTGGAGATAATTGGAGTGGGACGTTTCAGCCCCACAAAAACTTGGTATTTTCTCCATCTGGAATGATTTTGACACTAGGGGACTTCCTATAGACTCCAAGGTCATACCCAACAGAATCATAACCAACATTTCTCAACTGCTTTTATAGGCTGTTAAGGCAAGTGCCCATAAGCCAGTTTTTAAGAGTTGATATAGCTTTGATTATAAATATAACGCTAACCCCGAAGTCAAACAAAAATAACAGGAACACTCGTTGCCTGTTATTTTCATTCAATAAATTTATTGTTCCATCTGTTTTCCAAGAAATCCTGCTGCAGACTGGGCAAGTTTTGTTTCAACTTCGCCCATTCTAACGGACGGATCTGTTGATAACAATATAACTGCACCTATTGGGTCACCTTCCGATATAATTGGAGTTATTACCTGGGAGAAATATTTCTTATCAGGGTTTTCATCCGCTACAATAGAAACAATTCTTTCATCCGGTGATTTTGCCAGGAATGGGTTTTTGTCTTCAATAATTTTTTCCAAATCTTGGCTTAACGACTTCTCAAGAAACTCTTTTTTTGAAGCACCTGAAACTGCAATAACTGTGTCTCTATCGGTGATGCACGTAATATGACCGCTTGCCTTGTGTATTGATTCAGCATACTGAGATGCAAAATCGCTCAATTCACCTATGGGAGAATATTTCTTAAGAATTACTTCGCCTTCTCTATCGGTAAATATTTCAAGGGGGTCCCCTTCTCTAATCCTTAACGTTCTTCTAATTTCTTTAGGTATTACAACTCTTCCCAAATCATCAATTCTTCTAACTATTCCGGTGGCCTTCAATGTATACTACCTCCTTTTGTTATTTTAAATGTTAGTGTATTTTTAGTATTGATTTTTTATTGGAGTTTTATACATTACAGGTGAATTGTGATAAATTTATTTTTTATATGCATTGTTGTCCGCTTCTTAGGCTTATTCTGCCGTATTTGAAATTTTTTATTCCTAAAAGTAAAGGTCGGCAAAGTGCCCATTATCTTTATAAACATGTTGACTAAAAGGTATAGAAAAATTAAAAAGCCGGTGCTCACGCTCACCGGCTTTTTAGTTTTTTATCTTTATTAACCCATTGTATTTAAAACATCATTATTTTTAATAACTTCATACTTTTTGTCTTTTTTCCATTCTTTAATCTTTTCATTCATCTTTTCTGAAAGAAGGACTCCTTTTATTGTTTCTTTTAATTCATCATACGGGATCTTTTCTTTCTTTTCCAGTTTCATTACATGGTATCCGTAGCTTGTTTGGACGATTCCGATATCCCCTACCTTGCTGTTTAAAGACCAGTCTTCAAATTCAGGTACATATTGTCCGATTTTTCTAACATTTTCATATAAACCGCCTTTATCTTTTGAACCTGGATCTTCCGAATATTTCTTAGCCAAGTCTGCAAAGTTTTCACCGGCTTTCGCTTTTGCCATGATTTCATCTGCTTTTTTCTTTTTCTCATCTGCTTTTTCCTTAGGTAATGGCTGTTTTGTAGCCTCATCCTGCGTCAAGAAAAGAATATGCCTTACATCCGCTTTATAAAATTCTAACCTTGTGCCACCCTTATCATCGTCATAGTACTTTTTTATATCCTCATCTTTTACTTCCAGAGTCTTCTTCTCTGCCTCTATATATTTACTTACAAGCGTGTAATTGTTCGCTATTTCTTTATAGGTATCCAAAGTAATCCCAAAATCTTTTTTAATTTCTTCCTCTGCTTTTTGTTGTCCACCGGATTTTTCTATATTTTGTTTCAGTTTTTCTTCGATATCCTTCTGTTCTTCCTTCGTGATTTCGATCTTATTTTCCTTGGCTTTTACCAAAAGCATTTTGTATTCCTGAATTTTTTCCAAAGTAGTGTCTTTCACTTTAAAGCGTACTACCGGATCTTCCCCTTCAACTTTATCGGTCCAGAACTTTTTTATAGCAGCTTCATCACTCACACCATATTTCTGTTCGATTTCCTTCTTTGTTATTGAATTAAAAAACTTATATTCGTCTGGTGTAACTTTTTCCCCACCAATTGTGGCGACATATTTGTTATCACCCGTACAGCCTGACAACGCAAACGTCACCAGCAGTACCGCAGCTAAAGCTTTTCCAAGTACCTTTTGCATTTTTTTCTCTCCTCTACTTAGATATTTAAAACGTTTATTCTCTTCCACTTATCCTAAAAATAGACAGAACTAAACTAATTCCATTATAATTGATTATTTGTTTTCCTGCAATTTTTTAAGGTCTTGTAACAAAATCTTAATATTCTCAATGAGTTTATCCCTCTTTACATCCTGAATTTTATAAGTTATATACGGATTATTACTCGCTGTAAAGAGGATCTTCCTCCCGTACTTTGCCAGCAGCGGCCCAAAGATTCCTATATTTACATAGGAATTGTCCTTATATTGTAAAATAATTGACTGGTTCTTTTCCTGCACCGATATAAAGCCCAAATCCCTTGCCAGTGATTTTATATAGGCAATCTGTATCAGATTATTGACCGGATCAGGTGTTTCGCCATACCGGTCAAGAAGTTCATCCAAAATATCCATTACATCCTGTTCGTCTGCAATGGATGCAATTTTCTTATACATGGCAATCTTTTGGCTTTCTGAGTTTATATACGCATCATCGATATATGCATTTACCTGAATATCAATGGTAATTTCTTCGCTGTCAGGGTCGGGTGCTTCTCCTTTAAGTTCTCTTACTGCTTCATCAAGGAGTTTGCAGTACATATCATATCCTACCGACTCCATCTGTCCGTGCTGCTGAGGACCCAACAAATTACCCGCACCTCTTATTTCAAGATCTCTCATTGCAATTTTAAAGCCTGACCCAAATTCAGTAAACTCCTTTATGGCACTTAGCCTTTTTTCAGCCACTTCAGACAATATCTTATCCTTCTTATAAGTAATATAGGCATAGGCCAACCGGTTTGACCGCCCCACCCGTCCTTTCAACTGGTAAAGCTGGGCAAGCCCCATTTTATCCGCATCTTCAACAATAATGGTATTTACATTGGGCATATCCAATCCCGACTCAATAATGGTAGTACATACCAGGATATCGTATTTACCCTCGATGAAATCCGCCATAATATCTTCCAACTGCCCTTCACCCATCTGTCCGTGCGCTATGGCGATCCGTGCCTCGGGCACCATGGCTTGGAGTTCGGATGCTTTTAAATCAATGGTACGAACCCGGTTGTACAGGTAGAAAACCTGTCCCTTTCTTCCCATTTCCCGGGTAATCGCATCCCTTATCATATCCGCGCTATACTCCATAACATAGGTTTGAACCGGATATCTCTCTTCGGGAGGATCCTCCAGGGTACTGATATCGCGGATTCCAACCAGGGACATGTGAAGAGTTCTCGGTATGGGCGTAGCCGTAAGTGTCAATACATCCACATTCGGCTTCACATTTTTTAATTTTTCCTTATGGGAGACCCCAAAACGCTGTTCCTCATCAATGATTAAAAGCCCCAGATCCTTAAATTGTATATCCTTTTGTATTAAGCGGTGTGTACCGATGAGCACATCAATGACACCCGACTTGACATCTTTTAATATACGCATCTGTTCCGACCTTGTACGAAAGCGGCTCAGCACATCCACAGATACCGGGAAGTCCTTCATTCTTTGCTTAAAATTGTTGTAATGCTGCTGGGCAAGGACTGTGGTAGGTACTAAATAAGCTGCCTGTTTCCCATCCATCACCGCTTTAAAGACTGCCCGGATAGCTACTTCTGTTTTTCCATAACCTACGTCACCGCAAAGCAGCCGGTCCATTGGACGCTCTGACTCCATATCTCCTTTGACTTCTTCTATACACTTTAATTGGTCTTCGGTTTCCTGGTATGGGAACATCTCTTCAAATTGTTTTTGCCAGACTGTATCCCCATGATAGGCATATCCTTTTAAAGATTGCCTCTTGGCATACAGCTTCAAGAGTTCTCCGGCAAGCTCCTTAAGGGATTCCTTTACCTTGCTTTTGGTTTTAGCCCATTCAGTCCCTCCAAGCTTATTCAACTTCGGAATTTTCCCATCCGTACCGATATACTTTTGGATTAAATCCAGCTGATTTGTTGGAATATAAAGAAAACCATCTGCCTGATACTTTATTTTTAAATAATCCTTTTTTATATTGTCGATGGATAATTTCTGTATTCCAACATATTGTCCGATCCCATGGGCTTGATGAACAACATAATCCCCGATTGCAAGGTCGGAAAAAGCTTTTATCTTATCGCCCCTCTTTTTACTGGAAGGCTTCCGGATTTTGCGGTCCTGGCCAAAGACTTCCTTATCACTGACAACAACGAAACCGATGGAAGGATATTCAAACCCCTTCTGAAGGCTGCCATGGGTAATGACTACCTGTCCGGGCAAGATTTTCGGCGGAGCATCATCCATATACACGGTTTCCAGGTCTTTCGCCGCCAAAGACTCTTGAAGCCGCTCTCCCCGTCCCCTGGTTCCGGATAGAATGACAACTTTTTTACGCTGTTCCTTCCAATGCTTGAGATCCTCCATCAAAAGCTCAACATTTCCCTGGTAAGAGCTCATGGATTTATAAGGAATACTGTAATTTCTCTCGCTCCCACCTAAGGGGAAAGAGCTTAAATTGATGACACTTCTTTGCCCCATCTTATTTTCAAGCTCTTCGGGTGTAAAGAAAATTTCAAAGCTTCTTGGCAGGATCGATCCCTTTTCCAATAAGGCTTTGCAGGTTTCCTGGTGCTCCAGCAGTAAATTTTCCAGCCTTGACTTAAACCTGACAGGTTCATCTACAAATAGAACAGCATCTTTTGCATAATCCATAAAGCTTGAGGGGTTATGGATTACATAGGGTATAAATTTATCCATCCCTGCAAAATGACTCTCTGCGCTTAATTTCTCAACGGCATAATGAATCTTTTCTTTGATATGGGCGGCCTGATCCTTATTATTTTTAATCTTCTTTAAAAATTCCGTTAGATCATTCTCAATATCGCTTATTATCCTGCCAAGCTTTTGAGGCTGATAAATAATTTCGCGTGCAGGAAGAACTTTTGCCCTTTCCAGCCTATCGATCGACCGCTGTGTAAGGATATCAAAACTTCTTATCGAATCAATTTCATCGTCAAACAATTCTATACGGATCGGATCATCTCCGTTTACCGAGTAGACATCAAAAATCCCCCCACGAATAGCAAATTGTCCTTTTGCTTCAACAACATTCGCTCTCTCATACCCCATCCCAACCAACTGTTTGCTGATATCTTCAAGGTTCACTCTGCTTCCAAGCGAAAACTCCAGCTTCATTGCGGAAAATTCCTCTACAGGTATCAATTTATGGGCTAAAGCCTCAACTGATGTTACAACGAGTTTATAGTTCCCCTCAAGAACCCGGTCCATGGATTTGATCCGCTCCATTACCTCATCATAGCTTTTTGCCTCAATATCATGGAGCATAATTTCCTTATTGGGAAAGAAAATAACCTCGTCACCGAACAGAAAAGCAAAATCCTCATACATTTTTCTTGCCTGCATTTCATTAAAGGCTATAAAAATTCCCTTTCGTTCCAAGTGTTCGCAAAGGGAACTGCAGATATGCACCCTTCCGGATTCGGAAGGCCCATTTAAGTTAATATGAGAGGGAGAATTTTTAAATCCCTTTATAATATCACTATATTCAGTTATTTCAAGCAGCGAATTGACCAAGTAATTCATTTGCACCTTACCTATTTCATTTAAACTCTTTCAACATCACTTACTATTATATTTATTCATGGCACTTTCAATACCTGATTTAATAATGGCTGAAGCAGCTTCTGCACCATTGGTAATGCCCTCTTCTATTGACCTTTTCTCTTCTTGCGTAAATTTAGAAAGTACAAAATCAGCCAACTGCCATCCCTCCGGCGGTTTGCCTATGCCAATCCGGACCCTTGGAAATTCATCCGTCTGTATCTGGTAAAGCACCGAACGCATCCCGTTATGAGTCCCTGAACTTCCTTTAGGACGGATTCTTATTTTTCCAACAGCCAAATCAATATCATCATAGATGATTATTACATTTTTTATGGGAGCCTTATACCAATCCAGGACTTCCCGGACACTTTCACCGCTCAAATTCATATAGGTTTGCGGCTTGACCAAAACTACCTTTGCGCCTTCAATACTGCCTTCGCCCAAAATAGCTTTATGCTTTATCTTGGATATTTTGATCCCATATTTTTGAGCTAACAAATCTACTGCAATAAATCCAACATTATGTCTTGTATATTCATATCTTGCTCCTGGATTTCCCAATCCTATAACAATATAAATACTATCCACTCATTTCACCCCCGCATAATACTCCGATATTATACCACAAATTGTCCCCTCGTTGTTAACATCCTCAGTATTATAAAAGTAGGAGTGCTTTTTAGCACTCCTAACTTTGATAATACTATTTTTCACACTTTCTATTCTTATATTCAATGGGAGTCATTCCCGTCAATTTTTTAAAGAGCCTGTAGAAATACGGTACATCTGTAAAACCAACTTCTTCAGCAATTTTATAGATTTTATACCTGGGTTCATTTAAAAGCTTTATGGCTTCCTTAATCCTTATTTCATTTAAAATATCAATAAATGTTTTTCCTGTTTCCTTCTTTAAAAGTTTGCTTAAATACCAGGTACTGATGTACAACTCTTCCGCAACCACTTTTAAGTTTAAATCCTTTTTATAATTTGCATGCATGTAAGTCTTGGCTTTACTTACAAGATATTTGGCATTGGAAGTAACTTCTCCTGTTTCGGGTGCTGCGGAGTCCTCCAAAGACCATTTATCCTCATCGCTCTTCTCTGTTTTTTGAGCACTGGCCAATTTTTCCGCTTGAATTTTCAATGCATGATACTGCTCTTCTTTTTCACGGATTTTTTTAATTTCATCCACTGCATCCTTAACAGTTTGGGAAATTTCCTTTGGCTTTGAGGGCTTTAGTAAAAACCTGAATGCACCCAATTTAACAGCCTCCTGGGCATACTCAAAATCCCTAAAACCTGAAAGAATAATAATTTTGCAATCCTCTTTTATATCTTTTATATTTGAAATCATCTGAAGGCCATCCAAACCGGGCATTCTAATATCCGTAAAGACAATATCTGGTTTAAGCGAGTTGATCATCTTAATCCCATCCTCGCCATCTTCAGCCTCTCCAATAATTTCACAATCTAAAGAGCCCCAGTCAATTATTTTCTTTAAACCTTCTCTTATGATTTCTTCGTCATCAATCAATAGGACTTTCATCATTTACGTCTTCTCCTCTATGTTCTGTGAAAGGAAGATTTATTATTATTGTGGTGCCTTTACCTACTTCACTGAAGATTTTTAGTCCGTACTCATCTCCATAAAGAAGCCTGATTCTTCTGTGTACATTCATTATACCAATTTTCGAATTATCTACAACCCTTGAATTCTTACTTTCAGCCAATTCCTTTTTGATGTTTTTAAGCTTCTCGTCCTCAATTCCAGTCCCATCATCCGAAACAATAATTAAAAGGGTACCTTCCTCAACAGTGATGATAAGTTCAATGGTTCCACCGCCTTTTTTGGTTTCAAGACCGTGATATATTGCATTTTCGATGAGCGGCTGAATCAAGAGTTTTGGTATCTCGTAGTTTAAAGCCTCTTCCTGAACTTCCTTTTTAAACTTTATCTTTTTACCAAACCGCATTTGTATCAGCAAATTGTAATTGTCAATATATTCTACTTCCTTATATAATGGAATGATTTTTTCATTTTTCCTATTTAGGTTTGCTTCTATAATGGAAGAAAATGCAGTAACCATATCACTGATTTCCTCTACCCCATAAAGCCTCGCTTTCCAATTAATGGTTTCCAAAGTATTATAGAGGAAGTGAGGATTGATTTGTGCCTGCAAAGCCTTAATTTCTGCATCCTTCATTGCCAATTGCTCCTTATAGACGCTATTAATCAGGTTGTTGATTTCCTGTGACATGGCATTAAAGGTTTTAAAGACAAACCCCAATTCATCGTTCCTTATTGTATCTACTCTAGCCGTCGTATCCCCCTCTTCGATCTTTCTCATGTTGTCGATTAAGACACCCATTGGTTTTATGATGTCAATATAGAAATAATTTATCAAAACAATATAAATAGGAAGAGTTACCAAGCAAAGCAGTATCATGGTCCTTAAGACAGACCTTACATCTTCCAGAATCTTGTCGGTGGATATGGAAACCACCAATTTCCAACCCAAAACATTTACTTTCTTATATATCATATAAGCCTGTCCGGCTTGCAGTTGGACACGTTTCTGGGCATCCGGCAGCTCTGTGCCTATAATTTCAAAAAGTGCCTTTTGATAATCGATTCCGTATGCATTTGTACTATACAGCTCCAAGTTGTCTTTATTTAGAATACTGATATTTTGTACTATTTGCTCCAGATAATCTTTATAATATTCATTCACCGTTTTGAGGAAGTATGAGGTTCCGTCAACACGGAAGACAAATACACCGATTTCTTTTTGGGAGTACCTGTCATAAACCATTCGTGCCATATAGATAAATAATCCATCATTAGACCTTTCAAAAAAATACCAAACAGGCTGACCTTTGCTGTTCTTCGTTTGCTCATAAGCCTTATCAGCAATCTCAAATTTATTTGTAAGGTCTGAGTAATCTTTTCTTTCAAAACAAGTCAATTCTTTTTTTTGGCTAAAGCGGAATAAAACAGTATCTATTTCCGGCCTTGAGTTCAAAACCGTCCGCAGATATTTTTGAAAATCTCTTTGTTCTTCCCATGTATCTTCTTTATTATTTATACGTTTAATTAATGAATTATTGGTCTCAACTATCTTTTCATCCCGAATAATTTCCAGTGAAAATTCCTCTATACTTTTCGCCCGATCTGCCAAAACCTTGGTCAGATATTCCACATCTTTATTGGCATAGTCGATGGATTTACTTTTAATAACCTGGGCATATTTCAAATATCCCATAAAACCAAGAATAACCAGCGGATAAAGGATTAATACCAAAACAGCGATAATAAGCTTTGTTTTTATAGAAATGTTATGATAGTAGTTTATAATGGAATCTTTTTTCATATACATTCCTTTCACAATTTTTGCAATAGGCTAAACGAAATTAGATTTTGATCTATGAATAGGCGAACCGAATTCTGCGAAGACTAATTTATAAGCTTTTCTATAAAAACCAAACCACTAAACTATATAATATCATACCGCTAAAATTTCTAAAAGAGAAATAAAGCGATAATTAACAAAAAATGTTTCTATTTTTGTCTTATGCTATTGGATTTCAACTTATTTAAAAGGCTGAAAATAAATGACCATGCCGAACATATGACATTTGTCAGGGCTATTACTTAGAATAAATATACCTGTAAATGGCTTTGTTTCAAGCATTTTATAACAGAACAACCATACACGTATTTACTGGACAAACAGATGCAAACATAAGAGTTGCTTTCTCTATCTTTTATATAATAATATTTTAACATATTTTTGTTAACAAAAAAACTCCCTTTAACTTACTTCATAGGAGTTTTTCATAAAACTAATTTAGAATTATTTGTATATTCCTAAATAAATATTAAAACCGTTGAAAAAGTGATCAGTGCGATAAAAAAGCCCGCAGCTACATCCGTGGGATAATGGAAACCTAAATATATTCTTGAAAGGCCGACTAAAAAAGCTGTTAATAAAAGTATTCCTGCCAATTCAGGCAAATTATGTGCCAGTACCATTGCTATTGAAAAAGCAGCACAAGTATGTCCGGAAGGAAAGGAGTATTCACACCTAGGGGGTTTGATTGCAACCGCATCGGTCAGTGTTTTGTAAGGCCTTGGCCGGTTAATCATTCTTTTTACAGCATGAACGATGATCTGACTTATCAATAATGTAAACACCATCTGTTTTTCTATTCCACTTACTGAGTTCCATGAATAAATTAGCAGCATTAAAGCCATCGTAACCGAAAATAACGTTGAACCTAACTCTGTAATACATTTCATCGCTATATTCATTCCGAAGCAGCGAATTTTTTTATTAAACAGGTAAAAAATTGCCACATCACTCTTTTTAATGAAACCCGTAAGAACATGCATAGTAAATCACGCTCCAAAATAAATGTATATTTATACTACTATACTCAAAAATATTTATGTCAGCGTAAATTTAATGTTAGATTATTGTTAAATTGTATAAAAGAGAGGGACCCTTCATTTTTGAGGAGTCCCCTTTCACTTTTATTCTTCACTTATTGTCAGTTTTAGGTTACTCTTCAAATCGAACCGTTGCAGCTTCTATCTCACCTGAAGCCCAATGGATGACTGGAAGATCAATAAATGAACTGCTTTCTTTTATAAGTTTTGGACGACCTATCATTTTATTCACCAGCACAACAACCTGTTCCCTTTTGGCCTTATCATCCGGTTTAAAAGTGCTATCGGAAAACCCTTGAATTAGACCCGCGTTGAAGGCTTTATGAATGTATGTTTCGGACCAATGGCCTGTTACATCCTTCAGTGAGGATTTCGATGCGTCTACATTAGCACCAATAATATCCCAATACTTAACGAATACAGCTGCTATTTCAGCTCTGGAAATAGGTTGGTCCGGTTTGAAGGTTCCATCCTTATAGCCACTGAATATACCTACCTTCGAGATAGCTTGAATATATTTATAGGCCCAATGATTTTTGGATGAGACATCGGAATACTGCTGTTGGCCTGCCTCATTTAAATCAAGTTTTAAAATTCTTGCAAAAATCGCTGCCATTTCTGCACGTGTGATATTGTTTTGCGGCCTAAATGTTTTATCTTTATAGCCTACTATATATGGGTCGTAGAATTTAATGGAAGCTAGAGGATAAACTATTTTAGGCTCTTCAACCGTATTACGGTCGATTACAGTAACAACCGTATTTGCTGTTTTCCCATTTGAAGAGGTTGCCGTAATGGTAGCCGCTCCAGCACCCGTTGCGGTTACCAATCCATTGGCATCCACTTTCGCGATAGCATTATTGCTGCTGGTCCAGGTTATGGTCTTGTTGGTAGCGTCATTAGGTAATACTGTTGCAGTAAGCTGTACCGTTTTCTTATCCTGTGCCGCAAGGTCTCCTACCTCTAATGTTGCAGTTCCGGGATTCACACTCACACTGGTCACAGGTACGGACTGCTTGGATACCACAGTAATGGCTGATGAAGCTGTTTTCCCATTAGAAGAAGTTGCCGTAATGGTAGCTGTTCCGGCACCAACTGCAGTTACCAAACCATTCGTATCCACTTTCGCAACCGTATCATTGCTGCTGGTCCATGTAATGCTCTTATTGGTAGCATCACCAGGCGATACTGCTGCTGTAAGTTGGATTGCTTTTTTATCCTGTGCTGCAAGGTCTCCTACCTCTAATGTTGCAGTTCCGGGGCTCACACTCACACTGGACACGGGAACGGTTGGAGGCACAACTATTGGAGGTACTATTACCGGTACCGATTGCTTCGATACCACTGTAATAGATGTAGTAGCCGACTTACCATTTGATGCTGCAGCTGTAATTGTTGCTGTACCGGCACTTACAGCAGTTACCAACCCATTGGTATCTACTTTTGCTACAGCGTTGTTGCTGCTGGTCCATGTAATGCTCTTATTGGTGGCGTCACTTGGTGACACTGTTGCTGTAAGCTGTATTGCTTTTTTATCCTGTGCTGCAAGGTCTCCCACTTCCAATGTAGCCGTAGGTGGGTTGACGCTTACACTGGATACTGGTATGGATTGCTTGGATACTACTGTAATAGAGGCAGTAGCTGACTTACCATTAACTGATGTTGCCGTAATTGTAGCGACCCCAGGGCTCACTGCAGTTACCAATCCATTGGCATCTACTTTTGCTACAGCGTTGTCACTAGTGGTCCAAGTTATACTCTTATTAGTGGCATCACTAGGAGATACAGTAGCTGTAAGTTGAATTGACTTTTTATCCTGTGCTGCAAGGTCTCCCACTTCCAATGTAGCCGTAGGTGGGTTGACACTTACGCTTGATACAGGTATGGATTGCTTGGATACTACTGTAATAGAGGCAGTAGCTGACTTACCGTTTGATGCTGTAGCTGTAATGGTAGCCGTTCCAGCACTCACAGCGGTTACCACCCCATTGGCATCCACTTTTGCCACAGTGTTGTCACTGCTGGTCCAGGTAATGCTCTTATTAGTGGCGTCACTAGGGGACACCGTTGCTGTAAGTTGCACTGTTTTCTTATCCTGTGATGCAAGGTCTCCCACTTCCAATGTAGCCGTAGGTGGGTTGACACTTACGCTGGATACAGGTATGGATTGCTTGGATACTACTGTAATAGAAGCAGTAGCTGACTTACCGTTTGATGCCGTTGCTGTGATTGTTGCTGTACCGGCACTTACAGCAGTTACCAACCCTTTGGCATCTACCTTTGCAATGGTGATGTCACTAGTGGTCCAAGTAATACTCTTATTGGTAGCATCACTAGGGGATACCGTTGCCGTAAGCTGCACTGTTTTCTTATCCTGTTCTGCAAGGTCTCCCACTTCCACTGTAGCCGTAGGTGGGTTCACACTTACACTGGATACAGGGATGGATTGCTTCGATACTACAGTAATGACCGATGAAGCCGACTTACCATTAACTGAGGTTGCTATGATTGTAGCAACTCCAGGGCTTACAGCAGTTACCAATCCATTGGCATCTACTTTTGCTACAGCGTTGTCGCTAGTGGTCCAAGTAATGCTCTTATTGGTGGCATCACTTGGGTTCACAGTAGCCGTAAGCTGTACTGTTTTCTTATCCTGTGCCGCAAGGTCTCCCACTTCTAATGTAGCCGTAGGTGGGTTCACGCTTAAGCTGGATACAGGGATGGATTGCTTGGATACTACTGTAATAGAGGCAGTAGCTGATTTACCATTAACTGAGGTTGCCGTAATTGTAGCGACC
>JAOABQ010000055.1 GCA_026418275.1 Clostridia bacterium
TGAAGAAGTTGTAAATCAAATTATGGATGCCTTTATCAATGCTTTGCCAGCAATTTGGAAGCAAAAACTACGACTCAGTGCTTGATTGTATTAATTTGTCAAAGAACACCCATTTCTTGTGTGGGAAAGTTGAGAATATTACTTTTAGTGAAATGGCTTTACTTACGTTGCCGGTTTTGTCCTCTGTCTGGATTTTATAGTAGTAGGTTGAATTGCTTATCAGGTCTTCAGTATCTGTAAATGATGCTTGATCCGATTCACCTACCATGTTCATATAGGAAGGAGTAAAGCTTTGTTCAGTACTGCGGTAAATGTTGTAATGGTCAATACCTGCTCCCTTGTCGGTACTTGCAATCCAATTCAGGCTTATTGATGATTTACTCTGATTTACCTTCGCTTTAAGGCTTTTTGGAGGAGAAGGAGGAATATTATCAGGTTCATAATATTTTGTATTTTTATCAAAGCCGGTATTTTTTTGCCATTCATCAAAAGTGCTATAGGCCGTCTGTTCGAAAATACTGCTAAAGCCGGCAAGGTTGAAGCAGAAAACATTATTATTATCAATTTTGTCCATTTTAGCTCGCAGGTTTATTTCATACAGATTGAATTTTTGAAGAGTGGGTGGTATCACAATATTATTATGTTCAAAAATATTCCCGCGCCAATATTTATAATTCCAGGCTTTTGTACCGAATGCACTTGTTTCCTCACGTAATATAATCAGATTATTCTTAACTATAAGATTATAAACGCCTACAAATCCATAGGGATCGGTTTTAGCTGTAGCATCGGATAACATAATCTGTGCGCTCCCTGGCAGGGTTTTTGCCAGATTGTTTTCCACACGGTTATTGAGGATTTTGCAGTCTTTGTTTGACATTGTTTCAATACCCGGGCCATAGTTATCATGGCAGTAATTATATTGTACGGTAAAATTGCGCGCTGACCAGTCCAGATCAATACCGCCGCCGTCTACACCGGAATTTGAGTCATATTGCCGGAAGCATTCGTTGAACTTAATGTTTATTCCATCGGAGGCAACACACCATATAGCAACCGGGCCATAAGTCCAGTTTTTACCTTTATACAGGCCGCCGTCATAAACAATATTTCTTTTTATAGCGCTTTCAAATGCATTGCCCAGAACAATACCATGTGCTCCTGTATTGTAAACGTAATTTTGATAGATCTGTACGTTTTTATGAAGTGAGGGTGAGGCATGGTTTGCACCCTTGTCGGTTGCCCAACCCAAAACAGCGATAGCATAAATTCCGATATCGTGAACGAGATTATTGCGAATAGTTATATTCTGGCAGACTTGCTTGTTAACTTCCATTTTCAGGGTGGTATCAAGGAATATGCCAAAGGTTGGTCTATTAAAATTATCACCGTATATCTCATTGTTTTCTATTGTTATGTCAGAAAACCCGCCGGGTTTGGTATAGTTTATCTTTATGCCGTATGATCTCTGGGATGCGAGTATATCAGGTTCATTGGAGGCTACGAAGATCTGGAGATTTTGAATTATCCACCCGCTGCAATTATATAAAACCAGGCCGAAACCGTTATCGCACTCTATTTTGGGCTTTTTTCCTTCTCCATAGGATGAAAGCAATATCGGATGTTCCCTTGTACCGCTGTCGGCTAAAAAAATACTTTCCCTCCATGTATCTCCACATTTTAGAAGTATGGCGTCTCCGGGGTTCAGCTCCAAGTCAGAGGCTTTAGAAAGAGTCTTTAATGGTGATTTCGGTGATAAACCGTTGTTATTATCGTTTCCGGAATTGCTTACATAATATATTTTTCCTGTTGGTTTGACGGTAGAAGAAATCCTATTTATGGTTGCAGCCTTAGGTGGTTTGGAATGATTGACTGAAGCGGGATTGGAAGAGCTTTTTCCATTTAAAATGGTATGATTTATTATAGACTTAAAACCATAGTCAAATATACCCGACACATTTTCAGCCACATTGCTGGCTGAAGGTATAAAGTATTTTGCTGTAAATAAACCAATAAATAAGATTAAAGACAATCCGCACAGGAAAATAATGCTGTATAAAAACTTTTCTACTATTGTAATATCTTTAAAGAAACTCATATAATAATTCACCTTCCACTTTTATTGTCCTACATGCAGTTAATTATATATTTTCTAAGGGAAATTTCGATGTGTTATCTTTTGTATGTTATGTGTTTAAATTGCTTTAATATATAAAAGAAATAAACCAAAACTTTTATGTAAACAAATTTATGGTTAAGCTCAAATAAAAGATTATGACGGGTGTTTGACACTTCCATAATTTACTAGTATCTCAAAGCCGTATAATCACGGCTTTTTTTGAAACTTTTTTAAAATTACCATTGCGCCAACTCTCGCTATATGCTATAATATATGGGATAGGAGGTTATTTTATGAAGCTTACTATTTCCAAATCAAAGAACGCCACATTCCTGTATGTGCAGAAATCTTATTATGATAAAGAAAGACGCGTTCGCACATCTAAAACA
>JAOABQ010000056.1 GCA_026418275.1 Clostridia bacterium
CGAGAGATATTTCCATGCGTGAGGTATATGGTTTAGATAAAAAGATCAGTGAATAATGAAAAAGGTTGGTGGCTCAGTGGTTCCGGACAGGTGGCTCACGCCACACCGGAACTGCGGCTCCGCCGCACCGAAATATTCAACCGTGTTTAATGTAAAAATGATTTATTTATTCATAGGATAAGGTTAACCACTTGCAGCATCCTTGAATATGATATACAAGATATAGTTGATCTATGGGATGTGATGTTATGGATGTTACAAAATTGCCGGTTCAAATTGTTGCAAGAAGAATGGTAAGGCCAAACCTAGACATATACTATCCGGTTATTATAGGATTAGGGAATATGGGAATCCAGCAGAAAATGAACAATGATATTTTGAAATTGGTGAATCAATTGATCATTACCCAAGGTTATTATCAAAATCCTCAGACACAGGTTACCGGATGGTTTGAAATAAAAACAAACGAAAGAGGTATTTTAAGTCTTTCTATAGGAAATTATGCATACCCACCCAAAGCCGCACATGGAATGACTTATATAAAGTCTTTGACATATGAAGTGCAAAGCGGGAGAAATTATCAGTTAAGTGAACTGTTTAAGCCGGGAAGCGATTATGTAAAGGTAATATCGGACAATATTGCAGTTCAGATAAAAGAAAGAGACATCCCTTTACTGGACGGTTTTAAATCGATTTCCCCAAACCAGGACTACTATATTGCCGATAAAGCATTGATAATATTTTTCCAACTGTATGAGATAACGCCGTATTATGTAGGCTTTCCGTCTTTTCCTATATCCGTTTTTGAACTGCAGGATTTGATTAAAGAAAACGGTCCCCTGGGAAAAATGGATACCAACGATTAATTATTCAAAAAGAGCTTAAGAAATATACCTTGCACTGTAATAAATGGTTAACCTGTAAGGTTAACCATTTATTATGCTATAGATGATTCTATTTACGGTAAATGACCATAAAAAATTCCGAATAGGATTCCTGTTCCGATACAACCTTATAGTCGATTTTAACAATATCTTCCTCTTTGAGTTTTTTTAAAAACTTATTTAAGTCGTTAATATCATCAAATGTTGCTGCCTGTACCATTTTTATCCCCCTTTTCGTCTTATATTAACATAAATTAGGGGACTTTCATATCCGAAATTTTATGGGCTGTAGAAATAATTTGTTTTACAATTTATAGTTGAATCCGAAATGACACTTCAAACACATAAAGCTCATAGTTTGATTATGAAAATACACTTTATACATCACTCTGCTGCATAGGGGACATTTCATATCGGTTTTAATGCGAAATGCATGTACAACTCCACCCATCATTTCCTCCAGAAAAAAAGCCCTTGATAAAAGCAAAGGCTTTAGAATTTCTAATAGTATATGCATTTTTATAAAAAAGAACGCGAAATACCTGGAAGAAACTATTCCTCTTTTGGGTCTGAAACAAGAATGATTGTGCTGCCTGTTGGTTCAAATCCGCTTTCTGTTGCAAGATAAAATGTGATCGTATGTTCTCCAATCATTGAAAAGGGTATATTGTTCCATATCATAACGTTGAAGAAGGCATTATCTTTTACTTCTACTGCACTGATACTTGTTTCGTGAATGAGTTCATTCAATGGGTTGGTTAATCGGAATTTAAAATTGTTGATACCATTGGATACATTTGCCACCATGGTATACGTTACAAAAGATAAATTAACAGGTGGTGCCTTGAAAAAAGGGTTGAATATAAGGTCACGACCGTGTAGTTTTGTGATTTCATCAAATACTAACATATTTACAATTGCTGGCGATATATTTCTGATAAGAATCCCTCCTTAGTTCTTGGTGCATATGTAACTGTATATAACGCACTAAAAATCATTGTGCTTTGCAGAGAGACCGGTGTTTTTTGCGGCTGTCCTGCGAAAGTAGAATGTACTCGACTTTTTGTGTTTAATACAGTGTTGTAAATTATATTCTACCTTAAAATTAAAAATCTTTCTATAAAATAATTCAAAATTATCTTATGTAAGGTAAATAGTCTTCATTCTATATTAAATGGATGGTTGAAATTGTAAGATGCAGAATATATAATTTAAAATTGAAAAGTAAAGTTAGGTATTGAGGATTATAATGATATAGAAATCAAGGAGGTTTATGATGATTAAACGTGCAAATGAGATGGAGTTGGAAATCAAGGAGCAGATGAGAGGGGGTAATGGCTCTATTGAGATTACCCATGTTTTTAAAAAGGAGGAATTAAAGGGAAAAGCAAGGCTGTGTGCGACCTTGAAGATAAATCCGGGATGTTCTATTGGACTTCATGAACATGTAAACGAAGAAGAGATTTTTTATGTTATAAGAGGAAAGGGACTCATTGTGGATAACGGAACCCAGTTTGAGGTAAATGAGGGAGATGCTATTTTGACAGGCGGTGGAGCCTCTCATTCCGTCCAAAATATTGGAGATAAGCCATTGGAAATGATGGCGGTTATCCTTCTCTATTAAATACTTCATAAGCAGCAGTGGGTTACCGGTTAATATGGCAGGGAGTTTTGAAAAGCAAGGCTTTTCAAACGATACCCGACGCAAAGTGGAAATGAGTTTCTGCTTGGAATTACGGAAAAACATCCGATTTAAGCCGGATGTTTTTCCGTAATTTTTATGTAATGCTGCCACGGATCATGTTTTCATAAAAGGATTGTATTGCATAGAACAAATTGTGTTGTGAGGCACTTTCTGAGCTAAGCTGCAGGTATTTTTGATAGTTTTTCTATCAACAGATCAAGGGAGTTGCTTTCTAGCTCCAGTGGACATATTCCTGGAATGGAGGGGAGCAGATATTGCAATTCTTTTAAGATCAAATCCTTTTTCTTCAAAAGATTTTCATAATGATGGTAATCTTTATCTTCCTTTATCAGCTGAATGGCCTTGATTTCGAGTTCATGTTCCCAAACAGTTATTTTTTCTTTGATGAACCGGTTTTCAATCGTTAAATTTTGAATCATAGTGTTTATGTTTTTTACACCTTTATCCAAGCTTCTCTTTTTAAAATAAAAATAGAGAGGGTAGATAAGCTTTTTAATCTGATTGCTGTCTTTAGTGAAATCATACCAGGCATTGATCAGTGAAGTGACTTCGTTATTAAGCTGCTTGATTTTTTCCATGTTGTTCTTATATTGTTCAATATCCGGAGCAATATCTGCTTTTCTTTCGGAAAACAATTTTTCATAAAAACTGTTTGAGCAAGTTTCAATATCGGCAGAATACTTTTCCAGCTCAACATATATGTTTTTTAGTTCACATAATAGATTTATCGCAAAGGAAGTTCTTTCATTGTAATTGGTGTTTGACATTTAATCATCCCCCTTTTTTTTCAGCCATTTTGAATAAACCCAGCCTGTTTTACCGTCAGCTGTTTGAACATAATACCATACTCTACCCTCCAAATCCTTTTGTGATTTGGATAGGAAGGTTACTGTAGAATTAAAAGCAAGCATTTGCTCTGTTACCTTTGCGGATGAAGGGGAGGGATCCTTCCTTAAATTTAATCCTGTCTTGGCGGTAACAAGGTACAGCGGCTTGGACGACATATCCGTGGGTGCAGATTGGTTTGTTGAACTGTCAGACATGCTGGAGACTCGCTGATCTTTGGAATTGGAAATGCCGAAAATATCCTTCAATTCATCCAATGCATAAGTCATAATTTCTTTTGAAGAATAGAATGCTTTTACTTGAGTTTCCCGGATATCCAATCCTGTATATCTGTATGTAATGATTCTACCGTAAGTTGTATAGGTTAAAAGTATGTAAAGGACCATAAGTACGCCAAAGGAGAAAACCTTGTGCTTTAATAAAAGTCTTACCGGATAAAATATGGCATAAAGCAGGTTTGATGCCGATGTTTTAAAAAACTTCAGCGGATGAAGTTTCGGCCGGGAAGCTTCGTAATAGCTTTCATAACTCGACTTTGCTGTCCTTTTGTGTTTTAGTGATTCAAAGAACCCTTTAAAGAGAGTTGAGGTCTTTATAAATAACCCTTTTACCATATGGAGATATATGAATTGAAACAACTTCTTTATTTGAGTTGCAAAAATCCTGGGAAAATTGATAAGCAGAATTCTTGCAGAAGCTTTAAATTCATAAAACCAGGCTGCGAGCCATTCTTTAAGTGAAAAGGGCATGTCAAAACGGATATCTTCGTTTGGTCGAGCGTTTGTGCTTTCAAAGTGTTGTTCAAAATCATTGAGTGAGGATGAAAAATCAAATTTGATTGAAGGAATGGCTTCACTGATGGAGACCTTAAATAGGTCGCAGTATTTTTCGTTTCCTTTATATTTGCTCAGAAGCTTACTGCTAATAAAAAGATCGATATCCCATTTTAAACTGATGCTTTTTAATGTGAGAGCAGCTAAATCTCTATTTTCAGAGGTCTCCAGGCGATCCTCCATGATTTCGCTTAAAATATCGACGGACTCTTTGAGTTTTAATTCATAAATCCGCAAAATAGCAAGTCGCCGGATGGATTCGTCTTGGTTCTTGATATAAAATAAAAGTTCTTTTATGGTTGTAAGCTTTTTTATAATTTTTTCTGTTTCTTTTTCCACCAGATACCATTGGGGAAAATTGAGCATGGAAGATGCAACCGAGGTATACATGTTTTCACCTACTTTTTTACGATTTTGTTTTAGTTTGCACGGGATAAAGTAAGTGCGGAACAAATTAATATCCCTAATACAATGATATCATTCCTTGAGATTAAAAGATGTAGTGATTTTCTACTAAGAAAAATAGGATTTGGGCATTAGATTAAAATAGGATTATGAGACTATAAGAATAGGCTGACGAATAGAAAAAATGACAAATAGTAGGGTTCCAATCGAAACCCTACAAAGCCACTTTTTGTTTAATTCTTGTCCGGGATAAACAAAAGAGAATCGTTAAATAACGATAAGTACTTTAATTATACTAATACCAGTATTTAGTGTCAAGACCCATTTAAGGATAGAAGAGGGGAATATATTATCCTTAAAACATTATAAAATTTTAGTAATTCCTTCTAAAAAATATGATATAATCTATATAGCAGGGAATTTACAGCAGGCAAAAGGTGATCGTGCAAGTCAAAAAAGCAGAATGATTGTTTGATTTAATTTATCCTTTCAGGTTTCCAGCCTTTGTTTTACTTTAATAATCCATAGTGAATAGGAGAGATGCGTATTGAGTAAAACTTTTGTTCTTGATACCAATGTATTGCTTCAAACCCCCTTTGCGTTGTATTCGTTTGGAGACAATACCATAGTAATACCGGAGGTAGTATTGGAAGAACTTGATAAATTTAAAAAGGATAATACCGAATTAGGAGCAAATGCGAGACACACAGGAAGATTGATAGACGGGTTAAGGGCAAAAGGAAACTTGAATGAGGGAGTCAAACTGGACAACGGGGGCACATTAAGAATTGAAATGAACTTTAGAAATATTGAACTTCCGGAAAGCTGGAGCGATGAGAATAATGACAATAGAATTCTTAAAGTATGCAAAGGCTTAAAGGAGAAGGGAGAAAATGTATTTTTAGTAACCAAGGATATTTTTGAACGGATTAAAGCAGATATTATCGGGGTCATTGCACAAGACTTTTTTGCAGAGCAGGTTCCTGATTTTGAAGAACAGTATAAAGGCCGCCTGGATGTATATACAACAGAGGATAAGCTCAATGAATTTTATAGTAAGGGAAGCTTATTGGCAGAAGATATTTTTCTGTTTTCCCATGACTTTAGTAAAAAGGAACGGCCTATGCTGGTTACCAATGAGTTTTTAATCATTCATTCGTGCAACAATGAAAAACAGACAGCTTTAGGAAGATTTGACGGAAAAAGAATTGTTCCTCTTACATTTTTGCAAGAGAGGCCTTTTGGTGTTACACCCCGCAATGCCGGCCAAAAATTTATGCAGGAAGCATTGATGGTGGACGCAGATAAATCACCTCTTGTCATTATTAAAGGGCCTGCGGGAACAGCCAAAACCTTCTACTCTTTAGCTGTAGGACTGCATAAAATCATGATTGAACAGAACAAGTTATATAGGAAAATACTTGTGTGCCGTCCGAATGTTAAGTTGGATGAAGATATTGGGTTTTTGCCCGGAACCGAGCAGGAGAAGATTGCACCCTTTTTAAGACCTGTAGTAGATAACCTAGAGGTTCTTATCGATAACGACGAGAATGAGCGGTACAGCAGTGAGAAGGAATTAAAGGATAAAGTAGATGAACTTTTTGACAGGAAGATCATCAATACTGAAGCCATCGCATTTATTCGCGGCCGTTCCATTGTCAAGCAGTGGGTTATTATTGATGAGGCCCAAAACCTTACCCCGAAGCAGGTAAAAGGAATTATTACACGTGCCGGCAGAGGAACAAAAATTATTCTTTTGGGCGATCCTGAGCAGATTGACCACCCGTTTCTTGATATAAGAACAAACGGTCTTTGTTATGCAGCGGAAAAGATGAAGGGAAGTTCACTTTGCTATCAGGTAACTTTAACGGATGAGGAATGTGAACGTTCTGATTTAGCATACGAAAGTGCAAAGAGAATGTAGAATAAAAGTGGCGTGTAGAAACGTTCTGCAGGCCACTTTTGTGTTTTTTTTGCAGAAAAAGAACTTACTTTAACTATGAAATAATGAATAGATCGTGAAAATGGTCTTGCATGGATAAATTGAATTTTCAAAATATTAAATCAAGGAAATTGAAGCGCGATGTAAAAACTTTATCGTGTTCAATATAGATTATAAATAGCGTGTTATAAAAATCAAAACAAGGGTAAATATGGAATATGGTGTTTCATGCCCAGCATCAAATGATAAATATAAATGGATACGCGTTTCAATTAAATTTTGCAGAAGGGCCCAAATCAAATTACCTATATTGAATTGAACTTTTGGTTAAAAAATTATTTTTTAATTTCATTGCTTTAAATAGTGTTTCGAAGAAATTGACTTTTATATATAATATAAGTATGAATACATTTAAACTATTAATTGATGATGTAAAAGTAAAATATGTTAGTGCCTCGTAACGTAATTCTTTTCTGGGGTATGCGAGGCACAAACAGATGAAGTGCATTTTTAACACTTTGAAACTTAAAATTTGTTGTGTTAAAAAGCACTAGTTATACGGATGGAATTTGATATTTACCGGTTTACCGTATTATAAATTGTGAATAATTATAGAAACGGCATAACACTTTATCTTCTTATATGGATGGTTGGTATACCATCATGAGGACCTTTTGACAGGATATACAGCGAATGCTTTTACGGTACACGGGATAGACTTTTCTTTCTCTATATCGTAATTTCAATAGAATGAAAACAAGATTTAGTAATTTTCTCACATAAACCATTGTGAAAAGTTACACAATAAATAAAGCAGGGTATGAATCGGATTGAAATTTTCATGGTTTTTTTGTGTGTATAGGCTTTGAAAAAAGCTTTTAGTATAGAGAGGAGAATGGCATGAAGATATTAATGCTGTCGTGGGAATATCCGCCAAGGATTGTTGGAGGAATTTCGAGGGTTGTTCATGACCTGGCTCAAAAATTGGGGGAAGAAAATAACGAAGTTCATGTACTTACCTGTTGGGAACAAGGAACCAAGGAGATAGATAAAGACAAGAATGTATTCGTTCATAGGGTACATACCTATGACGTTTCGACTTTTAACTTTATTGAATGGGTATCCCATTTAAACTTTGCACTATTAGAGCATGCAGTAAAAATGATCAATGAATTTGGTACCTTTGATATTATCCATGCACATGATTGGATTGTCGCTTTTGCTGCTAGAGTTTTGAAAAATTCCTATTCCATACCGCTGGTTTGTACAATTCATGCCACAGAATCGGGAAGAAACTGGGGGATCCATAATGATACGCAAAGATATATCAGTAATGTGGAATGGTGGCTGACTTATGAGTCATGGAGGGTTATTGTAAATAGTCATTATATGAAAAATGAGGTTGAGAACGTTTTCAGGCTCCCTGAGGATAAGATTAGGGTAATTCCCAATGGTGTGGATTTGAATAAATTTAAAGGATACGAAAGGGATTACAGTTACCGCAGAAATTATGTGATGGATCACGAGAAAATGGTTTTCTTTGTGGGCAGGCTTGTTAATGAAAAAGGTGCACATGTTCTTGTAGATGCAATGCCTAAAGTTCTTCAAAACTATAATGATGTAAAGTTTGTTATTGCCGGCAGGGGACCTCAAATGGATTATTTAAAGGTAAAAGTAGTATCCATGAACATAGAACATAAGGTATACTTTACTGGATACATAAATGATGAAAATTTGCTGCGGCTCTATAAATGTGCGGATATTGCCGTTTTCCCAAGCTTGTATGAACCTTTTGGCATCGTAGCATTAGAAGGTATGGTTGCGAATATTCCGGTTGTTGTTTCGGATATCGGAGGCCTAGGGGAAATAGTGTATCATGATTTTGACGGTATGAAAGCATATTCGGGAAATGCAAATTCATTGGCAGATTGTATCCTTGACTTGCTTTACAATCCTGTAAAGGCAGAGGAGATGAAGAAAAGAGCCCTTGAAAAGGTTAATAGGGTTTATAATTGGAATATTATTTCCAAGCAGACCATGGATGTCTATAATGAGGTGGTAAATGATTGTAAAAAGTCAAGCTGGAGGACTCCTGACATTAAAGAAATGTTTGATTTGGGTACGGGCGAGTAGGAAACAATGATAATGTATCGAGTGCTTTTAACAACAATTTCAAAGTGTTAGCAATGCACTTCATTTGTTTGTGCCTCGCACACGCTGGAAGGGAATAACGTTACGATGCACAGGGAATAGGTATGCGGTAAGCTGGGTATAGAGTGCTGCCCTTCATTTGCAATTTTAAAGTTTATTATATCAATATAATATGAAAATATATTTTGAACTAAATACGAAACTTTATATTTATATTTAGGTAGAATATGCTATAATATTAAGGTCATTATAAGAGTACGGAGGTTAAATAGTGGCAAAAAATAAGAAAAAACTAAAGATAATACCACTCGGCGGTATGGGTGAAATAGGAAAGAATATTACGCTTTTTGAATATGGTGAGGATATTATCATTGTAGATTGTGGGTTGGCATTTCCTGAAGATGAAATGTTGGGGATAGATCTTGTTATACCGGATATAACATACCTTACTAAAAATAAAGACAGGGTAAGAGGGATTGTTATAACACATGGTCATGAAGATCATATTGGTGCATTGCCCTATGTATTAAAAGAGATTAATGTTCCTGTTTATGGGACTAAGCTTACGTTAGGACTTATCCAATATAAACTGGAAGAGCATGGAATCCTTCCAAATGTTAAGCTGGAAAGGATTATGCAAGGACAAACATTTGAATTAGGTGCATTCAAAATTGAATTTATCCGGTCTACACACAGTATAGCAGATGCGGTTGCATTGGCTATTCACACTCCGGTTGGAGTTGTTGTGCATACTGGGGACTTTAAGATTGATTATACGCCGATTGAAGGCGAGCCCATGGATTTTGCGCGGTTAGCCGAACTGGGCAAAAAAGGGGTTTTGCTTTTGATGTGCGACAGCACAAATGTTGAACGGGAAGGGTATACCATGTCCGAACGGACGGTAGGAGACACTTTCGAAGAAATTTTTATGGATGCAAAAGGCAGGATTCTTGTAGCGACTTTTGCTTCAAACGTACACCGGGTTCAACAGATTATCAATGCCGCCGTAAAGTTTGGGCGGAAGGTTGCAATCTGTGGAAGGAGTATGGTGAATGTAGTTAATGTGGCTATGGAACTGGGATATATGAATGTTCCGGAAGGTGTAATGGTGGATATTGATCAGATTGACCGCTATAACGCCGATAAGCTTGTGATTATTACAACAGGAAGCCAGGGAGAGCCCATGTCCGCCCTTTCAAGGATGGCTTCATCAGAACATAAAAAGGTTGAAATTGTTCCGGGAGACCTTGTGATTATTTCCGCGAATCCGATTCCGGGAAATGAAAAGCTGGTTTCAAAAGTAATCAATGAACTTTTCAAAAAAGGAGCCAATGTAATCTATGAGGCTCTGGCGGATATTCATGTATCGGGACACGCTTGCCAGGAGGAGCTTAAACTGATTCACAGCCTGGTAAAGCCTAAGTTTTTCCTTCCGGTACATGGCGAATACAGGCACTTAAAGCAGCATGCCGATCTGGCAAACAGGTTGGGAATGCCTTCTGAGAATGTGTTCATTATGGATATTGGAAAAGTGCTTGAACTTACTGCCTCATCCGCAAAAATTAATGGGAATGTGACCGCAGGAAAAGTACTGGTGGATGGCCTTGGTGTGGGGGATGTAGGAAATATCGTATTGCGGGATAGAAAACATCTGTCACAGGATGGGATTATTGTAGTGGTACTGACCCTGGAAGGGGAGAGCGGCAATGTAATCGCAGGTCCGGATATTATATCCAGAGGTTTTGTTTATGTCAGAGAATCAGAGGATTTGATGGACCGGGTAAAGGAAGTGACGAAACAAGCTCTCCAAAAATGTGAGGAAAAGAAGAAGAGCGATTGGACTGCAAAGAAGAATATCATTAAAGACTCTTTAAGGGATTTCTTATATGAGCAGACAAAGAGAAAACCTATGATACTGCCGATTATCATGGAGATTTAATGTGAGGGGATTTCAATGATTATTATTGGTGAGAAAATTAACAGCAGTTTGAAGTCTACAAGGACTGCCATAGAAAACCGGGATGCCCAGTTTATACAGGAACTTGCTAAAAAACAATATGAAGCTGGAGCGACTTATATTGATGTCAATGCAGGTATGTTTTTAAAAGACGAACCTGAGCTTTTGGAATGGTTGGTAGAAACTGTGCAAAGTGCGGTGGATGCCCCATTTTCCATTGATTCACCAAATCCGGAAGCAGTAAAGAGAGCACTTATGGCAAATAAAAATAAAAAGCCCATTATCAACTCGATTACAGATGAAAAGGAAAGATATAACGCGATTATGCCTTTAGTCGTACAATATCAAACCGGGGTTGTAGCACTTTGCATGGATGATACGGGAATGCCCGAGACCGTCGAGGAACGGCTTGAGATTGCTAGAAGGCTTGTACACAAATTAACCAAAGAGGGTGTAAGAATTGATGATATTTATATAGACCCGATGGTTAGACCTGTTGGTACAGGTTCTCATTACGGTGTTGTAGCTATTGAAACTATTCGTGCTGTAAAAAAGGAGTTTCCTGAAGTTCATATTGCATGCGGGCTTAGCAATATATCCTTTGGAATTCCCGCGAGAAAGCTCATGAACCAGGCATTTTTAGTTGCGGCTATGGCGGCGGGAATGGACGGGGCAATTTTAGATCCTTTGGATAAAAAACTGATGGCGCTTTTGTATGCAACCGAAGCCTTATTGGGAAAAGACGAGTTCTGTATGGATTATTTAATGAAGTTTAGAGAAGGATTATTAGATGTTTAACAAAAAAGGGATATAAAGCTTGAAAACCTGCTTTATATCCTTTTTTATCATTATCATAATAAAAAAATCATTAAAAATCAAACACGCTCTATGCCTGTTTGATTTTTACTTTTCTACAACAAATGCATCCGGAAGATATCTTTGACCTGCTGGGCTGCATGGTTTATTTAGAATTTCACCGTTATAGAACATAACCGCAGAGGAGCCCCCATCCAGGTTTGCCGCATTGTAGGCCCCGTTTTCAAGGAGGATGTCCTGGACTTGTTTTAACGTGGCTCCTACACTGTGTATTTGTCTTCCGTCAATAACAAGGAATAAGACCTCTCCGGTTCTTTTTTGAGCAATAGCAGTACGGGGTTGGATACCCCAACCCCCGTCACCCTGAGTGATTTGGGGATTGCCGTTTACAATTAAAAAGGGAGCGAAGGAAATAGCATCTCTTAAGCCTAAACCGTCGATCTCACTTCGTTTGTATCTTCCTACAATTAGGACGTTTTCCTTGTTAAAGCCGATGATGTTATGAAATTTATCTTTCGGGTCATAAACTACTTTTCCATCCTTTATTACAATGCCGGTGGGTGTTCCGCCAAAGCCTTTTCCGTTGGGATCTACAAAGCCACTGGCGTTAATTCCCGCGACGGCATGATTGGCCGTGATCAAATCTTCAAGAAATTCCCCCATTTTAAAGAGTTTACTGGTAACTGCCAGCTTTACTTTTGACGCATTCTTTATAGTCATGAGCTTTCCAACATAATAACTTCCGCTAATTTCCTTTACTTCAATGTCAGGTTTTGTCTGTTCGGACAATTCCTCGGAGGGAAGCTTTATGACCTTTGAGGAGTCTGTCTTTTCGGTCTGAATCATTGCAGCACTTTTAGCCATGACCCGGTCGATTTCTTCCCTGCTGATAAACCAAGTTGCCAAATACTGGTGGTTTAGTGTGGTCATGGCAGTACCGATATATAGTTCCCTAAGATGTACAAAGAAGCCTATATTGCTGTAAAAGGTCAAACAAATAAAAGTAATTGCGATAAGGAATAGACTTGTAAAAGTATAAAATAAATATCTTAGCTTACCTCTTTTTTTTGTCTTATCATCTTTTGTTTGAATCATATGACCTCCTGCACCCCTAAATGATATGGTTGGTTTTACTGAAACAACTCAATATCTCTCCTGATAGCCCTTCCTTTGGGGCTCTTGGTGGAGGAGAGCGGTTTCAGTGCTGCTACCTTATGATGACGATATTTTCAGTAAATTCCTGACCGGATTTTTTAAAAGCCGGATTACTATATCCCAGCACATACACATCGGTAGCTTGAACTTCCATTTCAAACATTTCTTTAAGCAGCGGATTACAAGAATTCTTATAGTCCGAAGGTTTTACCATTACCGGAAGTACTGCCGTTTTTTTTATTTGAGAGAGCAGTTTCATTCCCCTTGGGTTAAACCCCAAAACCCGAAGATATTGTGGGCCTCCGTAAGCTAAAAATGTATTGAGTTTACGGAGGGTAATTCCGGTTAAAATATTAAAAACCGTTCGCTGAACCCTCGTTCTGGGATACCTTTTAGTAGAAATCTGTTCAACTAGTTCCTCATAAGAGCCGGAGGATTCGACGGCAGATTTGATTCTGTTTTCAAGTCCCTCAGAAACATAGGGAAGCTCCCTAATTTGTTCCTTTGACATCTTTCTTAAGCTGGATAGCAAAATGTTTTCAAATGAAGCTGAAAAAACAGGTCCCTTCCCGTTACTAAACTCATTTTCCAGAATGGCTTGGCTGTATATTGGTAAGACATTTTCCAAGCTATTTAAAGATTGGTTTTCCTTTGAGCTGTCATGGATGAGCTTGCGGATGGAAGTAGCACTGGAGATTCTGCCCGTTAATTCCATATCATTGTAACGGTTGCCTATCCGTTTTAATGTTAAAGGCCTTATATTGCTTTTAAGGCTTTTTATTGCCTTAAGATACTCGATTCCAAGAATATTGTTTGATGATTTTAAAGTCAAATCCAGCCTGTCAGAGTATATATTTTTTTTGTAAAGATAGGATATAAGGGCTTCTTCCCTTGCAGCAGGATAGGAGATGCCTTTTTTTAAGGATTCCTTTAAAAAGGATTTATATTCTTGAGGTTCATTATATAAAACATTTGCAATCAAATCAAGCTCGTGTATACTTCCGGACTCACTTCCGAAGCAAAGATAATTTACGATGCCAAGGCTGTCTAAAATTTTAACTGCACCATAGGCAAAATATTCTGCAGACGCCATGGCAAAAGCGGTAGGAAGTTCTATAACAAGGTCAACCCCGCTTAAAATAGCCATTTTTGCTCTGGCCCACTTATTCACAAGGGCTGGCTCTCCACGTTGGATAAAGTTTCCACTCATTACGCACACTGTGTAGTCCGCACCGCTTAACTTTTTTGATTCTTCAAGGTGGTACAAATGACCGTTATGAAAAGGGTTGTATTCAACGATCAAACCCAATACCTTCATGCTTATGTGCTCCTGTTAAAGATAATGAAATAAAAAATCATATTGAATAACAGAAACTATTATATCCTAAAAATAGCTTATAGATAAGTAGGATTTTCGTGCATTTTAATACATTTGCTCAAAAATTAATATATTTTATAAGAATAGTGGAAATATTAATAAAAAAAGAAATCATGAGGAGTGGATTTATGGCGGATACAGTTATTAAAGAGTTGAATGCTCTTTTAAAAGGCATTGAAATGGCTATAGAATCTTATGAAAGGTATATTGGAAGTGTGAAGGACGAAAATATTAGAAAAGAGCTTCAAAATATTCAATTGGATCACAAAAGGCATGCGGGGGATTTGGCTAAACATATCCAGAGTTTGGGAGGAAAGCCCCAATATGACACAGGTGTTACAGGCGTGATGGCAGGCATCAAGCAAACGGTACAAAATGCGTTGGATAAAGACCCCTTAAGTATATTAAGAAAAGCCTTTGAGGGGGAAAATAAAGGGATATTGATGTCGCAGGAGCTTGTTAAGGGTGATCTTGACAGTGGAAGTGCAGATCTAGTCAATAAAATATTAACAGAGGACCAGCAGCATATTGCCAAAATGGAAACATTAATATGCAACTTTGAAAACTTACATTAAAGACAGTAGGATGTTGAATACAGACAAGTATAAGTAGTGCTGTATGGATTTGGAGGCTTTTGTTATGCCGGAAAAGCTCGTAGAAATTCTCCGGTCGGGAGTACTTGAAAGTGTACACCGTGGGGATATTGTTGTTGTTGATAGGGAAGGAAAGATCCTAAATGAAATTGGAGATGGAGACCGTATTTGCTTTTGGCGTTCTGCATCCAAGCCCTTGCAAACGATCGCTGCTTTGGAAACAGGAATTATTGAAAAGTTCGGCTTGGATTTGAAGGAAATTGCACTGATGTCAGCCTCCCACAGCGGAGAAGCTGAACATATAAAAGTTTTAGAGGGGATTATAGAAAAAGTAGGGATCCGGTTGGAAATGTTGGCGTGTGGCCCACATGAGCCGATAAATAAAGAGGCTGTAAAAGAATTGGTACATTCGGGGAAAGAACCCTCGAAACTTCATTGCAACTGCTCCGGGAAACATATCGGTTTAATAGCAGCTTCGAAGGCTCTCGGACTGCCTGTAGAGGGATATCATAGGGAAGAACATGGAATTCAAAAGAGAATCGACGAAATTATTTCAGAATTTAGCGGTGTGGAGACGAAAAATTTCATTAAAGGGGTGGATGGCTGTGGAATTCCTGTCCATGCCATTCCTCTAAAAAGCATGGCTGCTGCATATGCAAATATTTGCAATCCTCTATTTATGGGCGGAAAATACAGCATAACACAAAATTACATTACCAGTTCAATGACAATGTATCCTGAAATGGTTGCAGGACAAGGACGGCTGGATACGAAACTGATGAAAACAGTTGGAGACAGGGTTGTAGGCAAAATTGGCGCTGAAGGTGTTTATTGTGCAGGGCTTTTAGGGAAGGGAATTGGAATTGCGTTGAAGGTGACGGATGGCAATGCCAGGGCTGTAGGGCCTGCCATCATTGAGGTGTTGTATCAGTTAAAGGTAATCGTTAAAGAGGAATTGGATAAATTGAAGGAGTTTTGGAATCCGGATATTTTGAACCATATCGGTGAAAAAGTAGGTGAAATTAAAGCTGTATTCAAAATGAAAGGGGTGTAAGGAATTTCCTTACACCCCTTTCATTTTTTCAATATCCATTTTACATTACTGATTTCCTCAAGACTCACCGCCTTCTTCCTGAGCCTTTTCCAGGGAATCAATATTCGACATGGCTACATTGCCCTTGATTTCAATGAGTGCTTGGTTACGCTCCTTAATGACCTTGTCCAACTCTGAAATAGAGAAGTCCAATTTATTGGAATTGTCCTGCTGTTTTTTGTCTAAAGTAGTTTTATAAAGTGCCCAGGAGGGTTTTAAGTTGTTCATATCCGAATCCACTTGCGTCCAATTGGCTTTTTTGGCGTTTAATATGGCACTTCTTGTATAGTAACGGACCCTTTTAATCTCCGATGATGTCTTAGTCCGGTATAGAGCAAAAAAATCCGGGATAAATCCATAAAGGCTGTTGGATGCAGTCAGGGTATTCAATGCATTTTTACTGATAATGGTGTTTGTAAGGCCATTTAATTTATCACTAAAATCATCGATCAGTTTTCTGCCTGCACCTTTTTTTACTGCCATGGGCATATAATTATTCCATTGATAGTGTAAATTATTGGTGATGGAGTTTATTTCGGTCCATGGATCCTGAGGCTTAGATACCATAGGAGCAGGCTTTTTTTCTTCTTCACCGCCTCCTTTATTGCCTTCTTGGCCGGCACCCTTATCTTCGCTGTTTTTTCCCTTGTCTTCTTCATTTCCTTTATTTTCTTCCTTGTTTTTATCCTCCTGGCCTTCCTGATTGGGCGCATTCTCTTCTTTTTTTCCTTCATTAGCAGCAATCGCAGGTCCTTTTAATGTTTTGATAATATTTTCTATGCTATTTTCAATTTCTTTTAATTGATCGGGTACTTTCTCGGACGGGTCTTCAGTTTGTTGTGACTGCTGCTGGGGAGTGGGAGTTTGTTGATTCCGGTTGCATGACGAAAAAAGCAACAGCGAAATCGTAATCAATATTAAAAATGTTTTTACGAAACTTCTTTTTTTCATAATGTTATCCAGCAGTTATGCTGCTATTTCCCTCCAATTATTTATTAGATTATATCATTAGTATTTCTAAATGTCAGATAATCATACTTTTGAAAAAAGATTGTTGCAGCATACAAATCAAGAAATATTTACATAAAGGGTTTTTTAATAATGTGTGTAATATTATTATAGGATAAACATTCGGTTATCAATAAATCGGATTTTTAAATTTGTTGATTCAATCTGAAGTTTATTTGAAAGGATGATGATATATCTATCACACTTGATGGCCCGTATACTATTCAAGTGACTGTTTATGTAAGCCAAGTGTTGGATATGTTCGTTTTCTTTGTAATAGTCCATTATCCACAATTAACAGGGGGGTCTCGTTCAATGGCGATTACCGTAAGTTTATGGTCGCGCAAAACAGGCGAAATTAAAAGGTTTTTGGAAAGGTATTATGAAAAGGAAGTTTTTATGGATGAAGATGTTTCCAAGTGGATTTATGTTTATAACAAGCCGCTTGAAGCAGTAGACATTATAAGCACATTGATAGACAACAATGACAAGTATGAAATAAATATTTGCCTTCAGGTCGATAATGGAGATTTACATACTGTAACCTATGAGAATCACAATGATATTATTAAAGGTATATTTTACTTGTTTTATGAGGAATGTCCGGAAGAAGCGGTATACTAATTGTTATTGAATGTAACACGAATAGTGAAAGAGGAATGGTGCGGGGAATAATTCCCTGCACTTTGCTTTTTGTTGAACAAAGTTCAAATATGTTGGGATTATTTTTATATTTTTTTCAAGTTTGTGGTATAATAATAAAGTTATGGAGTATTTCCGGTTATATAGATTTAAATTTATAATATGGTATAATATTACAGATGGGTTTAAATTATTCAATCTTGGGTATTGAATAATTTAGTAAGCTTTTATGGCAGTCAACAAAAATAGAATGTTTGAATAATAATAGAATATGTTAATTATAAATATGAACATTAAATTATTTTGAGTTTATTTGGTAAGGTGAGCTGAATGAAAAAATCACATTTAATACTACTGATTGTTACACTGATTATAACGGTTTTCTCAGCTTATTCCCTGGCTGAGATCAATCAGATTTATAAAATAGCATTTGAATGTTTTACCTATGATTATAATAGGTATTTGGCGGCCGACAATTATAAGATGTCGGATAAATGGTGGGAGAACCAATACCCTAAGGAAATAAATTTTAGTATCGTTAGGAATCAAAGAGAGTTGGAATCCATTTCTTTGGATATTGAGTTAAAGAAGAAAGCAAAAAGAACCGATTTTGAAAAAGATATGCTTTTATATTGTTCTTTAGGCTTTTTAAATTCGTATGATTACCGGATAAAGGTTATGGATATTGCGCAAAGGGAAAATACCGTTGAAGTCAGAGTGAGCACCAATAGCCCTGAGAAGCTGCAAACAGAGAAAAAGCACTTTGGAAGCTACTATTTGCCTGTAGATCTTGTTAAAATTAAAAGAGAGTCATTTGTGAAAAAAGGGAAGCTTCTTTTTATATTTAAAGATCAAACGGGAAAGCAGATTTTTCGGAAACATTATGAAATTGAAAATTGAAAATATAGATGAATGCATATAATAAAAAATACTTTGATAAAGCTCTAAAATAACTTTTTCAAAGTATTTTTTTACTTTCATTGCGTCCTATAAAAAAATAGTTTAAAATGATGTTTTGGCGGTACCTTGCAATGATTAAGAGGCTAAAGGGCAAATTTGAAAAGCTTCAAAGGTTAAGTTAATAATATTAATTATTTTATTAAAAATATTAATAAAAGTATTGAAAAAATTAAATAAATAGTATAATATGTATATAAGAGAATTACTTATAGATCTTTGCGATGAAAGGAGCGTTTCTAATGTCAGTATTAGAGAATTTTACAAGAAGAGTTGCTGATACAGCCAAAGCTGCAGCTAAAAGATCCGGCGAACTGGTTGAAGTAACAAAACTCAACATGAGCATTGGTGCTGAAGAAGACAAAATAGAAAAGGTTTATATTGAAATTGGTAAGGAAGTATATAGCAAGTTTGTAAATGGTGAAGATGTGGGAGAGGCTTTCAAAGAAAGTTTTGAAAAAATCAAATCCTACGAAGACACAATTAAAGAAATGAGACAGAAAATTCTGGAACTCAGAAAAGTTAAAGCTTGCCCAAGCTGCAATGCTGAACTAGAGATGGATGACAATTACTGTTCCAAATGCGGTGTAAAGCAGGAAGTAAAAGAACCCATCGTGGAAGAGTTGATTGAAAAGGTATGTCCGGTATGCAGTATGTCAAATGATTTGAGCTTTTCTTATTGTTCCAAATGTGGGAATAAACTGGACGAAGAAGCTTAATTTTAAATTTATTAAATATGAAAGAACCAACTGAAAGCGGCTTTCAGTTGGTTTTTTGTTGGTGGTATTGCGAAGCAATCACCAAAAATCATCTGAGCTCGATGCTCAGATGATTTTTATTGGTTTTAATATCGTGAAAATTCGATTTATCCATGTAAAATCATTTTCACGATCTATATGGAAAGAACGAAGGCTTATTTCTGCGGGCTTCATATATAAACTTTTAACTTGAAATGTTAGTAATGTGTGTTATACTATTTAAAAAAAGGGAGTGATATGTGCGTGTTAAGAAAATATGCTATCGGGCTGGCATTTCTGATGATGTTTGCCGTAGGGTGCAACAAAGAAGTGGAAGGAAATACCGATTCAAAGATTTCATCCAGTGTAGAGGTTAATAATTCCCAATCTTCTCCACCAAGTGAAGCTCCGACGGTTCAAAATACAGCTTCTGCCGAAGAACAGCTAAAACCGCCTCAACAAGGTGAAACAATCGCTGTAATGAAGTCAACCATGGGAGATATTAAAATTAAGTTTTTTTCAAAAGAAGCCCCCAAATCTGTAGAAAATTTCATTGAACACTCCAAAAAGGGCTACTACAACGGTATTTTATTTCACAGGGTTATCAATGATTTTATGATTCAAGGGGGAGACCCTTCCGGCAACGGAACTGGTGGACAGAGCATTTGGGGAAAGGATTTTGAAGACGAATTTTCAAAAAAGCTGCATAATTTTAGGGGTGCGCTTTCCATGGCCAATAGAGGGCCCAACACCAATGGAAGTCAATTTTTTATCGTACAGAAAAAAACAATGGATCAAAATGCAATTCAAATGATGGAGCAGAGTGGATACAGCAAAGATGTGATTGAAAAGTATAAGACCTTGGGCGGAACTCCTTGGTTGGATAATGAATTCACGGCAGATGGAGATCCGGCAAACGGACATACAGTTTTCGGACAAGTGTTTGAGGGTATGGATGTAGTGGATAAGATTGCCGGTGTAAAAACTGTTCAGGGTATGGATAAACCGGAGCAGGATGTTAAAATAGTAAGTATTGAGATTACAACACAAAAATAAAAACATCTCCTTGTGAGATGTTTTTTTTAGCAGGCCATATAAAACGGATTTAGAAATCAAACTTATACAGAGCATGAAATCCTATCTGGAATTGTTGGAAGTTTTTCTATAAACCGGATAATGATAAAATAGATAACATTGGACAATCTATGGATGAAGAAAAACTTATATCATTTGTTTGAGGCTTAAATAAAAACCTTGTTTTTGGTAATCTTAAAAATTTGGTGGTATTAAAAGATCAATTGAAATGCTGCAGCAATTCACCACTTGGGAGGTATGATATGGATTACACTGTAAAGATACATAAAGATGGCAGTGAAACAGTGGAAAAAGTAAAAGAAGGAACCAATCTATTAAGATTTCTACAAAAGAACAACATTGACGTTTCTGCTCCATGCGGCGGAAAAGGAACTTGCGGAAAATGTAAGGTCCGTATTGCTGAGTCTCTTGATTTTTTCGGCAAAGAGAAAAATATTTTAGGCACAAAAAAGATTGAGGAAGGGTACCGGTTGGCGTGCTACCACAAAATCGAATCCGATTTGGAGCTGTTTTTGGATAAAAAGTTGAAAGAAGCAAAAATTTTATCAGAGATAAAGAAAAATACAAGAAAGATAGAACCAGTGGTGAAAAAAGTTTATACTGAATTGAAATATCCCGGTGTGAACGATCAGCAGGCGGATTATGACAGGATTTTATCCTTTGCTCAAAGCACCAGAATAAATGATGATTTGGATTTTATACGGGAAATTCCCCAAATAATAAGAAAAGATAATTTTAAAACTACGCTTGTTTATTTCGGTAAAAAACTGATGGCAGTTGAGGCTGGAGATACAACCGGTAAACTTTTCGGTGTGGCAATGGACATTGGCACAACCACGGTTGTAGGCTATTTGATGAATCTGTTATCCGGTGAAGTTTTATCTACCTATTCTTTTCTTAACCCACAGGCAAAGTTTGGGGCGGATGTGATTTCAAGAATTGACTATGCGTCCCGGGAAAAGGAAGGATTGGAACAGTTAAATAGGGTTATTGTGGATAAGATCAATAAAATGATCTCCCATTTCACCCTTGAGAAGGGGGTAAAGGAAGGGGAGATCTATACGATTTTTGTGGCCGGAAATACTACCATGCTTCACTTGCTCTTAGGGATTTCGCCTCATAATTTATCCGTTGCTCCTTTTATTCCTGTGACAACTGAAATGCACAAAGTGAAAGCACGAGAATTGGGAATCCATATCCACCCTTTGGGTGTTATGCTGGTATTACCCGGAGTTTCGGCTTACATTGGTGCGGATACCCTTGCCGCAATTTTATCAAGCGGAATTTATAAAAAGAGGAGTTTATCCCTTCTCATAGATCTTGGCACCAACGGAGAAATGGTGCTGGGGAGTAAAAAAGGGTTATATGCTTGCTCAACAGCGGCTGGACCGGCTTTTGAAGGTGCAAATATACGAAATGGAGTTGGAGGCGTTAAGGGTGCCATTGACCGGGTGTATTTTAAAAATGGTATAGAGTTAAGTACCCTAGGCAATCAAAAGGCATGTGGATTATGTGGTTCAGGAATTGTAGATGCCGTTTCAGGGCTTTTATTCAACGGACTTGTGGATTCTTCCGGAAAAATGGTTCAAAAGGAAAAAACATCACACATTTTCAAGGAAAGAATCGTTGAACTAGATGGGATCCGGGCATTTAAACTGGTCGATGGAAAGGAAAGCGTTGACGGAGAAGATATTGTGATTACCCAAAGAGATATCCGGGAAGTTCAAAATGCAAAAGCCGCTATTGCCGCCGGAATAAGGATACTGGTGAAAGAGGCGGGAGTTACTATCAATGATATCGATAAGGTATATTTGGCAGGAGGTTTTGGAAGTTATATTGACATTGAAAATGCTATCCATATCGGAATTATACCTAAGGAGCTTCGGGGGAAGGTTGAATCGATTGGAAATGCTGCAGGTGAGGGAGCTGTACAAAGCCTGTTATCTGCTAACATGCTTAATAAGCTTAACAAAATAAAAAAGAGAATTCATTATGTAGAATTATCTGCAAGCGTAGAGTTTATGGAAGAGTTTGTTGAGGCTATGGGATTTGAAAATTAAATTCTTTAAAAAAGGATTTTAATATTTTATATCGAAATTAGGTATTGATGCATGATAAAACCTTTTTTATAATTAATTAAACAGGAAGTAATTAAAATTTGCCAAAAGGCATCCTTTTTAAGTGACCTCAAAAGTAGAACGGAATAGATTTTATTCTATATATTTTGAAAACAGCTTAATTTTTATTTAGATCTTGAAAATGATTTTGCATGGATAAATTGAATTTTCAAAAATATTAAATCAAGGAAATTGAAGCGCGATGTAAAATCTTTATCGCGTTCAACATAGATAACAGGCGATGGAGGGATTAGAATTGGATACCATAAATTATGGACCCAGAAAGTGCGGCTACTGCCAGGAGGAAATATCGGCAGGTGCCCGGAGGTGCCCATACTGTGGCAGCTTAGCTGATTCAGACTCTTATTTAAATAATGTACCAGCGGAGAAACCGCCTGCTGATACCAATCAACAGGAAATATTCATTGATCATCAGCCGGAAGGAAATGCTCAGCACCATTTGGATGAAGAAAAAAGAGTTGACTTGTCAAAAAATGATAATATTGGGTCTGATATCCCTAAGGATCAGATTTCTACCGAGTCTCCAATGAGTGTACCGGCTTCACAAGAAGGCAATCATTTTCAAAGGCCCTCTTACCCCAATGCCCCCCAGAGGACAGACCTAAGAAAAGAGGCGCTGGGCAATGGATTGAAAGTTTTTTGGACAACCCTCAGTAATGTTGTACCTGGAATAGGGCAGTTAGCGGGGATTATTGTTGCCATTGTCTACATGAACTCTGAGGATGATGATCGGCGGTCTTTTGGTTTGGCACTTTTAACGTCTTCCATTATCGTGTTTTTCATCATGCTGTTCGCGTGCTGTGCACTTTTGATGGCGTATAGCTTGCCGGTTCCCCAGGTAGATTAGGGTGGAGATTCTTTATACCATTTATAATCAAATTGGGTCATTATTTTGTCATCAATTGATATCAAGAAGTATATATATTGATGGAGTGAAACTTCCTTTATGTGCCCGGGATACAGGGGTATACCTAGGGGTTTTTACTGCCATCATTTATATTTTTTTGAGAGGGCGGATGGATTCGGACAGAACGCCCGGCATTAAAAATTCAGTTTTGTTAGGTATTTTAACTTTACCGCTTATGATCGATGGAGTAAGCTCACTGGTTGGTTTAAGAGAATCTAATAATACATTGAGAATCTTAACAGGTGCTTTGTTTGGCATGGCAATTCCTTTTTTCCTTATACCGATTGCAAATTTTAAAGTAAAGGAAAGAAATACAAAATGCATTTTAAACAAGGGGACCGAAATTATTTTACTTATAGGAATTTGTTTTGTAGTATGCTGTTTAGTTCTATATACTGCACTGTTACCCTGGGTCTTTATTGCTTCCTCTACTATATTTTCCTTGCTTTTTATTATTGTGAGAATGATTTACTCTGTTATTTCGAGAACACGGTTAGGTAAAAGCAAGGGTTGGCCTTTTTATGTGTTTGGCATTATGGTGGCTTTTTTAGGTTTTATGTATTTGCTTACCAGACTCAAATATATTTATTATTAAAGGTGATTATTTTGAACAGCTTGAAAGAGAAAATCAGAATAGAGATGATGGAAAAACGAAGTTTGTTAAGACTGGAAGAGGTAGAGGAATCCAGCGTCAAAGTCAGCCAAAAGTTAATGAACTTAGCTCGGTTTAAGGAATGCGCCATCATCATGTCCTATGTAGATTTTAGAAATGAAATTATTACAATGAATTTGATTCAAAACTGCCTTGAAAACGGAAAAAGGGTGTGTGTTCCAAAGGTTTTCCGTGATCATGGGGTGAAGGAAATGATAGCGTCAGAGATTTTAAATTTGGAAGAGGATCTGGAGAAGGGTAGTTTCGGAATACTTGAACCAAAGCGTGGGTCTATACGGTGGATTGATCCGAAGGGAATTGATTTCATGGTGATTCCCGGATTGGCTTTTGATACCCGGAAAAACCGTCTGGGATACGGGGCAGGCTACTATGACAGATTTTTTAAAACTGTTCGGAAGGATTGCTTTAAAGTAGGGATCGGCTTTGAGTTCCAGGTTTTGAATACGGTCCCTGTAGAAGAACATGATGTTCCAATGGACCTGATTATTACCGAAAGTACTATTTTCTAGGAGGAATCTGTGAACGCTGCAAGGGGACACTTTGATTTAAATATGAGGGATTAAGGTCGAGGAGGATTTTTACTTTTATAGAAGGGGACTTTGCTATGAAGAAAAAACTAACGGTTACAGGCGCTAACATTGTTTTTCTTATTGTGGTTGCAGTTTTGATCTCACTTGAAATTGTACTTGCAATTGTGTCATGGATAATGGATATTGATTTAATCAATCAGAACATGTATTTCGTCTTACTGATAACACAATTTGGCGGAATTTTTACGACTGTCTTAATCTATACACTGATTAAAGGAATTAACATAAAAGAAGATTTCAGACTTAAAAAACCTGGGGTATTACCCTGTATTTGGATTGTGCTCCTTGTAATCCCCGCGCAATTTGTTGCTTCAATGATAAATTATATTGTCGCACTACTTCTCAGCCTGCTTGGAGATATTCCGCCCTCCCCTCTGCCTATTCCCCAAAACATTGAAGAGCTTATCATAGGGATAGCAGTGATTGGTATTGCTCCGGCGATTTGTGAGGAATTCCTCCATAGGGGACTTCTTTTAAGAGCCTATGAAAAGAGAGGAACAGTTAAAGCTGTAGTTATAACGGCAGTATTTTTCGGGCTGTTCCATTTTGATCTTACAAACCTTTTGGGAGCAACTTTTTTTGGCTTATTGATAGGGTATTATGTTATAAGGACAAACTCAATTTTTGCAGGCGTTCTTGCACATTTTCTAAATAATGCTTTTGTTGAGGTTCAGCAGTATTTAGATGCCATTGACCATCCTGTTTTTGAAAGTATATATAAAATATCCGGTGACGCGGGCTATGTGTTTGTGCTTGGAACCATCAGCACAGTGGTTATGCTGCCCCTTTTAAAATTATTTCATTTTTCAACAAAGGATCAATATGTTTTGAAGCGGCCTATTAGTACGGTTAAAAAAGATATGGTTTCTATTTTCTCACACTGGCCTATTATTGTAGTGTGTACTTTCTACGTTTTTATTACAGGGATTACAATATTGAGTATCCTATTTTCAACAGCAGGATGAGCATGAAGGAAAAGATCTGAAAAGTAAAAAATTACAGGTCTTTGAATTCTTTTTTCTTACTACTACAATTTAGGTTTTAGGTATATAATATACATATAACCTTGTTATAGATCGTGAAAATAGATTTAGCAGTGATAAATTAAATTTTCACGATATTAAATCAAGGAAATTGAAGCGCAATGTAAAAATCTTTATTGCGTTCAATATAGTTAAAGAGGTGTATACCTTGAATTTTAATTTCGACTTAAATCTTGTCCAATCACAAAAGCTGCTGCTTACTCCCCAACTCAAACAGGCTTTGGAAATTCTGAGAATGAATTCTCAGGAACTTATGGAGTATATTGAGGATGAGATGGAGACAAATCCTGTTTTGGAATTTGCTGACCAGGACGATTCCCTTGATGAAATCAACTATCCGGTAGAAGCCGAACAACATGATTGGGAGTATGAATCGGCAAGCAGCATTTCCTTGAGGGAAGATAGATTTGATCTGGAAAGTTTGGCAGCGGACAAATATACTTTGAAATTGTCTTTAAAAGAACACTTGTTATTTCAACTGCATACATCTGACTTGAATGAAAAGGAAACAATGATGGGCGAATATATGATCGACAATTTGGATGATGACGGCTATTTAACCATCAGCCTTTCTCAAATTGCCAAATTTTTCAATATCCCATCAGACAAAGTGGCAAATGTATTAAAAAATGTACAAAAATTTGATCCTCCCGGTGTTTTTGCAAGGGATCTGAAGGAATGCCTGATGATTCAAGTGAAAAGCATGGACCACGCTCATGAAGATATATTAAAAGTGATTCAATTATACTTGGATGATTTGGCATCCAATAAATTAGCCTATGTCGCGAAGAAAATGGGATTGAGCGTAGAGAAGGTTGCAGAGATATTTGATTTCATAAAAAGTCTGGAGCCTCGGCCTGGACGGGAGTTTTATAATGGAGATGATGTAAAATATATTGTACCCGATATCATGATAAGAAATATAAGAAATAAATTCGAAGTTGTAATCAATGAGGATGCAATACCGCTTTTGAATATTAACCTGTATTATAAGGAAATTGTACACAAAGATATCAACATTGAAGCCAGAAAGTTTATACAAACCAAGATGGATAGCGCGGCTTGGCTCATCCGGTGTCTGGAGCAGAGAAAGGTCACACTGAGAAAGGTTGCAGAATGTATCCTGAATAAACAATTGGCATTTTTTGAAAGTGGTGTAAGAGCGATTAAACCCCTTACCATGAAAGCTGTTGCCAATGAAGTTGATATGCATGAATCAACGGTGAGCAGAACTGTAAACGGCAAGTATATAGAATGCCAGTGGGGCATTTTTGAAATGAGGTATTTTTTTACGGGTAAGCTGAATAATCAGCAGGGAGATGAGATTTCGGTTGAAAATATAAAACTCATGCTGAAGAATTTGATTAAATCCGAGGATAAGAGAAACCCCCTTAGCGACCATGAATTAACCGAGCTTATGAAGAAAGAGGGTGTCCAGATATCCAGGAGAACAGTAGCTAAATACCGGATAGAAATGGGTATTTTAAACACAAATAAAAGAAAAAGATATTAAAGCAGCCAAAAACCTTAATACTTGTAATTTTTGACTGCTTTTATTTATTGTGTATAAGTTGAGTTGTGAAGTTTCAGAACGGCCATTGAGGTTTTGTTTCTACTTTTACACCTAGAAAACCAAGAACCCCCCTTTTGCCGAAAATCTCACTCTCAATATTCTTAACTCTTTCTTCGGTATAATAGGTGATTTCGCCTACTTTTTTTACTTTATCCGCAAAATCCCTCAGTACTTCAATTTCTTTGCTGCTTAAAGCGGTCTGGCAGTCATCTGAGTTTAAGATGCGGTTGAGCTCAGATGAATATTCGTAACCGTCTTCCACATCTTTGATACCGTTTTTCAAGAAATTCAACAGTTTATCAGGAATTATCTCAGCCATATTCATCACCTCTTAAACTATAATAATACATCTATTATACATCTTTTGAAAAATAAATAAACACCTAATTTAAGTTAAAAATTGATAGTAATTATACGTGGAAGTTGAGTGGAACTGCCTCGTAAAAAGAATATACATTAGATTGAAACGATAACATTTTTTGGCTTTTCAATGTGATAAAATGCATTTCTCATATATGCCTGGCACACATTAGACTTAAGAAAGAAATTACATTCCAAGACAATAGTAAGGTTTATTAGGATAAGCAGGAATTTTAAAAAAAATGTAGAATTATATAATAGTATGTAGAAAACATTTCGCACTTCTTTTCGGAGGTATATTATGAGACTTGCCGGAATCAAATCCGTAAAAGCTGGTGATAAATTAGCGTTGCCAGTTTGCACTTCCAGTGGAAAAGTTGTCTTAAACTCAGGGATTGTTTTAAACGACAATTATATTGACAAACTAAGGAATTTGAGGATATATAAAGTATATATTGATGACGGTAGGTTTGATGACATTGAAGTTATACAGCCGATTGACCTAAAGACGAGAAATCTTGCAATTCAAGTGCTCAGTATGACCCAGGAAGCAATTCAAAAAGGGAAAACTGTAGATGAGTACCTTATAAAGGATGCAGCTAAAAATATTGTTGACTACGTGAGAGACTACAAGGATAAAGGGGTCAGCATCCTTTCAACCAGTGCTGTTGATGAATATATTATTGAGCATTCTATTAACGTAGCCATACTTTCTGCTTTTTTGGGTAATAAAATGTCTTATAATTTCAACCAGCTTTGTGATCTAGTGGCAGGAGCACTCATCCATGACCTGGGACGTGATAATTCAAAAGAGGAGAATGCGGAACATACACAAAAAGGCTTTGATGTTATGCGTAAGAGTAGGGGACTTAGCCTGCATTCATCCATAGTATGCTATGAACATCATGAAAATTTTGATGGAACAGGCTATCCAAGGAAATTAAAAGGGAAAGCAATCTCTGAGTTTTCAAGGGTGGTACGGGTAGCGGATTATTACGATTATATACTCCAGGGATACGATAATAAGGATATTTCACTTATGCCCCATCAGGCTTACGAGAACATGCTGGCGGTTGCAGGAAAAATTGTGGATCCGGAGATTGTTGAAGTATTCCGGGATACAATCGTTTTTTATCCTAACGGGTGTTCAGTTGTGTTAAGCAACGGACTTACAGGGATTGTAATCAGGCAAAACATTGGAAGTCCACAGAGGCCGGTAGTAAGGGTATATAATGACACTGCAGTCTTAGGAGAAATTGATTTATTAAAAAGCTTAACCTTATTTATCAAGGATGTATTGGTTATGTAGGAAGACTACCCGATGGTACTTAATTCAAAGTATATAGCGGTCAATCAGCAACCGACTCAGTTTTCCCCGAGGAGTTGGTTGTTTTTATTGGCAGAATTGTGAAGCAATCATTAAAATCAATCGCCCACCATGGACGGTTGATTTTTTTCCATAAATGTGTCTATTTTTTCTTTATCCCGGGATAATTCTCCGAAATCTATCACACTTGGAACTTATAAGTTAATATAATACTATAAGATCATTAACATATATTATTGAAATTATTTTAATTGAAAAGGGTGATTGGAATGAACCTTTCTGAACAAACCCAGCATGAACTTTTATTAGTTATTACTTCATTATTATTTATCCTGTTCAGTACCGGTAAGGCACTGCCTCCAGAGATATCAAGCGATACAACTATTATTACCTCAGCTTAATTATGGGCTGCTAAGGAGGGAGGGCATTTGTTTTCACCGGATCAGCTAAATTTACTGTTAAAAAATATGATGACTCGCTTATGCAATATGGAAGAAGTGAAAAGCTGTAAAATAAACGATATGAATAGTAAAACAGTCAACCAGGGGAATGGGAATTTTTCAGAAGATCAAGGGAACAAAGTATCGATAGCGCCCTCCCAAGCGTTAATTATTGCAGGTATCTTGGGAGGGACCTTGGAGGTTGACTCAATTTTGGTAGATAAAGATCAAACTGTTCAAATTGTTCTGCAGGGATCCTTGAAGCAGAAAACCCAGTTGGATAAAATCATGGACCAAATTGGTGCCATGCCCTTTGATGAGGTTATAAAAGCAATGATGGGAAGATTGTGATAAAATATGTAACAAGTTTTTAAATCGCAGAATATATTGTACTACAGATAAAGCTTTAATGAAATAAATTTATTCAGAGTGAAAGGAGACATGATTATGGGTAATTGCGGGCCTTTAGGCGGATTATTTAAAGGGGATTGTTCCATATTATTCTTTATACTCGTTTTCCTGCTTTTATTTGATGGATTTGGATTTGGCTTCGATGCGAAGTAAAAAAAGTAATGGAAAAGTAAAAGAAACTGCTAAATTGGCAGTTTCTTTTACTTTTTAAGGATTATTTAATATAACTGGATTTAGAGAAGTCAGTATTCCTTATATATAACGCTAAAAAATGATTAGATTCTGCTTCCAGAGTCACCCAAACATTAGGGTTCTCCTTGGCACAATGTAAGATTTTTAGAGTATTAAATATAGGTATAAAATTTTTACAAAGTGTAACAAGTAAAATATAAAACGAATACAATATAGTGCAACCATGAATATTTGTAAGGAGGATTATTATGTCAGAAAGAGGATTATGCGGAGGAATATTTGATAATGATGTAGTTTTGTGGTTTATAATCTTATTCCTGTTGTTATTCTTTGGCTGTCGTGGGCCGGTATGTGACTAATACTTATTTTTATTAAGTTTGATCGGAACTCACAAGTATATCGCTTAGATAAGTGCTTATGTGAGTTGTAACACAAAGGACGATACATGAATATGATATATGGAGAGTAAAATAAATCATGAAAAAGGAGGCCTATCCGTTATGGCAGAAAGAGGTTTCTTGGGAGGAATATTTGATAACGACACAATATTGTGGTTTATAGTTTTATTCCTGCTGCTTTTCTGGGGATGCAGAGGCCCGGCATGTTTCGGACCGGACAATTGTTAATGGATAATAAGAATACATAAAAAGGAGATGCTTACCATCTCCTTTTTATGTATTCTTATTATTATTTGAATTTGCCTTTTAGACTGAACTTCCTTTTAACCTTTGAAGACGGTCTGCAGCGGCTTCAAGGGTCTCCATTTTTTTGCAGAAGCAGAAGCGGACCATTCTTTTTCCTTCAAGATTATTTTTATCATGGTAGAAACTACTGGATGGGACAACGGCAACCCCGATATCCTTTGTCAAGTACTTGGCAAAGTCCACATCATCCTGGCTGAAGCTGCTTATATCCGCCATGATGTAATAGGCCCCCGACGGCTTATTGCATGTAAAGCCGATATCTTGCAGCACGTTCCAGAAGTAGTCCCTGCGTTTTAGGTAAAAACCGCTTAACTCCTTATAATAAGATTCGCTGGAAGTGATGGCGATAGCAGCAGCCTCTTGCAGGGGAGCAGCAGCTCCAACCGTTAGGAAGTCGTGAACTTTTCGTACGGCATCCGTAATGTCTGGAGGTGCAATCACATAGCCTATTCTCCAGCCGGTAACACTAAATGTCTTGGAAATCCCATTAACTAAAATTGTGCGGTCCTTCATACCGTCAATGCATGCAATAGGGATGTGTTCCATACCATCATATAAAATGTGTTCATATATTTCATCTGTAATTGCCAAAACATCATACTTCATGCAAAGGTCTGCAATAAACTGAAGTTCACTTTTGGTAAACACTTTCCCGGAGGGGTTGTTGGGGGTGTTGATAATAATTGCCTTGGTTTTGTCATTGAATGAAGCCTGAAGTTCATTTTCATCAAAATTAAAGAACGGCGGATGTAATTTTACATAGCGGGGAACTGCGCCGCAAAGGATCGCATCCGGCCCGTAATTTTCATAAAAGGGTTCAAATATAATAACCTCATCCCCGGGGTTCACAGTAGCGAGTAATGCACTGATCATGCCTTCCGTTGAACCGCAGCAAACAGTGATTTCTTTTTCAGGATCTATATCCAAACAGTAATTTTTCTTTAATTTCTGTGAAACCGCATTACGTAGGGATTTTGCCCCCCATGTAATGGCATATTGATTATAATCCTTATGAATGGCTTCTATTGCGGCCTCTTTTATGATGTCGGGTGCCGGAAAATCCGGAAAGCCTTGAGCTAAATTGATTGACTGATACTCAAGTGCAATTCTGGTCATTTCCCGTATCACTGATTCGGTAAACCTTGAAGCCTTGGTTGAAATTTTTAACTTTTCTGGTTGAAAATGCATGATAACTCCTTAAATGTATAAATTATTTATTAATAAATGTATCCATTAACGTATAACCTTCGTGAATATAGATTCCAGTATCTTTGGCCTGAAATTCATCGTAACCGTTAACCCCGGAAGGCTTGCGGGAGGATTTTTGATACATGATAAAGGGCACCGGATCGGATGTATGAGTTCTAAGGGAAAGGGGCGTCGGATGATCCGGAAGTACCAAAATCCTATAATCCTCAAATTGTTCGAGTCCCTGTAATAAAGGTCCCACTACCAGTTCATCTATAATCTCAATGGACTTCACCTTGTTTTCAATTTCCTGCCTGTGGCCGCATTCATCAGGAGCTTCAATATGCAGGTAAACGAAATCTTGCCCTGACTCCAATTCCTTTAAAGCCGCGGTGGTTTTTCCGGTAAAATTGGTATGAATATTTCCTGTAGCACCTTCAACTTCAATTGATTTTAAACCTGCGCAGATTCCAATTCCTTTAATAAGATCAACTGCAGAAACTACCGAGCCTTTTAGGTTATACTTGTCGGCAAACTTCGGGATAGCAGGTTTTTTTCCTTCACCCCAGAGCCAGATAGAGTTTGCCGGCCGCAGTCCTTTACGGATTCTGGCCTGGTTTACAGGATGGTTTTGTAATATTTTACTGCTTTCCATCATCATTGCAAGAAGCTTTTCACCATGTTCCCCGGAAGGAAGGTATGAATGGATTTTCTTCTCCAGAATATCATGGGGGGGCACAAGGGAAAGTCCGGTTGGGCCCTTTTGCCAGACCATCAAGTGGCGGTAGCTGATACCCGGATAAAACGTCATGATATCGGTTTTAAGATGTTTGTTAACTTCATTAATAATATCTTTTGCTTCTTCAGTCGAAATTTCATCTGAACTGTAGTCTACCATCACTTTTTCCCGGTAGTTTTCTTCATCGGACAAGGTGACAAGGTTGCAGCGAAATGCAACATCCGTATCCGACAGGGTCACACCCATGCTGACTGCTTCCAGCGGTGAACGGCCGGTATAATAGATTTTTGGATTGTAGCCCATGACAGATAGGTTTGCTGCGTCGCTTCCAGGTGGGATTCCATCCGGAACGGTTTTTACCAAACCAACTTGCCCTTGTTGTGCCAAACTATCGATATTGGGCTTTTTTGCAAATTGAAGGGGTGTTTTGCTTTCCAGTTCTTTGACAGGATAATCTGCCATACCGTCCCCTAAAATCACAACATATTTCATATTCGATCTTATCCTTTACCATAGATTTTTAAAATAAGGTATGGGGCACATGTTATTGATGTAATGATTTTACTGTGAATCACTTGGGAATTGCGGTAAAACATGTTGTTTTCCCCATTGAGGCCTTTTATATTATAGCAGAATTTGATATCAATGCAAAGTAGCTTATGCCAAATTATTCTTCCTGGAAATGTTCGAATTTTTTTACCATGCATTATATGTGTTTAGCATATGATTTGCCTGAGAATTCTGATTAATAATACTATCTATTGCATTACATTCAGCTGTTGAACCATCAAGACGAGTTTTAAAATTTATATGCTTTTAATGTAAATAATAACCGATTCGAGTATAGAAGGAAGATAGTGTGGTGAATATAATGTAGAATTGTCCAGGTTCTGTATCATATAATATAAGTGGAAAGTTCCTGGTCATTGCTTTGTAATTGTTTTTTTGGTAGAATGTTGTAGAACGAGTGGGAGTGATAAAATGGATAACAGACCCGTTGATTTTAAAGAACAATTAAAAGAGCGCGGATATAAGCTGACGACCCAGAGAAGGGCTGTTCTGGATGTAATTATTAAAAATGAGGGAAAGCATTTAAGTACGGAAGAAATATACGAACTAGTAAAAGAAGGCTACCCTGAAATCGGTTTGGCTACCGTATATAGAACACTGCTCTTATTGGATAATATGGAGCTTGTATATAAGTTGGATTTAGACGATGGGCTAAGCAGATATGAATTAAATAGAAATAAGGAAGATCATAGACATCACCACCTTATATGCACGAAATGTGGTGCAGTTTCAGAGGTTGAAGAGGATCTTCTTGAGTCCTTGGAGGAGCAAATTCTTGTAAAGAACCGCTTTATCGTTAAAGACCACAGGGTTAAGTTTTACGGTTACTGTGAGGCATGCTCCCAGGTCAAAGAACCTGACAGTGAGGTTATAAAACCATGAAGACACGATTTACCATTGTAGATGGACATGCACATACATTTTTATCTGATGAAGTCGCCTCCAAAATTATAGAAGCCTTTAATCGGATTTATACTATCGAATTTGATAATCCGGGCAAGGGGACAATTGATGATCTGCTCCTTACCATGGAAGAAAATAATACTGATTTTACAGTGATGGCAAACTTTGCCTCACCTAAATTTCTTCATACCAATAACGAATGGTCACTAAGAATGTCCAAAGAACACCCGTGTCTAGTTCCGCTTGTAAGTTTCCATCCGGATATGGAGGGGAACCTTGTGGAAATTCTCGAAAAATACGTTGAAAACGGTGCGAAGGGGATTAAAATCCATCCTATGGCACAAGGGTTCATGCCGGATCATGAAAAACTCATGGAGGTCTATCAATACTGTAATCAAATTGCTCTTCCGGTAGTGTTTCACTGTGGAAGGGTAGCGAATGCGCGGATCAACGAATACGCTGATTTGGATAGAATCATGCCTATAATTGAAAAATATGGTCAATTACCTGTGATACTTACACATATGGCAGATGGAAATAGAGAAGATGTTCTTAGGCTTTCCAGAAGCTATGAGCATGTATATTTTGATACCTCTATTGTTATTTCAGGGTATCCTCCGATTATAGGTACAAATGAGCCAAGCTGGCCTAATGACAATGAAGTTGTAGAAATTATCAACGAAATTGGGATATCAAGGGTTATGTTTGGTTCGGATTATCCATGGGGAAGCCCTAAGCATGATATTGAAAGACTTATCCGTATGGATTTTAGTGAACATCAAAAGGAGTTGCTGTTAGGTAAGAATGCACTTTGTGTATACGGAATTGGTAAGGATTAAGAAAGTGAAGTGTTTTATGTACAATATAAAGAAATAAAGTACCTTCTTGTTCTGGAAATTCTTAAAAACATGGGAACCTCTTAGTTTTGCATCGTTTATTATTTCTGGCAGTAATAGTGTGTAAAGGATGATCAGCACTTGCAAGTTAGTTGAAGGGTTCTAAAAAGTACCACAAAAACACCGATTATCGGAGGAACTATGAATGGAAAGACTTTACTTATAACAATTATATTGGGTGCCTTCTTTTCTGGATCAGTGTTTTTAATGGCAGATCAACCTCAAAATGATGCAAAGAGTAGGAAAAACGTACAAACTCTTGCTAGTAGGAAAAATGAAATTCATAACTCTAAAAATGAAACGAAGGCTGTTGACGATTGGACAAGGCCTTTTCCCAGTCATACAAAAGGTGTAGACTTGGGCATTGACAATAGAAGTGAAGGTATTTCTTCACCTACTCCAAATCCTATAAATGTAAAGGATGCAATCAAAGGAAATTTGCAGAATGAAAAGAAAAGGGCATCCCAAGCTTTAAAAACAAAGACCGGAAATGAACCAATTCCTGCAAATCAACCAAAGACATCAAAACTACAAAGCAAGGGAGAACAGATTCAGAAAGGATCAGCCCTAAATACGTTAGAAGACTTTTATTCCAAGATTGAATCCTCGGAGTATCACAAAGCGTATGAGCTGTTGGATGAAGACTTTAAATCCCATGCATTCCGGCTGTTAGGTTTTCAAGGGTCGGGAAAAAGGGATATTGATTTAAATAAAATTTCTGAGTATAAAAGTATAATCAAAACAATAAAACTGAAAAAAGTAGTAGAAATAAGGCAAAAAAACAACGAAGCGACCATTTGTTTTTACCATACATTTTTATTTCAAAACGGAAGTGAATTTGACCAACCGTTAATAGCCTGTCTAAAGAAAAGGGGAGAGGGTTGGAAGGTTGTTTCTTTGAGTGACGGAAATGTGGATCAATCCCCTTTTAAGGAACTTAAGGGAAGCCTATAGCATGGTATCTGAGGATTTTGGTAATGAATTGCGCATATGTGACATACACTTATTAAAATTAGTTTATTTGTTATTCTAAAAGCATTTATTACAGTATTTCATGGGTTGTACTCAATTAAACTCAAATCAATTTTTTTATAATAATTATAAAGGGAGTGAATTTTAGATGTTAATTGTAGGGTTAAACGGGAGTCCAAACAAAACCGGAAGTACAAAAACTTTATTAAATACGGTTCTGGAGAAGGCAAAAAGCCTTGGTGCAGAAACCATTATGCTGGAGGCAGGAGAACTTTTGCAGTCTGCAAAACATCCTTTTTGTGCCGCCTGCAGCAATCCTTGCTCGGGAGCATGTTACAGCGGAACAAAGCTGGAAGATGCGTTTGAACTATTACGGAAGGCAGATGGTATTGTTTTTGGAAGTCCGGTGTACTTTGGAAACCCTTCTGCGCAATTAAAGGCGTTTTTTGACAAAACAAGGAAAATGCGGGGCGAAAAGGCTTTCTACAATAAAGTAGCTTCTGCGGTGACTGTGGGTGCTTCAAAGTATGGTGGGCAGGAGACCACAATAAAGGCAATGCATGATATTATGCTTGTCCATGGAATGATTATCGTTGCAGACGGATTCGGTGAAGATGACTGCGGACACCATGGTGCATGTGCACAAAGGCCTGCGGAGAATGACGAAAATGCATTAAAACGTGCAGAGATTGTTGCTAAGAGGATGGTTGAAGTATGTGGTGCTACTTGTTCTATACGTAGAAACCAATAAGGGAAAAGCCCCATAAATGGGGATGTAGTTCGGTTAAACCAGGCAGGAGTCAATTTGACTTCTGCTTTTTGTTTTGGTATTGTTATTATAGTTTGAAGCTTTAATGTGCCTCGTAACGTAATTCTTTTCTAGGGTATGCGAAGCACAAACAGATGAAGTGCATTTTTAACACTTTTAAAAAACTAGAAATCTGTTGTGTTAAAAAGCACTAGTATGGAAAAAAATGATGAATTTTAGTACAATAAATTGGATTACAATATTAAAGATGAAAAAAATAGATAAGGATTGCTTTGACAGTATGGGATATGTTTTTTTGAGGTTAATTGTAATTCCTATATGAAAAAGTATGACAAAAAAGTTGCAAACTTAATTCTAAGATAGATTGGTGAATGGAATGTTACATGAATTTTCGAGAACAGAATTGTTAATCGGCAAGGAAGGTTTGGATAAACTTTCACAGAGTAAAATTGCGGTTTTTGGTATCGGCGGTGTTGGAACTTTTGTTGTAGAGGGATTGGTACGGTCTGGTGTAAAAAGGTTTGTACTTGTAGATGATGATTGTATCTGTCTTACAAACCTAAACAGACAGCTTCATGCTACCAGAAAAACTGTCGGACGGCCAAAAGTTGAGGTTATGAAGGAACGAATTCTGGATATCAATCCCCGAAGCGAGGTTGAGATTTTTCAAAAATTTTATATGCCGGATACGGCAGATGAGCTTATTCATCCGAGCTATGATTATATCGTGGATGCAATCGATACAGTGACAGGGAAAATTGACCTGATTCTTAAGGCAAAGGAAAACCGCATCCCGATCATAAGCAGTATGGGAGCAGGAAATAAGCTGGACCCCACAAAGTTTGAAGTTGCGGATATCTATAGTACTTCTGTATGTCCCTTGGCAAAGGTAATGAGAAAGGAACTTAGAAAAAGAGGGGTTGAAGCTTTGAAGGTCGTTTATTCAAAGGAGGAGCCTATCAAGCCCGTTGAAACCGAGGGGTCAAGCTGTGCGGTAGGATGTATTTGTCCAAAGGGGACGACCAGAAAATGTACTGTCAGGCACCAAATACCCGGAAGTATTGCATTCGTGCCTTCGGTTGTCGGCCTAATCATGGCCGGGGAAATCATTAAAGATATTACCGGAATCAATTCTAGAAAAATAAAGAATGAGGATGAAAATGTTTAATAAAAGAATCAGTATTTTTACAGGACATTTTGGGAGCGGCAAGACCGAAGTGGCTGTCAATTATGCCATAAGGTTAGCCTCAGAGGGAAAGCAAACGGCAATCGTAGACTTTGATATTGTGAATCCTTTTTTCCGCACAGCAGATGTGAAAGAAGAATTGGAGAACCTGAATATAAAGGTGATAACCCCATTATTTGCCAATACCAATGTAGATGTTCCGGCCATTCCTCCGGAAGTCAGCATGCTTTTCGAAAAGAAGGAATATTTCGTGGTGTTTGATGTAGGTGGAGATGACTTGGGTGCTAAAGTTCTTTCAAGATACAGAGAAGAGATTTTAGACGATATATTTGAACTCTTTTTTGTAATTAATACCAAAAGACCTATGACAGATACGGTCTCAAAAATTGAGGAAATGATAAGGGATATAGAGCTAAGTTCAAGACTTCAAATCACAAAACTCATTAATAACACGAATCTGCTTGCGCACACCCGCGTTGAAGATATTCTTGAAGGGCAGAAGCTGGTTCAGGCTGTATCGGAGAGAACCAATATACCCGTCGGATTTATCAGTGGTTTTGAGGAAAATGTTTATGCTTTGCAAAGATTAACGGATATGAAAACTCTTTCTATGAAAAAGCTGATTAAGCTTCCATGGGAATAAAAAGGGAGATTTTTATGGCAGATATTAAATTGGGAGATTTCCTAAGTGAAGGAAAAATTTTAAGGACAAAGCTTGCAGAGTGTAATAATTGGGTAACCAACATTGTTTATGCAGTAAATGATGACTGCATCGAAATTGACATCGGTTTGGAAAAGGATTATATCGAAAATATCATTATGGTAGGAGATACCATGCGGTGTAAATATACCATCGATAGTTTGGAGTACTCTCTTGTTGGATGGGTTACCAGGATTAAGGCCGACTATCCCCAGAGTATTACCATCCGTGTCCACCAGGTTGAAACGTTTGAAAATAAGCGGAGCAGTTACCGGTATGATGTCTATTTAAGTTCTGTCATTAAGCTTAACAAGACGGATTCCAAAGGGATTTTTGCCATACTCGTTAATATCAGTAAAAACGGATTGGCCTTTATTGTCCGTGAGGACATAGGAAAACTTTTAGGAATTTCGGATTTGGAAATGAAAGACATAAAAGTCTTTGTAGATATCTATGTTTCCCCTGAGAAGCTGTTTACCATAGAGGGTGTTATTATGAGGATGAGCAGCCGGGAAAAAGGAATAGAATATGGGATACAAGTTGTGGATATGGATTTGGATAGTGAACGAATATTAAATAACTTTATAATAGAACTTGAAAACAAGGATAAGGAGTTTTATAATAAACGTGGTGGATTTTGGTCAAAGAATAGCAAATTCAATAAGGAGTGAGGTTAATGCCAAAAGTTACTTTCCTTGAGGAAAGGTGTAAAGGATGTAAACTCTGTACTACTGTTTGTCCCAAAAATATTGTTACTATGAAAACTGAGAAGATTAACAGCAAAGGATTTCATCCGGCCGGGGTTATAGAAATGGAAAAATGTATCGGATGTGCTTTTTGTGCTACGATATGTCCTGATTGTGTAATTGAGGTTGAGAAATAATGGGACGAGTTCTGCGAAACAAAAAGTACTAATTCAAGGCCGGGAGAGTATGATTTGTTTTTAAAGATAATTTGAAATCACATAAAGTATTTATTTACGTTTGTTTTATTGTTATGAAAGGGGCTTTTAAAATGGGAGAAAAAGTATTAATGAAGGGTAATGAAGTAATCGCAGAAGCTGCATTAAGAGCAGGCTGCAGATTTTATTTCGGTTATCCTATAACGCCTCAAACCGAAATTGCGCATTATATGGCAAAAAGAATGCCGGAGGTAAACGGAACGTTCGTTCAGGCTGAGAGTGAAATTGCCGCAATTAATATGGTTTACGGGGCTGCAAGTGCTGGAGCGAGGGTTTTGACATCCTCTTCAAGTCCGGGAATCAGTTTGAAGCAGGAAGGGATTTCATATATTGCCTGTGCAGAGTTGCCGGCAGTCATTGTCAATATTGTAAGATGCGGCCCGGGGCTTGGTGGTATTTTACCTGCCCAGTGCGACTACTTCCAATCGGTAAAAGGTGGGGGACACGGTGATTACCGTATGGTCGTATTGGCACCCAGCAGTGTTCAGGAACTTTACGAATTGACTGTAGATGCTTTTAATATATCGGATAAATATAGAACTTTAACCATGATCATGGGGGACGGCATTCTTGGTCAGATGATGGAGAAAGTTGAATTTAGGGACCAGGAAGAAATTTTTAATACGGAAAAGGAATGGGCTACCACCGGAACCGGCATGAAAAGGCCCAACAATACCGTACAATCTATTTATATCAAGCCTGAAGTCTTAGAAAAGCATAATCAAAAGCTGCAGGATAAGTATGCCAGGATTGCGGAAAATGAGGTCCGTGTTGAATCGTATAACTGTGAAAATGCAGATGTCATTGTGGCTGCTTACGGAACCGTTGCCAGAATTGTAAAGAATGTAATAAAAATGGCGGCGAATGAAGGGATTAAAGTAGGACTCATAAGACCCATATCCCTTTGGCCTTTCCCGGACCAGGAGTTCCAAAAATATGCCAGGGTGCCTAAAGCTTTCCTCACAGTGGAAATGAATGCGGGACAAATGGTTGAAGATGTACGCCTTGCTGTAAACGGAATGAATAAAGTACATTTTCACGGAAGAATGGGTGGAATGATTCCAACCCAACAGGAGATTTTGGACAAAATTAAAGAAATTATATCGAAAGCGTAAAGAGGGTGTATAAAATGGCTACAGTGTTTAAAAAACCGCATGCATTGAAGGATTTGACGCTCCACTACTGTCCAGGATGTACCCATGGTATCATCCACAGGATCATTGCAGAGGTTATTGATGAACTGGATATAGAAGGTAAGACCATAGGGGTTTCCCCTGTTGGCTGTACCTACAATAATTATGAGTATTTTAACTGCGATATGGTACAGGCCGCTCACGGAAGGGCCCCTGCTGTTGCGACGGGAATAAAAAGGGTAAATCCGGATAATGTAGTGTTTACGTATCAGGGAGACGGCGATTTGGCTGCAATTGGTACAGCTGAGATTATTCATGCCGCTACCAGGGGGGAGAACATCACGTCCATTTTTGTTAACAATGCGATTTACGGGATGACTTCCGGACAGATGGCGCCAACAACGCTTATAAACCAGGTTACCACTACATCGCCTTTCGGAAGAAAAGCGGAAGATCACGGATTTCCGATTAATGTTAGTGAAATGCTCGCGACACTGAAGGGTGCAGCTTTTATTGAGAGGGTTTCCATGCATGATATCAAGAATATTAATAATGCGAAAAAGGCTGTAAAGAAAGCATTTCAGGTTCAAATGGCGAAAAAAGGGTTTGCAATTGTTGAGATACTGTCTTCATGTCCTACCAACTGGGGGCTTAATCCGGTTGAATCCTTAAAGTGGATAAAAGAGAACATGGTTCCTCAATATCCCCTTGGAAATTATAAAGGAAAGGATTTGGAGGTGTAACCATATGGCAAGTCAGGAAATAATCATAGCAGGTTTTGGCGGTCAAGGAATATTATCTGCAGGCAGACTTCTTGCGTATGCCGGAATGCTTGAAAATAAAAACGTATCATGGCTGCCGTCTTATGGCCCTGAAATGAGGGGCGGAACGGCAAATTGCCATGTGATTATATCGGATGAATCAGTAGGGTCACCAATATTAAACAGTGCTACGACTCTGATTGTAATGAATGGGCCTTCACTCGAAAAGTTTGAGGAAATGGTTGTAGAAAACGGCTTGATTATCAAAGATAGCTCTCTTGTAGAAAAAGACCCGGGAAGAGAAGATTTGGAGGTTTGTGCAGTACCTGCGACTAAAATTGCTTCAGAGATGGGGAATTTAACCTTCGCCAATATTATTCTTTTAGGAAAACTCATCGGAAAGACCAAGATAATTTCTAAAGAAAGTTTTGTTGAGGCGCTCAAAAAGGTTTTACCCGAAAAGAAACACTATATGATCCCTGAGGAAATTAAGGCTTTGGAGTTGGGCATGAATTTTTAGTAATTTGTATTCATATAGTGGGTGATTGCTTCGCAATACCACAAAGAGAGAAGACCCTCCGAGAATGGAAGGTCTTCTCTCTTTGTTATATTCAAAATTAAATTAATTTATTCACTTTTTTTCGGTGGAGCTGTAGACTGCCTAACGATCAACTGCGGTTCCAGTTTGATTGTTGCGGATCTTTTTAAATCTCCTTTGATTATTTTCAAAAGCAGTTCCACGCCTTTTTTACCCATTTCCTCCGCAGGCTGTCTCACTGTGGTTAACAGCGGGTGTAGTTGGGATGCAAGACTTTGATCATCGAAACCTGCGACCGACACATGGTCTGGCACTCTAAAACCGTCTTCTTTTAATGCATCTATTACACCCAGGGCTAAATGATCATCCGCTGCAAAAATAGCGGTAGGAAGATTATTTTCCTGAATCAGCTTTTTAGTGATCTTATAACCGTCTTCGAATTCAAACTGAAGAGTTTCTACCACAATCGGTTCCAGTCCGGCCTTTATCATGGTATCCTTATAGGCCTTTTCTCTTTCCCGGCTGCTTAAAAAGACATCCGGTCCTTTGATATGGAATATTTTTTTGTGCCCGAGTCCAATTAGATAGTTTGTCACATCGCAGCCTCCCTTGTAGTTATCTACAAGTACGGTGGATACCGAAGGGTTGTATTTTTGGTTATCCATTAAGACAAAGGGAATTTTTTTGCCCTTCAGCTCCAAAATATACTCATCTTCATGCAGTGGAGAAAGGAGTAACAGCCCGTCAACCCTGTCCTGCTGGAAGAGATAAGGATTCACGGTTTCTTCGTACATTTGCGGTATGACTGAAAGTGCTAAAAAGTATCCGTTTGCTTCCAATGTGTCGTTTATGGCCATGATAGCCTGCTGAAGGAATGTATCGGTGATGGTCTGTATTACAAGGCCGATTACACCGGACTTTCCTTTTGCCAAGCTTCGGGCAGTGGCACTGGGTGTGTAGTTAAGTTCACTCATTGCCTGCAAAACTTTTCTTCTATTGCTTTCCCGGACAGTTTCGGCATTGTTAAGAACTTTTGATACTGTTGCTACAGATACCCCGGATTTTTTTGCTACATCATAAATATTATACTTCATACAAATTCCTCTCAAAACTTATAAATTTATCTATATTGAACGCGATAAAGATTTTACATCTCCGCTTATATTCTTTAATTCAATATCATGAAAATTCCATTTATCCATGTAAAATCACTTTCACGAACTATACACAACATACTAAAAATCTTACATTGTGCCAAACACGCATCCAATGTTTGGGAGGATGACTGCTTGGCACAATGTAATAGTTTCTTTGGGTTATACCAATTTCTATCATAGAAGTACAGATACAATAATGTACCTGTACTTCTACAAAGTTAATACTATTATACCATATTATTTTTTATATTTGGAGTTAGTTTTTTCAAGTAATTCCGAAAGCTTTTTCTGCATTTCCGGTACAACTTGGGCTGCAGTTTTCTTGCCGCTTTTTAGAAGCGGGGTGGTTTCGTTATCTATAATTGTCCATATTTGGGAGTAGTTTGTAATTAAGTGGTTGTAGGATTCAACTCCATACTTGGTCCCGCCTATTACTACATTCTCCAAATCTTTTGGATCAATTCCCTTAAAACTATTGTAATACTTTTGGGCAGCTTTCGCGTTGGCTGGAGGTGTACCGCCGCTTAGTTCAAGGGATTTTTCTTGTACTTCGGCACTGCACAGGTATTTAATCCACTCGAAAGCTTCATTTGGATGCTTGCTGCCTTTAAATATAAATAAAGGGTCTACATAGAGTACATTTCTTACATTCGGGTTTCCGCCATAGGGAATTGCCGCTACGCCTACATTAAACTTGCACTCTCCGGCGGAGGCCAACAACCAGGCTCCTGCAACCGCCATACCTATTTTCCCGGATATGAAAGCTTCGCCGTTTTGACCCGCAATTCCTCTTCGGATACTTTCGTTGGGCTGTACCTTATCTTTCCAAATCATATCAGCAAGTTTTTGATATGCGTTGATAACGCCGGGCGAATCAAAATAACATTCAGTAGGATGCCCCCCATTGGTCCACGCATCATCGGAAAAGACCTTTTCTCCAAAGTAGACAGGCCTCATATCAGGCTCACCCCATGCCCAGTCAATACCGAAGGTAGCATCCGAAACATTATTTGAGCCATTTGAAAGTTTTTTTGCTACTTCAAGCATTTTATCAAAGGTCCAGCTTTTATCTTCATAATCTGACGGAGGATAGGGAATTTTGGCTTTATCAAACATATCTTTATTGTATATCATGACTGACACGTAGCTGTGTGCTGGTATTCCATATTGTTTTCCGTTTATTTTGTAGATATTAAGGAGATTTTCCGGAATTCCGGCTTCGGTAGGATTATATTTATTCCCCTCCAAATAGGGTGTCAAATCCAGGAGCTGACCTTTGTCATAGAATTCAATGAAACCTGCTTTTCCCCAATGGGATGTGACATCGGGAGGGGTGCCGCCGGCAATCATGGTTTGAAGCTTTTGATCATACTGGTCGTAAGGTACTTCCTGTATTTTTACCTTGATGCCCGGGTTTGCCTTTTCGAAATCCGGGACCAGTTCTTTTACATAGTTTTTATCTGCGTCTGTAAGGGTGTAATGGGTGATTGTAACTTGTTCTCCGCTTCCCGGTGTCGACTTACATCCGGTGAGAGAAATTGCCGCACTTAAGGATAAGATCAGCAGCCCGGCGATCATTTTTTTTACTTTTAACATAATGAAGCCCCCTTTAAATGATTGTATTGTAATTTTCCTCAAGCTATAATAGATACGAACTGTAAAAGTAAAATTTCGATTTCTGAAACCTAAGTAAACCAGGTATTTCATCTCTCGCATTTTACTATGTTTATACTTCGTAATCTATAGAAAAGAATGGACCACCTCCTGTGAAAAAATATCTTCATTTTAAAATGCCTCCTTAAAGCTTATTTGATTCCGGTTAAAACAATTCCCTCTACAAAATATTTTTGTGCAACAAAGAACAATAACAAAATGGGCAATAGAGCAAGAATCGCGGCGGCCATTAAAGTATTCCACGGGACAATTCTATAATGGGAAATCATACTTGCCATACCCTGGGGAAGTGTAAAGTGCTCTGTTGAATTCAAATAAATAATTGCACTAAAATAATCATTCCAGGACCATAGGAAAGTAAAAATAGCGATGGTTGCAAGTGCCGGTTTGCATAAGGGAAGTGCGATATTCCACCATGTTCTTATTTCAGAACAGCCGTCAATTTTTGCTGCATCGAACAGGTCATCAGGCAAGGTGGAGAAGAACTGGCGTACAAGAAAAATCATATAGGCGGACCCGAAAAATGAAGGTACGATTAAAGGTAAAAATGAATCAACCCAGCCAAAGTTTCTGAAAAGTAGAAACTGAGGAATGATGATTGCCGGCAGAGGAAGCATCAGGGTACTTAACAAAACCATAAATAAAACCTTTTTTTCCTTCACATTGTACCGGGAGAATCCAAAACCAACAAAAGAAGAAGCTAAAACTGTTCCGATGACAACCAGTACGGACACGATGATGCTGTTTAAATAGTATCTTCCGAACTGGACCCTTTCACCAACCTTTAAAAAATTTTCAATATGTATTTCTAAAGGAAACAAAGTAGGTGGAATTTTTTTTAATTCATCCCCACTCTTTAATGCAGTAATGAATAAGTAGTAAACTGGAATCAGCATAACTACGGTTGCAGTGATGAGTAAAGCAAACTTCAGTATTTTAAAAATAAGATCTGAATGATTCTCAAAAGAGATTTTTTTTGTTTTGATATTTTTTTCAGGCAGCGATTCAAGATTACTCATTGTTTTGCCCCCCTTCGTAGTAAACATATTTCTTGGATAATTTTAAGATGACTGCAGTTAAAAGCATAATCATAATAAGTAAGATCCAAGCCATTGCAGATGCATATCCAAACTTTGAATTTTGAAACCCATTGGCATAAAGGTAATAGACATAGAAATGGGTAGCATAATGAGGTCCGCCATTGTTTGTCATAATGACTGCCTGGGTAAAAATTTGAAAGGAATCAATGATTCCGATAATAAGCTGAAAGAGAAATATTGGAGATATCATGGGGAAAGTAACATGCCTAAACTGCTGCCAGCGGCCTGCGCCATCCAGTATGGAGGCTTCCTTGAGGCTAGGCGGTACACCTTGCAGCGCGGCTAGAAAAATTACCATTCCGGCACCGGATGCCCAAAGACTTGAAATAACTAAGGCCGGGACTGCCCAGTGCTCATCAAGAAGCCACATAGGGCCCTGAATACCCACTAGTTTAAGCATATTATTGATGAAACCGAATTCGGCATTAAACATCCAGAGCCAAAGTAAGGATAATACAACACCTGAAATCATGCTGGGCATATATAGTGCGGTTCTAAAAAAACCTTTAGCAGGTATATTTTGATTGACCAGGTGTGCAAGTGACAGTGATAAAATAAGCTGGAGTGGAACGCTGAGAAACGTATAATACAGGGTTACTTTTACAGACTTCCAAAAAAGAGGGTCGTTAAAAAAGAGTTCCTTAAAATTGCCCAAACCAATAAAAGCAGCAGAGTTATAACCGTCATAGTTTGTAAAGCTATAGTATATGGAAGCAATAATCGGATAAAGCGTGAACAAAGTAAAACCGATTATCCAGGGGCTAATGAAAAGGTAAAAGTATAACCTATGGCGTTTTGCATCATTCGAAATCATAATATCATCCCCTTTTTGTGAATTATTACCACAATACTAAAAGCGCTTATAATTTTATTATAAACTATTTAAAGAAAAATTCAAGTATTTATTGGATATCTTTATCTATGCTTACGTTAGGATGATAAGCCGCATCATAACGTAAAATTTGGAGAAAGTTGTCGGTTTTAAAAGAAAATTGCTGTTAATTTGTGCTTCCTTTACTACAATAATATTGGGGCTGCAAGCCTTTGGCTATACATGCTATAAGAACAAAATTATTTTAATAGATAGAAGCGCTTATATTGAAAACTATGTTTTTTTATGTTATCATAAAAGTATAACCGTTTTAATAATTAAATGAAAAACAGAATGCCCTATAGAATAAATTGAAAATAGTTAAGAAACCTCTGCCCAATACTAAGTATACCTGTTATTGGATTTTGTGTCTATATAGAACATGGATTTTTATTATTTAACATTGAAGTATAATACTGGACTTTCAGCTGTTAATTAGTTATAGTATTAGTTATAGCAGTTTCGGAAAAAGAGACTTCGGTTATAAGAATTATATTTAAGTATCCGATATATGCTATGCAGGATGATTGATGAATGTCATAATATTTATAATGAAATTCATCTTATTATATAATATTTTATCGGTAATCTTTATATGACGGTCACATATCATATAATAATGAATATAGTAGTTTCAATTTAGATATTACACAGGAAAAGAGCCAACAAAAAGGTCTCTAAATATATAACGCAAGAAATCCTACCATACTGCTTTCAGGGCCCCTAGAACATAGGATGTCTGTTTGGCACAATATGAGATTTATAGTGCGTATATTGTATATATTATGTACAGATTTTTTATGCTCAGCAGGTGTAATAATATCGTTGTTGGTATGCTATATAAAGAGGAGGAAGATGGAATGAAATTATTTGCTGCGATTGACGGTGGAGGCACAAAAACAAGATGTATTATCGGTGATGAGAATGGTAACATCTTTGGGGATTATACAGGAGCAGCGTCAAACCACCAGCTTGTCGGAAAAGAAAGGGCAGCAGCTTCTATTGAGGAGTGTTTTGTACATACATTAAAGGGGGCCGGATTTACGAAGGAAGAGATGCACTTTATTTATTTAGGTTTATCGGGAGCAGATCTTCCGTCTGATTTCGAAATTTTAAAAGATATTTGCAAACCCATATTTGATCCAGTACTGTTTGAAATTGTAAATGATACGTGGATAAGTCTGCGGAGCGGGCTTAATGATACATGGGGAGCAGTTTCCATTTGTGGGACTGGAGCAAATGCTGCCGCGAGGCACCCGGATGGAAAAAACTTCATACTTCCTTCCATTAGCTACGAATTAGGAAATTATGGCGGAGGGGGCCATTTAACTGAAAAAGCTTTACATCGGGCTTTTCGTGCAAATGAAGGAACAGGCTCTTCCACACTATTGCAAGAATATTTGCCGATAGCACTAAAGGTGCAGAGCATGGATGAGTTGTTTTCAAGATTTTATCCCAAGAGAATAATAACCCAGGAGGAGCTTCTTAAAGTACCGCCTCTTGTTTTTGAATTGGCAAGTAAAAGGGATAATGTTTGTCAGGAGCTTTTGATAGAGATGGGCAATGTCTTAGGGGAAATGGTTGCAGGGGTTATTCAAAGGGTTGGTATGGAGGATATGGAGGTTCCCGTTGTACTAGGGGGAAGTTTGTATAAGGGCAGTAATCCCTTGTTGGTAGATCAGCTTACAATTACACTGCACCGTACAGCGCCAAAAGCTTTTGTGAAATTGCCTACGTTACCGCCGGTTGCCGGGGCATATCTTTCTGCTCTTGACCTGATGAATATAAAGGTGAATAGTGATGTGTATGAAAAGTTAAATATGAGTCTAAAGTAAAAAATAAGTATTGATTAAATTAAAAACCGGAAGCCAACTGGCCTCCGGTTTCTTGATATGGTAATTTCACTAGTTAAGGGTGGTAATTTGGGTGTTCTTGGGAAGGGTAACCATATCATCCGTTACTTTTCCGATTTCAAATTTTTTAAACTCGATGGTTGTTGAAACAGAATCATCTGAACTGGAATGAACGGTGCCTTTTAAGATAATTCCCTTGTCCTCCCATACATAAAAGGTCCATTTGGGACTTATGGTATCACTGCTGAAAACTAAACATTTCTTACCGTCTACATCTTCCTTCCTTATAAACTTATATTTGTCAAGGTTTGGTTCACCGATAACTGCTGTGACCATACTGAACGGGTTGGATTCGTTATTGAGGTTGGGAAGACCTGCTTTTGTTGCTTTACTCATATCATTGGACCAGGTAGTATAAGCTTCATTTTTTGCATAATCAATAAAAATAATCATGCCGTCTGAATCCAGTTTCATCTTTGTATCCTTGATCCACATTTTGTAAGTATTGAAATTTTCACGGGTTCTAAAGTAGTATTCATAATAATAATTCTTTATTCCTTTAGATTTGCTTAAAACTTCAGAAAGCCTCGGTCCATTGTTTTGGACGGCGGATGGCGGAGCGGTGACGGCTTTGGAATCACCGGACATAACGGAAGAAGGCTTCGCCGAACTGCTGGGAGATACGGATGGTCCTTTTCCTGAATCGTTTCCACATGCGGATGTAAATAAGAAAGCTGTAAATAAAACTGCACTTAAACCAACCTTAAACACACACTTCATACTTTGTTTCAACCCCTTTTATGTATATCTGCATTCGTTTTTACAAAATAATCATACCATATCCCAAGGATATTTACAAAGGCAACTTTCATAAAGGGCATGTGGTTTTGGGTGTGAAGAAAGAGCTTTTACGAATTTTGCAAAAAGGCATGATCGGTCAAATGCAAAAGGTTAACCGTATTCTACGCATCCGGTGTTGAAAAACAATAAGTATAATAATAGAAAGCATTGGCAAAATGCCAATGCTTTCTATTGAAATGGTTAAAATTAAACTTTAAAGAGTAAATCACCGTAAGTGGGTATAGGCCAAAACTCTTCATCTACTAATGTTTCAAGTTTATCCCCATCGATCCTCAGCATACCCATTTTGGAGAAAACGTCATCCCTGTAATAACAAGCCAGCTTATAGGAATCATTATGCATCTGTACAGCGTCAGCTACTGATTTTTCAAGGTTTATAATGTTTTTCCTGAAGGAAGCAATAACGGCTGAAAGTTCAACAAGAAGCTCGGATTGAGCAGAAATATCAGCATTTACACCGGTAGATTTAATGGTATTGATGGATTCGGCAAGTTTGGTTGCAAACTTGATGGAAGCCGGTAAAAGCTGACGTTTTGCCATTTCCAGCATTGTCAAAGCCTCAATATTAATTGTTTTAATATAGTTTTCTAAAGATATTTCATAGCGGGATTCCATTTCTGTTTTACTTAATACCTTATGTTTTGCCATCACTTCAATGTTTTTTTCTGCAATAATGGCAGGGATAGAAGCTACCGAAGATTTAATGTTGGGTAACCCTCTGGCTTCGGCTTCCTTAACCCAATCTTCCGAATAATTGTTTCCGTTAAATATAATTCTCTTGTGTTTTGCAACGATTTCCTGAAGCAACTTTTGCATTTCTGTGTTGAAATCTTGAGCTTTTTCCAAACGCTCTGCAATTTGGCTTAAGATTTCCGCAACAATGGTATTTAAAGTAAAGTTAGGTGCTGCAATGGATCCGGATGAGGGAACCATTCTAAATTCAAATTTATTTCCTGTGAAGGCAAAAGGCGATGTTCTGTTTCTATCCGTAGAATCTTTCGGAAGAGAAGGCAGGGTTGAAACACCGATTCTAAGTTCGCCGCCTTGTTTGGATTGTAATGCTTCACCTTTTTCAATTTGTTCGAGAATATCTGTAAGTTGTTCACCGAGGAAGATGGAGATTATGGCTGGCGGCGCTTCGTTAGCTCCCAAACGGTGGTCATTGCCCGGATTGGCCGCGGACACACGGAGTAAGTCGGCATAATCGTCAACTGCTTTGATAACGGCACAAAGGAAAACAAGGAACTGAGCGTTGTCATGGGGAGTATTTCCCGGATCCAACAGATTTTGACCGTCATTTGTGCTCAAAGACCAATTGTTGTGTTTTCCAGAACCGTTAACACCGGCGAAGGGTTTTTCATGCAGCAGACAAACCAGACCATGGCGGTTTGCTACCCTTTTCATTGTTTCCATGGTAAGTTGGTTGTGGTCGGTAGCGATATTGGTGGTGCTGAAAATGGGTGCAAGTTCGTGCTGTGCAGGTGCAACTTCATTATGCTTTGTTTTTGCCGATACTCCAAGTTTCCACAACTCTATATCCAACTCTTTCATGAAAGCAGAGATTCTATCTTTTATAGTTCCGAAATAGTGGTCTTCCAATTCCTGGCCTTTGGGAGGTTTGGCGCCGAATAAGGTTCTTCCTGTATAAATAAGGTCTTTACGTTGATCATATAAGCCTTTATCGATAAGAAAATATTCCTGCTCCGCACCTACAGTTGTAATTACTCTTGTTGCGGTAGTGTTGCCAAAGAGTCTTAAAACGCGGATTGCTTGTTTTGATATTACTTCCATTGATCTTAAGAGAGGTGTTTTTTTGTCAAGGGCTTCGCCTGTGTAGGAACAGAAGGCGGTAGGTATGCATAACGTAACACCCGCAGCATCTTCTTTTAGGAAAGCTGGTGAAGTACAATCCCATGCAGTATAACCTCTTGCTTCAAAGGTTGCTCTTAATCCGCCGGAAGGGAAGGAAGAAGCATCAGGCTCGCCTTTAATCAGTTCTTTCCCCGAAAACTCCATAATTACTTTTCCGTCAGAGGTAGGGGAAATAAACGAGTCGTGTTTTTCTGCGGTAATGCCTGTCATTGGCTGAAACCAATGGGTAAAATGGGTTGCACCTTTTTCGATTGCCCAATCCTTCATTGCATTTGCTACAACCTCTGCAACTGTAGGATCCAATGAAATACCATCATCAATCGTTTTTCTTAATGCCTTATAGGTAGCTTTTGGGAGACGTTCCCTCATGACTGAATCATTAAACACATTAGAACCATAGATATTACTTAAGTAACCTTCTGTCATAATAGATTTTTCCATTTTAAAATCCCCTTTCAATCGGTTTTATATTTAAGTATTTTAGATCGAACATAATGCTGGATTTTTAAAGTAAAAATAAAAAGGCACGTCAAATGTAAAAACACTCAAACGGCCTCGTTTTCAGAATTATTAACCCTTAAGACCCCATTGCCTTAAAAATTAAACATATTCACTTTTGCTACCAATATACTAACTTTTTTTATCGGAAAATGCAAGTGGAAAATTAAAAAAAGTTTAAATATATTTCCCATCATAAGATTTTTGTCTGCAAAATGGTATACTACATTGAGTACAGAGAAATTAGAGAAATTAATTTTTAGCTTAGTTTTTTTGTGTGGGACCCTCTTTATAATTATTTGATTATTTTGTTTATACTAAATAATATGATTATGATTTACATTATGTTCATGCATTGATAGGTTCTTTCAGCCTAATAAAGCTAGTGCCTCGTAACGTAATTCATTTCTACAGTATGCAAAGCACAAACAGATGAAGTGTATTTTTAACACTTTGAAACTTAAAATTTGTTGTGTAAAAAGTACTAGCAAACACAACAAGTTAACTTATATAATGTAGTGAATATTTAGAATCCCAATGACGATATTATTAACTATACAGCATCAAACTTTTGTGCTTTTCCGCAGTCAGTGTCATTGGGTGCCTTTTCTGAAGGTGCATGTTAGGGTGATTTGGTTTGGAGAGTATTCGTATGTTGAATCCAAAAAGGAATTAGATAATCTATTGTAGGAAAGGTGACTGGAATGGGAAATGTAAATCTTATATCTGCTGCATTTATATTTTTATTTTTCTTGCCCATTCTTATCGGGATGTATAAACCCTTTACCAGAGAAAAAATATATGGCACCTTAAGATCTTTCATGGACAATATAACTCTATGCATAGGGTTAATCTTGTCTTTTTACGTTACAAAAATTATTTTTATAAGGCATGAGGGGGCATTCTCCAAGTACATTTATAGTCTGGTTCCTGAAAAAATAGAAAAATTGTTTGTTCAAAGTGATATTATTACCTATTTGATTTGCGTACCATTTAACCTGGCGGTATTCCTGATTTTAACAAAGCCTATACTATACCCTATATACAAAAACTTTCTTGCCCCTTTATCCGAAAGATTGTTTAACAAGGCGGATTCATTAAACAGGGGGGTAAAAAGCTTTTTGGGAGCGCTCAGCCAGACTCCTAAAGCTCTGGTATGCGTATTTTTATTAACGCTGATTTTAAATTTTACCGCGTATTATTTTCCTGTAGAACCGATTTCCAAATGGATGAATGAGTCCGGTGTATATCAGCTTCTTTACCAAAAAGCTTTATATCCGGTTTTGAATTCAAATGTGGCAAAGAGAATTCCTGTTCTTTTAAATGATTCATTTAGTAGAATTGCCGACGAAGCAGCAGATGGCAAAGGATTTGGAAATGCATTGAAGGAGGAAGTGGCACGCAAGCTTAATATTAGGGTTATTGAATACTTTAACGGGGTAACATTGGACGAGGCGATAAAGTCAAATCCTGAGATTGATAAGATGGCAAGACAGATTGTTGGAAACGAAAAAAACAGTAAGAAAAAAGCCTATCTCCTGTACAAGTGGGTAAGCAAAAATATAACTTATGATTTTGAAAAAGCGAAAAGGGTTAGTGTTGATCCCAGTGGGATCTCATCAGGCTCGGATGTTGCCTATAACACCAAAAAAGGAATTTGCTTTGACTATTCATGTCTTTTTATTTCAATGTGCAGGGCTGTAAACTTAAAAGTCAGGATGGTAACAGGTCTGGGGTATAATGGAGTTTCCTGGGGGGATCATGCTTGGAATCAGGTTTATTTTGAAGAAGAAAAAGAGTGGATGGATGTAGATACAACGTTTGGAGTGGCAGGGGATTACTTTGCCACTCCGGAATTTTATAAAGACCACAGGGGAGGAGAGGTACAGGGAGAATGGTGATATGGAGCTGAAATAAAAGTCATTCTATCCCATTGCTTCTCTGACCGTACCTGTTGGGATATAGGAAATTTCTTCAAAAGTATGTCCGGCATATTTATGTTCATGGAAATTATTTACTTCAAGGGCTCCTTCCATCTTATGGATATGGCCGTTTTCTGTTTTTATAGGTAATCCTGTATGTCCTGAAAAGTAATGTGTATGACCATCGTAGGAAGATATCCCATAAAAAAAATGAAAGTGGAAAGAGTTTATTCCTACCATTCCTTCAGTATAATCACTGATTTTATGCTGATGTATACCGTAATTTTCTGTTTTGAATTCGAACTGGTGAAAATGATAGTTCATAGTATCCTCCAAGATGTTTCATAGTGTTTTGCAGTTAAAAAACACCTCAATATTAAATTTCTTGCATGAATTTATTTTTAAGTAGATCATATATATTATTAAGGTTTACAGAAAAATAAAATTTATGATATGAATATTTTCATAATTAAATTGATTGTATGTTTCTTTATCCATTTTGGTGGTATTATTTTATCGTTAAAGCGGGTGAAGATAAAAAATGTTAAGTTACGGGGTGAAATGATGAAGAAAAACATTTTGATCGGTGGTTCTGCAGGACAAGGCATGGATACGCTAGCAGGGATTTTGGAAAAAGTTTTAAAAAGAAAAGGTTTTGAAATTTTTACAATCCGGGATTATATGTCAAGGGTTCGGGGAGGACATAACTTTATTCAGGTGCGTTTTGGAAATGAAGAACTTACTTCACATTGGGATGAACTGGATTGCATCATTGCATTAAATGCTGAAACGATTGATATTCATATAAAAAGACTTTCTGAAAACGGAATTGTAATTTGCGACCAGGATATAAAATCAGGTGATGAGAGGGTTAAGAGTCTTCCGCTGAAGGAGAAGGCAAAGGCGGCAGGAAATATAAAAACAGTGGGTAATGTTGCATTAGGGGCATTTCTTAAGTTATTTGGTTTGGATTTTAGTCATGTTGAAGATGTGCTGAAATCCATTTTTTCAGGTGAGGACACTTATTCTCAAAATATTGTGGCTGTGAAAGAAGGATTGGGGCTTTTGGACACAATGTACCCGGTCCCATTGCCGGGTGAGGATAAAAAAATACTCATTAATGGGAATGATGCGATTGCACTGGGTGTACTTGCTGCAGGCTGTAAATTTTATTCGGCCTATCCTATGACACCTTCCACCAGTATTATGAATTACCTTGCTTCTAAAATGAGTGAAGCCGAAATCGTAGTTGAACAGGCTGAGGATGAAATTGCGGCCATTAATATGGCTATCGGGGCATCCTTTGCCGGTGTAAGAGCCATGACCGGAACATCCGGAGGCGGTTTTGCCCTAATGGTGGAGGCACTGGGCCTATCCGGTATGTTGGAAGTTCCATTGGTTGTAGCAGAGATTCAGCGACCCGGACCGACAACCGGATTGCCTACGCGTACGGAACAAGGGGATTTACGGTTTGTAATCTCTTCATCTCCGGGTGAATTCCCAAGAATGGTCATTGCACTTAAGAATCCTGAAGATGCATTTTATCAAACGGTTAGGGCGTTTAACCTGGCAGATAAATACCGGATTCCTGTCATACTGTTAGGGGACCAGTATTTGGCGGATTATACCAATACCATACCCCCTTTTGATTTTAGCCGTATAGAAATCAATCGATACCTAAATCAAGATATGTATATGGGAGAAAAGGAATATAAGACGTATGAAGTAACCGACACCGGGATATCACCCAGAATCATCCCAGGAAAAGTTCCTGGAAAAACAGTATTGGTAGATAGTGATGAACATGATGAATACGGACATATTACCGAATCTGCAGAAATAAGAGTAATGATGAATGATAAACGGCTTCGGAAATTAAATGCTTTAAATGAGGAGTTGATAGAACCTGAATTTTTTGGGGATGAACAATTCGAAACTTTGCTTCTTGCTTGGGGATCCTTGGAGGGGCCTTTAAAGGAAGCTGTTAACTTACTCAATGCATCCGGTAAAAAGAAGTTCGGTGCCCTCCTGTTTGGGGATATTTACCCGCTTCCGAAAAAGCAGCTCATAAAAATGTCCGAAAAGGCAAAAGAAATTGTCAATATAGAGCAAAATGCAACCGGCCAGTTGGCGTCCCTCATTATGGAGAACACGGGAATAAAGTGTACGGGAAGTATTCTGAAATATGACGGCAGGCCTATTTCATCAAAAGAAATATTTGAAAGATTGGAAGGGGGAAGCTTAAATGGGTAAGTATACTACCTGTGAAACTGCATGGTGTCCGGGCTGCGGTGATCACAATATCCTTGATGCGCTGAAGACGGCACTTGAGATTATTGGAAAGGAACCTCATGAAGTTTTGGTTGTCGGAGGAATCGGCCAAGCGGCCAAAACTCCACAATATATCAATACAAACGGGTTTTGTGGACTGCATGGACGGGCGATTCCTCCTGCTGTGGCGGCTAAAATAGCCAATAAGGGTTTAACGGTGATTATCGATTCGGGTGATGGGGATTCCTATGGCGAAGGGGGAAACCATTTCATTCACAATATTAGGAGAAATGTGGATATAACCCACTTTGTACATGATAACCAGATTTATGGCCTTACCAAAGGACAGGCGTCGCCTACAACCGATGAAGGACATGTTACAGCAGTACAGCCGGCGGGTTCGGTAAATATGCCGATGAATCCTTTGTTACTGGCTATTTCCTTGGGGGCAGGTTTTGTTGCAAGGGCTTTTAGCGGCGATAAGGAACATTTGGTCAAAGTAATGGTAGATGCCATAAAATATAAGGGATATGCATTGGTAGATATTCTCCAGCCTTGTGTGAGTTTTAATAAAATCAATACTTTCCAATGGTATAATAAAAGAATTTATAAATTAAATGAGACTTATGACCCGGGAAACAAGCTCTCTGCCATGGAAAAAGCAATGGAGTGGGGAGACAAAATTCCTATAGGCATTTTGTATAAGGAAGAAAAGCCGACCTATCATGATAAAATCCACTTTTTGAGAGATGGAGATGCTCTGGTTGATAGGAAGGTTGAAGTGGAAAAGGTTAAAGGGTTTATGGAAGACTTTGTGTGAATAACAGTTAAAAAGTCTGAAATGTCAAAATGGATATTTCAGGCTTTTTTTTATGGAACTTTTGGTAAAAATTCTCGTCTAATTAAGCTATAATATTCTTAAATACATGCAGCACCTCTATGAAATAGAGTAATAGTGCGCTATTGGAAGGTACTTTTAGACAAGTTAGTGGCGATAGCATAGACCTTAAGGTATTGGGAGAATACAAAATTTCAAGACATTTGGGAGGTGTCAAATGAAGGTACAAAGCGTTAAAAAGTATAAAGAGCCTTTATATCCGGATAAAGAAAGGGTAAATTCCAATCCGGAAGTCCTTAAATGCATTCCCTCAAGGTGGAGTGAAAAGCTTACGGTAGGAATTGCACTTTCTACCTTGTTTATGCTTACCTTTTCAGGATGTAACAAGGAAAACGCCGATGAAGGGAATGAAAAGGGAAAGCCTGCTTTAATAGTTCAGGAAAATGGGGATGAAAACAGAGTAAAAAAGGCTCCCGGATTAACCCCGCCTTTATTTATTCATGGAGAAGGCCTTGGAGGCTTTGGCTGTGTTTCCGTTTTACCTCCTGCGTTTCTATCTGAGGATGAAGCGTATCAGGTCATCCGGGAGGAGATGCAAAGATATGGAATTGAAATAAAAGACGGGGACCATAAAATCAAAGATACATGGATTCCGGATACCAATATATATCCCCGGTTCGATAATGGGGTAATTGAGCCCGATGACCAAAACAATGAAAAGGACGGAGGGGTTACTAAGGTTAAAGTAGTTGCAAAACCAAAGTCTGAAAAAGAGGAATACCACATTGATGATCTCCAGTTGGATGGGTATGATAAAGACAAGAAGATAGGATTTGAGTTTGTTTCCACCCATGATTATATATCATGGAAGAAGGACCAAAGCGGTATAACCTCATCAGTTGAGTCATACAACCTCTTATCTGCGGCAAAGACCCTTCGGAATGGGCTGGGTGAAAATGTAAAAGGTGAAACGATTGCAGTATTTTATGATCCTATAGCCAGTATGCCGGTGGATGATATGATGAGTGATAAAACCAGTGCAGAGGAAAAGGTAAAAAAAATCAAGGAGCTTTCTACAGAAAATCTTCGGGAGCAGGTTAAGGACTTTTTGAACTGGCTGAAGGCGGAAGGTATCATTTGATTTTTTTAGACCATGGCATTTAAGGAGGAAACAGGATGCATTTTACACTACATCTAACCGATCATTGCAACATGGCATGCAGTTATTGCTACATACATAAAAAAAATAGCGGAACCATGAGCATGGATACTGCCAAAAAAGTAATTGATCTGGCAGCAAAGAGCAGAGAAGGTTCTAATGGGATTATATTTTTCGGAGGAGAGCCCCTTCTTTATAAGGATCTCATCTATCAAACGGTTGAATACTGCAAATGGAAGCAGCAAAAGGAGAATTGCTATTTTCATTATAAAGTCACTACAAACGGGTTATTACTAGATGAAGCTTTTATTGATTTCTCAATAAAAGAAAACTTATTTATTGCATTAAGCCATGACGGTGTCAGGGAAGCCCATGACAAACACAGGGTGGATGTAAATGGGGAGGGGACTTTTTTTAGGCTTTCTGGGGTAAGCGATGCATTACTTGAAGCCCGTCCCTATTCTCCGGTGATGATGGTTATCAGTCCGGATACGGCAGAGTATTTTACCGAATCGGTAGAATACCTTTTTTCCAGGGGATTTAAATATGTCATTTCCTCTTTAAATTATGCAGGCAATTGGACCGAACCGTTATTAAAAGTGTTAAAACGGGAGTATGAGAAACTGGCAGAGGTTTATATCAGGAAAACGCTGGCAGAAGATAAGTTTTATTTTAGTCCTTTTGAAGTAAAAATTAGTTCCCATATCAACCGTGAAACCTACTGCCAGGAGCGTTGCGAACTCGGTAAAAAACAAATATCGGTAGCCTATGACGGCATGCTGTATCCTTGTGTTCAGTTTGTTGGGGAGGAAGCGTTTTCCATCGGCCATGTAAACACAGGGATTGATGAATCAAGGCGGCTTGGTATATATCATGCCAATGAAGAGGAAAAGGAGAGCTGTGTGGAGTGTGCTGTAAAAAGTCGGTGCAACCATTACTGCGGCTGCCTCAATAAACAGACCACCGGAAATATTAATCAGGTATCACCTGTCTTATGTGCCCATGAAAGAATAGTTCTTCCCATAGCAGATAAAATCGCGGAGAAACTATACAGGAAAAGGAACGCAATGTTTATTCAGAAGCATTATAATGATATGTTTCCCTTGGTTTCGATGATTGAAGATATAAGCGCTTCGAATAGAAAGAGACAGTATTGATATTTATTTGTATTGAATTTAGTATTTGAAAACAAACCAATGAAAACTGCTTTGTAAAAGGTAAAAATTATTCATGTGAAGTATTTTGAATGGAATAAGTCTCCTTCCTGTATTACTTGAAATTAAACCAGGAAGGAGTTTTTATTTAGATAATTAGAGAAGTCAAAGGAGGTAATGGTAATAAAAAGGAAAAAAAATTCAATAAAGATATTGAAAATAAAATTAATCAATGTTATAATTATAATATTATAAGCGCTTATAATAAATACATTCAAATGCAGCATGAAATAGTAAGTTTTTAATTAGAAGCAGTTATAATAGCTGCGTTTAATATTGCTTCACTTGTTTGTATATAGAATTGTAGTTGATAAATAGTGAATGGGACTAATAGATGAATTTCCTTACTGGGGTGAAGCGGTTATAAAATACTGGTCTAAGAATTAAAATATAATTAAATTAAGGAGGATCTTTATGAGAAATTTAAAAAAAATGATGACACTTTTTATTGTTTCACTTTTTACATTATCTTTGATGTTTTCAACATTTGCAAATGCTACAACCAGCACAACAACATACGATGCAGCATGCTATAAAACAATCAACGGCCTTTATGAATTAACCGATGGTGCAGAAATTATGTTAAAGAATTTAAACACAAATGGGGTTTCATGGGCAAGTTGGTATATGGGGGGAAGAAATGGTTTTATCCCAATGGTACAAACAACCAAAGATCCATTAAATTTCCGTCAAAGCGCGTCCTTTAAAGTTAAAAAATTTAGTGAAAATACATATGGGTTATATATTAAGAGTCCATACGATAACTTTGATTATTACCTGTGTGTGATGAATGATTCTACAATTAACTTGAAGCGGACGGATTCAGCAGATATTCTAACGTATAAATGGAATATTTCCCTTTCCAATGGCAAATCAAATATAAAACCTGTAGGAGACAATGCACCGGTTATCCGTATGTTATGTGCAAGCCCTGATAGTTCCGTGCTTGGATTGGGATCAACAGAAGCGGGTATATCTGCTGCCAACGTTTGGTCCATAAAAAAAGCGATGCCATGTACAATAGAATATAAGGAATCCAGTTATGAAAAGGGATACAGCGGAAATATCACAATAACCAATAAAGGGAATTATACAATAAAAGACTGGTCCTTATACTTCTTCTACCAAAATGATATTTCGTCCGCATCGTTTGTGGGCGCTAAGCTCCAAAGCTATCATAATGGGGAGTATGTTGTTAAAAATGATGGCACAAATGCTATGATCTATCCTTGGGATAAAGTAACCTTCAATTTTTACTCAGAACTTACAAACATAACAGACAAACCAAATTTCTTCAAGGTTATTGATAACAGCGATTTCTAATTTTAACTTAAATATTTAGATTGATTTAAATAATGAAAAATTTAATCTGGAGTGTTGATGCTTGTCTGTCAATACTCCTTTTTTATATGACCGAAGTCATATAAGGTTATGACTTCCTTTTAAAGCCGTAATAATGCAGCTTTTTTAACCATTAAAATTAAGGTGCTGGCATCTATAGATAACGAAGTGTAAACATAGTAAAATTCGAGAGATGAAATACTTGGTTTACGTGGTCTTTCAGAAATCGAAATTTTACTTTTACAGTTTGTTATCTATAATATGAACAACCATTCCTTTGTAACCAAGGTGAAATGTTTATTAGGGTTCCATTTCATTTCTGGCGGAATGAAAAAAATCGTGCTATGATATTATGTAATCAGATAGAAAGATGGTGGCCGGGCATGCTGAAAAAACTTAAAAGTATGAACAGGAACTTTATCTTATTTTTGTGGGTTGTCATATTTGTCGGAATCAGCCAGAGTGTTGACGGGTCTACATTCAATGTTTTCTTGAAAGAACAATTTCAAATGGATGTGTTGCACCGTACTGTTTTAGAAATACCCCGTGAACTTCCGGGGTTTCTTGTGGTTATTGTAATCGGCTTTTTGTATGTTGTGGGAGATGTACGGATTGCTGCAATTGCAAATCTTCTGGCGGCTTTTGGTATGTTTGCCCTTGGAATTATTCCTGCCAATTTTGCACTCATGCTTGTGAGTGTCTTTGTTTATTCTATGGGGATGCATCTCTTTATGCCGCTTACAAACAGTATCGGTATGAGTTTTGCCGACGATAAAAATTTAGGCAAAAGGCTGGGACAGATTAGTGCAGCGAATACGGCTGCACTGGTTTTCGGAACTGCTTTGCTTTGGTTTCTTTACCGCTTTTTCCAAATCAGCTTTACTGTAGCTTTTACCATCGGAGCCATTTCTTTTGGGATAGGTTCGGTTCTGCTTCTGATGATGAATAAAAACCAGACAGTTAAAGTAGATAAAAAATTTGTTTTTAAGAAGGAATATAGGCTGTTTTATGTGATGAGTATCCTTTGGGGAGCGAGAAAGCAGATTTTCTTAACCTTTGCTCCGTGGATTTTACTGGACATCTATAAAATGAAAGCTGCAGATATGACGCTGCTGTTTTTAATTATCTCTGTTTTAGGAATCTTTATGAAGCCGCTTATTGGTGCTTTGATTGACCGAATGGGGGAAAGATTTGTTCTGTCTTTGGAGGCTGCCCTATTATTTGTTTTGTGTATCGGATATGCCTTTGCACTGGACTTGTTTCCGTTTAGAATCGCTCTTGTGATTGTAGCATTTTGCTATATTCTAGACCAGGTAAGCAGTGCTGCCAATATTGCCCGCGTCACGTATTTAAAAAAGATTGCCGTAAAACCTGAGGATGTGTCGCCAAGTCTTTCATTAAGTACAAGCATAGATCATATTCCCTCCATGTTTCTCCCTAGCTTGGGAGGTCTTATTTGGAGCATGGATATGCAGAACGGCTATAAGATTGTGTTTATCGGAGGGGCTGTGATCGCATTTTTGAATTTTCTGACCGTGAGAAGTATAAAAATAAATAAACCGCAATAAAGTGGATATGACGTTAAATGCAATAGGTACGGGTGAAAAATGCTTTGAAGGAGGAATGAAAATGCTGACGAAGGAGTTGTATGAGAAAGCTTGTAATAGAGCGCTGACATATCTTGATAAAGCCGCAATCGTTATTACAGAAGAGGAAAAAATGAAGATGCAGGTAGCGGAATATGGCTTGGGGGATTTGGAAAATATCGGACTCCAATTATTGGTTTATGTAAATACCCACCGGTGCTGTGCAAAGGAATTGATTCTTTTTCCCGAACAAACATGTCCTGAACACAGGCATCCGCCTGTAGGAGGGGAGCCTGGCAAGGAAGAGACGTTCAGGTGCCGTTGGGGGAAGGTATACCTTTATGTACCGGGCGAACCGGCGCAAAATCCAAAGGCAAGGCTGCCAAAGGATAGAGAAAGTTTTTTTACCGTATGGCATGAAATAGAGCTAAACCCTGGGGAGCAGTATACACTGGAGCCGGACACTCTCCATTGGTTCCAGGCAGGACTTCAAGGTGCGGTTATTTCTGAATTTTCAACCCAAAGCAGGGATGAGTTTGATATTTATACCGACCCTAAGATTAATCCTGCTCAGAAAAGAACGGTTTAGAGGTGAACATATGATTGATGTGACTGCAATAGGTGAGATTCTTATTGATTTCACACCCTCCGGGTTTTCGGAACAAGGTAATTTGTGTTTTGAAAGAAATCCAGGGGGAGCACCTGCCAATGTCCTTGCGTGCATTTCAAAGCTGGGAGGGAAAACTGCGTTTATAGGTAAGGTAGGCAATGATTTGTTCGGGCATTATCTGTCAGGGGTTCTGAATCAGTATGATATTTGCACCCAAGGGCTTAGGTTTTCCGACACTGCCGGTACAACTTTAGCCTTTGTTGAATTGGATCAAAGCGGAGACCGCTCTTTTAGTTTTTACCGGAATCCAGGTGCGGATACAATGCTTTCTAAAGATGAAGTAGATTATGATCTTATTGAAAATTCTAAAGTATTTCACTGTGGCTCTTTGTCCCTTACGGATGAGCCGTCCAAAACAGCCACCATATCTGCCTTGAATTATGCTAAAAGCTGTGGATGCACCATCTCATGCGATCCTAATTTACGCCTTCGGTTATGGAGGAGCGAGGATATTGCCCGGGAAACCATAAAATCTCTTATAGGATATGCGGATATATTGAAAATCTCGCTGGAGGAGTTGGAATTTATCACCGGGTATAAAAATTTAACCGAGGGGCTTAAGGTACTTAAGAAGGATTTTGAAATTCCTTTGATTCTTGTCACATTAGGAGCTGAAGGCTGCTGTTATCATTTTAAAGGGACAACTGCTAAAAAGCCTGGATTTAAAAGTGTGAACACATTGGATACAACGGGAGCAGGTGATGCTTTCCTCGGTGGATTTCTCTATGGCATGTTGGAGAGAGGGATAGTAAAACCCAAAGAGTTGGAGATGGAGGTACTTGAGGAAATCGTTCATTTTTCCAATGCTGTTGCTGCTCTATGTACTACGAAAAGAGGGGCAATACCGGCAATGCCCGATTTGGATTTGGTAAAAAGGCTTATAAAGGGATAGGTAAAATTGGAAATAAAAGTACAATATAGGAATAATGTATTGATTGTTTGGGTTGTTGATAAAAATCAAGTTACTTTTCATTATACCTATTGTTTGGAGAATTAAGTGTTTAACTCTTGTGCCATAAAATGTTGAAAAAAGTTTTACTATATTTTATATAAGTGATATAATGATATGCAAGAACATTCGATCATGAGAAAATGAAGGAATGTTCTTTCTTTATAGCATAAATTATATAAGGGGGAATTTGCCAAGATCAGATAGGGAAGAGAGCTACAAAAAGAGAGAAGACGAATGAGTGGCTAAGGAGGTTTAAGGTATGAAGGGTAAGAGTAAGGAATACAAGGTAAAAACTTTAAGGCTGTTTGTGTGCTTGTTTTTTGTTGTGTCATTGATTTTAACGGTAGGATCTTCAGCTGCACAGGCAGTAGTTTCTCAGACAAAAGAAAGCGTAGGATATTGCCAGGAAGATTCCCAAAATCCAAATCAACCGAAGGAGATGGTTTCAGCTTCTGTAACTTTATATAATAGGGATAAAATTACAGGTTTTATAAAGCCGGATGTTGTATCTTCCGATAGTGGCATTAAGGCCGGATTTAAGGTGGAAGTCGTTGGAACTGAGCTGAGTGCAATTTCAGACAGCACCGGATTTTTCGAAGTTTCAAGTGGTTTGGAAGAAAATTGCAGCTTAAAGATAAGTAAGGCAGGATATCTTACCATGCAGGTAAATAATATTTGTAAGGGTGCACAAATAGGCAAGGGGGATCAACCCGCACAGCTCTGGCCAGGAGACGTGGAGCAGGATGGGGCGGTCAATATGTGTGATATAGTGAAAATCATAGAATATTACAATACTACAGCGGGTGATGCAAAATATTATAGCATCGTTGATTTTAACAAGGATAAAGCTATTAATATGGAGGATATTTTGATAAGCATCCAGCATTTTAATAAAAGTGGAACGGACTATCCTTTGCCGTTGGTTTTAGAGGGAGTAAACAATACACCCACCCCTACTTCAACCGGTACCCCTACATATACACCTACTCCCACAACAAACGGAGAACCGGCGGTAAGGTATATAGGACGGTTTGACTTTAGTGATCCGGCAGGACCCAAGTTCGCTTGGACCGGATCTGCCATTATTGCACAATTTAAAGGTACAAGTGTAAGTGCAAAATTGAAGAGAGTAAACCCCTACCAAAGTGAAAACTGGCTTCAAGTAAAAATTGATGACGGAACAACATCAAAGATTCAAATTAACAAGGATGGGACATATCAACTTGCTTCCGGCTTGGCTAACGGAGTCCATAGGGTAGAGCTTATGAAGCGCACCGAGGCATTAGCAGGTGAAGTGCAGTTTTTAGGCTTCGAGTTTGATAACGAGGGCCAATTACTGGCACTGCCAGTACCAGCTGCAAGACGTATTGAGTTTATTGGAGATTCCATCACTGCAGGGTACGGCAATGAAGCACCGTCGCAGGGGGCACCATTTAAACTGGAAGAGGAAAACGGATATATGACTTATGCAGCAATTGCTGCAAGAGCGTTGGGGGCAGAACAGGTCAGTGTGTGTTGGTCCGGAAAGGGCGTATACCGGGATTGCGGTACAGGTGTAGCGCCAGAGATACCCCAAATTCCCCAATTATATTCCAGAATTCTTCCGGATCATGTGAATAGTGTATGGGATTTTAGTTGGAAGCCGGATGTTGTTGTTATCAATCTAGGCACAAACGACTTTTCATTCCTGCATAGTAATCTGCCGGATAAAACATTGTTTGTAAATGCATATAAGGAATTTTTAGAAACAGTCAGAAACAAAAACACCAATGCAACAATTTACTTGACCATAGGCCCATTGCTGTCTGGGGAAAGACTTTCATTGATCAAGCAGTATCTAGGCGAAATAATCAATGAACGAAAAACTGCGGGTGACCAAAAAATGAGTTTCTTGGAGTTTCCGGCTGTGAATCCTGAGGGCGCGTGGCACCCGAGTATTCGGCAGCAGCAAGACATGGCTGCATTACTCGTCAATAAAATACGTACAGATTTAGGCTGGTAAGGTATGGTTTGCTAGTCCGGCATAATCTTGCCTCTTAAAAGTGTTTGGGCGCAAATAGGGAAGAATATATTGCCTCAAGTATAAGAAAACACCTTTTATGGTGTTTTTCTTATACTTGAAGGAGAAACATTTTTATACTTTTTGAAAATCCTGCTAAAATAATTGATATCGTTAAAACCTGTATTAAGAGCTACTTCTGTAACATTCATATCCGTATTTTTCAACATGAATTCCGCTTTATTGACCCGTATGAGATTGACATATTCACTAAGGGTTTTGCCTGTCGATGCCTTAAACAGACGGCAAAAATAATAAGGGCTAAGGCTGGTGATCCGGCATGCTTTCTCTACAGTGATATTTTCATCATAGGATTCCTCAATATATTCCAGCACCTTATTAAGCCTTTCCAAATTCCTAATACGTGAATCGTATTTTTGCGGGGAGAGAGTTTTATTGGTATGTCTTCGGATTAGTAGGGTCATAAGCTTAAATACCGAGGATTTGACAGCAAGTTCATATCCGGGCTTCTTTTTTTCCTGCTCACTGATGAGAATATTCATACACTTTGAGATGTAGCGATCCCCATTTACTTTATTGCTCAGTAAAGTGCAGTAGCTGGTAGTGCGGTTGATTTTGCTGGGATCGCAGGATTCCATAAAGCAACTGTGAAGAGCGGAAGTATCAATAATAATGCAATAATAAGATGTGTTTTCTGTCAAACTTTCACCCCAATGGAGTTCGTTGCTGTTGGCGATAAGTAAATCTCCCGGTTCGGCAACAAAAGGGTCTGAATTGAATTTCAACAGTGCTTTTCCCCCAGTAAAATAAAGGAGCTCAATTTGTTCATGCCAGTGGCTTTGAAAAATCTCACCGGGCTCTTCATGCTGCTCGTAGGATATGCGTATGGAAAAGATAGGATCCAAAAAAATCGGTTTTTCATAAAGTGAACGGTCCACTTAAAAACTCCCCTTTAAGCAAAATAGTACTATAAATAAGCAAGATTATTAATGTAAAATTCATCTTATATGTATATAATAATCATAAAAAGTTAAGTTGTAAATATCTTTGGAGCAAAAATGTGCTATTGAATAAGGGGATATATTTGTGATTGTTGTAGCGTTTTCAGTCTTTTTGTTGTTTACCGTATTGAGAGGATTTCATGCGGTTGTTACCAAAATGATACAGAAGGATTACGTGGATGGTTTTTCTGCATCCATATTTTTGACAGTAGTCTATTCATTAGCACAAGCGTTGTTTCTGCCTCTTATGCCCCCATACTATTCATACTCTTATGAACCTAAGATGCTTGTTAACCCGTTTTTCTTTGCTGTATTTTTTATGGTTGGATATATATTGGTAATTAATGCACTGGGCAAAGGACCCATTTCATTAACCAATATTATCAATAGTTTTATGCAATTGGTCCCGATTATAGCCGGAATATTTTTGTGGAATGATACGATTGGTCCCTTTCAATGGGTTGGAATCGGATTGTTTGTCGTGATTTTGTTTCTATTCAACGAGAGTTCCTATGAAGAAGACAACAAGTCCAAAGGGATTACATCGGGTTGGATATTGATGGCGGTAGGTTCTGCGCTTTTCGGCGGAATATCGGTAATTTTCACAAAGCAGCATATGATTTTATACAGCGATGCGATTAAAGAGTATCTGATACTATTTAATCTTATGGTAGTAGTCATGGGCCTACCTTATGTCCTGTGGGCTGTATATAAGAAAAAGCTGAAAATAAAGCTGGATAAAAGATATTTGACTTTTATTATCATTACTGCACTCATTCAAGACATTAACAATATCATTTTTATGTATTATATTAACCGGCTCAACGGGGCGTTCTTTTTCCCTCTTATAGGGATTTTAAGTATTGTATCGGTAGTCATCATGAGCCGCCTGCTTCTAAAAGAAGTAATATCCAAAAAGGCTTATGTAGGAATTTTGATAAGCCTTGTATCTATATATCTTTTGGGTATCTAATAACTTCACTTAACAAACTCCATAACTTCCCGTTTCTATTTTTGAGAACTATATTCTAAAGTATGAATTTAGGGACATACTGGTATATAGTTCTTTTTTTTCTATACTTATTTATGTTCAATATAAAACTTTTCATAAGATAGTTGGCTATAAAACTATAGTTAGTAAACGGTCCTTTGGCTCTGAATTTTAACCTCATGAGGAGATTATCTTCAGTGAATTTTATAATATAAAGGGAGTTGATCTTAGGATTTTAAGACCAGCTCCCTTTTGTAATAGTGGGAAGCAATCCATAGTATGAAGTGGTTCCCCGGCATATTGTTTTATTATTTTCTACTTCTTTGGAAAGAATGCGGGTAAATACTTTTGGTTTGCTTCCAGAATATCGTTTAACAAATCAACTGCAACGTCAGAACCGTGTACAAGAGGATGATTTAAAAGTGCGAGGTATGCACTTTCCCGGTCTCCCGTAACAGCTGCTTTAATGGTATATTCCTCGTAAATTTTAACCTGGGTAATCAACCCGCGGATCGAATCCGGAAGCTTGCCGGAAGCAATAGGATGCGCGCCTGTACTGTTAACAATACAATTGGTTTCGATGACGCTTAAGGAGGGAAGGTCCGGCATGGCTCCCTGATTGGGAACGTTTAGCACATGAATTTTGCCCAGGTTGTTGTGTATACTGTCAATTAAAGCGATGGCCACCTCGGAGTAATATGCGCCGCCTCTTTCAGAGAGCTGCTGCGGTTTTTCATTGAGGTCCGGGTTTTTATAGAGTTGGAAAAGCTCCGCTTCTACTTTCTTTACTTTATCAGCCCGTGTTCCGTCCCCTTTTTCAACAGATTCACGTTCTTCCTTCAGCATATGGTTTTCAAAATAAAAATAATGAAGGTATGGTGAAGGAATTAATTTTAAGGTTTTAATCAATTCTTTGGCACCCGGTACGGCAGGAACGTTATTCATGATGCTCTGTTCAAAGATCGAACTGGTAAAAAGCTCTTCCGTCCGGTCCACTCCCTTAACATACACTTTCTTGATCCAGCTTAAATGGTTGAGCCCCACAAATTCACAGTATAAATCTTCCGGTTCTGCTTTGAATTCCTTTGCTAAATTTCTCTCCAGATTAATAGGTACATTGCATAAACCAAGACATTTAATTTTTGAATATGCTTTTACCGTTTCGGTGATGATTCCCGAAGGATTGGCAAAGTTTATCAACCAGGCATCCGGACAGATTTCCTCCATATCCTTTACAATGGACAGAATGACAGGGATGGTACGGAGTGCTTTGGCAAAACCTCCCGGACCGGTTGTCTCCTGACCGATTGTGTTGTATTTCATAGGGATTTTTTCGTCACTTGCCCGGGCATCAAGACCTCCAACCCTAAACTGTGTAATAACATATGTACAGCCTTTTAAAGCTTCACGGCGGTCAAACTGAATGTAAACTTTGGTTTTCAAACCTGCCTTCTCAAACATCCTTTGTGTTAAGGCATGAACAATTTCTACCTTCTCACGGCCTTCCTCAATGTCTACAAAAGCGACCTCACTCACCGGCAGGCTTTTCGCTTTTGCAATGAGCCCATCCATTAATTCGGGTGTATAGCTGCTTCCTGCACCAATAACCGCAATTTTTAAATTATCCATATCATTTCTCCTTGATAAAACATTTAAGACATAATACGACATAATGACATTTTAATAGTATTGCGAGGATGTTAAACTGAAAAATCGGATTCCCTTTACAAAAGATGATTGTAACATGTGATTTGTGCTGAATGTTTCATTCGTACTATATCTTATTTAATTATATCACATAACAAAGGGGAATAAAATATAAACGCTTTAATTCTAAGTGGATTTATTTGAAATATTATTATTGCTTGCATTAGGTATCAAAATTATATATTATATAAGGGGGCGGCAAGATGCAAAGTAAGTGGGGTTTACAAGAGTCAACGGTTAGCTGAAGAATTGCTTTAACAAGATGATAGTATGGGTTCATCCTTTCGTTTGAAAATTCAGATCGGTCAAAAAAGAGAATAGATATTAAACTTAACTTTTTTATTTTGGTATAGGGAAAATAGTGAGAAGGAGTCAAGGTATGAAGGTCAACATTTATGATGTGTCTAAAAGGGCGGGAGTCTCAGTGGTTACTGTATCAAGAGTAATCAATAATCTGTCTTCCGTCAGAGAGAAAAACAGGCAAAAAGTTTTACAAGCAATGAAGGATTTAAACTATCATCCCAATGCAGCTGCCCGAAGTCTTGCCCGTGGTAAAACAGGTCTTATCGGTGTTATGGTACCTAATATTAATGATTATTTCTTCAACGGTGTAGTGGGAGCCATTAATGATTATCTGGAGGAACATGGTTATTTTTTAGCACTTTCCATTATGTCCAAGAACCGGGAAGGAAATAGGGAACGGGGCACATACCTTTTTCAGGAAGACCGGGTAGATGGTCTTATCATCCTATCACCAGTCCATGAGGATGAATACATTGTAGAGCTTAAAAGAAAGAAAATCCCCTTTGTACTGTTGGATAACCAGCAAAACCATCCTTCGGTATCCTCTATTATAGTTGACAATTACAAGGCCGGTTATGATGCGACAAAGCATCTTCTTGAGTTAGGACATACAAAAATAGGGCATATCATGGGACAGGAGATTTTCTTAAGCAGTAAGGAAAGAGAACGAGGGTTTCGTGAGGCACTTACCGAAGTGGGTCTGACTCCTCATGTAGCAGAAAGGGGAGAATTCACCACAGAGTCCGGCTACCTCATTACAAAGAAGTGGATAGAAGAGAACACACTTCCTACCGCGATTTTTGCAGCAGATGACTATATGGCGTATGGTGCTATTGATGCTTTGAAAATAAAAGGTCTCAGGGTACCGGAAGATGTGGCGATTGTTGGTTGCGATGATCAGTTTTTTTCTTCGGAATTTCATCCGACACTCACAACAATCAGACAACCCGCAGAAGAGATAGGTAGAAAGAGTGTGGAAACTTTAATGAAGCTAATGAAAGGCGAGCTTAAAAGAAGTGTTACATTAAAGTTGGAGCCACAGCTTATTATAAGAGAGTCCACAACAAAGTAAAAGAAGCGTAAAAATAAATTTTTAGGCAGCCAAGGGTCATTGGTTTTTAAAAAATTTATCAGTGAAAGAACCTTGAAAACCGCATATTATGCGGTTTTTTATATGGGAAACTACAAAAAAGAATAGCTATATATTTTCATCAAACTACGAACTGATTTTTTTGGTGCAGGGAATTCCTTAGAATTTTGCGGAAGCAAAAAACTGCAATCAATCATAGCATTGGAATTTTGTTCAAAGTAACAGATGCAGAAAAATTTATTGATTATACCTACTTTATAAATAGTTATGCGCGCTTGCTGGGAATAGAAACTCCAAATACAGCTTGAGCGTAATCTGTATTTACGAATATCAATTATAGAAATTAAAATGGAAAGTCTTCATGGCAACAATAAGTATAACGGTGGAGTGTGATTGTAGTGCGTGGAATAGATTTATTTAACCGTAATCAATTTAAAGATAACTCGGTTTACAATACCTTGGAAAAAATAAAGAAGGGGGAGCGCCATTTAAAGGAGCAGTTTATCCATGAATATACACCCTTTATTCTAAAAGTGGTTTCTCAAGCATTGGGGAAGTATATTGATGAGCAAAACGAGGAGTATAGCATAGGTTTATCGGCTTTTAACGAAGCCATTGACCGGTTTGATATAAATAGAAATGATAACTTTTTCAATTATTCTGAACGGGTGATCAAAAGCCGTATTATTGATTATGTTAGAAAAAATCAAAAGGACTTTAATACGTTTCCCTTTACATATTTTGAAAATGATGAGAACAAAGATTTTGAGGAAAAGTATTTGAGGTGTGATGAGGATAGGGTGTTTGAATATATCGAGGTCAAGGAGGAATTGGAACAAATACATCGTAAGTTAAGTGATTTTGGTATTTCGTTAAAGGATTTGGCTTTGAGCGCACCCAAACATACAGACTCAAAGCAGCTTTGTATACGTATTGCACGAATACTTGCAGAGGATGATGAACTTTATTGGGAGTTTATTCGCAAAAGAAATATCCCTAAGACACATTTATCAAAAGTAGTGAATGTAAATAAAAAGACCATCGAAAGGAACCGGTGTTTTATTATTGCAGCCAGTTTGATACTAAGAAGCAACCTTGAGACGATGAAAGGGTACCTGATTGAGATGGAGAAAGGAGGGACGAATCGTGTATATTAAGGGATCAGTTTTTGCTGTCGAAGAAGATGTGGTGATTGTACTTACAGAAGCAAGTGATTTTGTTGTTTTGAAGAAAAAGCCGGGATTAACGCTTGGACAGGAAATAGAATTCCAAAAGTCGGATATCGTTAAGCCTAGCCGTAACAAAACCGGGCTTATCCCTTGGGTTTCGGTGATTGGAGCTATTGCGGCTTTATTTATCATTTCACTTTTATACCTTCATTTTTCGGTCCATGACGCGGTTTATGCCTATATTGATGTGGATATCAATCCAAGTTTTGAGATTGAAATCAATGCGGAAGACAAAGTGTTGGAAGCAAAAGCACTCAATGAAGAGGCGCAGATCTTATTACAGGAATCCGGGATTAAATTAAAACCTCTGAAAGAGGCCCTGGCTGAAATTGTAAAGCGGTCAAAAGAGCACCATTTTATTACATCAGGAAATGAAAATGTTATTCTCATTTCCGGGTCCCTAAATGAAAATCATAAGGAATATAGAAATACAAAAGGGAAAGATGAAAAATTAAAGGGTCTTTTGATTTCTGTTAAGGAATCGATAGAGAAACTTCAGGAAGAGCATATAAAACCGAAAGTGGTCAAAATTTCCCCCGAAAAGCGGAAACTTGCAATACAGCATGAGGTTTCCATGGGAAAGTATTATGTATTTGAGAAAGCAAAGGAACAAGGGGTTGGGGTAACTCTTGAAGAGATTAAGAAGTCTGACATGGCCGGAATTGTTAAGAAAGTGGATGTGAAAGATTTTCTGCAAATTGAAAACTTTTCTGAGTGGAATCATTATGTTGAAGTAGAGGTATATGGGGAATAAATGCTTGTTTGGCAAAAAAGGTTTTCCTAGTTTTATACATTTATAACAAATAAAAAAAGTATAAATTCCCTCTTGAAAAATAATTAAAAATCATTTATAATTATTAACTGCATGGACGATTAACTCAGCTGGTAGAGTGTCATCTTGACGTGGTGAAAGTCGGGGGTTCGAGCCCCTCATCGTCCACCAAATATAAACATTGTGGTAATTTGCACGAATCTTGGAGGTTTTGCGAATTGCTAATAAAAGATTCTCGGAAATCTAGTTCAGTTGAGCTAGATTTTTTGCTTTTCGCAAAAACTCGCATAACTATTTGTAGATGTTTTTTAAGTACTATTACCTAACAAAATACTGGCTAGCATTTCTCTGATCAAGAAGTGGGCAGGGGATCTAGACATTACACAAATTTCTATTTAGTTGAATAAGATATTATCAGATTTGTAATTGTAGGGAGAATGTATTATGTATCCCACCTACCCATATTTTGGTTTTGAAATTAAATATACTGTTATGCCTATCACATTTCCACCTCAGCATCAGGCCGTACAGCCAGGAATTGAATCACTCATGTTTTTGATAACTCCTATTATAAGGGAAGCGGAAAACTAACAAACAAAGTAGCTGTTATTACAGGAGGCGATAGCGGAATTGGGCGTGCTGTAGCTGTCGCTTTTGCAAAAGAAGGAGCTGATGTAGCTATTGTCTTTCTCTATGAACGTTCTGATGCCCTTGAAACTAAGGCTGCAGTTGAACAAATTGGCCGTCGGTGCGTTTTGATTGAAGGCGATCTCAGAAATGACCAGTTTTCGAAAGAAGCAGTAAAGGAAACGCTTGATCACTTTGGTCATCTTAATATCCTTGTAAACAAAATTGGAGTTGTATTTCCTCAAAAAAGCATTCTCGATATAAGCAGTGAACAATTGGAAAATACATTCAGAACCAATATATTCTCATTTTTTTATATGACAAAATCAGCTTTGCCTTATCTCAGACGGGGGAGTACTATTATTAATACAGCATCACTTACAGCCTATTGGGGTGTGCAGAATTTGATAGATTATTCATCCACTAAAGGTGCGGTCGTAAGCTTTACAAGAGCACTATCTCAATCCCTGATAAAAGAGGGTATCAGGGTGAATGCTGTAGCGCCTGGTCCTACATGGACACCCTTAATACCTTCAGCTTTTTCGGCTGACGAAGTCAAATCCTATGGCCTTCAAGTCCCTATGCAGCGTGCTGCACAACCGTTTGAAATAGCTCCGGCTTATGTCTACCTAGCTTCTGACGACTCCAGCTATGTTTCCGGCCAGGTAATTCATGTAAATGGAGGAGCAAGGGTAGAATCATAAAATATGACCGTGGAAAAGCATACTCAAAAGAATATCATATTATTTGATTTAAGGTATTTCAATAAATTACATACAAAATTCAAAATGAGAGATGGGATAAACAACTTCACTAAATAAAACAGCTTATAACCTCATACAAAACAATGATGGTTTATTAAAGTATGCATAAAATCAAATCGATAATGGAATAATCTAAAAATAGCCAAATTTTTATTGTACAAATAAAAGGAGGTGTTGCTTTCTACTTATACAGTAGTTTTGCAGCAGCTCCTTTTTCGTTCAGTAAAATTACTTTCCCTTTAAACGGTAAACTTTGACATTAACTCCTTTAAAGTAGTTGAGATTTTCTGCAGTTCATTCAGTATTTCAGAGATCTTTCCAATGTTGAAAGACTGTTCCGCGATAGAGGCACTTATCTCCTGCGTCGATGCAGCGGATTGTTGTGCAATTCCTGATATTTCATGGATAGAAGAAACAACTTGTCCTTTCTCTTTTCCAATTTGCTCAATATTATTGATAAACGTGTTGATTTGCATGATAATGTTCTGTGTGGATTTATTAATGATCTCAAATGCATTTTCGGTATCCAAAGAGGCTGACTGAATTTTTAGAATCCCTGCTTTAGATTCACTAATTTGTATTTTGGTATTATTAATCTCGTTTTGAATTTCATAAACGATATTGTAAATTTGCTTTGTGGAATCTGTTGTTTGTTCAGCCAATTTTCTTATTTCTTCAGCAACAACTGCAAATCCTTTTCCTACTTCACCCGCTCTTGCAGCTTCTATTGATGCATTAAGTGCAAGTAGATTAATTTGCTCTGATATATTTTCTATATTCTGATTTACCTTGATAAAGTTTTCAATACTTGATTTTGTATTGTCTATTATTGATTTAATATTTGCCGATATTTCATCTAACTGATTAATATTATTTGCAAATACTGATAATTGGTATGAATTATTATTACTATAACTTGCTATATCATAAAGAACCTTCTCAATTTCCTTGATTTTATCTGCTAAATCTTTTGCAAACTCTTTAATTCTGTCGCTCATTTGTTTATTAGAGTTGAGCAATATTTCTATTTGATTTCTAGTTTGTACAACAAATTCCATCTCTTGCTTTTCTTTTTTGCGTACATATTCCCTACATGTTTCAGGAATATTGTATCCTAAATTTATAGCTATTGCAGATTTTTTACAGCTGTAATATCCACATGCTGGACAATTAAAATTCCTCTCCGTTTCAGTTTCCTTGAGTAATAACTTGTACGCTTTGTCTAAATTGAGTTCAGCTTCTCTTATCTTTGTATCGTATTCTGATTTATCTATATATTTAACCATGAAGTCCTTTATATCTAACTGATTATAT
>JAOABQ010000061.1 GCA_026418275.1 Clostridia bacterium
ACTTGGAAGCGCCTGACGAAGACATTTACGGAGTATTCCGGGGTAACACTACGACAGGACCGGAATACTGTTAGCAGGCTTCCGGCTCTGTCTAACAACGGTAAGGACTATCATGGTTGAAGTCATTACCGTTGTTTGTTGACTGCCTCCGAAGCTATCCTCTTTCTCTTTTCTTCCCATAGGATATACTGCATGAGAGAGGAGGGGAAAAACATCCTGTCTTCAAATTTGCGGTCACAATATTTGGAAAACCTTTGTTTGATAAACCTATTCACATCCACCAGTTTCATATGCAGGGCGTTTGTAGTTAGGCTTGTCTTCTTTCTGGAAAAAAGGATTTTGCCGATTTGGAATTGGCCGGATGTTACGATGGCGATATCGGAAAGTTGATCTGAAAACACTCGGGTATCCGGCAAAAAACCAAAACGCCCAATAGCCTTCTCAATATTTGAAGGTTTAAAAAGATTTTGGATATTGGGACTTCGTCCTGTTTTTACTTCGCAGATTAAGCCTATGATAGAGGTTTCACCGAAATGGCTGAACAACCCACTGTCCCAATCATCAGAATTTCCTCCTGTTTCCTCGACAACAAAGGGAAACCTCACTGCCAAAATATCCGTATCTGAGGCCCTTCCGCTTATGGACCTACTCTGATGCAAAACAAAGTTGTCCAGCAAGAAAAATCCGTTTAACCGCAAGTACCAGTAAACCAATTCCTCACCATAATTAAGCACCGTATCCACCTCCAAAACCAAAATCTTATCAAGTTGCTTTTGTAAAAGCAGGTAAATATACGTTCACGTTACTCTTCGTTCTCAACCTGTACAGGAATATAAACATTTTTTAAGGGAATTATGGCTTTGTACTTGGAATCAATTTTTTCATAATACTGTAATACAATATCTACAAGTTCCTCACCATCAATAATCCTTAAATTAGATTTGCTTTTAGCAAACTCTACCGCCTTTTTTGAAAAGTCATTCAAGGCCACAAATAAACCATATTCACCGGAGGAAACATTCCCGTAAAGGGCTTGTACCTTATCAGGGGTAATACTTGCATCATTGCTTTTGACCTGCACTTTAATTATTGGAGGCTCAATTCCCAATTCATCCTTATGCGCAATAATATCAATTCCACCATCAGCACCTTCTGGAGAAACTCTTGTTTTGTACCCCAAAATATTAAGAATATGTGCTACAAAATGTTCAAAGGGATGTCCCTTGAGTTCCTGGGTAAGCTTCTTGGCAATAAAGTCTCTTGTACTTTGTTCTATCTCCTCAGCTACCTTTGCAACTGTATTATCCTCTACTTCAACTTTGTTGGGCCCATCGCCCGATAATACAGCTATAAACTCATCTGAATAGTTTTTTACCTGAAAAAGACTAAGTGCAGATCCAATTTCATATAAAGCTCCCTGTGAAAACTTAGTTCTTGGAACATGTTTCAACCACTCAACAGGGCGAATATTGGGATAATTGCTGTCATAACTTATGTTGAACTCGTAGTTTCCGGCTACCTTTCCTATATGTACCATCTTATCTCTTTTGGAAGGATATACAACAATATCTCCTGTTTGAATCTCATGTACAAATCTAAAAAGCATTCCTGCCGATGTGGGTACTGCCCCTTTCTTAGTATCAGGATAAGCCTTGGCCAATCTCTCCTTAAAATCCTCACGGTCGGAAGATATCTTTGATAAATCGCCCACATTAGCCCAACCTATTGCTATACATGGTTTAGCCTTACTTAGAAATTTACTGTCCACTTCACCTAAAGCCCCGGCATGTATACCCCACACCTTTACCTCTTTAATCTCCACAAATTACCACCCACCTTTTATGTTATTTACTATTTATCTTTCAAAACCATACTCTTTTAATCTGTCTCTGCAAATTTGCCTTATTTCTTCGCTGAATAAACTTCTGTATTCTTCTTTTAAGACTAAATTCTCTACAGATAAATCCAGTTTTTTATGCTCCCACAAGACGATAAAGCCTTCAGTTCCACCAGGTTTTGTAACGAGCTTCTTCGCAGTTTCTACCCCACCATGTTCTGCCAGCATTTGTAGGAATCTCGTCGCCCTATACCCCAGTTCTTCATCGGCTTTCTTGTAAATATTGAGTATATCCTTGTGAAATAAGCTTTCCAGATTAGACATGAGAAGTATCCTCCAATGGTATATTTTAAAGCCAACTAAAGAGTTAATCCCAAACCATTCTTTTTAAGCCACTCTTGAGCTTTTTTATAGTTTGGCATATACATTTCAACCATAGCCCAATACTCCTTTGAGTGGTTCAAATACCTTAAATGGCACACTTCGTGTACTACCACGTAATCAATTACCCATGGAGGGGACATAATCAACTTCCAATTGAAATTTAGATTACCTTTTTTTGAACAGCTGCCCCAACGGGTCTTTTGTTCCTTAATTCTTAGATTGTTATAATTGAGTCCAATGATTTTGCAGTAATAGTCAAGTCTCTCTTTAATGCTTTCATAGGCAGTTCTCATATACCATTTTCTAAAAGCGTTCTCAATTACAGTCTTCCTGTCATTTGTACTAACATTTTCATTTATAAATATCTCAAATCTTTTACCGTTGAAATTAATACTTGTGGTCTTTTCTTTGTGAGTAAAAATCCGTATATTGTATTTTTTTCCCCTATAGAGAACCCTTTCTCCACTTTCCCAATCCCTTTTATATGCATCTACCTTCATAGATTGAAAATCCACGTAATGCTTATAAATTCAGTTGCTTTTAGTTCTTAACAGCTTTTCTACTTCATCCATATTTGCATTTGTCGGTTTAACAACCTTTAATCCGTGTATATCCATAACCAATTTTATATACTTCGTTTTAGCATTGTCTGTAAGGGTATAGGGTATAGCCAGCTTACCAATATTCAAACTTAACCCTTTATCAATACTCATTTAATATCATCCTTTATAATAATTGGCTTTTGCATATTCGATCACCTTATTTGAAAAACCTTCTCTGTCCTTCACGACACCTATAGTCTTACGCTTTACCTCTTTTTTTAGCTCCCTTACAGCATCTTCTTTCTTCTGCCACTCATAGCATGCGTTAGGATTGTCATACTCTTCTTCCCATACATCGCATAATCTTTTATAGAACAACAGAGCAAAAATGTATGTCTTAAAATCACTGGAATCAATACTTCCTCTCAATATATTTGCACTTTCCCACAGGAAAGACTTTAGTTCTTCAAGGGTTATTTTTTCATTCGTCATTTTTTGCAACTCCTTAGAAATCAGATTACGCAACCATTTTACCATATAATTTCATCCCTTAAAATTGTTTTATTTATTATTTTCTATTTTATTCGTAAGAGAAAGAAGCAACCTGATATGAGTGCAGTATATTCTATGGGAAGAAAAGAGAAAGAGGGTAGCTTCGGAGGCAGCCAACAAACAACGGTAATGACTTCAACCATGATAGTCCTTACCGTTGTTAGACAGAGCCGGAAGCCTGCTAACAGTATTCCGGTCCTGTCGTAGTGTTACCCCGGAATACTCCGTAAATGTCTTCGTCAGGCGCTTCCAAGT
>JAOABQ010000074.1 GCA_026418275.1 Clostridia bacterium
CTGATATGCCTCCTGAACAGAAGGCAAAATATGTCGGTATTACCTTGGAAAAAGCTTATCGATTAGAGCAGCTTATAAATGAGTTTTTTGAGATCACAAGATTTAATCTTCAAACTATTGTTTTGAATAAAGAAAAAATCAATTTACTGTTCATGCTCCAGCAGATGGCAGATGAATTCTATCCAATGCTGACTCCACAGGAAAAGCAGGTGTTCGTCAATGTGCCTGACGGCCTCACTCTGTGGGGAGATGCAGACAAACTGGCTCGTGTGTTCAATAACATCCTGAAAAACGCGATAGTCTACAGTTATGAAAACAGCGTCATTGACATTTCTGCTAAACAGCAGGACAAAAATATTGTTATAACTTTTACTAATCAGGGAAATCTAATCCCGCAGGCAAAGCTTGAAACTATTTTTGAAAAATTTTACCGATTAGATTCTGCACGTTCCACAAACACTGGTGGAGCAGGGCTAGGTTTGGCAATCGCACAAGAAATTGTCACAGCTCACGATGGAACAATCTCTGTGGAAAGCAACCCGGAAAATACTACATTTACAATAAAGCTTCCGTCATAAGAAAATCTTAAGAAGTTCATAAGATGGAATTCCAATATAGCTCCTTGTTCTGTGTTTAAATAATATCATCTCAGAATAAGGAGCTGTTTATTATGGTACGAAAAGTAAAAAAGAAAAAATCAGGAATACGCATACTTGTAGCATTTCTGTTGATGGTTGTCGTTGCTGTTCTCGTTTACAAATCCATCATTACTCCAGGAAACCAACATATATTAAAGAAGGAATATGACGATAAAACCTCGCCATATTCTTCTTTAAAGATAACGCCCGATTCTTCTGGCGATAGAACAACACCGGTTCCTCTGTCAAAGATAGAACCCGATCCCTCTGTTTCTTTATCTTTCGACAAGCTGAACAGTCCTAATGCGATTCTGATCCGTTTAAAAGATCATACCATTTTGATGCAGAAAAATAGTAAAGAAAAAATCTATCCTGCTTCTTTAACTAAAATGATGACAGCCATTGTTGCGATAGAAAATTTACCTGATCTGAAGGGAGAAATCAAACTTACCAATTCTACGTTTCAGGGGCTGTACGAAGCAGATGCATCAATGGCAGGTTTCCAACCGGGTGAGCAGGTCAGGGCAATCGATCTGTTATACGGAGTAATGCTGCCGAGCGGTGCGGAGTGTTGTATTGAACTTGCTGATCAGATTGCGGGATCAAAGCAGAATTTTGTAACAATAATGAATCAAAAGGCGGCAGATCTTGGTATGGGCAATACCCATTTTGAAAATGCGACCGGACTTCACAATGAAAACCACTACACAACAGTCAAAGATCTGGCTATTCTTCTAAGCTATGCTTTGAAAAATGATACTTTCCGGGAGATTTTTACTTCATCCCGTCATTCCACACCACCTACTAATAAGCACCCTGGCGGGATAACCTTTTACAGTACCATGTTTGAAAAACTCAAAAATCAAAACATTATTAATGGGGAAATTTTAGGAGGAAAAACTGGATATACCGATGAAGCCGGTCTATGCCTCGCGAGTCTCGCCAAAGTGGGTAAACAAGAATATATTCTGATTTCAGCTGGTGCGAAAGGGGATAACCATTCGGAACAGTATAATATTACCGATGCATTAGCTGTATACAGCAGTTTAGGAAAATAATAAGTTCTTCATAAGAATTTATTAAGATTTTGATAAGCCAAAATTCCAACGTCGCCTGCCTGATTTCGGTAAGATGAAAATGCCGAATTGGACAGGCTTTTATAACGCATCCAATCAAAGAAAAATTTTCGGTTGTAGAAAAATTTTCTTACCACAGCGGCGTTTCAACGAGGTTATGCCTTGTTATATTCCTGATAGGGGGTCTCGGACATGAAAAGAAAAAGAATTACTCAGTTGTTTCCATTCTTACTGCCGATCCGCAGGACATAAAGAAAATTATTCTTCTATGCCAAGATGTACTTTGACCGGAACCACTATGCAAAAAAGGCTCCAGAGTTTTTGCCTTTTTATATATATGAAACCAAATCGAAGCTTCTAAATGAAAATACTGGCTTTGATATGAAATATCACGAAAACAAGGTGTTTAATCTGCGCCTTGCCGCGGAGCCTGTAAATGGCATATTAATATGCCGTAAGTGAAATCAGGTATTTGCTTCCAGAAGGAACTGCTATCGCAAAAGAAAAGGAGTGATTATATGAAAAGAAAAAAAGTTGTCGTTTTATTCGGCGGATGCTCTACAGAGTATGAGGTGTCTCTCCAATCCGCCTATTCTGTAATAACAAACCTAAATCCCAAAAAGTATGAGGCCATATTGATTGGCATCACCCGGCAGGGAGCTTGGTTGAGATTTTTTGGTGCACTTGAAAAAATTCGGAATAACACATGGGTGGATGGCGGTGATTGTGTTCCGGCGATTATTTCTCCTGATCGGAATATTCACGGACTGCTCGAATTCCACGATGACAGAACGGTTACGACCAAAATTGATGTGGCGTTTCCCGTCCTGCATGGAAAAAACGGTGAGGACGGAACATTACAGGGATTATTGACGATGGCCGGTATTCCTTTTGCAGGGTGCGGCACGCTTTGTTCCGCAATGTGCATGGACAAAGACATTGCTCATAAAATAGTGAATTTGGCCGGTATCAAAACACCTCGGTCCATTGTGCTTCGGTCCGGATTTACCGATGCCGAACTGTCAAAACAGATTAGCTGTCTGACATTTCCTCTGTTTGTTAAACCGGCAAATGCCGGTTCCTCTTTTGGCATTACAAAGGTTTTCCAAAAGAACGAGTTATACGATGCAGTCACCGTTGCTTTTCAACATGACAATAAGGTTATCATAGAGGAAGCCGTCGACGGTTTTGAAGTTGGCTGTGCCGTCCTTGGCAAAGAATCGCTTGTCATCGGCGAGGTTGATGAAATAGAGCTGGCTCATGGATTCTTCGATTACACGGAGAAATATACCCTGAAAACCTCTAAAATCCATATGCCTGCCCGCATTGATCCTGATACGGCCAAGCGAATTAAACAGACGGCTTCCGTCATTTACCGGGCCCTCGATTGCTCGGGATTTGCAAGGGTTGATTTGTTTCTGACACCGGAAAAAGAAATTATCTTCAATGAAGTAAATACCATTCCTGGTTTTACCTCTCACAGCCGCTATCCCATAATGCTAAAGGGCATTGGAATAACATTCGAGCAGATTGTGGATGCATCGATAAGTCTGGCGATAAACTCATGAGAGCACTGACATTACATACGAACAATATTGGAAGAGGCGGCTTGATTCTCGTGAATCCTTCCCATCCCATACGGTATGAAACGGCGAAGGAAAATCTGATGGCTCTCTGTCCAGACTATCCGAGCGTCTTTCTTGAGAGGCAAGCAGTAAGTATGTTAGCTCAGGCTATAACGGCTGCTAATTGCGGGAACCAAATTGTCCCCGTCAGCGGTTACCGGACCGAAAAGGAACAACAATCTTTATATACCGATTCTTTGCGGGAAAACGGTAGGTCGTTTACACAGAAATTCGTAGCATTGCCGGGGTGCAGCGAGCATCAGACAGGGCTCGCCATTGACCTTGCGGAAAACACGCCGGATATTGATTTTATCCGTCCGCATTTTCACTACACCGGAATTTGCCAGACCTTCCGGAAAAAATCGGTAAGATATGGTTTTATAGAACGCTATCCGGCTGGCCGCGAGCAATTAACACATATTGCACATAAATCCTGGCATTTTCGCTATGTCGGGTATCCCCATTCTGAATTGATGAGAGAAAAGGAACTGACGATGGAAGAATATACAGATTATATAAAAGGGTTTCCCTATAATGGCATTCACCTTCAATTTCATTCGGTCAAATGGGATTTTGCAATCTATTATGTTCCGATTTTATCGGAAAGGCAGGTGGATATCAAAATACCGGATAAAGCTCTCTATCAGATATCTGGGAATAACGTGGATGGCTTTGTGGTTACACTGTGGGGGAATTCGGAATGAAAGAAAAAAGGGAATATTCAATGGCAATCGCATCAGCCTTGCGAAGAAAAACTAAAAAGGTGCCGGTTTTGGAACAGGTACATATGGACCGAGCATGGGCTGAAATTCATCTAACCAATCTGGATCATAACGTGAAGGTTCTGTGTGACATGCTTCCGAATGGATGTGAACTGATGGTTGTTGTAAAAGCCAACGCCTATGGACATGGCGATGTGGAGGTAGCGCGTTACTTGAATAGAATCGGCGTTTCTTCCTTTGCAGTTGCAACGATAGAGGAAGGTATCCGCTTAAGAACATATGGGATCAAAGGCAGTATTTTGATTTTGGGCTATACCGACCCGCAAAGGGTTCCTGAACTCATCAGGTATTGTTTGTCACAAACGGTTGTTGATTATAAACATGCAAAACAACTGAATGCATCAGATCAACAAATTTCTGTGCATATCAAGATTGATACCGGTATGCATCGTTTGGGAGAATGCTGCAATAATGCGGTGGAGATTGAAAGCATCTTTCAGTGTCATAACCTGAAAGTCTGCGGTATTTATACTCATCTGTGTGTGGCGGACAGTACGCAGGAAGATGACGTTGCATTTACCAAAGAACAATTGAATCATTTTTACACTTTGCTGGAACAGCTTAAGCAGCACCAGATTTCACTGCCCAAAATACATATTCAAAGCAGTTATGGTATTTTGAACTATCCCGAGCTGCAATGCAGCTACGTCAGAATTGGAATTGCACTGTATGGTGTCTTTAGCACACCGGGTAATAAAACAAAAATACAGCCGGAGCTGCGGCCGGTCTTATCACTAAAAACGCGGGTTGTTCTAATCAGGCAAATTGCCGCCGGAGAAAGTGTAGGTTATGGACGGGCATTTTACGCGTCCCGAAATATCCGCATTGCGGTTCTGTCTATCGGTTATGCGGATGGAGTGCCGCGCAGCCTCTCCTGTGTAAGGGGCAAGGTCTTGATTCATGGTTGCCGTGCACCAATCATAGGCCGAATCTGTATGGATCAGCTCATGATAGATATTACGGATATCCATGATGTGAAACGCGGTGATATAGCCACCTTGATCGGTGAGGACGGGTCCGAAGTCATTACCGCAGAGGAAGTAGCAGCGGCTTCCGAAACAATCACAAATGAATTGTTAAGCCGGTTAGGAAATCGATTAGAAAAAGTATATCTCTAAGCAAATAAAATTACCAATTATACCCCTCGTCAAATAAAAAAGCAAGTTTGGCGGGGGCTGTTTACATGTCTGTGTAGCCCTTCTAAACTTGCGAGTTTGGAAGGGTGATTTTAGTGAACACTAAGGCCGGCCTTAAAAACAGGCAAGACTACCGATGTTTTTTTTGCAGTCTACAACCTAAATTAATCCACCCTTTCCCCTAAAAATGTCTACTCCCAAAACTGTTTGAATTGATATATGATCTATAGCAAGGGTGGTGCACTACCTCAAAACAAATTAAATTTCAAGGAGGTTTTATATGAATTGCAAGTATTTAAAACTATTCATTGCCTGTCTATTATCTCTTTCTCTGGTTTTGGGAGGAAGCACAGGTGTAATGGCATGCAATAAGAAAACTCCCAAAAAAGTTGTAATGGTTATCGCCCAGAAAAACTTTGAAGACTCTGAGCTTTTTAAACCAAAGGCAATCCTTGAAGCCAGCGGGGCGAAAGTAATTATCGCAAGCAAGACCACCGATGAGGCGATTGGAATGAATGGGGCAAAAGTAAAGCCCGATATCAAGATTTCCGACATTCATGCAAACAAATATGATGCACTGATCGTTGTTGGCGGTAGCGGGTCCATCGATACCCTGTGGGAAGACCTTGACCTAAGAAGTGTCGCACAAAAAGCATACAAAAAATGCAAACTGGTGTGCGCAATCTGTGCTGCACCTGTAGTCCTCGCAAAGGCCGGTATTCTCGATGGCAAGCAGGCAACCATGTATCCCTGGGATGAAGGAATAAAGGAACTTGAAAAGTATGGGGCAATTTATACCGATCAGGAAGTTGTCGTTGACGGAAAGATAATTACGGGGAGAAACCCTGATGCCTCTGCAGCTTTCGGACAAAAAATTGCACAAAAGTTAGGAATCTCAAAATAAGACCACCTCTTTTTATTTACATTCTTTTTTACATATAGAACGCTTATAGCACTCAATTTGATACGTTACTTTAGTGTAGAAAATTCCATCAGTAAACAAAAAAACATAACCACGCCCCAAATTATATTTCTGATTTGGGGCTTTGCTTATGCAAAATACGGATGACGAATTTGACTGTTATTTAACTAAAATCACCGAAACCGCTTTTGACGCACAGACTAATGCCGAGTTAGAACTGTGTTTTGCAGTTTCCAGCCCAGTGTTAAAACAAGGTAACTACTGCCGATTAACAATATTTACTTCTAGAGGATAACCGCTCTCTCCATTATCATATAGGAATAGAGAGGGTGGTCAAAATGCATAAAAAGATATTTGTAAGGGAATTATGGAATTAATTGCTTTTAATCCTGATATATGAATGGTATTCGACTGTATATACGCATTACCGAATTGACTGAGAATATCTTGTAACTCAAGCCTGAAATAGTTTTTGTGTCCATGTCAGAAGAAAGCATTTTTCTGGCAACTTCAATTTTACCCTCTGCTTTTGCACCTGCAATTCTGGTAAATTCATCATGAACCTGTTTTTCCCTAATCAATCTTCTACCTGCAATAAAACCTTCTCGGAACTGAAAATTTTACATTCCTTGCCTTCCATAGGTACAACTATTACATACATAACGTGATCTCCTGAAGTTACAGGTACCGGAATACTTGCCTTATGTTTTAACATCTGATTTCCGTCATTTGACCACTTGAAAAAATCCCTGCCATTAAAAACTCTAACAGGTGTGTTATCGATAAAAAGCACTGCGGAAAAAGAACCGCTTCTTCCTATTTCGCCTAAAGTAAATGTAGCGGTGCCACCCTTCTTTGCTTTAAATTTCGTCTGTTGTCTGCGGGTGAAATCCACTTTATCCCCCTCACCGATAATAAAACCAACATTAACCTGTGCTGCTGCATCTTTTAAACTATCGGGCAGAGGAACGACGCTTGCAGGGGTGTCATCTGAAAAAACCTTTGATGATGAATCAACCTTGTACTCCATCATCAGGCTTGATGTAAAAAAAGGTATGTTTTCATTCCCAGGCTTTTCATCCATATTATAAACAATAGAGAAATAGATACGGTGACTGCTTCCCTTGCCAAACACCGGCCGAAAACTTACAGGCACATTGATCAGTGAATTCGCTTCAAAATCCAAGACGTAAGAAAGCTTTTCATCCTTCTGGCCATCTACAGAAAACCTTTGGGGCTTTCCATCAACAAAAAGGATTAGTGCAATTTTATCTTTGCTGGGGTTAGCATTAGCAATGGAAACAAAATAATCCAAAGTCCCTTGCTGATAGCTCAACATGCTGTCACTGATAAAATTACCTTTCAGATCGAATAATCTTAATCCATATCCTTGCAAAGGGCCCGGCGGAAGGTGATTCTCGGTTGCTCCTGCCAGTTTTAAGCCAAAATTACTTATATCCTTTAAAAACGTTTTTTTCTCTATTATTTCAGGCTTTGAAGAACAAGCGGAACTAAGCAAAAAAAGAAAGATACACAAAATAAATATCCCTTTATTCAAAAAACTTTTGTTTTTCAAATTCATTAATAACCTCCTGTAAAGCATGCCTTATCGTCCTACATATTGAGAGAAAAGCACTTTACATCCATTCATTTTTTGTGATTCAATTACATTGGTCTTAACCCGTGTCAATACAATTTTTCCCTAAGCAAATTATAACAATTTATATATCATTATATGCAGAGAAAATTGCATAACCCCCTGATGATGTCAGCTGTTATGCAACTCCCCGCATAGATATTATAAAATTCACGTAAGAATTCAAACTTCCCTAAACTAACAGATGATACCACAGCCATTACATATGAATGTCCTGAGATAAAACTGGATCTATCCATTGTATAATAAGTATTCAAACCTGTAGGAGCCTCCGCGGTTAATAGTTTACCTGTAGTTATATCTTTTAACCAAACTTCATAAGTAGCTGAAGGAACTGTGGCCCAATATTTCTACTTCGGGTTAGAATTTGATCTCTTGTAGTACATAAAATTCCACAAAAGTAATTACCTAGACCTTTGAAGGGAACCACTCCATGAACCGTAATTGGAGTCCTGGACAAAAAAGTTACAACTTACGCGGTTGACCGTTCCCCCCGGATAGGTATTAATTGTCACACTACCAGTAACGTTATAAGATGAACTGGATTTGCGTCCTGTGGTTCCGGAAGTATAACCGTACAAGTCCATGCTCACAAGCCTGGCAGTACTGTTAACCGATACCTCGGAATAGGCTCCTCTCAAATCGTCTGTAATCCAAACGCGGGCTGTGCCTGTTACCCCATAAGTGGTTGAGAAACTGGTTTGATTCCCGTATACGGCAAAAACGGAGGTTGACGATAATAACATACATGTCAACAATAGCAAAGATATCACTTTTTTCATATTTACATCCTCCTTTAGTTTTTTTTGAAATTATAAGCGCTTATAATAATTATCATTATATCATTTGTAAAATTGTAAATCAATACCTTTTTTAAATTCTGTTTAAAAGGAATTTTATTCATACTTGCGCAATTTTGGATGCAACATTGTATATTCCTCTTATTTAAATTTCAAGGTACAACCTTGGCGTAAAGCCCCCCTAATATCAACGACAGGCCCCGAAAACGCCGGGACCCCGCACAAGCACGCTAGCTTTTTGCAAGGTAAAACTCTTAACCATCTTACTAACTCATTAAGAGCTTTTAACCCGGGGAATTCATTGATCAATGTAAAATCTACTGATAAATTTAATTCCTCTCTTACTTTTCCTTCCTGTCCATGGTATAATTCCATTTGTGGCGTCTCCTTTCGTTTTTTTGTTGCCCAACAAACAGTTTACCAAAACTGTCGTCAGGAACGCCCTTCAATTTCCACGGACTTTGGGATATTTTCCTTATAAATAATGGTGAAATGATACTAAATATTGACATAGGTACTTTAGCGATATAAAATGTAACTTTAATTTAGTTAAAGATAGAAATAAATAATAAAATTTCTTTATAGATGTGTATTTCTAACTATTGCAGATTACTTCATCAGTGTTACTTAAGTAGTTATTTTCTATGCAGCACTCGTCAATATTTTAGGTACTTTCTTTAACATCAAGCTGTTTTTCGTTATTTATTACTATATACTTTATACAAAAGAAATTATATTAAGAATTGTACAACTTATAAACAGATGAATATTCTTTTATGAATCAGCAAAGTATGGTATATTTAGATTTTTGATACAATTAATTATATCCTTGCTTTGTTCTAGCATTATCTCAGGCATAAGAATGATCCCGTGGTATTATTTTTTTCTACAAGTTGAAATTACCACATACGGTTAACTTATGCTTTTATAATTGAGTGCAAAAATTTAATATAATTTTCGCTAATGATGTAGGGGTATAGATCTAATAAAAAAAGGATTTAACAATTCATTATTAAGAAAAAAGGGGGCAAATTAAATGCGTTTTTTTAGGGAATCAAAGATAAAAAATCTTTTCAAGGCATTCAAAAAGACCGTAGCTGTTGTTTTATCAGTAGTCATTATGTTTGGAACGATGGGTACTACATTTGGCAGTCAGGTAAAAGACGGACAGCTATTATTCTCAAATATAAGCCGGTTAAAGCAGATAATTCCTCAAAGCCAGCTGTATTCTACTGGGGTGTCAACACTAATGCCAGTGCCTAAACCAACACTTAACCCAAAACCTAAACCAATAGTGACACCAAAATCTGGGAACGGTACTGGTCTTTTAGGGCTTTATTATGACAATGCTGACTTTACAAACCTAAAGATCAGACGAGTAGACAAAGTTGCAAATTTTAACTGGGGTAATGGTTCGCCAGATGCTTCAATGGGTGCTGATTACTTTTCCGTTAGATGGAGTGGTCAGGTTGAGCCGAAGTTTAGTAAAATATATACATTCTACACCAAAACCGACGATGGTGTACGCCTATGGGTTAATAACAAACTCTTGATTGATAAATGGAGGATCCAGGGAGCCACAGAGTGGAAAGGTACTATATATCTAACTGCTGGACAGAAATACAATATAAAGATGGAGTATTATGAAAAAACCGGAAGAGCAGTTGCACAGCTATTATGGTCAAGTGCGGGCCAGCCAAAGGAGATAATACCTCGAAGCCAATTATACCCTGCTCCTATGTCAACACCAGCACTAACAGCTAAACCAAAACCGACACCAACACCCATAGGGACACCAATAGATAATCCAACACCGACACCAATGGCGACACTAACGCCGATATCAACGCCAATAGATAATCCAAAACCGACACCAATAGCGACACTAACACCGATACCAACACAAACAGATAACCTAAAACCAACGGTCGCATCAACACTGACACCAACACCGACACCAACACCGACATCAACCCCCATAGCGACACCAACTAACGGTAGTGGTTCTGAAGACACTAGGTGGATTATTCCACTTGCAAATAGGGTGGGACAAAAATTACCCATGCGCATTTTACACCCGCGCCCAGATACTGAAACATCTTCTTTAGCTGCACATAGGAATGCACACAGTAAAATTATTTATAAAACTCCTATAAGTATTCAAGGTGGTGAACGACCATTTAAATATGAAATTATTTCTGCTCCAGCTGGGACTACTATTGTTTCTGAAATGCAAAGGAGTGTTGATCCTTTAACAGGAAAAACTTTGCATACTCGGCAGGACGATTTAGGTGTAGTGACATGGACACCTGCTGCAGGCACTCATAAATTTTCTATTAAAGTTACGGATCAATCTTCAGCAACGGTTACAGTAGATTGGTCAGTTACTTTAAATGATAGTAATTTTGTTATTATAGATTCCAGTGTCAATCGTTCCGGCGATGGTACATGGGCCTCACCTTTAAAAACTTGGGCAGATTTATGGGGAACTGATAAAGATGCTACTTATGCAAATAAAATAGCATATTTCAAAAATGGTACTTATCAAGTTGCTAATTCAGCTTCTGCTAACGTTAGTGTTAACTTAAATGTTAAACCATTAGCTTACATGGGAGAAAGTAAAGAAGGTACTGTATTTGATACTTCACGGGGACATTTTTATGTTAATCGCGGAGATGTTACTTTTTCAAACTTAAGTTTTACTGGAAGTAGAAAAGATGCAAATAATAGAATAATTCAAGTTTCGACAAAAAACAGTAATTATTTATTTTTCAACTTGAGTTTTGATAATGAAACTGTCGGTACACTTGCTAATGATAATCCAGGTTGTATTGTATTTATGGATGACACTACTTACACTAAGAACGTTTCGCTTATTAATTGCAGCACAGGTACCGCATGTGCATTGTGTTTATTAGTAACATTTACTGTTGATGGAGTATTGGTTGAAAATTGTTACATAAGAACTATACCAAGCGGTGTTCTTGGTGGTAATGCTGGTAATGGTATACATATTAAAGATGACACAAAAAATTGTACTTTAGCTTTTAATAAAGTAGAAGGAATATTCCCCGGTTACCATATAGGCTTATCAAACCAACAAGGTACACTTGCGGGTTCTGCTAATCAAGAAGTTTGCTACAACATTATTATAGACAAAGCCACGACGAATCGATATGAAGGTTCTCCATTGATATGGAACCAAGCCTGTATTGTTTATCCAAACCCTGTGGGAACTTATTGTTACAGAAATAGTGTTATCACAATTAAAAGAGCCCATGTTTTCCGGACTTGGATTGCGGAAGGTTCTACACCCGTTCAGGTTACTGGTGAAGCGTGGACAGGGTTGGATTTTTCTGCTGGGCTAGGTTATAAAGAAACTGGTGTATCCTCTGTTAAATTGACTAGTGCTGATTTTGATAACAATGGATTATTTACAAATATAAATAATGCAAGAACCACTTATCTAGGTAAAGTGGGAGCTGAAATATCAGATTAAAAGTAAGTCAAGAAAGATTGGTGGCGGTCATAATTGGGTTTCATCTGCCGCTTTGAAGGACCTCTTCTTCCGTTAAGTTGCTTAGGAAAATCCACAATCACGGTTTTATTCTGATTGTGGATTTTTATTTCGCACTTCCTTCCTACATAAGCTTTAAACCCTTCAATCTAACGTTCTCCAGCCATTTTTGCCTTTTTTCAGATGAAGCTGTATTTATGGGTGTATACTCGGTGATGCGCACAGGTTGAATTCCGCAAAATTGAAGAACACCTTTTTTCATTGCCTTATGACCGGCTTGTCCTGTAACCAACCTATAATACCAGCGAGGGGCATCCATTGTTGTAATCAAATGTGCGGATCTTCCTGATAAAAGCTTACTGTAAGTCTTTGATTTATCTTTTGACTTGTATGCAAAGCCAGGCAGCAATACCCTGTCAAGAAATCCTTTCAGCAAGGAAGGGATCATGGCCCACCATGTGGGATAAACGAATACCAAGTGATCTGCCCATGAGATTGAGTTCTGGGCTTTTATCAGATCAGGTTCCAGTTCCTGCCGTTTATTATACCCATTCCATAAAACCGGGTCGAATTTTAGTTCGCCTAATCTCAATATTTGAACTTGTGCCCCAGCATAGCCTGCACTTTCGGCATACGCTTCTGCAAGTGCCCCGCAAAAGCTCTGACTGTCAGGATGACCTAATATAACCAGTATTTTTTTCATGTTCAAAACCTCCTTTGAAGCACCAAACCATCATAATCTGTTCGCATGTTTTTGTTTCATAATATCCTTTACTGTAATATCGGGATGACGGTACGTCCGCTTTTTATTTAAAGACACAAATCCGTACCTTACTGCATTATGAGGACACCAGTGAATACATGCAAAGCACTGGGCGCAGCCGTCTTTCCATATAACTTTATTGTCAGATACCTGAATATTGGAAACGGGACAAACCTCTTCACACAATCCGCACCCGGTGCATTTATGTTTCTTTGCACTTTTTTTGTTTACCATTAATACCCTTTCCAATATGAAACCTGTTGTTTTTCCAACCAGCGGGTAAGCGCCTGAGTTTTTCCCTTCAATTCCCGCATATAGCCTTTTTTTGACCATATCCGATATTTCGATCAGTTTTCGGTTTGCATCCCTGAACATTTTCTGTTGCTCACTTGGTGAAGTAGCAAATATAATGCTGTTATCCGGCATTTTAAGGCCAAATCCCGCGGACAAGTACATGGATTTGGTCCTCAACAATTTATCCAGATTAAAAAGTGTGTTTCCGGCTGTGCCTCCAAAGTTAATTATACTGAATATGTATGTATCCGGCTTTAAATTTAACTTGCTAATAAATTCATGTACAATTGGCGGCATATCTAGAAAATAAACTGGAAACACGATCCCAACAACCTCTGCATCTACATTTATTACCTTCGATTTTACTGCCGAGGCGATAGGGCAAACTTGAGCATGAAGGCCTTGCGCCAACTCTTGAGATATTTTTAGGGAGTTTCCGGTCCCGGAAAAGTAATAGATTGCTGTTCTCATTGACAAATCCTCCTTGTTGCACTATAAGTTTATTAGTATAAACTTATAGTTTTGATAAAACTTTCAATCGCACGGGTCTGAATCCGAACATGGTTCGAAGGCCATTTTAAATAAGCTGTCAATGTTGGTTTTAATGGCATTCAGCATCTCGGTATTTATTCTATAATAAACACGATAGCCTTTTCTTTCAGGTTCAACCAGTTTAATACTCTTTAGTATTTTAATATGTTGCGAAACCGCCGGTTGAGATACACCCAACTTTTCAGCCAGATCAACTACACAAAGATTATCTCCTCCCCCCAAATTTAAGAGCCAAACGAGCTGAAGCCTTGTAGGATCCCCCAGTGCCTTAAATACTTCTGCCATATCCTTGACAATATTCTCCATAAAAACCTCTGTATAAGTAATTATTTATATACTTATAATATCACTTTTAATCAAAATGTCAATACAAAATCCTGTATAATTATCAGGTGTTTTGGGGCAATTTAGCAGGATTCTTGGGAGGGGTGAAATATTTTCACCCCATTTTGATGTAGGGTGAAAAAAGTTGACACTTTTTTGGTCCAACCAATAAAGATATAATAAACTTAAATAAATTAACTCGTTGTAGAATAAAAAATATTTTTCACTATCGGGAGTTCTGTTTTGAAACAATTATGATATAATGGAAATGATTATTACTACTATAGAGTGCATAAGATCTGCTTAATTTGAAGACAGTTGGCCTGAAAGGAATATTGAATGGATAAACTAAAGTTTTTGCTTTAAATAGATCGTAGTTTAGTTGTAATTTTTTTCGTTGTTGGGATTAAAAAGTTACTTAAAAATCCGCTGACCTATTTTCATCATTGAGATGACTGAAGCATGTGTTTCTTCAAAGTAACATCTAATTGCTTTGAAGGGAACTCGGTATTATGTGGGTGGCAGTTTGGTAATTTTAAATTCTATAGGAATTATCTTTATTGAGGGAGAAGAGCAAAAGCGGTTTGTTTGCTCTTTTTTTGTTTGCGTTAATTTATATAGATATAGATAAAAATTTAAGGGAGGTTTATTATGAGGAGGTCAGTGTCAAGAGGAGGAAAAAAACTTTTGACCCGCGTAGTCGTTTATGTCCTGGTATTTGTCATGATTCTGGGACAAGTGGCGGAGGTGATGGCAGCCGGATTTGGTGCTCAAATTCCGGTTGTAAAGACACAAACGGTACCTGAAAGCAAAGGAAAGCAGGTACAGGTCAATGAAAAAGAAGCGGCCGGTCAACCGGAAAATTTGAATTCGGCAGCCCTTCAACCGGTAAGGATCAAACCGCAGCGTCAAGGAACAAAAAAGGAAACTAAACCTATTACCTTAGAAAAAGTCCAAAATCCGATAAAGGTTTTGCCGGACAAACCTAAGGTGAAAGCAGTTTCTTCAAACCTTGAGGAGGAAAAGCCAGCTGCGACCCCACCGGCCCAAAAGCCCCAGGGCAAGGTCTTTTTGCTTCCGTCTACCGACAAGGCAGTATCTTTCATGTGGGAGACAACAGGGGATCTAACAGGAATGAAAGAATTCCGGATTTACAGGAACAATGAAAAGGTAGGCGAATCCATTGATAAGAACTATACCGATTCCGGCCTTACAGCAGGTGAAAGCTATACTTATGTAGTAAAAGCGGTGGATGTGGAAGAGAATGTTCTTTGGGAGAGCAGCCCCTTTAATGCGGGAACGGCTCCTGAGCCAACTCCTACCCCCGACGGTACGCCCACTCCTAGGCCAACAGCAGTTCAAAATACCGCTGCCCCCGAAGCAGCCGGCTTGCCGGCTGTCACCCCCGGTGCGACAGCGGAGGCTCCGGCGGCAACCCCGGTGGGAACTCCAGGCCCGACAGTTTCGCCAGACTCTTCTGTCACACCTAAGAAGCAAGGGGAAAATTCTGCCCAAAGAAATGCGGGGACACGGTCCTCTGCCGTCCCCATCAATCTTGGAGAAGAAGTTGTGGCAGAGATAGAGACAATAGAAAGCATGGATGAATTTTCGTTCACACCCGCTGAAACCGGTGTTTATAGCATCGAGAGCAGCGGAGAAACCAATGTCAATGCCGCATTATATAATGGAAATGACGAGGTTATAGAGAGCGATTATGACTCTGGGACAGGTTATAACTTTTATATCGTTAAAACATTACAGACAAGTCAGACCTACAGGATCAAAGTTTTTGCCGATACATACGGGGGACAGGGAACCGGTCCTTACAAGCTTAAAGTTACAAAGGTATTCACTGACGATTACAGCAATGAAAATACAGGGGCAGCGGGTCTCAAGCTTGATACGGAGCTGCCGGGAGAAATTAATTATTTAAGAGATATAGACACGTTCAAATTTACTCCAACCGTCAGCGGACCCTATTATATAGAAAGCAAAGGAAATACTCTTTTAAGTGCGGATTTGTATGACAACAGAGGAAATCTTATTGCATACGCTTCTTCGAATGAAGGGAATAACAATTTTAAAATAGGTATTTTACTAAATCGAGCTCAAGGATATATCCTTCATGTATATCATACAAACTACGACAAGGATGATTCTCAGTATACCGGAAAGTATTCCCTTTTAATACAGTCGGTCAGTGATAATGCGGGAAACGACTTTAAAACGGCAAAAGCCATTCAGGCAGGGCAAGATGTTCCGGGAGAGCTTGAGGTCTATGGAGATGTGGATGTCTTTTCCTTTACTCCCATCGAAACCGGTGTCTATGAAATACAAAATACCGGAGAATCAGGAGTCACCGGTGAGATTTACGACCAGGATGAAACATATTTAAACAGCAACCAGGATTCCGGTCTGGGTTCTCACTTTTATCTGGCCCAAAAGATGGCGGCCAACCAAACCTATTATCTGAGAATTTACAAAAGCGGCTATCGAAGCGGGTCAGGAGATGCCTACAGCATTAAAGTGAATCCTGTCTTTGACGATCATGAAAATAACGAAAACAGTACAAGCGAAATCCGGTTGGGTAGCGAAGCAGGGGGAGAAATCAATTATTTAGGAGATATTGATGTCTTCAAATTTACCCCCTCAACAAGCGGAATCTATATTATCGAATCCAAAGGAGATACGGATACCAAAGCGGCACTGTATGACAGCAGCGGTTCTCCCATTGCAAATGATTCAGGGAACGATAAGAATCCAAACTTCCGGTTGGGTGAACCTTTAAATGCCGGTGAAACCTATACGGTCCATGTATCTCATGAAAACGATTATGATATGGATAACTCGGAACATTTTACCGGAAAATATACCATCAATGTTTACCCGTCAAAGGATGACCATGGAAACAGCATTGAAGGGGCTACCGAAGTGAGCGCGGGATCTGAAACTATCGGAAACATTGAAATACGCTCCGATGAGGATTATTTTAAATTTGTTCCTGCAGTCTCGGGTAACTACATCTTTGAGAGTACCGGAGATGGAAGTGTAGGCGCATCCTTGTATGATGGGGCTAAGAAGTACCTTAACTCCAATTTGAATGGCGGAAAAGGTGAAAACTTCTATATGAGATCCTTCTTAGAGGCAGGAAAAACTTATTATATCGGGGTATTCTGCCACCTTGGGGGAGGTGCCTATGTTTTAAGGGTCGCAGAGGATAAAACCGCGGATGATCACGGAAACAGCATCTCTGCGGCGACTTTAATTGTTAAGGATGTTGAAGCAGAAGGGGAAATTAATTTTCCCTTTGATTATGATTACTTTAAGTTTGTACCTGCGGTGACTGGAAACTATACGATAGAAAGCTTTGGAACCACTGCTCTTAGAGCATGGCTTTATACAGGCGAATATTATAATGTGGGTTCCGGGAGTAACAAGAGTGAGAGTGATAAAAACTTTACCTTCTATCAAAAGCTGGAGGCAGGACAAACTTACTACATAACAGTATCCCATGAAAATCAAGATACCGACTTGGTTTGTACCGGCCCTTACAAAATTTTGGTTTCCATCAAGGAAGGAAAAGACTTTGCTACCGCTTCCCAAATCACTACAGGAATACCGAAAACTGTTTCCAGGGGGGACTATTACTTCAAATGGATTCCTGAGACAAGCGGAACATATTCTATTGAAAGCAGCGGAACGAGCGCATCAATAGAAGGTCTTGTTTACAATCAAAGCCAGAGTCTCATTACCTCAAACAGTTATTCGGGACAGGGCGGCAACTTTTATATTAGAAGGGCTTTTGAGGCGGGAAGAACCTATTATATTGTTGCTAAATCTTATTACTGGTATCATGGCGCCTATAGTGTAAAAATCGTTGAGGATAAAACCTTGGATGACTTTGGCGATACCACCGGATCTTCAAAAGGTATGGATTTAAACACCGAAATCAACGGGGCAATTAATTTTATTGGAGATCCGGACTACTTTAAGTTTACCCCTGTTGAAACAGCGATTTACTTGGTGGACGGATCATGCGCTACCAATTTAAGAGCAGAACTTTACAACCAAAACGGAGCCATGATCGCTTCCGACAATCCCTCAAGCCATGACGGTAAAAACTTTTCCATGGGATTGGTGCTGAAAGGGGGAGAAACATATTATATCCTTATGGCCCATGCGACTCCGGATTTGGATTATGAACATACCGGATCTTACACGTTAAAGGTTTCCTTTGCCAATGGGGCGGACTTTTCTACTGCCTTTGAAATCAAGGAAGATGCCGAAACCAACGGGGCTATTCAAAATCTAAATGAAGCGTACTATTATAAATTCATTCCCGGCTCATCCGGATATTACACGGCCCAGAGCAGCGGCAGTACGGATGTAGAAGGAGGAATTTACGATGAGAATAAAAAGGATTTAAGCTATAATTGGGACAGCGGTTTAGGCTTTAACTTTTACACAAGATGCTACATGGTGGCAGGAAAAGCCTATTTTGTGAAGGTGAACAGCTATACCAGCAAGAAGATCGGTCCCTACGGCTTGATCATAAAAAGGGATACGCGGCCGGATGATGTAAGTGACAATAAGAACGAGGCCAAGGAAATCTTTTATGATGAGGAAACCGAAGGGGAGATCAATTATGTGGGAGATGTGGATTACTTCAAGTTCACTCCGACGATTTCAGGCAATTACGTAATTCAAAGTCTGGGAAACACGGATCTTGCAGGAGACCTTTATCGCCTCTCGGGAGGACAGTATTACCAGTGGAGTAGCGATTTGGATGCCGGCAGCGGCAATAAAAATTTCTACATTTATAAGCAGCTCACGGCGGGAACTACCTATTGCATAGCAGTTAAACTACAAAATGACGATATGGATTTCATCGGGACTGGCCTATACAAGGTGAAATTCTCCATTCTGCCGGGATTGGATTATTCTACAGCTACTGAACTTAACCTGGGAGAGGAATTTTCCAATGAATTTGTCAATGCTCAAGAGGCGCATTTTTATAAGTTTACTGCCAAAGAATCCGGCTATTATGTGTTCGAAAGCATGGGGAACATGAATTTGGACGGTACTCTATTAGATGCTGCCAAGTCGATTCCGGCTTTTACTACCGGTTCTGCTGATGGCGGAAAAGGTTCTAATTTCAGGAAACGGAGATTTATAAATGCAGGAGAGCTTTTTTATCTTCAAGTAGTAAGAAGTTCCGATACTACTGGTCAATACAGTGTAAAAGTATCTGCGGATTTGACGAAGGACGACCACGGAGACCGGCTGGAGGAGGCTTCGGAAATTCTACTTGGGCAGGAAACTCAGGGGGAAATCAATAGCAGCTTTGATGCGGACTATTTTAAATTTGTGCCTGCGGTAACAGGGGATTATGTTTTAGAGAGCTTGGGGGAAAATGATGTGAACGGTTTCCTATCCGATAGCAGGGGCAATATCCTTGAAAGCAGGTATGATAAAAGCCCAGAGGATAAAAATTTTCTCATTTACCGCAATCTTACGGCAGGTCAGACCTATTACCTTTATGTAAGGTATACCCTCTGCGATGATATCGATTATGATACGGCTTTCACCCAAAGAAAGTATACGGTCAGGGTCAGGGAAGGAATAGATTTGGAAGGGATCAATGACGAGACTGCCATCCATGTAGAGGAAAAAGTGGAAAATTCGGCATGCTTTGATTACTCGTATGACCTCGATTACTTTACCTTTACTCCCTCAAAGAGTGCTTCATATACATTTGAAGGGACCGGTGTCGAGTATATTGAAGCTCGTTTATATGACTCCAACAGAAATGTTGTCGCAAAATTTTTATATAATGGGTCTAACTGCTTTAAATTTCAATACAATCCTACGGCAGGCCAAAAATACGTCCTTGAAGCATATAATGCCTATAATGGGTATATCGGTGCTTATAAGATCCGTATTTATGAAGGCAGCGATGATTTCGGAAACGATATTCAAACTGCGTCCCAGGTACAAATTTCGGGAGAAACCAAAGGGAATATGCACTATGCGGGCGATGTAGATGTTATGAAGTTTAGCTTCATAGCAGACAGTGTGTACGATATAAAATGCGCAGGTCAGGTGCCCTTTGGGGCAGAGCTTTATGACAGCGCAGGAAAGGTGATTCAATCCGGACGGAATACCCCTGATAATCCGGAGGTAATCCTAAGCCAGGTGTTCCTCAAGGACCGCATATATTATTTAAAAATTGTCCACCAGGGCGGGAAAGATCAGTTGGGGGCCTATGGGGTTAGCTTTAATATCAACGGAACCCCCATCGTGGATGACTATGGCAACAGCTTTGACAAAGCTTTCGCCCTTCAGGAAGAAACCGAAATTTCCGGCACTGTCAATTATCCGGGGGATACGGATTATTTCAAATTTGTCCCGGAAAAAGACGGAGTTTATGCCTTTGAAAGCTTTGGAACTTCAAATGTCAACGCAACTATATACAATGATTTCCCCTCCTATCAAAATTCGGATGAGGATTCGGGTGTTGGAACCAATTTCTATATACTTCACAGTTTAAGTGCAGGAAAAACCTACTATATAGGTGTGGGGGGAATTGGAAACTCAGGGAAAGATCAATATGGTCTTAAAGCTTATAGAGTCTTTGATGATTATGGGAATAGCGGCAACACAGCATTCCCTATTGAACTGGGGAATACTGTGAACGGCCAAATCAACTATACGGGAGACTCGGACCTGTTTAAATTTATTCCCGCCGAATCCGGCCCTTATATCATTGAAAGTACAGGGACTGCCACCCTTTACGGTTCAGTAGTGACCGAATACGGCCAAACCTTAGTTGATTCTGACAATGCAGCGGGCAGTGAAAATAATTTCAGGCTGCATGTTTACTTAGGGAAAGGGACCAATTACATAAGAGTTTCACACCGGAATAAGGCAGACCGGGATCTTGAAGGTACCGGTGGGTACGGTATCAAGATATCTGCCGGCCAGGACGATTGCGGCAGCAATTTTGAGACTGCAAAAAAACTGGAGCTCGGAGTAGAAATCAGCGGAAGTATCGAAAGTAAAATGGATTCAGACTATTTCGTCTTTACCCCTTCAGCCACAAGGCCCTTTATTATCAAAGGCAGTGGAGCCGACAGTCTTGTTTTGCGGGTCTATGAAGGCAAGCAAACAGCGTATCGCGAATACAGCGTGAACAATAGAATAACCCCTGATTTAACAGCAGGCAAGGAATATTATCTCGCGGTGGATGGGAGATATAAAAACGCAACCGGAGACTACAGGCTGCTTGTTGAACCGGATACTGCAGCACCGTCGGTTCCTCAAAACCTTGCCATTTTAAGTAAAACGCCAACTACAGTCAAATTTTTCTGGAGTTCATCCACCGATAATGTTCGGGTGACCGGGTATGCAGTCTACCGGGACGGTGAATTGATCGGAACAACGTCAATGTATGGCACCACTTTCACCGATAGTACCGTTGAACAAGGAAAAGCACATTTATACACCGTTAAAGCCTTTGACGGATCCGGGAACTATTCCGGGGACAGTAATCCGGTTGGCCTTGACAATGAGGCTCCCGGTATCCCCCAAGGATTGACGGTGACCGGAAAGGGAAAAACCAGCGTATCTCTGAAATGGAGTGCATCTGCCGATAATGTGGCTGTAAAAGGATACCAGATCATAAGAAACGGCAAAAAGGAAGCAGAAGCCCTGGGAACAAGCTATACCGATACCGGTCTCACACCCGATACCCTCTATACCTATACGGTCAGGGCATATGACAGGGTGGGCAATGTATCGGAAGACAGCAATCCTGTGGAGCAGAAAACGGATGGGGATGGAAACGTTCCCGTCATAAAGTACTTTTACGCAACAAGAAACGGAAACCAATTAAGGCTGGAGCTTGGTGTGCAGGATGATGTGGGTGTTACCAAGGCAAGCTTTGCTTACAGGAAAGGCGTGGAAGATTGGATTTCTATTGCAGTGAAATCTGTTGGAGGAACGTCAGTTTCTACCTACTATGATTTCAATACCGCAGCATTATCTGATGGAAACTATGAATTTAAGGCAATCGCATATGATACCTCAGGGAATATGAGTTTGGAAGCACTTACAACCAGTGTAATCAGGAATACTCCTCCTCAAAATGTTACGGGAGTAAAAATGACAGCCGGACAATTGAGGGTGGATGTTTCGTGGACGAAGGTGGAGGATCCCTTCCTTAATTATTATAAAATATACCGGAGTGTGAATGGTGGGGAATATCAGCTGCTCCATTCTACAAGCCTCACCGCGTATATAGATAAAGCCGTACAGGCGGAAGATACGTATACCTACAAGATTACGGCGGTAGATACCTTTAACCACGAAAATACAGGTGTCTTGAGTACTCCTGTCAAGGTGCTCAAGGATACCACACCGCCTCAAATCAATAGTGTACTTCCCAATAAGGGCAGCACCGTTAAGGGGAGCATCAATGTCAATATACTGGCCACGGATAATGTAGGCGTAAAGTCCGTTGAACTTTATTATTCCCTTACAGGTCAAGAGGGGACATGGACAGAAATCGGGTCTGCCGGTTCGGGTACAATTCTCTGGGATACAGCTTTACTCCAGGATGGAAGCTATCAGGTTAAAGCCCTTGCAAAAGACGGATTCGGGAATATAGGAGAGTTTTTAACCCAGTATACCGTTGACAATACGGCACCGGCTGTGCCACAGCTCATTGCGGTTTCGGGAGAGAGAAAGATAGGGCTTTCATGGCAATCCTTGAAACCCTCAGATTTTAACCATTATGAGATTTATCGGAGAACAAATGAAAATACCGCGCAATATCAGCTCCTTGCAAGCATCAAAGAGAATGCTTATGAAGACATGAAGGCACCTCTGGATAAAGACAGCTTTTATGCGGTGGCAGCCGTCGACAAGGCCGGCAACAAGAGTGTTTTCTCAAATATAGAGAGCAGTATGCCGGGGGCGGATGTTACAGCACCTGTTATCGACAAATATGAACCTGCTGCCGGAAGTGTTCTGCGGAAAACAGCAGTGTTTACCGTGCATGCAAAGGATAATGTCAAGGTTACCGGGTATTCCCTGGCCTTCAGGGCATTGAAGGAAAACGGAGAGCCTCTTGGGGATGGTGCTTTTACCCAAGTCACGGTTTTGAACAATCCTTCTTCTTTGGATAACACTCTATTCTGGAATACCTTTGAAGAAGCGGCGGGCAAAGTATTATATCCGGATGGAAAATACCAGATCAAGCTGACGGCAGCCGACGAAACAGGAAACATATCCGAAAAAATACAAAGTTACCAGCTTGCCAATGACCCGCCGAAAATAGAAGGAGATCTCTTTGTAGAGGCAGGAGAGTGGAGGCTTATAGTCAGTTGGGCATCTCTTCAAAGACAGGATGTAAGTCACTATGTGGTATACAGGAAAGAGGGGAAAAATGGGGAGTGGGTGAGAATCTCCAATTATACAACCTCCAATGTATATCTCGATAGCATGAGAGACCCTCACAAGGATTATTATTACCGGGTGGCGGCGGTCAACGATATTAAGAGGGAAAGTGAACCTACCCGGGACTATTCCGGGGATGAGATCATCAGCGAAACCATCAAGGTTAGGTCCTTGGAGCAGACCTCCAACCCATTGATCCTAAGCATGAGGCCTACCGAATTTTCAAGGTTTAATGAAAAAATGAATGCTTCCGCCAGTGTTTGTGATACTGTAGGTGTTCAAAAGGTCATCTATGAATATGCATACCTTGGTGAACAGATCAGCTCCAAAATAGATGGGGATGAGGTATGGCAGCTTGCAGGGGAAGATTTGTATCCTCAGCATGAAACCCAAGACTATGATGCTCTTTTAGAGCAGCTTCTAAACGGAGGATATACGCCTTCCAAAGGAAAGAATGAAGAGGAATTCAGCTCTAAAATGGTCATCGATTTGAAAGACTTGGCACCCGGCTGTTATGCATTAAAAGCAAGGGCAGTCAACGTCGGAGGAAGAGAAAGTACCAATATCAAGAAATTTATCATTGACCGTACTGCGCCAGGAAATCCGTATCTTCCTAAGGTGACCGATCCTGAAGTCGGCAGGCAGCTGCAAATTTCGTGGGTTCGCAATCCAAATGATGAAGACGTGGATCGCTTTAAAGTATTTAGAGCTTTGGAAAATGGCGGGCCTTATGAATTCATCGGTGAAACAAAGGCACTTATTTACAAGGACTCAAATCTTCAAAACGGTACACTTTATTACTATATCATCCGAGCGGTAGACCTTGCGGGAAATGAAGGGCTCAACAGCATGCAGGTGTCCGGAACGCCTATGGCCAAGTGTGACCTTACCATAAAGAGCATATCCGGTGAGCCTGCAGTCCTCACATACGATAGAAGCGGAAAGGTGCAAGCAGTCATTGAAAACTTAGGTCCGGCAGCAGCAACGGGGATGGTTGAGGTTTACATGTCCAAAGACACTGTAAACCTTAAGTGGGAGAAGCTTGGAGAAGTTCCTGTAGCAGTGAGTGGCTTCGGCACAGCGGAAGCGGCCCTTGCCTGGACTCCTTCGTCTACCCTTCCAAGCAGCGTTTCTTTTAGAACGCTAGTGGCTGCGTCAGGTGAAGCAACGGATGCAAATGCAACAAATAACTGGAAAGAGCAAGATGTAAGGCTAAATCGTGCACCCTTAGCCAACATGGAATTCCCGGCGGAAATGAACTCGGCGGATACCATTAATTTCAAGGGGAGCAGCGGCAGCAGCGGAATTCTTTCGAAAGATGAAGACGGAAGGATTGTTTCGTATACATGGAACATGGGGGATGGAAATACAAGGAATACATCCCAGTTCAACTATGGATATCAGATGCCGGGGGAATACACCGTTACCTTGACCGTAAAGGACAATGACGGAGCCGAATCCTCCAAATCTGGAAAAATCCGCATTATAGATACCCGTCCTGATCTGATACTGGAAGACATCCAGTGGCAGCCGGAAGAACCCAAGGAAAATGATGTGGTTCAAATATCCGCAGTGATCGGAAATGTAGGAAAGGGCGCGAGCAAGAGAGGATTCCTTGTATCCTATTTCATTGACAACAAATATATGGGGTATTTACGAGTGGACGACAACATTGAGGTTGGAAAAAGCCTGGTTGTGAAATTCAACTGGGTTGCAACACCCGGAGTTCATGTAGTGAAGCTGGTTGCCAATGACCTTCTGGATAACCTGAAAGAGGTCAGGATGGAGAACAATTCAAAGTCAGCAGCCCTTACAGCCCGGCAGGTGAATTTTGCCGACCTTAAAATGGATGAAATCGGCTGGACAGCCGCAGGAAACGAGATTGACAGTGAAAGCCCCTTTGCTTACACTGCCAAAGTATCCAATACTGGTACGGCAAACGCGGAGAAATTTTATGTTTCACTATATATTGACGGAACCTGGTCGGCCAAGCAGCTTGTAAACAACTTGGGACCAGGTGCAAGCCAGCTTATAAGCTTTATTGTCAAACCTTCCGAGGGAAGTCATACCATTACGGTCAAGGCAGATGATATAGATGCCGCGGTACTCGAATTGGACCGTGAAAATAACGTATTGGATGCGAAGACCCCTGAATTCAAGGTAGTTTATCCAAGTCTCGCTCTCACACCTGTAACATGGCTTCCGGGGGAAAACATCCTTACCGAAGGAACTTCCCTCACCTTTATGACAAAAGTAAAAAATACCAGTGCAATAGACATTACTCACAGTTTTGATGTGGCGTTCAGGGTAGACGGCCAACTGGTAAGAAGCGTGAAAGTTGAAAAACTAATGGCAGGAAGTGAAAAGGAACTTACTGTACGCTGGGTAGTCCAACCGGGCGAGCATAAAGTGAGCATTGAGGCCGATCCTGAGTATACTGTGCTTGCAAGCGGGGATAGGGTAGACATTGAAGCGGATATCCCTTCCTTAAGGATTCTGTATCCGGACCTCAATATTTCGGATGTGACCTGGTCGCCCCTTACGGTAAAGTATGGTGAAACCACAGCCTTTATCGTACGTGTAAGCAACCAGAGTGTTGCCAGTATATTTAAACCTTTCCGGGTCGGGCTTTATTTAGATGGAAAGCTTGTAGGAACAAAGACCATTGAAGGCTTGAGAGGACACAGTACGGCTATTATCGGGTTGGAGTGGAAGCCTTTGGGTACGCTGGGGACGCATAGGGTTAAAATTCTGGTAGATGATACCAATCTCTTGAAGCAAGAGCCTGTCAGTATTGGGGTTACCAGAGCTTGGGAGCGGGACTTTACCATTTTGGACAACCTGGTAGTGGAAGCCCAGCCCAATGAAGAAAGCCAGGATGAAGCCATGCGGGCAAATCTTTACTATGCCTCCGACGGAAGCATACCTTTATCAGTGAAAGTAACAAAGGCCAGTGATTTGAAAAAATTGATCGGTCCTGAAAGTGGGATCAGTGCCTTCTATCGGTTGATGAAAGGCCAGGAAATTGTCAGAAAGGGTTTCTTAGGTTTTAATCCGGCAACACGGATATTTACAAGCGAATTAAAGACCAGCGATCTTGATACCGGAAACTACATCCTTGTTTTGGAAGCCGGAGACGGTGTTGAAAGCAAGTCCAGTACTTGCAATGTTTTACTCCTGCAGGATTCGGTGGTTGAAGTGAACATTGACAAACAGAGCTATCAGGCCGGAGAAACAGTAAATATCGTAGGAAGAATCACGTTCCGGGATGGAACTCCTTTAAAAGAGGAAAGTGCGATCCTGAATCTGCAGTTGGAGCCCCAACTGGAAGAGCCAAGGTTTGCTACCAATGAAAAAGGACAGCAGTATGTTCAAGCTTGGCATGCGGAGCACTTGAGAGTTGTTAAGACAGATGCGGAGGGACGTTTTGAATTTAAATTCCAAACGACGCCGCAAGAATCCGGGATATGGCACCTGAACGTTTATCCGTTCCAGAGGGCACTTGGAAGCAAGGCAACCCTTGACTTTACCGTATGGGGACTTACGGCATCACCTTCCAACCTCATTGCCGCCGGAATGAAAAATTCCAAGTTCTCCAAGATTATTAAGATTAAGAACTCAACCAACGGGGAAGGCGGAATCCTGACCGGCTTAAACGCGGTACTCATTGAACACGGAAAAAACAGCAAGGTCATTGCTGCATTGGATACGGCAACACTTCCTACAACCTTAAATCCGGGAGAAACTGCCAGTGTGGTGATGAACTTCAGCGCAGCTCTGGACTCAAGCGATATTGCAGATTATACCATCAGATTTTCAAGTATTCAGGGAGCATTTGCAGAATCACATATTGAGCTTAATTTAAGACCAGCTGTTCCATTTCCGGTCACTGACCCCAAGGGAATACTGGTAGGCTTAAAGCCCGGTGAAACTTCTGTTCAAACCATAAAGCTTACCAATAAGGGGATGGGTGAGATGAAAAATATCCGCCTGGAGCCACCCAAAAGTTTGCCTTGGGTAACCCTTCAAAACTTGGGCAAGATCAGCCTTCTTCCAGGAGAATCCACCTCCTTTGAACTGGTGATTCATCCCTTGGAAGATACCCGCTTGGGGCAGTACCAAGATACAATTGTGGTAACCGATGGAAAATACAGCACCAAAGTGGTGGTGGGGGTTGAAGTTTCCAGCGCGGCTTCCGGATCTACCTCCTTTGTCGTCAACGATGATACGGGAGCTCCTGTTGCAGATGCGGAGATTACCCTTGTGAGCAAGGAACCCTATATTATATTGAAAAACGGACAGGAGATGAGCGGTTATTATAATTACTATGGAAAGACCAATGGGAACGGTGTCCTGGAATTCGAAGGAAAGCCTTTGGGAGAATATACCTATACCGTTACCGCAAAAGGGCTCAGAAAAGTAGCGGGAACCGCTAAAATTATGCCTATGTCCGGTGCTTCCATTATCAATGTGGTTATGGAGACATTGCCCGTGCAGATTGAATGGACCGTGACGCCTACCACCATTGAAGACAAATATGATATTAAATTGGAAATGTCATTTGGCACCAATATTCCCGAACCGAAGTTTGCTTTCGACCGTCCTTGGATTACCGTTCCGAAAGAGATTAAGGAACCGATGGTCGTGGAAGCTACTGTTGTCAATGCAAGCTTGGTTGCCATAACCGATGTCTATGCTGCGGTTTTGAGAGAAAATGAAAGTGATATGGGAATCAGTATTATGGACGGAGGCTATATCGGAGAAATTCCGGCCCATGGAAAGGCAAGGATTAAGATTCTGGTGCAGCCCGGCTATTATAAGCTGAAATATGGGTTTAGGGAGCCGAAAGAACTTGGAATTCCATGGAACGGCATCATCTTAAACGGCAAATACGTGAGTTTTGACGAGGATACGGGACTTCCCATAAACCCTGCGCTGGATGTGGAAGTGGGAAGACTTCCCCTATACAATCCGGGAGAGAAGACGGTAACAGTTGTAAGAACGGGAGGGGGCGGTAAATACGAGATTGAAAAACTCTCCGTTCCCGAAGACTTTGAATTTGATTATTTTGTTGATGAAGGAGACGGTGTAAAAAAGAATGAGGGCTCCGGTTCGGAGACCTATGAAATTGTCAAGTTAAAGCTCCAGCAAACGGCGACTCTGGAAAGGCAGGCTTTTGACGCAACATTAAAAGTAAGCAACGGGTATAAAGCAAGTGCTCTTCAAAATATCAATGTAAGGGTGGTTGTTTCGGATAAAGACGGAAATGATGTCAGCACCAAAAACTTTATTATTCCGGCAGGTCTAAACGGAATATCCACGCTGGACGGTTCGGATTCACTGGCGGCGGGAAGCGCAATGACCGCCAATTGGCAGATCATACCGGGAGAAGGATTGGGTGGTACTGAACCCGAAGGACGGACCTATTTTGCAAAAGCGGTAATTTCCTATTACTTAAATGGAAAGTATATTGAAACACAGACAGCCCAGGAGAAAATCACCATTTTGCCCCAGCCCAAGATCAAGCTTCATTATTATTTACCTCATAAGGTCATTGCGGGGCAGCCTTTCCGACTGGGAGTGACAGCAGAAAACGTTGGGGATGGCCTGGCGAAAAACCTGACCATCGACTCGGGCAACCTGGAAATCACTGCAAACCAAGCTGGACTCTTAACAAGATTTGAGATGATGGGAACTTCTTTTGGAAGCGCCAAGGACGGAAAGTTCAGGGTAAATCTTGGGGATATCGAGCCCCATAAACAAGTAAGCGGCTACTGGACCATCCGGTGGATTTCCTATGAAGACGAAGAGGAAAAACCCTTGGAAGGGGAGTTCCGTGACTTTAAGGCAAGCCTGTCCCACCAGGACTATAAGGGAGTCCAACTAAATCCTTTGATTACAGAAGTCACTACCGAAATTATCGGAAAGGACAACTTATTCGCTAAAGAAGGAGATGAAAGCAGCGGGTTGACCCTTGTGGACCTTGGAAATACGGGAATGCCCAATTACCTTATTAACCTTAAGACAGGGCTAAAACTGCCTATTTATATTCCGGACCGGTTGAGGGTGACAAAGCAGCCGACGGTGGAAGAACCGAAGCTCAAATTTGAAGCGGATGCTCCGAAAGGAAATCCCAATGACTTCAATTCACCGCGTTATCAGGTGATGGTCATCAAGGAACCTTTTGAAGATGCCAGCATGAGTGCGGTAGTCAGAGAACCGGCGGTTCCCGGGGATTCCGCGGCGATTTTAAGCCATGGAAACTACTGGGGTGATTATGACAATATTTATATTGCCGATGAAATTCCAATCCTAAGCAATGGGGAAGGCAGAACCTATTTATCCTCAAGCTATACGGCGGATTTCAGCAAGGGTACCGAAGTTGAGGCCCTTGAGTCTGCTCAGTGGATGTATGTTTGGGAAAAAGATACGGCAACCGGTGAAGCCACCCACAGAAAAAAAGCCATTTTTGAGGATATCGGACATTATCCCGATGAAAAAGAAGAAATCCCCATAAGGGCTAAAATCATCAATCGAGGAAAAGTGCCTGAAAGCGGAACAATCGGGTTCTATGTGCAACTGGAAGGTTCCAAGGAAGAAATTAAGATCGGGGAAGGAAGCTTTAAGGACCTCCTTTCCATGCAATCGGTTTATATTTATGAAAGATGGACACCTCCCGTTGGTGGAATGCACAAGCTCATCGTACGTATTTTGGACAATAACGCAGCCAAAGCAGCGATGGAAAAAACGACACGGGTAAATTTCAGACCTCATGCAGATGCAGGAGCGGACTTCTCGGCAGAGGTATTAAAACCGGCGAAGTTTGACGGCTCCCGTTCCTTTGACAAGGACGGCTATGTCCAAACCTTCGTTTGGGAATTCGGTGATGGGGAATCAAGTTCGGGGGTATCTCCGGTCCATACCTATCAGCATTCGGGAAGCTACAAGGTCAAATTGACCGTAACCGATGACAACAACATTGAGACTTCCAGTGAGATGCAGGTAACGATCAAGGAAACAAGGCCGGACCTTCGCATCAACAGCATCACTGTAAGTCCCGAGAACCCGGCGGAGGATCAAATAGTCACTATAACCGCCCAAATTTACAATGGGGGATATTCAGCGACGAAAGCACCGTTCCTGGTAGGCTTCTACGCAGACAACAATTACCAGGATATGGTCAAGGTAACGGACTTTATTGCACCGAAGGATAAAAAAGAAGTCAGCTTTAGTTGGAAGAACCAAAAGGGCAACCACATGTTTACCGTTATTGCCAATGATATGGGCCACCCTGTAAAAGAGGCTGATTATGACAACAACCAGAAGAGTCAGGCTTTAGATACCGAAGCCTCTTACTTCCCGAACCTTAAGGTGACTAACTTTACCTGGGACGGGCCGGCAGACGGAGAGACCGACTTCAATATGCCCATACTCATAACGGCAACCGTAGAGAATAATGGAACTGTGGATGCGGAGAAATTCAATCTGGCATTCTTTGCCGATGGAGAACTCTTTGAAATGCCGACTATTGAAGGTCTGTCCTGCACACCGGGTAAAAATTCAATAACGAAAACAGTGGTCTGGAAAGCATCAAAACCTGGAAAACACAGCTTTACCGTTACCGCAGACGGACCCCTGCCGCATATTGTGGAATTGGATAAAACGGATAATACGGTAAGGTTTGAGTCCCCCGAATTAAAACTCCAAAAGCCGGACATTGAAGTAGAAAAGGTCCTTTTGCATCCGGCGGATGGCAGTCTGGAGGTTGGAGAAACCCTATATATTTCCGCTCTGCTTACAAACTATAGTCCGGCAGAAGTTACCACCGGGTTTAAAGTCGGTTTCTTTGCGGACGGAACCTTCATCGGAGAGACATCCTGCGGCCCTGTTTCAAAGGGCGGAAAGGTTCAAGTGAACTTTGCATGGACAAAACCGAAAGCTGGCGTTTCAAAAATAGAAGCAGTGGCAGATGAAAGAAATAGAATTGTTGAAAACTCGAAGGAAAATAACCGTGGGTCATTCCTGCTTGCGGAACCTCTTCGCTTTAACCTTCCGGACCTGGTAGTGGAAAGTGTAGAATTCCTGCCTGGAAACGGGGAAGCCCGTTTCGGAGATGAGATCCAAACGGCCGTAAAGCTTAAAAACCTTGGGAAGGCAGCTATTATTGCACCCTTTAAGACTGGGCTCTTTGTAAACGGAAAACTTTCCGGCAGCTTTGAGACCAAAGACCCGGTACTTCCGGGAGGAAGGGTTTCGGGGACCATCAAGTGGAAGGCGAACATCAGCCCTACAAGCCCGGATTACAAGATTACGGTGTATGCAGACGTAAACAGCAGTATCATCCTTTTAGACAGGAGTCATACAAAATACACAGCCTCTTACCGTGTTAAAGGTGCACTCAGTGCAAATTTCATTTCTATGAATGCTGCATATACGGTAAAAGAAAAACCGGAAGTTTCAGTAAGAGTGAAATCTACCGATGAAGCATGGAGGACATTGGGGGATAATGATGGGGTGCTGACAAGCATTCAGCTTTATCCTGGCGAACCGATAGAAGGAAAGCCCCAGGGAGATCCGCTTATTAGCGGAAATGCCGCCTATGCTAAAGACGAAGGAAACTTTAAAATGAGCCTGGATGCACTCGGTGCCAAACTCACAAGAGGAAAATACTCCGTTGTTGCATCCGTTTACGGACCTTCCTACGGAAGCCTGGAAATTGTAAAAACCATTGAACTGGTAGACGATTATGTTGTGAGCGTATCCACCGATAAGGATACTTACCGCCTTGGTGAAAGGATCGGTATCACAGGGAAGGTTTTGAAGCCGGATGGCATAACGCCCATTGCAGGGGCTTGTGTGAAGCTGATGGTTGTTGGTGAAGAAAGATGGAATTTCACTGCTGTGTCGGATGAACAGGGGAACTATCATCAAAGCTTTGAACTGCCGACAGGATTTGGGGGAACCTATTCCTTGAATGTCCGTGCGGAAGTTGATGGCGCTGTAAAATCAGGCAACAGGGTGGAATTCTCAGTAGAAGGCACCTATATGTCCATGCCTTCCGAGAAGAAAATGGCTGCCGGATACGATTTGGAAGTCCCGGTGACCCTAACCAATATAGGAACCTTTATTTCCTCCGGAATCAGCATTCAGAAGATCTGGTCCGAAGGTGCCGACGGTATAAACGCTGAGTTTTTGGAGCCCCTTCCCAAACAACTGCTTTCCGGGGAAGCGGCTGTGTTAAAACTGAAAATCACTGCTAAAGAAGGTGCAGCGGACGGATTAAAAATCTTGAAGCTAAAGCTGAGTTCTAACGAGGGATATGGAAGCGAAGCGGAACTGAAACTTACGATTGAACCGCCAAAAGCGATATATTATGTAGAGGTTGACAGCATAGCGAAGCTTGCAAATCCATCCAACCCGGATATCCCGAACAATGTGGTGACGGCTGCTCTAAGACATGGTGAGATTGCGACACGCAGCATACGCATTACAAATAACGGAAATGCCCCGATCAAAGACATCGAAGTGGTTTCACCTAAAAAATTGCCCTGGGTTACACTGACCATCATGGGAACCGATCTGGTGCTTCCGATGAACAAGGGACTTTCTATCAGGGATGCCAATGCGAAAGCAACTGTGCTTGTGAACATGGCGCCCAATGAAAATGTTCTTCCCGGAAGGTATGAGGATGGTGTGACCATAAAATCCAACGCAGGAGAGATGAGGATTTCAGTCGTTGTGAACGTTGGGGCCGCAAACCTGGGAACATTTGTAGTAGCACCTGTAGATGAGAATTTTGCTCCTTTAAGGGCTGCTCGGATTACTCTTGCCGGGCCTATGGCATCCGGCGGAAAAAATCCCGGCACTTCACAAAACTTTAGCGGATACAGCAATGCAGAAGGAGCCTTCAAATTTGAAAATCTTCCTGCGGGAACATACACCCTCATCATAGAGAAGGAAGGTTATAAGACCCTGACCACGAGCATGGATATTGCGCCGATGGTTGACCTTACCCCAAGGGAATGTATCCTTGAAAAAGTTCCATTGGAGATAAAGCCGGCATTGGAAGAAATTAAAAACGTACTTTTAGGCGGAGAACCCAATAAGGATAAGGATGTAGTACTAGAAACAAAGATTCCAGCAGGGGAAAGCACTCCAAAGCTTGTATCAAGCCTCCCCGGATATGAGTTCTATGTTTCCAAAGGGCTCTTGGATGATCAACAGACCATCAGCCTTAAAAATCCTTCTAAAAACCAAGCAGTCTACAATGCAAGGGTTGAAGTCCTGTCCGATGATCCGCTCGTGCCTTCCGGAACCGCCGTACTGAAATATGGGGATGTTTCGGACAGCAGCTTGGAGATGGGATATTTTGAAACAGGCAATATAAAGGATTTCCAGTGTATCATTGATGGAACCAAATTCTTCTACCGGGCAGAAGTAAAAGAGAACCGAAGCCTTGGACAGTACAAGGTAACGGTGCCTCCTGAAGTGACTGAGGAAAACTTCAAGGCATGGCTCTTGTCCCTCTCCTACAACCAATACGGATTTAAGCAGGTAGAGGTTTTAGGCTACGATGCGGCTGCGAGAACCTATACCATTAAGGTTCCCGCTGACAGCAAAGGGAAATATAATGCTCCCGACGGGCTGATTCAGAAATTCTACGGGGGAAGCAAAAACTTTGACTTTACTGTAAGGATCAGCGGTAAGGTACTGGATGAAAAAGGTGAGAAAGTAGAGTTTACGAGCGATATTCCTGTAAGAGTCAACTTCTTCTCGGGAGATGATTTCGGCGGCGGTACCCAAGATATCTCAGAGAATGTCCTAATAAGAGAGGCGTTTAATGAGGATGGGGAAGGAGAAATCCTGGATCTTAGCGAGGAGTTCCTGAAAGATAACGGACTTGAAGTGAAAAACAGTTTCGAAAAGGCCGGAGAAGGTGTCGTATCCTTTGGGCTTTCCCAGAAAAAGGCCATGGAGGATGAAGTGATTCGGGCAAATATTGCATTCTACAATCCATCCGAAACGGTCAAAATGGAAAATGTACGTTTAAATGTGTATATTACCAACCAGCCTATGGATGAAAACGGTTATCTGCCGGATGGGGCAATGGATGCAACCTATTGGTTCTCAGTGGAACCGATAGGGATTGGAGAGGGAGAAGCGGACGGTGCAAATGTCTCCATTAAAGAAATTGGACCGGGATCAAACCGGGAATTCGAATGGAATGTGAAAACACCGGTTTCGGAAAACAATCGGGACTTCTCCGGAAATTACTATGTATACATGGAGTACAAGTATGAGTTGGGCGGAAAGCAGTACAAAGGCTTTACCACACCAAGGGAGCTTCAAATGGAGCCTTCACCGAAGGTTTATATCAGCTACAACCTGGCAGATCAGGGCAACGGCACCTATGAGATCCTTGTTACCGCTACCAATATTGGCAGCGGTAAGCTGAGCGAGACCTTGGTCAATGCGCCGGTGATCCCGGGAGTAGAAAATCTCAGGGTTCTCTATACCAAGTCTCAAGAAGGAAAGCCTCTTTACGACAGTGCCTTTGTTATCTTCAGGGATATGGAGCCGAATGTCACAAAGAGAGCAAGTTTCGTGGTTACAGGTACAGGCTTGGAAGACTGGACCAATCTTCCGGCATTGGCCGTAAGCAGCAAAAAAGTAAACAGCAAGGTCATCGTTACACCCATGACCATGCAGATGGCAGCCAAATCGGACTACTCAGAGCTGATTAAGGAGATTGACAAGCTGCAAACCAATATGGATAAAGCCGTAGATCGTATCAGCTTTGAACTGGGAGATGCACTGAACCGGTCCACGGAATTTGTGAAAGACCAGAACCAAGCCAGACTTATATCCAGCATATTGGATATGATGGGAAGTTTTGTGGATATCTTCAACGGATTTAAGGGGCTCTATGACTATGCGGCAAATACTAAAAATGCAGTTAATTTGTTTAATGCCTATAAAATGGCAAAGTCAAGTGCTTCGGTTTCCACCGGCAATGCGGTAACGGATGTAAGTAAGGAACTTTTAAGGCTGGCGGCAAAGGGGGACGTTACGAAGAAGGTATGGGAAATTGCACGGGATGTTTTAAAGGATGCCTGCAAGGCATTGCAGAAGCTTGCGGCCGCAAGCATGTACCAGTCAGCACTGAGTGATCAAACCTTTGAAAAGACTTATGAGAAGCTTTCAGAACTCATGGAGGGGGAGAGCTATTTATGGAGTGACAAGAAGTTCTTCGAAAACGCAGTAAAGGAAGCGGATGCATACGCGAAGAAAGCAACGGATGAGATCAACCCGCCGCAATATATAAGCGGTGCGGCTGCAAAAGCAGCAGTAGAAAAAGCACGCGGATTCTTTAAAACGGCAGAAATTTATAGGGAAAACAGCATTGAGATGGTCAAAGGCCTATTAGATCAGCGTTCATCCATGGGGCCGGAATTGCGAAGATTGGTTAACGGTGTTTATCAGGCATATATCCGGAAAGCGGATAACCAGAAAACTGCTTTTAGCGACCTGGTAAACTATGCAGAAAAGTTTATCGAGTTGGAAGACAGTAGTGCCATGGCAAAAACCTTAAATGATTGGGGCAAGAGTTTGCCGATGCAGTCGGGCTTTATGGGGGTAGGAGATATGGCCAAGGGATTCCAGACCATCTTCTATGACAGTCAGTTGGAAGCACTGATCAAAACAATCCCCCAATGGCAAAAGACCATTGAAGACGCGGTAGCGAAGAAACAGGATTTGACCCAGGTAGTGCAAAATCTCACCTTAAAGCAGTTTGACTATGACAAACTGGAGAAATTCCTGTATGAAGAAGCGCCTAGCTCTCCGGGAGCATTCCTGGACGAATTCAAAGCGATGATTGATGAAGCACCCGATATGACCATAAGAGACTTAAAGAACATGATCAGGACAACACTGGATAATGCAAAGGCCATTATTGAGCGTTATGAAGGGAATTACGCTCCGGCATATTATCCCATCGACCCGCTCATGAATTACGTGAAGGATTTAAACAAAAAGTACGGCTACAGCGATGGCGGAAGCACTACTTTAAAGAAAATGTGGATCTATAAATCAACAGGATCGACTTTCCTTCCGATGAAGATTGATCCAACCGATTATTATAAAGCCCATACACTTTTAAGCTCGAACATCCAGAGCGGATACCAAGATCTTCTCTTGCGGGCGGAATACAACCAGGTAAAAGGCGCGATGATGATCATGGATGTTACAGCCATGATGTATCCCGGTATGATGGGGTTGGGGTATGATGTAGGCTCCCTCATTGTAAAGAGTGCCATGGACAATTGGGCATCTTCCCTCGACTCACTGGATATGACCCAGAGAGAATATCTCAGAAAGAACGTGGCCAAGGTTTTTGTAGCAACAGATGTAGCCATCGTGAATCAGCTTTACATGGCCAAATCCTTCAAGGACCTCATAAAGGGCATTGACGAGTTCCGTTTGATTGATCCTCCTCTTCCGGTAGAGGTACAAAGTGCTGTTGTGACCGATGTGGTCATGCACCCTGAGTTTGAATCAGGGGAAGGGAAAGCAGCCTTAACCGTAAAGAACCTTCATACCGGTGAAATCACAGTTTCACCAATGCTGGGGATTTACACCCGCAGCGGACTTGTGGATGCGCCAAAGACAAATCCTGTAAATATACGGCCGGGAGAATCGGTGAAGATTGAGATTCCTTTCTCAGTTCCCCGTTCAACCCTTACGGACGCAGCCGGATATGACGCAGTCATTTCCTTTGCTATTGCGGAAGCGGGAACCATGTCCATCGGTGGCGTGAATGGCCCCTATATTGCCCACTTCTTTGCAGGAACAAAGGCTCAAGTTGATGCACGAAGGGAAAAGTTTATCATATCCCAGCCCTTGGGACGTGAAATCAAGGGCGGTGAAAAGGACGAAACCGTGCTGAATCCGGGACAGGCAGCAAAAGAGATCAGAATCTTCCTGGCAGCGGACCAAGGGTCGAAGCTGGAACTTCATGTGATTGACGCTGAAGGACGCAAGGTTGGAATGTTTGACGGAGGTGCAGTCAATGAATTCCAGGGTACATCGGTAAAGGATATGATCAATACGTCGGATTACATCCGGATCCTTGATCCTAAAAACGGGCCGTACCGTATCGAGGTGGTGTCTCCGTCAGGAGAGGAAAGCGAAATGTATACCTTGCAGGTCATGGAGCTTCCCGAACTGGGGGCGGTGCCGGATGCAAGCTTCCCTATATTTGTGACCAGCAAGTCCAAAAATATCAATTTCTTGATGAGCTTTGGAGAGACCGGGGGGCAAACCGGAATCAGCCAGGTGCAGTATGGGGTACAGGATTTGATAGATGGAAAAGGAAACAAGATTTCCAAAGACACCTTCAAGTTTGTTAACCTGGACGGTAAACCCGCAGCTTCAACCGTAGCAGCGGGAGAAGGACTTAGAATCTGCATCACGGGAACATTGGATGAAAATACGCCGGATGGTGTCTACGGGGGAACTCTGGCAATTAAAGTAAAAGGCAGCAACATAAATCCTGACCTTGTAAATCAAACCGGACTTACCAGTGTTGTCAGTTCCGTTTACGGATGGTCGGGAAAAACCGCAGGCAATGACAGTGCATTAACAGAATCCATTTATACGATTCCCTTTATCCTGGCATTGGATAAGACGGTACCGGGTGCCCCAACCTTTGACCCTGTTGAGGGACCGTATCCGGAGGATCCATATAAAGTGAAGATGAAAGGAAATGCCCAGGCTGGGTGTAAAGTGGAATTCAATCTGGACGGAAGTGTAGTGAGAGAGATCACCGTAGGTAAAGACGGTAAGTTTGAAGAAGTATTCTTCTTAACAAGCGGATTACATAAAATAGCTGCTTCGCAAACCAACATCTATGGAAGCCGAAGTGTTCCATCCGAAACGGTGAGCGTCACCATTATAGGAAATACTTCAATAAGGCCTGTAATTACGCCTGTGTCGCCTGTGAAAGATGCTGCCGCACCATGGAATATCAAGGAAATTGTATTCAAGGCGGAAGCTGTAGAGGATATCCTCAATGAAGACAGCATTCTCGCAGTGGTGGATGGTGTACCTGTTCCGAAAGCAGACATCATAGGCACCGGAAATGGAATGTGGAAGGTTCTTCTTAAGGACTTATTGGCGGAAGGGAACCATTCTGTGAAGGTAACCGCAGAAGATATGAATGGCGACAAGGGCAGTCTGACATGGAGTTTCACCGTCGAAAAGGACCCTGAGGCGCCTTCAAGTCCATCCGGACTTGAGGCCGCATTAAACGGTACGGAAATTACCCTTACATGGGTCTCCTCCAACGACAACATCGGAGTTAAAGGCTACAGGGTCTATAGAAATGAAGAAAAGATCGCAGAAGTGACGGAGCCAACTTATAGGGATTCGGGGCTTGTGATAGGGGATGGATATATTTACCACATAAAAGCTTTTGATGCCGCAGGCAACGAATCGGCTGCAAGCAACAGGGTTACCGTTTCGGTAAAGGATACCGAAGCACCGTCAGCACCGGAAGGACTTATGGCATCATCTGCGAAAACTTCCGTAAGCCTTAACTGGGATCCTTCAACAGATAATGTAGAGGTGGCAGGTTACTGGGTCTACCGGAACGGACTTAAGATCGCTGAGACCGTTGAAGCCTCTTACATGGATAACGGGCTGACGCCGGCAACAAGTTATGAATACTCGGTAAAAGCCTTCGATGAAGCGGGGAATGAGTCTGAAGCAAGCAATACGGTTAACCTTTCGACCAAAGGGATCAAGCCTGTGATTACAGTAGTTGCACCGGAGGAAAATTCCACTGCACCTTGGAACTTAAAAGAAATTTCCTTTAAGGTGGAATCTTCCGAAGACACTATCGATATGGAAAGTATCGGAGTATCTGTTGACGGTACGGCGGTTCCTGAGACAGACATTACCTATCTGGGAGACAGCTTATGGAAAGTAGCCCTAGAGGCTCTTCTGGAAGAAGGAAGCCACAAAATAGTCGTATCCGCACAAGATATGGATGGGGATAATGCCGAGCTTACATGGTCCTTCTCTGTGGGGAAAGACAGTGAACCTCCAACAGCACCAACAGGTCTTAAGGCAGTTTCGTTAGAGGGCACCATTGATTTAATGTGGAGTGTATCCACTGATAACGTGGGTGTGTCGGGCTACAGGGTCTATAGAGACGGAATTAAAATTGCAGAGACGAAAGAGGCTTCTTTCAAAGATACAGCACTTCAGCAAGGAATAACCTACAATTACTTTGTGAAGGCTTTTGATAAAGCAGGAAATGAATCGGCAGCAAGCAATACGGTATCTGTAGAAATTTCCGCAGGGTTTAAAATCACCGGAGTCATAGCGCCTGACATGATTTATGATCCGGCAGTAGCAGGTATACTGAAAGCTGGCTTCAAGGTTGAAGTGGTGGGAACGGATATTACGGCAACCACTGATGAAAATGGAGTCTTCCAGCTTACGGGCATCACCCCGGGAACATACAGCATTAAAATCACCAAGCCGAATTACCTCACGAGGGAAATCAAAAACATGAAGGTAGAGAGTGATAGCATCCTGGGAACGCCAAGTAAACCTGTTGACATATGGCCGGGGGATATGGTGACGGCTTACGGAGAGCAAGACAATGCCATCAATATTTCGGATATCCTGGAGATCATAAAATGCTTCAATACCAGCAAAGGGGATGGAAAATACCAGGAGGATAGTGATCTCAACAGGGATAATGCTGTGAATATGGCGGATATATTAGTCATCATCAACCACTTTAACCAAGCTGTAAATCATTATCCATTGATTACTGCTACTAATGCTGTCCCGGTTTCTAAATAATAGACAGAGTGCTCTGTAATGTAATTTCTCTCTAAGGTATGGAGTCACAACCAGAGGAAGTGCATGTTTAACAGTATGTGCTCCAAAACATGGTGTACTTGAAAAAACAGCCTGGCAGTGATAGCACATTATCATTGCGCAGGCTGGTTTTTTACGGTCATTCGTTTAACATACTGAAAGACTAAAAATGCATTGTAATATAATGATGGCTAATTGGTATGCCCTGGTATACTCTACTCAATTTACTGAGTAGAGTATATCGGGGCATTTTTTGATGTTAAGGAAATTATGGCGGTTTTATATTTCTTGATGAACAATAAAATGTAAAAATGTAGAATAATATTTGATATCTATACATCATTTGAAACTGGTTTTCTACTATGTACAATTGTCTTTGGTTAGTTTAAAAGCTTACAGGTTTTATTGGTATGCTTTAAATAGCTTTGTAAAAGACCAGTTTGCATCACTTGCGCTTTGCCAGAAGCTCAGCAAACGAACCCAGCTTGTTTTCTGTGCAAAATCCAGCACGATTTGAGCGTCTGCCGTGGTGAAGGGAGACCCGTGATCATCCCTGTTGATCATAGTAATGATACCGATTTTCATGTTGGGATCAATTTTTTGTATCTGTTCATAGGTTGCTTTTGCACAATTCACCGCAAGCTCTCCCATATTGTAGTTGACGTCGCCAAAATCGAAGGTCATGATATCGACGGATTCAACCTTTACCCCTTTGGCTTTTGCGTCGTTTAGAAGACTTAAGGTGTTTGATAACAAGCCTGTCTTAGCTACAGGTAATGTATAGGAGATTTTTAATCCCGGATTTTTATCCTGCAATCCTTTTAAAGCCAAATTACGCCTTGCAACCACAGTTGAGTCCAAAGATCCGGACATTTCAATATCAAAGTCAAGCCAGCTTACCTTATACATATCAATAACCGATTGGTATTTTGCCTGAAGTGTCGCGACATCCGGGTTGGACTGGGCCAATTCCACACTTCCATAGCCACCGAAGGAAATCATAACATCTCCGCCGCTGCTCTTCACTTTACTGATTTCTGCCCCATAGAAGTTGCTGGCAACACTCCCTCCCACGTCAAATACGGGATTTCCATTGGCATCGCTTACAACAAAAGCAACGGTATAGTATTTTTGGCCGGATTCAGCAAAGCACTTGCTTATGCTGATATTACTTCCAGTATATGCATAGGGAGCAAAAACTTTATCACCCCAGGTACTGTTGGAAGTCGGTGTAGGTGTACTTGATGGTGACAGCGTAGGGGTTGGGGTAGATAATACTTCAGGTATAACAACAGGGTAATCTGCGGTTGACTTATTAAAATGGTTGATAATAATCAAAATATCCACCATGTTGATGGCATTATCCTTGTCAAAATCTAAATCAGGGTTATATTTTCCATCCGTTGAGCTTGTGTTAAAACTATTTAAAGCTTGTACAATATCTGACATATTGATGGCATCGTCCTGAATTCCATCTGCAGCAACATCTCCTGCCCATAAATCAACAGGACTGTTTTTGGAGCCGATGGCGATATTGCTGTTTAAGGAAATGTTTTTGATCTCTCTGCTTAAATAATTATTCTTTGTGATTTTTAAAGAGATGTCTCCTTTGGCAGCTTTAACTTGAAAATAACCGTTGTTATCGGTGCTGCCAGATGTGTTGCTTCCTGCTACTTCAATTTTAAATCCGGTATTAATTGAAGGGTTACTTGAGGAAACATCCGCTTTTATGTAACCGGATATGGTGAATTCGCCCTGACTTGTTGTTGTGGGCGTTGGGGCCGGGGTTAGCATACCATTGAATACACTCCACAGTGCGGGTACATTGGGGGGCTGCCACCCGTCCAAGGATTTGTGCGCTACAACACACTGATAGGCAATACTGTTATAGATTACAATATCGTCCTTTGCATAGTTTGTATCGGGCTGCCATGCGGGTATAGCGGATCCGGAGCTTACGATGCCTGTGACCATAAGCGTTGTAAGCACAAGTATAACGCTTACAGAGAGTGCCAATGCCTTAAACCAAAGCTTTTTTCCTGACATTTTCATAAACAAACCTCCTCTTTTTATGGTTATAAATTTACATCTATGCTAAAAGTCTATACGCGTTAACTTTCTATCACAATAGTGTATTTTGGTGTATACTGCTTTTCTTTGGCTAAAAATAAAAACATGAAGACTCTGAAATAAATTGGTTATTTACTGAGGGGAATAAGGCTTTCTAAGATTTTTAACGGGCGGCTGTAAAGTACATACATAGCCCTTTTTTTGGAACTTTTGGTAGAAGCCTATATTCTGACATGCAAGTTTTTTTGATTGTAAAAGCAATTTTTTTTAATATATTTTAGGAATTGAATAAAAAAAGGACCTGGTATGTAAAGGTCCTTCCTGAATTTAACTGGCTGCGCTGGATGTTATTTTCGTGTGAGGCTCGGCAATTCTGCAGTCAGTTATAAATTAACAATATTATATTTTAATATGCCGACTTCCGCCCGGAGAACATGGCACCCGCATAAGTTTTAATTCTACCCTGAAGTTCTTCCTATGACAACATACTTTTTCCCCGAATAATAAACCACTGTGCCCATTGAAAAATTATCTTGTTGCTGAGCCTTGAGTTCATCTTTGGGAACGGCCATAATAGCATCAAAAGATTCTAAGGTTGGGCCGGATTCACCTGAAATGGCATCTGCATTTTGGGAACTGCCTACAATCAATAAAACGGCAGCTGCTTTAGATAAGGATTTAACTGCTTCATTGGCAGCAATCTTTGCAGCAACATCAACCCCAGGTTTTACAAAGGGCAGTATTGTTGCACCCTCAGCAGGAATCGCAGCGGAGCTGGCAGCCGAACCTGCAACCGTCACTTCTCCTGCACCGAGAACGGCTATATACATAAGTACATATAAACCGGCACTAATGCCTACCAGAGTCCAACCCAAATTCCTAAATCCTGTAACAGGATTTTTCCTTGCATCATGAGGATTAATTTCATAATTCTTCATCTTTTCATTTATTCCGGGGTCTGCTACATATTTCGTATAAAACCCCGGGGGAGATATGATAATATAATCCCTTCCGGCAGGCAATTGTTTGACAAGGATTGCGTCCCGGAGCATGGGTGCCAGTTGGTCAAGTTCAGGTTCAAGTTCAATAATATCCACATTGGGTTTTCTTAAAGCTATTGCATCCGCATTGCTATTTTCATCATCTTCTTCTTTTTTACAATTTAGAACATCGTATATGATTACTCCAGGATGGTAAGGGTCTCGCCAAAATTCGATTTTTGCGTTAATTGCGGGGAGGTCTAGAACAGGAGGGGGCGTCCAGGGTCCTGGCTGCCAGTTTCTTGGCCCTCCACCCATCCAAGAAGGACGCATTTGTGCATGCGTAGTTAAGTTGATCAAATAATCGTTAAGCTGTGGTGCTCCCGCAGCAGCGCCACGCCTCGGTTTTATTTCATAAATATGATCTCGGTCCGAATCAAGGATATCTACCCTTGTTGTTCCGAACCATTCCGGTTTACACATTAATGCAAGAAACACATCCGGATCTATTCCATCTCTTTTAGGACCAAGTTTGAAGAGGGTACCCAATCTTCCGTTCGGCCCAAAAATCCACCAGTCAACCAGGAGATAGGTATCAATGCCATGATCCCTTCGATACATTAAACCCAACCATTCACCTACCGCTACACCAATACCAGGATTTGAAGGTATGGATTCGCACTGCTGGTTACCGGCACCCTTCGCATTTTTTCTTTGTATGAGTCCCGGTGCTGCGTTTGAAGTATGGATATCGACACTTTCGCCTTTACTGACTCTGCTGGATATATCATCCGCCTGCTTTTCCAAAGCGGCATTCTGTTTATTATGTATTAAGGCGGTACGACTGTTGGAGTTACCTTGTTGAACCACATGGGTAAGCTCATGGGCAATGAGTTTATTTCCTTCAAAAGTACCGGGATTATATTCCCCGTCAGCAAAAACGATATCCTTTCCAATTGTATAAGCAGCAGCGTTAACTAATCTCGCAGATTCCGCCGCTTTATTGTCAGTGTGTATCCTGACACTGCTGAAATCTCTTTTGAAAGCATTTTCCATTGATTTTCGGGTGTTTTGATCCATTGATTTACCGGGAGAGCGAATCGCTTTAGTAACTGTATCTGCTGTATTGTTTATCTCAATCTGGTTTTCAAATGTATTCTGTCTTGCAGGTATACCTAAATGAGTTTTAACTTGAAGCAATTTGAGAACAGCTTGGTTTCCAATCCTATTCTGGAGATCCAAAAGGCTTTTTTGGGCTCCTGAAAAGGTATTATCCTTAACGGAGGGAGGTTTACTTCCTTTGATAGGTGAATTTGCTGTTCTATGCCTCTTGCCTTCAAAATTCATAAGCTTTATAACCTCTTTGTTTATTAAATTTGTACATAAGTAAGTAACATTGTAATTATATCATATTGCTTACATTTATACCATATTATTGGAAGGTGGTCTGTAGACGTTAAAATCTTGTAGGATAGTTAGCATATTTACAGGGGGTAAAATAATTTATCTCAATAAGTACATTTTAAAATCAGTTGAAGTAATCCAGTTACTGCTTCTATACCAATGATTGTCCAAACATTAAAAAAGTGTTAAAGTTAGATTACGGGCTTCCTATGTATAAATTAATATCGTTTCAAAAAGATGAGGGTAATGATTCATGAAAGTATATGCAAATAAATAAGAATGGCGACTTCTATAATGTTAATTCCTTTGTTGCCAATGAAGGTTTTATATCATTGGGATGGGAAACGTTCAAATTTTATGACATAAAGGAAATAAGGGATAAGAGCCCGAAAGATATAGTAGTTGGCGGGATAGGTAATATTAGAAGTATGGGCGGGTTATATGAAAACATTACTTGAGACGGAAGATGAGTATATATTTTTTAATGGAAAGTTTTTGAGGAGGGATTTAATGAAAGTAATCGCTATTATGGGAAGTCCACGCAGAGGTAATGGATATAAAATTGTTCAAGACATTGAAGAGCAACTTAAGTTTATTGGTGATATTGATTTCAAGTATATATTTCTCAGTGATATAGATTTAAAAATGTGCAAAGGTTGTTTTATCTGCTTTTCTAAAGGTGAAGATTTTTGTCCGTTAAAAGACGAAAAAGCAAACATTGAAAAAGAAATAATACTTTCAGATGGAATCATTCTATGCTCACCAGGGTACGCATGGAATGTTAGTGGATTAATGAAGAATTTCATAGATAGATTTGCTTATAGTTTACACAGGCCAAAGTTCTTTAAGCAATCCTTAATGCTTGTTGCTAATGGCGGTGCAGGAGTAAATAAGACAATTAAAGCACTTTCTTTGACTTTAGGCGGTAGTAAGAAAGTTTGTGAGTTGCCAATAACAGCTACACCTTATATTTCTACAAAAGATTATTCAGAAAAAGTAGCAAGAAATATAAAGCGAAGTGCAAAAAAGTTTTATAATTCAATGGCAAATGACAGTCATAAATCAATAGAACTAGGCAGTGTAATATGGTTTAGATTATTTAAAAAGATGGCAAGCATTTCAAAAGAAACTATACCAGCGGATTATGAGTATTATAAAGAGAAAAAGAAGTATTTTTTCGAAACGAATATAAATCCTGTTAAAAGCATTATAGCTGATTTAATAGCATGTATCGCTGTTTGGAGTTTGAGTAAGAAAATTACATTCAAGTAGGTTGAGAGGCCTCACATACGTTTTCAGATCTTAACCATGAGGCATCCCACATCTGTTAGCGATACCACTTGATAAAAGGGCAAAATGGAACAAACATAAATGGAATGTAGTTTTGTAAAGCATGAGAGGGTTGTACACTACATTTGTTTTAAAGTGTGAAGAATGGATAATTTATTTTATCCTGAATAACTTCGGGAGGCTTGGGAATGGAAAAATAAAATTTGTAGATACGTAAATAAGTAAGTCGGTTGAAGAACTTACCAATAAACAGGATCACAGGACATTGGTTCTTTGGGCTACTCACATATTTGGAGGGGGGCACCTAAAAGACAACCGACACCGAAAAGATATCGAAGCAGGGCGTGCCTGGCTGCGTGGTGAAATAGCGGGGAATGAAGCGCGCAAAGCTGCATTTGCCGCCCATTCTGCCGCTTGGGATACCAATCAATCTGCTGCCTGTGCTGCCGCCCATGCCGCCGGTCCCACCGATGCCGGGGCAAGCACAGCCAGGGAACGAAATTGACAATACCAACACTTGCTTGATAGGAAAAGAAATTGAATTTAGATTTTGCAATAATGGTGAAAGGGAAATAGTTTATATTAACACATGATTTTTTATTTGGGGAGGACCACTATTACTTCTAAATAATTGAAACTGTATTTAAGTTATATGGAGGTATCTTTTGATTTTTCTCCTATCGAAAGGACATGCTTTTAATAGGAGAAAAAGAAAGCTTTTAGAATACGAATAAGTTATAATCTTGAAAATGAGAGGTCTAGAGCCTATAGATAATAAGCGGCTTAAAAATGGTAGAAGAGATAAGGCTTATTTGGACTACTGTAAGAAAATAGGATTAATTGATCATGAAAAAACTCTTAAAGGATTAATGGGGAATTCCTTGTTGTGTCATAGGGATGGCGTGAAGCTAATAAAACTTGGGGGAAGGGCCATACAAAAAAGTGCTGTTGTGGTGTTAGTAAAGTAGAAATCTACATAAGTCATGTATTCGGGGTGTATTACATATGAAAATAAAATATTTTTGTAAAAATTTGTTCATTTCTTTATTCATTCTTATTTTAATAACAGGTGATACCGAAAACCTTTTTAAGGATTCAAAAAAAATCAGCATAGATGATGCGTATAGCATTTTATGTAAAGCAGAAGTTTTTTCTAACGGTCCGACCGGTTATGCAGGAATAATGTCCAATGAGATTAAAGCGTATGCAAAATTATTTAGTAATAAGAATGCAAAAGATTTGTTTATGAAATTAGAGAATGAAGGTACTCTTGAAGGAAAATTATATGCACTATGTGCTTTGTATTACTTAGATAACGATTATTACAATAAAGTGATTATTAATTATTCCTTATGTGATAAAATGGTAAAGGAAGAAGTTGGATGTGAATTACTGGAGATAAGATTGAACGAATTGATTAAAAGTAATGATAAGAATGTTGTGAAGTTATCCGGCAATAAAGACAGCATTAAGGAATGGCAGAAGAGGAATAATATTGAGACTTTTGTTAAAGATTTTTATGGTGGTGGGATCCCCTGCAGCCTGAAGGATTATATTGATCGCAAAAATGAACAATAAATTATATGTTGCTATATATGTTCATAGACCATCAAATCAATACTGAAAAGTATGAATCTGTTAGGGTTAAGGAGATTTAATGGATTTTAAAAGTGTTTTTAAAGAAACCAGAAGCTTCGGTAAAGCAAAAGAGGTTTCTACCCTACATTTGTTTTAAAATGTGAAGAAAGGATAATATATTTTATCCTGAATAACTTCAGGAGGCTTAGGAATGGAAAAAGTAAAATTTGTAGATACGGAAATAAGTAAGTCGATTGAAGAACTTACCAATAAACAGGATCACACGACAATTGAGATGATAATTTATTTGAAAAACTCATAGACGGGGGGAGATACTGCTGAATATAATATTTCATACAGTGACAGCAATATCGAGTGGTATAGTAGTATGCTCGATGATTGGAAGACACAATCCTGTAAAATGGAATATTAAATTTAAAATTAGAATTTTACTGGGCGGTATGTCTCTGAATGTATTATTACATGCGATTTTGGATATATTACCTCATTCATATCCATTAAGTGGCAAGATTGATGTAATACTATCATTAGTTATTTATGCTATGCTAATTATATTGATGAACCGTCAATATATTCCGGTTTTTCTTTCATGCTTTTTAGGGCGGACTCTTCCGGATGTGATTGACTTAGGCTCTGGAATTTTCAATAAGATATTTGATACCGGGTTGCCTACTGTTAAGATCTTTCCATGGCATTGGCCCCAATATTCAGGCTCAATTTTTGATGGAAGCAATTTTTACATTTCTTTTATAAATCACCAAATTGTAATAATTTCGTTTGTTTTAACAGTTTATATAAAGAGGGAGCTTATTTTAAAAGCAATATTCCGTAAGCAGTATGATGAAGTAAAAAAGTGAGGTACAAAATTAGAGAGTATCCTATATCTAAGGAAGAGAAGGAAATGAAAATAATAGATTTTCTAAGATATACTTGAATTGTTAATTTTAGAAAAGATGGGGAATAGACGAATAAGTTCTTGAATGGTATTGGGTTTATCATCTATGAAGGAAGTGGATATTCCAGAGCAGTAGGAAATAAGGTATAAAAAGGTACGTAGGAAGTATAAAGACTTTGGGGGGATAAAAATGAATAAAACAGGGACTATTGTTGGACTTTTTGTTTGGGCACTCATTTTGATACTTGAATTATTCAATTTAGCAAATAAAATAAATGTAGGGCATAGCGTAGATGATGTAATATTTAATATTGTTATAATCGTTGTAACGTTGGTTTTTGGTGCGACAACTATTTTTGCTCTGAAGGAAAAATAGTTGTTATTTACAGGTTATTTTCAGCAAGATTGCCAATCCAGGGATGGATTGTAGGTTAGCCGGATTGGGGAAACGTGGGACAATTAAGACACCCTTCAATTCAAATTGTTGGGAAAAGATGTTATATGTATTGGATGTTAACCTGATTCAATGGTATTATACAATAAATTTATAATTTTTATGATATATGCTGCTCTCGTTTAGACTGAACGACAGTCAAGGTTTTACGTAGAAACTCATTCAAGTTTCAAGCAAATGTATATAATAAAGGCTATATGATTTTTACACATATTAGGTCCTGTGGGACAAATTGGATTTTACCCTAGTTTTCGGTCTTATTTTATATATTCCGTAGCCAAATCGGTGAATAAAATACCCTCTAAATGGTCTATTTCGTGGCAAAAACATTTTGCCAGGTCTCCCTTACCTGTCAACATGATTTTCTCGCCATTTTCATTTAACGCGTGGATCTTTACCTTTGCGGGTCTTTTCAGTTTTCCAAAGGTGTTGGGAATACTTAAACACCCTTCTATAACATCTTGACTTCCTTCCATGCTGATTATCTCTGGATTGACTAACTTTATTAGGCCTTGCCCCATATCGATTACAACCAACCGCTTCAGTATACCAATTTGCGGCGCAGCTAAACCGCCGGCATTTTCTGTATCGTACATAGTATCAGCCATATCATCCAATATTTGTCTTATTCTATCATCTACAACATCAACTGTCTTGCTTCGCTTTCTTAATATTTCATCATCAAAAAGCCGAATTTGTCTGATTGCCATTTAAATTGCACCTCTACTTTGCTGCGCTCTTGATTTTCTTTCACTTTCGTCAAAAAGAAAAACCTCTTCTATGGAACAGTGAAATACCTGGCTAATATCATAGGCCATCCATATGGAGGGTTCAAATTTTTCTGTTTCAATAGCATGAATTGCTTGCCTTGATACGCCAATAAGTTCTCCTAGCTGCTCCTGAGTCAGTCCGAGAGATTCTCGTAATTCTTTTAACCGATTTTTCATAATTATCACCTCTGTAAAGTTAACCTTACATAACAAGCATAACACTGCTTTGTTTATATGTCAAGTTAACCTTACAATAGAGGATATAAAATTTATAACATGTTATGCGTTTTTCATCTTTTCGAATAAAATGTTTTGCAAATTAAGACCCCACTTGCCGAACTGCGAAAACTCCTGTACAATAGACCCCAAATACTATACACAAGGAGCTAACCAATGGCCGATTTTCTCTTCTCCGGTAAAATCTTTTGCGGGCTTTGCGACTGGAAATACCGGGGCAAAACCGAACGAAACAAAAAAGTATATCTCTGTTCCAAGTACTCCAAAACGGGGGACTGCGAGCGCTACAAGGTAGATGAGCAGCATCTTTTAGATTTGATCCTGCACCAATTGGATATTTACGGGCTGTCACACGACCGGACCGACCTGGTGGAGTCCATTATCGTTACCCGGAAGGATATCGAAATCAATTACACAGGTTATGCATCTACCATCCAAAAGGACAATGAAGTTACTTTTGCAACACCTTAGCCTGTACCTATACCTGCAGGTAGCGTTACTCTGAAAGAATTTCATTATGGAAGACAGGAAAAATGCAGTCTTTATCCATGGAGCTTATGTAAATTTAGAACTACTCTGCAAGGCTGGATAATGGTATAATGATCCATGGATCTTGAAAACAAAAGATTGCGAGAAGCCCCTTTAAAGAAGGTGGTTATACACAGTATAAGTAATCTTAGGAGAATATACACTATGATGGACTACCAATATTTAAAAGCATATCAATATGACAATGATTTAATGAAAAGCTACTTTGACTTGACACAAAGAGTTTTCAACTTTGATTTGAAGGAATGGAGAAATGCCGGTTATTGGGATAATAATTATATTCCGCATTCATTGGTCTATCATGACCGAATCATTGCCAATGTATCAGCGGCAATGTTGCAGCTTCAAATTCACGGAAATAATATTAAAGCCATCCAGTTGGGTTCGGTTGGGGTCTTGCCTGAATATAGAGGAATGGGATTATCACGTATATTAACTGAGAAGGTTTTAGAGGAATACAAGCATTTCCCGCTGATTTTTCTTTTCGCAAATCATGATGTGCTAAACTACTACCCCAAATTTGGTTTTAAGCCGGTAAATCAAGGAATTCCATTTATCAATGTAGCTCATTTTGTTAAGAAGGCAAAAGCAATAAAAATCACAATTGAGTCCGACCATCTCAAACGATTGATTTATACCAAACTTCAACATTCATCGATTTTAGATGGAAGAGGAAACCCAACTTTTTATTGGTTTCACCTGTTGTATAATTTTAATGACAGCATCTACTATATTGAGGAAAAAGATATTATATTCCTGGCAAATTATGATCATGACGCGGTTGATATTTTCGATATTTTGACAGAGAATAGGATCCGTTTTGAAGATATTCAAGATTATATTTTGGAAGAGGGAACAAAAAAAGTCCGGTTTCACTTTACACCGGACTGGCTTGGCTTAAATTATAACATAGACTCTTATCATGGGGATGTTATGCATGTTTTAGGGGAATTTCCAGAGGATATTGTTAACTTTAAATTCCCTGTTACCGGGGTAACGTGAGTTTTTTATACTGATGGTGATTCCAATTTTAATGGTACTTATATTTTGGTTTTGAATCGATAATGTAAATAAAATGAAGGATATGGTTACAGAACTCCCTTAAGTGAAAGTGTCCGTATCCCATGTTCCTAAAAAATTTGGCAATGGTATTTAACTGTCACACTCTTGTGTAGACTGGTTTCTGTCTATACAAGTGCTTCCGCTTACTTGTTCAAAAATGGCAAAATCACATGCGGGTAAAGTAAGATATACCGATTTTCCGTTTTTTTCTTCTACAGTAACTTCTTTTCCGATCATACTCTTATCTTTGGATGAATAAATGCATCTTAATCTGTCTCCGGCCTGATTAAGATAATGATCCACAGTGACCCATGCAGAGGAAGCATTTTGACAGTCCGTATTTGTAACTACCAGCATTTCTCTCTTATTGAAGATACGGGACCAGGGAACAAGAGAAGTCATTCTATCACCCATCTTATGTGGGAATGAAAAATTAACTCCGTCACCTGAAATAGGGCGCAGGTATTGCCTTCCTCTTCGAAGGACGATTTTATTCCTTCTTATTTCAAGAATTTTTGAAAGCTCTTTATAAACCCAGTTGTCTTCGTTGAAAAAGTGGCGGTGTTTGCTTCGGAAGGCTCCAAATTCTCCGCCAAACATGCTTTCCCTAATATAACGGTCACTATCTCCACTGCCGTCGAAACACTGTTCGCTTCCATAATATATGCACGGAATTCCAAGGGTGGCGGCATTGAGTGCCAATGCGTTGAGGACAAGGTCACACCCGTTGTCACTTGCACAAAAGCGGGCTTTATTAGTTCCGCGTCTTACCTGATCATGATCGTCAAACATGGTGACAACCTTGTTTTTGAACCATACATGGGATTCCTTATCTATCAGGAGGGAGTTCCTAAACAGGTTGAAATACTCCTCGGGATTGCTATAGCCTTTAACAACATTCTCAAGCTTATCAGGTATGTCTGCGATTCCAAGGGCAGCATCTATACCGGTAATCTCCAGTACATGAAAGGCATGTTCCCGCCCTCCGGTGATTTCACCAATTAAATAGAAATTTTCCTTTCCGATACTTTGGGCAAATTCGTGGATTTCCTGTGCGAAATACCTTGTTGCCCCGTGATCAACGTGTTTTACCGTATCGATTCTAAAACCGTCAATGTCTGCGTAGGCAATCCAGTATTTGTAGACCTCACATAACACCCGGAAAGCTTCCGATTCCTTGTAATGATCAACATCACCTGTTCCATGGTAAATATCCTTTAAATCCATGAAATCACCTTCGAAATACTCCGGATTGTAATCCCAGTTTCTGATCTTTCCTTTTTTGGAATAGAAGCCGGGATTTTGGAACTCCACTGGCCAGACTGCTCCATTGGGCCAGGCATTCGGAGTTTCGTTTACGTTGACAGAATGAAACCCTATAGAAGGATTTCCTGACTCATCCTTAAAACCTTCCACATCATAAGTATTGCCATCCCAGCATATGTCACAGCCGTTTTGATCCCTGCACCGGCAGGAATCCGCTTTATATTGAAAAATATCTCCTGTGTGATTTAAGATAATGTCCATTACTACGTAGATTCCGTTTTCATGTGCAATTTTTACCATTTCCTTTAAGTCCTCACGTGTTCCGAAATGAGGGTCCACATCCAGAAAGTTTTGAATTCCATATCCATGATAAGAATCCCTAAAGGCGACTTGCTTAAAAATAGGACTAACCCATACAGCGGTAATGCCAAGCCGTTTAAGGTATCCCAATTTGCTGCTGAGCCCTTTCAACGTTCCCCCAACCCATTTTTCCCCTGACTCACGCCAGAATTTAGCTTCCTCCTCTGTCCTTACTGCATTTCCGTTATCCTCATTGTGAAACAACGCGGTTTTACCGCCTTCTACAAGGGTGCCGTTATTGTCTTTGTATCCGGACTCATTCCCATTGGAAAACCTGTCAAGCATGAGAAAATACATGACCTGATCCTCCCAGGCGACAGGAGATTTGTAGTATACCTGATCGCAAAGCTTGTCAAAATCAACTTCTTTCATAAGTTGTTCAACCATTGAAATACACCTCCTACAATGTTTTCAATGATAGGGTTTGATTTTGATATAGAGAATATGCAGATGCAAAGTTTCCTTTAAGTGTTTCGTGTGGACAAATTTTACTTGCTGCTTTGGTATTTTCCGGTGGATAAGACGAATAATACTATGAGGGAATAGTGCAAAAAATAATATAAGGAGGTTTTATATTGATACCGTCCGGCATCGGGTTTGACAAACTGGAAAACATGATTGGTAAATTATCAAAATATAATATCACTTATCCCATTTTAGCCGTTATTGTAGGGTTTATCTATGTTCAAGGAATGTTCAGTACCTTTACCGACAAGTTTTCATTCGCAAATTTACTTAGCATCGGTACCATTCCTATTTCCAAAGAGACCTATGTTGTCAACGGACTGGTGTTTTTGTTTACAATATTTATACAAACTGCGTTTGCCTTGATGCTTTTAAATATAGCCTTTATCGTCATGAAGCGTGTAAAGAAAAGATCCATCGCGAAGGGCAGGGGGGGTACATTTCAGAGGCTTCAAATGTGGGCATCAGGTGTATATTTTATTTTGCCCTTTTTATTTTTCTGCATTATTTTTGGTTTCTATGAACTGGGCAGGATGGAGTATACTACCGAATGGATGTGGCTTTTTAACATACTTTATATTTTTATACTGCTTTTGAGCTATCAATTGTATCAAAAAGCGGATAACAATCGGGACAGGGAATGGGAAAACATATTTAGGCTGATATTTATTTCACTCACTGCCTTATCTACTGCTTTTTATATCTACTACAACGGATTTGCCGCGCAGCTTATCAAAATAAGCGATGCTTTGGACCATAAAAGCAGCATGGTTTTTGTAAAGGTATACTCGGATTCTCCTGAAAGTCCGGAACCTTTTTTAAAGCTTGACCTGTCAGACCGCTTTTTTATTGGATATCACTATGAAAAAAAAGAAGGTCATTTAAATACAACATACATTATCCCAACCGGCAAAATTAAAAAAATTGAAAAGTGGGACCCTATACGATAAAAGCTGGAGAACGCAGAATTATGGCTGTAGGATATGAGGAAGGGAGAAAAATAAAAAAGATGTAAAGTGCTCTCAAGTTGAATGGAGTTTATGAAATACAACTGTGGTGGGATACAAGAGATCATATGCCTTACCTATGTGATTTTTCAGAGATAGGATTAGTAGTTTAGTATGAGGAGCAACATGACTAAAAAAAGCATATACTAAAACAGATAACATAATGCTCTGAAAAGGTAACTGGCATGAAGGACACAATGATATTGGGTGGAGGCATTGCGGGAATCGCAGCAGGCTATTATTTAGGCAGGCAAAGGGCTGAAATCTTTGAAAAAAACAGTTGTTATGGAGGGCTTTGCGGCAGTTTCAATGTAGAAGGCTTTACCTTTGATACCGCAGTACATTTATCATTTACAAAGGATGAGAGGGTTCGAAATCTATTTAATCATACGCCATATTTTACCCATAGCCCGGAAGCTTATAATTATTATTATGGGTCTTGGCTCAAGCATCCGGTTCAAAACAACTTATACCATCTGCCTGTGGATGAAAAGGTTAAGTGTATTGTTGACTTTGTGAAAAAACCTGAACAGACCGCATACAGTACCAACTATGAAGACTGGTTATATAACCAGTATGGAAAACAGATTGCAGAAAGTTTTCCCATAAGGTATACAAGAAAATACTGGTGCACCGAAGCGAGGGAATTAAGCATCCAATGGATTCATAACAGAATGTACAGGCCAAGTCTTGAAGAAGTTCTCAAAGGCGCAATGACAGATCTGACCCTAAACACTTATTATACAGGGGAAATGCGTTACCCTCAAATGGGTGGGTATCAAAGATTTTTAGATCCGATGCTCAGTGAGGCAGATATTCGATTGGGAAAAAAAGCAGCTTTAATTGATATCAAGAAAAAATGGGTTGAATTTGAGGATGGTACAAAGGAGTATTATGAAAACTTAATCAGTTCTGTTCCGATGAATGAAATGGCACATATTATAAAAGATGTGCCTCAATATGTAAAGGATGCTGCTGAAAAGCTTCTGGCAACTTCAGTTGCTCTGGTTTCAGTTGGCTTTAACAGGCCGGATATTCCGAAGTTTTTATGGTTTTATATTTATGATGAAGAGGTTTTACCTGCAAGGGCATATGCTCCCAATCTAAAGTCCCCTCACAATGTTCCTGAGGGATTTAGTTCACTGCAATTTGAAATTTATTTTACAAAATATAAACCGTTAAAAGAGAGTAAAGAGACGTTAATGAATAAATTATTAAACGATATGTGCCGTATGGGAATATGCAGCAAAAAGGATGTACTTTTTATGAATTATAGAGAGATTCCCTTTGCAAATGTCGTCTTCTATCGGGATATGCTAAAAAACAGACACATTGTAAGGGAATACTTAGATCAAAACGGTATCATTTCGATTGGAAGGTTTGGAGAATGGGACTATTATTGGAGTGACCAAAGTTTATTAAGCGGGTTTGAAGGAGCAAAAAAAGTAATCAATAACATAGGATGATTAAAGGATGTTTCACAGGCAAAATAAGCCAAATTTTTGTGATGGATTTTTTTACAAGATCCTTTACTCCAAATGTAAAATGTTTTTTGCATCATCTATAGCTTTTAAACCGGAGTAAAATCTTCCGGAAACGCAGTTGATTTTTAAATTGTTAGTATTTTATAGATAACGAAGTGTAAAGATAGTAAAATTTGAGAGATGAAATACCTGGTTTACTTAGGTGTCAGAAATCGAAATTTTACTTTTACAGTTCGTTGTCTATAGTCAAAGTAAACACACACTGTGGGTTTTCATGTCATATGGAAAATTTACACCATGTTTATTTAATATATCAAACATTTCTAAACTGGGGTCTATATTGAGACCTTGATAAGCTGCGCCCGATCCTAAGGGCCTTGTATGGCGGACTGGTGCAGCATCTATTACTGCGATTTTCGAGGTTGGATTATCTAAAATTTTGGACCAGATGAAATCCAGCCCCCATCCGCTTCGACTTTGAGAAAAACTATAAAGGCATCTCAAAAGGGCTTCCTTTGAAAAAATCGGAGCCATTACTTCGACAAAATTGGTATACCGAAGGAGGTGGCCTTGCCTTTGCAGCGTAATGTCATGACTGTAATATGAGTCCGGTGTAAGGGCAGGCTGTGCCAGCCAAAGGTTTTTCGAATAAAAAATGTCAAACATATTATAAATTCCTTTAGCATCGGTATAAAGATCGTCATCCGGCAGCCACACTGCATCATACTGAAGAATAAAGTCAATATGATTGGATATGAATTTATAGAGTGAGGGAAATTTTGTATCCTTTGCGTTTTCGTATAAAACACACAGATGGGCATATGGATTTTCTTTATCCCCAAAATAACTGATTGCCAGATCAAAATTCCTATACTCGGAGGGGGTCAGCCAGTTCTCGTGCAATGAACCGTCTCCTGCTCTAAGTATAATTAATGTTTTGTGCTTAAGGTCCGGGTGACTCGAATAAAAGCTTTCACTTAACATAAAATCCTCCTTGAGAAAATTTATAGAAAAACGCTTACCTTTAAGGGTGAGCGTTATTTATAGATAACGAAGTGTAAACATAGTAAAATTCGAGAGATGAAATACCTGGTTTACGTGGTCTTTCAGAAATCGAAATTTTACTTTTACAGTTCGTCATCTATATCGTATAGAAAGTAATTGATTTGCATATATCAGCAGCAATAATTGCATTTGAAATTAGGTTCCGTTTGTTTATTATATGCGCATCTTACTGCTCCTACCCAGTCTTCAAAGGTTTCTTTCCAGAAAACGCTGTTGAAGAAGTTTGGGATTGATTGAGGAGTTTGCAAATCAAAACGGATAATATTGAATGGACCGGCTCCCTGTTCAAGCACACCGCCAAAAGTGCTGTTGGTGCTAACGCCATCTTCTACCATCAACATAATGGGAAGACCATGTTGGTAAGCCATGGAGGGTTCGATTTGCAAATAAGGGCTGCTGAGCCAGAAGTCTTGGAAAATCTGCTGTTGGTCTGTTTGCGGCCTGGAGATTGCTTCTTTAACAAAGGCACGACGGAAGGCAATTGCCAACATGCCATAGCTGCTCAATATCATCCGGCGGATTGCAGTTAGCGGATCCTCGATATTCTGGTCCGACCTTCCTAGGGTGCGGGGAAAAATCAAACGTTCCTTGATTTCTTCAATAACCCGGTCTAAAAATATTTGCTGCATATCGTTATATGGTCGTGCATAACTTAAAAAAGCTGGAATCCGGTATAGCGGATCAGAAGTATCAAGCAGTAAACGTGAGGGTTCTATAGAAGATGCTGTTATTGGATCCGGATTTCTATCTTTCTTTGATGCTTCAGTATCAAGACTTTCATGCATGGAGAACTCCCCTTTGCTCATAAAATGGTCTCTTTGTTAACATAATATGTTTTTGTATTATTGAATGTTCCTGCATTTTAACATTTTGAAAAACCGGAAAATGTGCTGTGTTAAATTTGACTGGCAGAAAAATATAAATATTGTCTTGCCAGGGATTTAAAGTCGGGACGTTTGGCCAGATCCATCAGGTAAGCGGGTGTATTGGATCCTTCAATCCGGTAACCGTTTAGCTTATCAATCATTTTATCCGCAGTATTGATCCCGACCCCATGGCCGTAGTAAAGTCCATTTTCCAGGTAAATTGTGTTTTCACCTTGCCATTCAGGTGTAAGGGGATCTACATCAGGATTTTTGAAGTATCTGCAGTCTCCTGGAAAATAATCTGCTTCATTATAATAAACCCGTAATCCCAAGTCTGGATCAAGATGCTGCCAGTTCATCAGGTATATCTCGGAGAACAGCCGGTTAAAAAGCTCCTCCGGTAAAATGTCAAGGAGTGCTTTATAATAAATAATCACAATGGCTGTGGAACATTCTGTGCCGTATTTTGAACTATTTGTGTAAATGTCTTTGATAGCGCTGGAAGGGGGATTACCTCGTTTTAACAAAAAACCGCCTTCAGGGGTCCGCTCCCAGTAGTCCGAATTACACTTGGACTCACGGAAGACTTCAAAGGAGAAGCTGCTGTGATAAAGCGCTAAAGCAGCATGAATGATCTTTTTCCGCAAGTCGAGCTCAAATTTAAGCTCATCCGGTGAACTGTATGTATAGACTCTGCTGCTTGAAGCCATTAATTCAAGGGTTTTTCTCTCAATGCTTTGATAGGGGTATGATGCCATTAATGTTTGGATGTCAATGCTGTCCGACAATATATTGATCATGGCAAACCTCCTTTTTGCCCCATTGCAGTTTGCAGTTGTTTTGTAACAGGCATTTGAAGCCACTGATACCACTGGGGACGGCTTTGTCGGTATAAAAAATACGAAAAGTTTGAAAGAAATTCTTGAGTTTGAGGCGGTTGTTTTTTAAACTGATCCAAGAGGGCATATTCTTCATTTCTTATGGTACCCGGCGATTTATCCGTGACTTTGGTTAAAGGCCTGCATAGGTATTTTGCCTCTAATGAAACGGCAAAAGGTTGTGGGTTGTGGGTTTGCTGAAAGCTTTCTCCTGTATAATATAAAAACAAACGGTTATCTTCATACCAGCGGAGAAAATGTTGATATTTCTGTTGAGGCATGCTTCTATCCATACACATACAGGGGATAAACCCAAGGAGTTTTTGTACCAATTCCATATCCTTTGACTCGGTAGAATGCATATGACTTGCAATGAGGGGGAGACACTGATGGTTCCTTGACTCAAATAAAGCCCAGACCAGGTCATAAATAAAAAATCCTTTTCTAAACCGGTTAAAAACCATCTCAACAAGACAAGGCAAAGCAGAATAGTCCTTGTATATCTTTATCAGAAGGATACTTGTTTTGTCTAGCACATCGTCATATTGATTATTAAGGCCGTCATCAATCCAGCCTGTTTCCAAAATCCATTTGAGTACAGGATAAATCTTTTGTTTACTCTCCGGGTTGAAATAACCCGATTCGGATAGTTTTTTTGTTTGAATTCTGTGAATCACATCAAGAGCGCTTTGGTTTCTGGAATTTAAATAGGGAAAAATGGACCACTTTCTAATCTGCGGTTCTAACAAAAATAAGGTGGAGAAGCGTAAATGGTTATCGTTTAGCAAATTTACTGCAGTTTTCATGCTGAGCTTTATCTGATCTTGAAAAAAAGCTTTCAATCTATCGGGTCCGCCGGCTGATTTTATTTGGTCTAAAGTTCCGGCAGGTTTAGGGCTGAGACCTTCTTGAAACATGGAATACCCCTTCTCATTAAGCCTGCTACTTATTATCATATGCAAAAGGGGAAGACAGGTGTTATTTTGGCAGGTAATTTTCTGGAGATATAGTAAGGGCTGCGGCCCTTAGATATTTAAAGGGTGCAGCCCACACATATTTAATAATTTTTTTAACAATAACACACTTTGAAAAGAGGCCTGTTAGGGAATAAACTCCTCTACAGCGCTTATGATATTACCGGATTGCCATCCGCCTATAGCAAATATTTTTTCATTAACAGTGGCCGCAGATAAGCCTTCCCTTGAATTCAGTAATCCTGCTTTTTTATTCCATGTATTGGAGATCGGATCGAATTCCTCTACAGCAGAAGTCTCTCCAACTAAGCTAACCATTCCCCCGATGGCGTATATCTTTCCATAAGCGGTAGCTGCCGCTAAATCATCCCTTGATGTCGGCATGTTGGATTTGGTAGTCCAGGTATTTGTGGATGGATCATACTCCTGAACCAGGTTGGTTCTGCCCGAAGGTGCTCCCGTTGTAGTTCCGCCTATAACGTAGATTTTGTTGTTTACTACAGCGATAGCAAAGCTTTCTCTTGGCGTAGGCATCGTACCCTTGGATATCCATGAATTGGTTAGAGGATTATATTCCTCTACTTCATTCGATATAACCCCACTTGATTTAATTCCGCCGAGCGCATATAATTTTCCGTTTACTGCGGCTACACCCAGGCTGTGCCTTGCTGTGGGCATATTGGCTTTGGTTGTCCATACATTGGTACTTGGGTCATACTCTTCTACACTGTTTAAGAAGCTGTTGTTAAAGCCGCCAACTACGTAAATCTTATTATTCAAAGCTGCAGAACCATGGGACTTTCTGGCTGAATTCATGGGTGCTCTCCAAGCCCAGGTTCCGGTTTGTGGATCAAAGGCTTGTACAATTGCTGTTGAGCTGTATGTTGATGTATTAAATCCACCGGTTACATAGATCTTTCCAGCATTCTCCGATGAAGCAGTATACGGCATTGGTGCGGGCATCATTGTTTTAACTGTCCAAGTACCTTGGGGTACATATTCCAATAAGGTATTTACAAAATTTGAGAAGCTTGAAGTACTGTTGATAGTACCACCTGCAAGATAAATCCTGTTATTAAGTTTAGCACAACCAAAATTGCACCTGCCAGATGGAAGTACTTCCGCCGAATCCCATGTATTTGTTGTGGTATCGTAGATTGCTGTTACGTCATTATCTACACCACCCAATATGTAAATTTTTCCATTGTATTCCACAGATTGATATGCTTGTCGTGAACTTGACATATCTGCTTTAAAGGTCCATGTATTGGTGGTGGGATTGTATTCCTCCACACTTTTAAGGTCATGATAATATTGTCCGTAATGAAGTCCGCCAAAAGTATAAATTTTTCCGTTGGATACGGCAGCACTGATATGTTTTCTGGAAGTATTGAGACTGGCTTTGGTAGTCCATGTGTTGGTTTGTGGATTATATTCCTCTACCGAACTAAGCGTATCGATACTTCCGTTACCGCCACCGATAGTATAAATTTTCCCGTCTAGGACTGCGACAGCAAATTCTCTCTTATTGGTAGGCATGGGTGCTTTGGTAGTCCATGTGTTGGTTTGCGGATTATATTCCTCAACAATATTTGTTACTGATGATCCGGCTAATCCACCCATCACATAAATTTTTCCATTTACTTCAGCGATGCCAAAGCTGTGCCTTGTTGTTGGCATGGAAGTTTTTGTTGTCCATGAATCGGTGGATGGATTATATTCTTCAACTGTGTTGTAAGTAGTACCTAATAAGCCATAGCCTCCAATAGCATAAAGTTTTCCATTTGAGGAAGCTAGTCCTAATGAACTTTTGGGTGAAGACATGCCTGTTTTGTATTTCCATGCCGGATTCTCATTGGTGCTTCCAGTTAAAGTGTAGTCAAGTGATAGTATTGACTGGCCTCCATCAGTCACAATGGGGAAGTTTGCCGTACTTGATGCCAGAACATTACCTGCGGCATTGACGAGCTTAAAGTCTTTGATAATGAGTGGTATATTATCCTGCGAATGATCCTTGAAAATAACGTACCAGCGTTTAGCGATCCCTGCAAGGTTTTCCGAGGCCTCTATAAGGTCTGAGTAATCCAATGTGAATATGCCGTCACAGGGTGTAGTGCTTCCGTCAAATGCGTAGTTGCCTCCTACTTTATAAAGCAGAGAATGATACACTTTGATTTTATCCGGTGTTGTTTTCGTAGTATCCGAGTATCCAAGAGATACCTCTACCTGGCTTCTGTAACGATGATTCAGAGTAAACTGGGCCAAAAGCTTTGGAGTATACGGATTTTTTGCAGTGATCCAATAGGCCCGGTTATTGTCCCAACCAAATTGTCTAGTATAGCTGGGTGCAGCCTGAACAGAAGATACTTTATTTAACGCGTCATATGCAAACCACCGAAAACCGTTGTTTCCATCACCTGTTCCCCAGGAATTGGCTATTTTAAAAGCACCCTTTTCTCCAGGATCAACGATATTGTTATTATTAATATCCGACCATACGGTATCGTCGTATCCGACAACAGTCATACTGTGATTTGCACTGCTTTGTGCAAGTAAACATACTTGCTGATTTGCATAAGCATCGTCCGCCGGAGTGGATGGGTCATTTTTTAGGTTACCTGTGATCCAATAAGAAATCCCTGTATCCACTACAAGCACATACCCATTGTTTAACAACCCTTTTATATTGGTTAAGTCCTCATCAGTGGGTGAGGTTATAAAGGTATTGTTCAAAGTGGTAGACAAATCAACACAGCCCATTTTGTCGATCTTATAATTGGCGGCATTTCTCCAAACGGCAGGATTTGTACACCATTCACGGTAGTTTTTTGGATCGCTTGCATCACCAGAGTAAGGGAAATCCGCCCAAAGTGCAGCTCCATGTTCTTTCAGAACACGGTAATTTGGGATTTCTCCACTTCCGGAGTTATCTCCTCCATTATTCATATTATGAGGCCATTTGGGAGAAAATTTATTGATGTTATCTGAATCGTTTTTGGTGTTCCAACCTCTTGCCATGGCAGTCATATGTGTCATTTGATAATAGGTGGAGGAAAAGGCCGTACAGGATCCAATTCCACCTTGATTTCGGATTGGAGGGAAATAGGGAAGTTCACTATTATCCACATGGGAGGGAAGTGTTACGGATTGGCGTGTTAATGATGTTTCAGGGGCAGCTTTTAGCATGTCTTTGCCCTCAAAATCACTATAACTGACTACTTCTTCCCCCAGAGGTACTGCTGACAAATCCAGTTCCTTTTCACCTCTAAGTTTTTTATCCTTATTGATTCTTTCCAATCCAAGTTGATTGGGAGCAATTTTTTTAGCTTTAACCGCGTTTTTTTTGAGCCACTCGATGTCGTCATTGGTATGCGGTTTATATCCTGTAGCATGAATCTGATCCAGGCTTTCTAATGGAGCCTTCTTTTCTTCAGGGACAGCACCCACGTACAAACAGGATGTTGCAATTAAAAAAGTCGATAATAATAATGATGCCAGTTGTTTGGTTTTAGTACCTAACATTGTAATGCCTCCTTATTGATGTTTTTTGGGGTTCTGATCATGTTGTATTTAATACGATAGGATCTTCAATCAGCAGTGGTGGGGCGATTACTTAGATAAATCATGGATTTTTACCGTAATTTAAAAAACATGATCCTAATGAGAAAACCTAACAAATAAAGCTCTTTAAGGTTTTTAATAAATGTGTTCTACCACCTCCTATTAGAGCCGAATACATGATCCAAAACACATCTTGCAATATGGAATCGTTGATTATATAAATCTTAGATAGGAATAGTGGAGGATAAACGGAAAATGAAATTTATGTAAATAAAGTGGATCATTAGGAATTATTATACTAAAGTGGAATTAAGAAATCAATATGACAAATGTCACTATTTTATGTATCCATTAAACTAAAATAATAAAAAAGTTAGGCAAACCGATTATTCCACCAGCATTGTTAGAAAGAATTTATACACTGGTTGAGACGGGAGGGCTCAGACAAAAATAAGGAAAGCTACCCTTAGAACTTACGGAGATAAATCAGGGCCACCCGCTTTTACGGGTGGCCCTGATTTGCAATTTTATCAAATTACACTTTATACCGCATGACACATACATTTTTTTGGCCGATTTGCTGCCAGTATTCGATGTGGTCATCGTTTTGTTTAAAGTTTTCAAAGGAGTAATTGTTTGCGTTTATGTAATTTAATATTTCCTCGGAGAATAAAATATCCAGTCCGTCATCACTCACACTTGGAATTCCCTTTATATTAAAATCGTTGGTAGCCGTATATTCTTCATCAAACATAACCACACGGTAGCCGCTTTTGCCGGACAATTTTCCGATTACATAGCTTTTTCTCACTTTTTCAATATCTTCAATTCGAATACCCTTGCCTTTAACCAGTTCAGCCAATTTCTTATTTTTATTGACCGAAATATAATTGTGAATGTAGCTAAAGAGGTTTTCTTTACTGATATTTTTTAAAGTGTCAATTTGAATGTTGGTAAACACAGCGTCAGTACCTTTAAATGTAACAACACAGACTGTGTTGTTATCTTGATACCATATTTGGTTGGCATCCATGTTGATGACTCTGCCTTTTACGTTTTTTTCGTTAAAAAGCGGAAATATGTATGGTTTATCCTCAAAGAACTTTATACACTTTACAATAACATGATTATTTTCCTTAATGGTCACATTACAGGGATCACCCCACATATCCCTATCCACAATTACCATTTTACCCGAATCGGAGCGGTAAATGTAGTTCTTTCTATTGGAAACAATCATTTGCGACTTATCTACTCGGAGTAATTTTTCAAGATCACGAATTTTATGCTTCTTTAAAGAACTGATTAAATCGTTGATTTGCTGCGGTTTTTTTTCGATGCTTTTCATAATGCTGGATTTTAAGTTTTGGGATATCTGTGTAATCGATTCTTTATCAATCTTATACTTTTTAGAACCTCCTGGTTTTATATTGACATTTTTAATTAGCTTTAAGAAATTAATATCTTTTTCACCTGCTAATGTTTTTTTGTCGTCCATAAACCATTCCCCTTTAAATTTAATATAATTTAACTTAATGATATTTTGTCAAAAAAACCATGAGGCCGTAAATATCTTTATAATTCAACTTTTGATCTTTGTATCTTGAAGGTTTCCAATTTGTAATACATATATTTAAGAACTAAGCAAAAGACGTTACAAGATGTATAAAACAAGATAAAATCATATTCTTTTCCAAATTTTATGCTGTTCATTTTTATTATACATTACTTTTTTATTTTTACCAATATATAATATGAATTTTAATTAAAATTCTTGTTAACTTTTAAAAAAATGTACAAAAATATGTTATAAAAAAGTTTATGATTATTTATTCGTAATCATTATTAGTTTTTTAGGGTGTTTTGAAAAATATATTTTAAAGATTGCGGCTAATTTATTTTTTCTATATAATCATCATCAATTCCGTTTGCTTTAAAAATAAATGGGTAAGTATTTTTCGAAAATGAAAGGAGAGATTGATATGTCTTGTTATAACGTAATGGCAGTTTTAATTAACCATCGGACCAAGAAGGCGATAGGGGTTCAGGAAGTATTGACAAAACATGGGTGCATCATAAAAATGCGCTTGGGACTTCATGAAACAGGTGATTTTTGTTCTGAAGGGGGACTGGTTATATTGCAATTGTGTGGCACCGGGGAGCAGATTGCTGCATTGGAAGCAGACTTAAATGCAATTGATGGGGTTAAAGCGAAAAATATGAATATAGGTTTTGATTGAAAGTTAGGATGGCTAATAAGTATAAATAGACTCCGATACATAGGCCCCAATCGTTTATAAAATGAATTTGAACCGTAAAAGGTTCTTTTTTTATTCTTAATAAAAAGAAATACAGAGAGAGTTTATAATTAAGCATAAAAAAATGAAAAAAGTAAATTATAAGATTACGTTACCTATAGATAATGAAGGGTAAACTTGGGAAATTTGAGGGATGAATACCTTGCTTACGCAGGTGTCAGAAATCAAAATATCGGTTTACAGTTTGTTATAACGAATAGGATCAGTACTTTCAATTGTTCATTTTTCGTACCTCAATTGCCTAAACATAAAGAAGTGTAAACATAGTAAATAGAAGAGAGGAAATACTTGGTTCACGTGGTCTTTCAGAAAACGAAATTTTACTTTTACGGTTCGTTATCTATAACTTCTATAGTACACAGTTAAATGGATGCAGGATTATATAAATATAGATGCTGATTAGCATTCAAGCTGCAATCGTTCGTCTCTCGACTTATGCTGACAGGTACTTATGTGAGATGGCCCTATGTATTGGAATGCAAATCAGTGAGAAAAGCAAATTAATAAAAATGAAATGAGGTTTTATTAATGCTTGTAGCAGGAATCCTTGGATTTGACACTGAAATAAAAACAGCAGATTTGATTTATAATTTTTTTTCATCCAGTGGTAAAAAGGTTGGCTTAATTAATTCTGGAAGCCTCAGAAGAATGAACCAGTACAAAATAAAAAAGTATATTGAGGAGATAGAAGAAGGCGGAACGGATGTCCTCATAGTAGTTATCAATATTTTGGAGATCGATAAAGAAATTTTTGACTATTTTAATTTTGATGTTATAATTTATTCAGATAAAGCCGATGATTTAGATGAATTAAAACGTGATAAACATTTAGAAGTAATTCGAAAAGTTTTTTCGATGCTGGATGAAAAAGGGATTGCTATTGTAAATTTGGATGAAAGTTCTATCATCAAATTTCTTGATGGTATGAAGCATTATGTAGTAACCTACGGTTTTAACCCAAAAGCAAGCATAACACTGTCAAGCATTGGAGATCCGGTTCATAAAGATATTTTTATGTGCTGCCAGCAAAGAACAATATCAACGAGAAGCGGTAAGCTTATAGAGCCTCAGGAATATAGAATACATCTTCAGTCGGATGAAATTGATGCCTACAATATTTTGGCAGCTGCAACATTTGCAATTGTATACGGGTTGGATCTAAACGTTGTTAGTCTTGCGGGGGATAGGAATATTTCGTCGTAAAGAATTATATTAAAATGTAGATTGAGGGATTTTCAAGTAGAAAAATATATAATATAATATAATAGTATGAGTTTTTAGTTGTTTTTAGGATTATGCTGTCTGTTTCCTGATTTTAAATCTTAAATGGGTGGATATAATTTACTTCTAAAAGTTACACCTCACGAATAGATATTACATTAGATAAATTTATTAAATGTACGGGAGATTAAGAGAGGAGAGTGGGGGGCGGATGGTCGGAAACATCATAGAGAACAACATGGTGACCATTTCCGGTACAATCGTTTCAAATGTTGAGTTTAGTCATGAAGTATATGGTGAAGGTTTCTATTACTTCATGCTGGATGTACCTAGACTCAGTGATAGTAACGACCGAATTCCAGTTACTATTTCGGAACGGTTAATCGTTAAACAAAAATTGGAAATCGGTAAAGTGGTAGAAGTAGAGGGACAGTTTCGCTCATATAACAGTTACACGAATGAAGGCAGCAAACTTTTGTTGACTGTTTTTGCAAGAGAAATAAACTTTATTGAAGATGAAAAGAAAATTAAAAATCCCAATCAGGTTTTTTTAAACGGTTTTATCTGTAAAAGACCGGTATACCGAATGACACCTTTTGGCAGAGAGATAACCGACATTCTACTGGCTGTAAACAGGCCCTACAACAAGTCAGATTACATACCTTGTATTGCCTGGGGAAGAAATGCAAGATATTCGGAATGTTTGAATGTAGGTGATAATGTTAAAGTTTGGGGGAGAATTCAAAGTAGGGAATACCAAAAGAAATTGGATACCGGTGAAGTCTTAACGAAGGTAGCCTATGAGGTATCTATTTCAAAGATGGAAGTCATAAGTAAGGGTTCTTCTGATGAAGTGCAGGAACATGAAGTTATTAATCATTCCGAGACAGTTTGAAGTTTATAAATATGAGTAAAATAAAAATCTCTCGAGGTCTACAATTTGAGAGGTTTTTTTATATTTATAGAGACAGTGGGTTGAAATTTAAAATTTATCTCGTTAAAGTAGAATAAATCCGTCCGTTTTTGCCGTATAATTTTATACGGCTTTTTGAAATGAAAATAGCCTACTTACTTACATATTTTGAATTCCGGTAATGGAATTCAAGAAAAATAAATATTTTAATTGGCTTGAAAACAATGGGAAATTATATTATTGTATAATAATATAAGGGTACAAGTATTTAAAAGGAAGGAAGATTAATGTGATTAAAGTAATATTTGGTGAAAAAGGCACCGGTAAGACGAAGATACTTGTAGAGACTGCAAACAAACTTGCGGCGGAGAAAAATGGAGATATTGTTTTTGTGGACGACAGTGATAAATTAATGTATGATTTGAAGCATGAAATCCGTTTTATAAATGTCGCACAATTCCCTGTTAAAAGTGCTCAGGTTTTTTTAGGCTTTATTTGCGGTATAATTTCAGAAGATTATGACATCAAGGGAATTTTCATTGACGGTCTTACTTATATTGTAAAAGAAAAGGCGGATCAACTAGAAGCATTCTTTAAAAGCTTGAAGGAAGTTTCAGAGAAGTTTAATATTGATTTTTATATTAGCATCAATAGTGAGACAAAAGAAATACCAAGCTATATGAAGGAATATGTTGCTTGATTTATAAGCTTTGGACTACGGCATGAATAAGGTGCATAACAGATTTTAAATAAATTCCTGTGATTGATATGAAAAATGATAAACTTTTGTTTTATCTGAGATTCTATGGAAATAAGTGTTGAAAGTTACCTAATTATTTAGGTAATTTTCTTTTTATAGACATTTAGAAAATTTTACAAGGTCAAGAATGTAAGAGTAAATTTTAGTGAATTGATTGTAAAGGGTATGAGGATGGAAAATATTGCTTTGGTTATACTGAGTCATTGTACAAGAGAATTTGATAAGGAATACAGCTATTTAATTCCCTCTCACCTGATTTCAAAGGTTAAACCGGGGGTAAGGGTTATTGTGCCCTTTGGGAGGGCTAACAGGTCCTTGGAGGCCTATGTCCTTGGGGTTACGGACCGGTGTGATGTGAAAGAGATGAAAGAAATCAAAAAGGTAATCGATGATGAGCCTGTCATAGGGGAAGAACTTTTAAAACTATGTCCATGGATGAGGAAGCGGTACATATGCACTTATCATGATGCGGTGCGCTGTATGGTGCCTCCGGGAATCGGGATTAAAACAGCAAAATGGGTCCGGCTTACAGGGGACCCTGCTCTACTTCGTGGAAATGTAAAGAAGGTTTGCGATAAGTTGATGGAATACGGGAACGAGGCGCATTATGATGAGTTAAAGGATGCGCTCCAAATGAAAAGTTTTTCAAAATACATTAATGCACTTAGGGATCAAGGGTTGGTAGAAGTGGTTGAAATTTTCAGGAGCAGTGTTAGGGAGAAAACGGTCAGAGTTGCCTATATCATAAGACCTCCCCAGGAAATTATCGATGAAATAGAAGATAACCGGATTAAAAAGATTCAGCAAATACGGGTCCTTGAAATGCTCCTCGAAAATGAATACATCTCTGTACCCGATATTGTCCGGTTTTCCGGGGTAAGCCCAAGTGTTTTGGATACATTAAAAAAATACGGATATATTGACTTTAAGGAAATTGAGGTTATAAGAAATCCTTTAACCCTTAGGGAGGTTAAAAGGACAACGCCTTTAAAACCTACTCCCGAGCAGGAAAAAGTGTTGAATTTTACGAAGGGGCTCATGGAAAAGAATACTTTTTCAGAAATACTTCTTCATGGTGTGACCGGAAGCGGGAAAACAGAGGTTTACCTCCAACTGATCGAGTTTTGTTTTAATCTGGGAAAACAGGCCATTGTTCTTGTGCCGGAAATTTCTCTCACCCCTCAAATGGTTGAAAGGTTTAAGGGGCGGTTTGGGGACCTGGTTGCCGTCCAGCACAGCCGATTGTCCCTTGGGGAGAGATATGATCAATGGAGACTTATTAAGGATGGTAAAATCAAGGTGGTAGTCGGGGCCAGATCGGCTGTTTTTGCACCCTTTGATAAGTTGGGAATGGTAATTATCGATGAGGAGCATGAAAGTACGTATAAATCCGAAATAACACCTAAATATCATGCGAGGGAAATCGCGAGGGAACGGTGTGTTTTAAAAGGGGCCGTTTTATTGTTGGGATCGGCTACACCCTCGGTGGAGACCTACTATCAGGCGAAAAACGGCCATTTACATTTGATCGAAATGTGTGAACGGGCAAACCGGATGTTGATGCCGAAAGTCAAGCTTGTGGATATGCGGGAGGAACTCAATGAAGGAAACCGTTCTGTTTTTAGCGGAATACTTACAGAGGAGATGGAAAAAAACGTCCATTCCGGCCAGCAAACCATCTTATTCTTAAATAAGAGAGGATTTTCTTCATTTATATTGTGCAGGAACTGTGGTTTTACTTTGAGGTGCAGAAGCTGCAATGTTGCTTTAACATATCATTTAAGAGACCAAAGGCTTATATGCCACTACTGTGGCTTTACCTTCAAAAATCCTGAGAACTGTCCCAAGTGTAAAAGTACCAGCATCCGGTATTTCGGTACGGGAACCCAGCGGGTAGAGGAAGAAATTCAGCATAAATTTAAAAATGCATCAGTACTTCGTATGGATATGGATACAACCACAACAAAAAATTCTCATGAGGAAATCCTGCGTACTTTCAGGGAAAAAAACATCAATATTTTGGTGGGAACCCAGATGATTGCGAAAGGACATGATTTTCCCAATGTGACTTTGGTAGGGATCCTGGCGGCGGATAGCGCTTTAAATGTCGGAGATTTCAGGGCTTCCGAAAGAACCTTCCAACTGATAACCCAGGTAGCCGGCCGTGCAGGCAGAGGCCAAATTCCGGGAAGGGTTGTTATCCAAACCTACAATACAGAGGATTTTAGCATTTTATCCGCATGCAATCATGATTACCAAACGTTTTTCAACCAGGAGATTCTTGTAAGACAGAAGCTGTGTTATCCGCCCTTTAGCCAAATTGCATCTATCATCGTGAGCGGTGGAAATGACCGCCAGGTCTTTAACAGAATAAAGGCATTGAAGGATTTTATCCAAGAGTATATGGAAGAATTGAACATTGTTATGGAGCTTTTGGGCCCTGCCAGGGCACCTTTGGCGAAAATCAACAATAAATACAGGTGGAGAATGATTATAAAGGCCAGTACCCTGGATCCTTTAATACAAGTATTGACCGGGACATGGGATGCTTTTTACAAGAAAAAAGAGAAAGCATCCCTACAGTTAAGTGTAGATATCAATCCGTTTAATATGCTATAATGGATTCAATTTAAAGATTGGCATGGTCAAATGGGTTGGATCATCACCAAACGGGTAAATATTGTATTAAAAAAAGAAGAAGTTTGGCATAATTATTAAGGAATCTTGTAAGATGTTTTAGGGACGAATAAAAGGATGGGGAAAAGAAATATAAAAATGAAGTGAATGCAAAATCATACTTTAAATGGAGGAATTGTTATGGCAATCAGAAATATTAGAACAGAAGAGGATGAGGTTTTGCGGAAAATATCCAGGGAAGTTGATATAATCAACGATAAGATACTAACCCTTCTTAAAGATATGGCGGATACCATGTATGATGCACAGGGAATTGGCCTTGCAGCGCCACAGGTAGGTATATTGAAGAGGATTGTAGTAATTGATGCGGGGGACGGTTTAATTGAGCTCATAAACCCTAAAATTGTTGAAGAATCCGGTGAACAGATTGAAACTGAAGGTTGTCTCAGCATACCTGAAGTTTTTGGTGAGGTGAAAAGACCAGCTAAGGTGACGGTAAAAGCACTCAATAGAAAAGGAGAAGAATTTACAGTTGAGGGAACGGAACTCTTAGCAAGAGCACTGTGTCATGAAGTTGACCACCTCAACGGAATTCTTTTTAAAGATAAGGTGATAAGATACATTGACAAAGATGAGCTTAAAGCAGGCAAGTAAATTTTAAATTCATGTTGAATGGAGTGAAGGTGTTGAGGATTGTTTTTATGGGAACCCCGGAATTTGCCGTTCCCAGTTTGGATATGTTGGTAAAGGAAGGGTATACGGTTGCTGCGGTGATTACCCAGCCGGATAAGCCCAAAGGAAGAGGGAATAAAGTATCCCTGCCTCCTGTCAAAGAATATGCACTTGGTACAGGAATTCCGGTATTGCAACCTTCTAAAATTAAAACCCAGGAATTTGTTTCCGAGCTTAAGGACCTTAAGCCGGATTTACTTATAACGGCGGCTTACGGCAAAATTCTTTCCAAGGAGATTTTAGATACGCCCCCCCTTGGGTGCATTAATGTGCATGGGTCCTTATTACCCAAGTACAGAGGAGCAGCCCCTATTCACTGGGCAATCATCAATGGGGAAAATGTAACCGGAATTACCACCATGTTTACAGATATCGGGCTGGATACTGGGGATATGCTTTTAAAGAAGGAGATTGAGATTCCTGATGATATGACGGTTCAGGAATTGCATGATAAAATGGCTGTTTTAGGAGCAGAGGTTCTCAAGGAAACCATTCAAAGCCTTCAAAAGGGAACACTTAAAAGAGTAAAACAACAGGATAAGGATGCAACCTATGCACCGATCATTAAAAAGGAAATAGGGCATATTGACTGGACCCGTTCCTCAAAACAGATTTATGACCTGGTAAGGGGAACCAATCCTTGGCCGGGGGCTTATTCCTATTATCAGGGAGACCGGATGAGAATATGGAAAACAGCCTTATGTCAGGAAGAAAACAAGTGTTTTAAGCCGGGGACCATAAGTGAAGTTACCAAGGAAGGTATTCTAGTTGCTGCGGGAGACAGGTTTATCCGTATTTTGGAAGTTCAATTTGACTCCTGTAGAAAAATGTGTGTTGGAGACTATATTTGCGGTCATAGTATAAATGAAGGTGAAATTCTTGGATAAAAAATTAAAAAGTTTTACATTGTTATCAATTGTGATGCTTGGCTTTGCTTTTAGTATATTAGTGTTTTTTTACTTTATTTATCGATATTCTACAATTAATACATATGCTGCGATATTATTATTTTTTATCATTTTGACAATAATAATACTGTTATTTTTTATATCTGTCATTTTAGCGGTATATTTTGCTTACCGGAGGAAGAAGGTAAGCAGGAAAGCAGTGTGGCTGGTAAGAACAGGAATGTATTTGCTGTTTCCGGTGATTGTAGGTTTGGCCGGATTGTTTAAAACTAGCAAAGATACAGTGAGGCATTTTTATATAACAATTAATAATATTTTGGTACAATCAGGAGGAATTCGGTTTTATCCTGAGGAAATCCTGGCAATACTACCTCACTGCCTGCAGAATTCAAACTGTGGATATAAAATAACACATCATATTGAAAACTGTAAAAAGTGTGGAAAATGTCCTATTGGAGATATTGTCAAATTAATGGAGGAAAAAGGTGTAAGTCTTCATATTGTTACAGGGGGAACTGCGGCCAGAAAGGTAGTCAAGGAAAGCCGGCCTAAATTGATTTTATCCGTAGCTTGTGAAAGGGATTTGGCGAGCGGGATCCTGGATGTAAGACATATTCCGGTGATCGGTGTATTGAACGACCGGCCCAATGGACCCTGTCTTAATACCTTGGTGGATGTTGAAGCAATTGCAAAAATATTGGATAAAGTAATAAAAATTAAATAAGGATTGATAGAAAAGAGCATAAATGGCTTCCAGAAAAATCTTCAAAGCTTACTTATAGAAATTGGCTGTACATTATGATCTAGCAAGTTTTTTATAAATCCAATTTCTATAGATCGAGAAAATGATTTTGCGTGGATAAAAGGAATTTTCACCATATCAAATCAAGGAAGTTGAAGCGCGATGTAAATTCCTTATCGCATTCAATACAGGTTAGTGAACCTCATATAAGTTATTGTTAAACCATAACGGATGGAGGTTTGAAGAATGTATTTTTTTGGAATTGATTACTACTATGTAATCCTTGTTTTACCAGCGTTTTTGTTTGCGCTTTACGCGCAGTTTAAGGTTAAAAGTACTTTTTATAAATACAGCCGGATTTATACCGGTAGAGGAATTTCCGGGGCGGATATAGCAAGGTTTATCCTGAGAAATCACGGTTTAGAGCATGTAGATGTTCAGTATACCCCGGGAAGTTTGACGGATCATTATGATCCCAGAACAAGGGTTGTCAGGCTTTCAGAGCCTGTTTACCATGACTCTTCGGTATCGGCACTTGGGGTGGCTGCTCATGAAACCGGCCACGCCATTCAGCACAAGGTAGGTTATGCACCGCTTACGTTAAGAAGCAAGTTGGTTCCTATTGCTGGAATCGGTTCATCCTTAGGGCCCTACATGGCGCTTTTCGGTATTTTATTCGGGATGACTTATTTGACAAACATCGGTATTTTGTTTTTTACCGGGGCAGTAGCATTTTACCTTATAACCCTGCCTGTTGAGTTCAATGCAAGCAGGAGGGCTGTGGCTATTTTGGAATCTACCGGATTTTTTTCAAGGGATGAAATGACGCCGATAAAAAAAGTACTGAAAGCGGCAGCAATGACCTATGTAGCATCTGCTGCAGTAGCAATGGCAAGCTTATTAAGATTATTATTATTAGCAAACAGGAGTAGACAAAATTCATAAATGGCGATTCATATACCAAGAGAAGTTGCATTGAAAATTTTATATGAGATCAATGAAAAGGATGCTTATTCCAATATTGCAGTAAACAAGCATTTGGAGTCCCATAGTTTAAATCCTTTGGATAAGGCTTTTGTCACCGATATGGTATATGGGACTTTAAAATGGAGGCTCTCTATTGATTGGGTGATAGGGCATTTTTCCAGTGTGAAAATTAAAAAAATATCTCCCTGGATACTCAATATATTGAGAATGGGTGTTTATCAGCTGCTTTATATGGAAAAAGTACCTGAATCTGCAGCAGTAAATGAAAGCGTTAACCTTGCAAAGCGGTATGGCCATACAGCTTCCAGCCGGTTTGTGAACGCTGTTTTAAGAAGCATCATAAAAAAGAAGGATGAGATTCACTATCCTGACTCCCAAAAGGATCTGGAAGCCTATTTGTCGGTCAAATATTCCCATCCGGAGTGGATGGTTAAAAATTGGGTGGGCCGCTTCGGACGGGAATTTACTGAAAAGCTGCTTCAGAGCAATAATGAAATCCCTGATTTTTCGGTGCGGGTAAACCGCATTAAGGTTACAAAGGAAGAATTGGTTGAAAAATTCAAGGAAAAGGATATTCCGACAGAAAATGGGAAGTACCTGGAAGAAGCACTGGTGATAAAAAAGCCAATGGCAATTACAAAGACCGATGCTTTCATACTTGGAGATTTTCAGATACAGGATGAGAGTTCCATGCTGGTTGCAAGAGCATTAGATCCTCAGAAGGATGAGCTTGTAATGGATGTATGCAGTGCACCAGGGGGAAAGGCGACACATATTGCGGAATTGATGGACAATAAAGGCACCGTGATTGCGAGGGATATACACCCCCACAAAATAGAACTGATCAAAGAAGCCGCCCGAAGATTGGGGCTTCAAATCATCCGGGCAGAGGTTTTTGATGCACAATCCGTTGACCCGGATTATATAAAAAAAGCGGATAGGGTTTTGGTGGACGCACCCTGCACCGGTTTGGGGATTATCAGAAGAAAGCCGGATATTAAATGGGCCAGGGATATAGAAGATAAAAAGGAGATTACAAAGCTCCAATTGAAAATATTATCAAGCGCCTCGGAATATGTAAAACCCGGTGGGGTGCTGGTATATAGTACCTGCACCATAGAATCCGAAGAAAATGAAGAAATTGTTGAGGCGTTTTTGAAAACAAAGGGTGAATTTGAACTATGTGATATGGAAGATGTTCTTCCTATCCCCCTAAAGAAGAATAACCAACCAAGAGGAATGGTTCAGCTTTATCCCCACATAGACGGGATGGATGGTTTTTTCATAGCAAAGATGAAGAGGAGAAAGTAAATGGATACAAAGGAAAACCTCCTGGATATGACCTTAGAGGAGATGCAGGAGTTTTTGGCCGGCCTCGGGCAGGAAAGATACAGGGCAAAACAGATATTTCAGTGGATTCATAAAGGAATAAAAGACATTGACGAAATGACCAATGTGTCAAAGGCTTTAAGGGATGAACTGAAAAAGGTATCTTATATCGGGAAGCTTCAGATAGAGCAAAAATTTGTCTCAAAAATAGACGGTACAAAAAAATACCTTTTTTCATTAAAGGATGAAAATATCATAGAAAGTGTCCTGATGGAGTATAAACATGGCCTTACAGCTTGTATATCCTCTCAAATCGGGTGCAAAATGGGCTGTAAGTTTTGTGCATCATCCGGAGTGGGTTTTATTAGGAATCTTTCGTCAGGTGAAATCCTAGATCAGATTATTTCCATGCAGAATGATGCAGGAAAAAGGATTGGAAACATTGTCATCATGGGTATAGGGGAGCCCCTGGACAATTACGACAATATTCTTAAGTTCTTGAAGCTTGTAAACCACAAGGAAGGATTAAACATAGGGTTAAGACACATTTCCCTTTCAACCTGCGGACTTGTACCTAAAATTATAGAGCTTTCAAAAGAGAATTTGCCCATTACTTTGTCCATATCCCTACATGCGCCCAATGATGCGGTTCGTGAGAAATTGATGCCCATTAATCGAACCTTTTCTATTGACAAAATAATTGAAGCATGTAAGATATATACTGAGGTAACAAAAAGAAGGATCACTTTTGAATATGCAATGATCCGGGGTGTAAATGATTCAAAGGAGAATGCATTGGAATTGGCTTCAAAAATAAAGGGAATGCTTTGTCATGTAAACCTGATTCCAATTAACCAAATACATGATGTGGATTTTAAGAAAAGTGGCAATGTAGAAATCGATAAATTTATGGGTATACTTGAAAGATACGGGATAGAAACAACCGTTAGGCGTGAACTTGGAAGTGACATTAGTGCTGCTTGCGGACAGCTTAGACGAGGATTGATGGAAAGGACAAACGCTGATAAAACTACCTCAAAGAATGAAGGATAACCAAAGATGAAGACGAAAAATTCTTCTTCTAATTGGGCTATCTATAGAAAGTGTAGAGGGCAAGGAACCTTGCTTAAAATATACTACATACATAAGGGGCGGGGAGTGATAAGGTGAGATTTGGAGTCAAAAGTGACAAAGGAATGGTCAGAGAAACCAATGAAGACAGCTGCAATATTATCGCAGGCTATACCGGGATTCCTGTTTGTTTTATGGTAGCTGACGGTATGGGAGGACATAATTCCGGTGAAATAGCCAGTAAAACCGCTGTTGATTTTATCAGCAAATACATACTTCAAAACTCGGGAAAGTTAATTAAGGAGGAAGATTTACCCAAGGTACTGATAGAGATGATGGGGGAAGCAAACAAGGAGGTCTATTCCAAGTCTAAAGAGGACGACGCTTTTTCCGGAATGGGTACAACGCTCATTGTCGGTGTTGTTTTAAATAAAAAGTTTTTTGTGGGGCATGTAGGTGACAGCAGGGTTTACCTTATAAGAGACGGTAAAATAGAAAGACTTACCACCGACCACTCCTTTATAGAGGAGTTGGTGCAAAACGGGACGATCACAAGAGAAGAAGCAGAAAAACATCCTAAAAGGAACATTATAACGAGAGCTCTGGGATGTTTTGAATCGATTCAAATTGATACCCATGTTTTCAATATAAAAAATGAAGATATTTATTTGCTGTGTACCGATGGGCTTACAAACCAATTGACAGAAGCTGAAATCAAAGAGGTTATAGAAGGTACGAATGACCCAGAAATGGTGTGTAATGAACTTGTGAAAAGGGCTAACGAAAGAGGCGGAGAGGATAATATTTCGGTAATTGTTTTTAAAGACGTTTAATATTAAGATGTTCGAGGTGCTGTTATGGAAGGTCAAGTTCTTGGAAACCGGTATGAACTGGTTGAAAAAATAGGCGGCGGGGGAATGGCGCTTGTATATAAGGCGAAGTGCAATCTTCTGAACCGGTTTGTTGCGGTAAAGGTTTTAAGGTCGGAGTTTACAAATGATGAGGAGTTTGTAAAAAGATTTCGGATAGAGGCACAAGCTGCGGCAAGTTTATCCCATCCCAATATTGTATCCATTTACGATGTAGGACATGAGGAAAGTGCACAGTATATTGTGATGGAGTATATTGATGGAGTAACTTTAAAGGAATACATCAGTCAAAGAGGTGCGCTTCCCTGGAAGGAAGCGGTAAATATTACTATTCAAATATGTTCTGCCATTGAGCATGCCCATCGGAACCGGATTGTGCACCGGGACATCAAGCCGCACAACATTTTAATGACAAAGGATGGAATTGCGAAAGTTACGGATTTCGGAATTGCCAGGGCTGTTTCTTCCTCAACCATAACCATGGTGGGAAGTACTATCGGTTCAGTCCATTATTTTTCACCGGAGCAAGCCCGTGGGGGATTTACTGATGAAAAATCAGATCTGTATTCACTGGGCATTGCCCTCTATGAAATGGTTACGGGAAGCCTGCCTTTTGATGGAGATACCCCTGTGGCCATTGCTTTAAAGCATATGCAAACCGAGCCCATAGCGCCAAGGGAAGTAAATAATGACATTCCGTTAGGCGTAAACAATATTATCATGAAAGCAATTAAAAAAGACCAAAACAACAGATATCAAACTGCGTCTGAAATGCTGGAGGATTTGTACCGGGTGCTTAAAGAGCCTGAGGGAAGCTTTGTAAGTATGGAGGATGTTGAAAGTTTCCCAACCCGCAGGATGGAAGCTGTCAGTGCCGAGAATACAAAAGTCCAAAATGAGGCGGCGGTTGTTGATCATAAAGGGGATCAATCCGGTAAAAAGACGGATAAGGTTGTCATATGGCTGGCGGTCACCAGTGGGCTGGTTATTGTAGCGGTGCTGCTGTTTTTGGTATACAACTTTTTGGGGCCTTCTCCCGGACAGGGAAATAAGGAAAACGAAATTGAGATTCGGGATTATGTAGATTTGGATATTGACATTGCCAAGGAAGAGCTTGAAAAAGAGGGCATTACTGTGGACGTGAGCCGAAGAAACGATGAGAAGAAGGAAAAGGATTTGGTTATTTCACAGAAGCCCGTTGGTGGCACTAAGATAAAAAAAGGCGGTATTCCGGTACAATTTATAGTCAGTGACGGACCGGAGCTCATTGATATTCCGGATATAAGCAAGGCTGAGTACCGGACAGCAGAAACCAAGCTGATTAATATGGGGCTTCTCCCTAAAATTGAGGAGGAATTCAGTGAGATTCCAATAGGATTTGTTACCAGAACTGTACCGGCAGCAGGAGAAAAATTAAAAGCCGGAGACAGCATCATTATCTATAGAAGCAAAGGGCCGGAAATTAAGAAAACCAAGGTGCCGAGTCTTACCAACTTGACAAAAATTGAGGCACAGCGACTGCTGGTTGAGTATAAACTAAAACTTGGTAAAATTACTCCGGAGGGTGGGAAGCCTTATACGGATAAGGTCATAAGCCAGTATCCCGATGCCGGGGTGGAAGTGGATGAAGGAAGTCCGGTGGATATTACCTTTGAGGAAGTGAAGGATAGACAGGAGGAAATTGAATTGGTACTGGGAGAAAATGCGGATCAGTATGGGGATCAGATCAATGTCCGCGTAGAAATAAAAAGATCGGATACCAATAAAGTTGAAAACATTTATACTTCTACCCATAAGAAGGAAGACTTTCCACTTAAAATATCCATTCCGATACCTATGAATGGAAAGACTTCCATTAAGACTTATTATAATGAAGAAATTGTTGACGATTCTACTTTATATTTTTAGGAATGGTAAGTAATAAACAGGCAGCCTGCCAAAAAGCAGGATGCCTGTTTATACATCTTTAAGTATTTTGAAAAAATGTAATATTTTTAAAAAACTTTAATGTTTAAAGGAGGTTTCAAGTTTGCCGTCAGGCGTTATTATAAAGGGAATCGTAGGATTTTATTATGTTAAATCTGGAGATGAATTATATGAATGCAAGCCCAGGGGAATATTCCGTAAGGACGGACTGACTCCCCTTCCTGGTGACAAAGTTTTGATGACAGTGGTGGACCAGGAAAAAAAAGTGGGATGCATCGATAAGATTTTACCCAGGGAATCTTTTTTCGTAAGGCCTGCGGTTTCAAATGTAAACCAGTTGGCTGTGGTCATTGCGGTAAGATCACCCGGGCCGGATTACAATTTATTGGATAAACTCCTCATAACTTCTGAAATGAAGGATATTCACGCAATGGTTTGTATTAATAAAATCGACCTTGATGAATCCGAAGAACATAAAAAAATCATACATGCTTATGAGAAGGCAGGATACCCGGTGTTGGTGTTAAGCTCAAAGCTAAATACAGGGTTCGATGAACTGGAAACCGGGATGATAGGGAAAATAACTGCCTTTGCCGGGCAGTCGGGGGTAGGGAAGTCCACGATTTTAAATCACATCATGAAGTCATGGGTAATGGATACTGGTGAAATCAGTCAAAAGATAGAAAGAGGCAAGCATACCACCCGGCATGCGGAACTGGTCGAACTTGAAAAGGGGGGATTTGTGGTTGATACTCCCGGGTTTACATCCTATGAACTTCCGGATATCAAGCAGCAGGAGCTGCAGTATTATTATCCTGAATTTAGAAACTATTTTGAAGGGTGTAAATTTAAAGGATGCAGCCACATTAGTGAACCGGGATGTAAGGTAAAAGAGGCTTTGGAAAAAGGACTTGTTGACAAGGGCAGGTATGAGAGGTATACAGAATTTTACAATGAACTCAAGCAGCGTAAAAACTATAAAAAATAACGGGGGAAGTCAAATGATAAAAATTGCTCCGTCCATTTTATCGGCGGATTTTTCAAAACTGGGAGAAGAAATTGAGAGGCTTGAAGGAGCTGGAGCCGACCTGATTCATATTGATGTAATGGATGGGCACTTTGTGCCGAATATTACGATTGGCCCGCCTGTTGTAAAGGCTTTGAGAAAAACAACTTCTTTAGGCTTTGATGTGCACTTGATGATTGAAAAGCCGGATCAATATATTGATGATTTTATCGATGCAGGAGCAGATATCATTACTGTACATGTAGAATGCTGCCGGCACTTAAACCGTACCATTCAAAAAATAAAGCAGCGGGGTATAAAAGCTGCTGCCGCATTAAATCCTGCGACTTCTCTGGAAAGCATCCGATGGATTTTGGAAGATGTGGACATGATCCTTTTGATGACGGTAAACCCGGGATTCGGGGGTCAGAAGTTTATCCCTTCGGTAATCCCAAAGGTGAAAGAACTGAGAAAATGGATAAAGGAAAAGGGCCTAAATGCCGATATTGAGGTAGACGGCGGAATCGGCCTTGATAATATTTTTGAGGTGACTGAAGCGGGGGCAAATGTGATTGTTGCAGGCTCTTCCGTATTTAGCGCACCCGATACAAAAAAAATCATTAAAGAATTAAAGGAAAAGGCTTTTATATGTACGCTCTAATTATTTCTAACGGTGCCATTACTAATTATTCCTTTTATTATACCTATTTAAAAAGTGCATCCCTGGTTATTTGTTCCGATGGGGGAGCGCGCCATGCGAGAAAGTTTGGAATAAAACCCGATGTACTTTTAGGAGATTTTGATTCAGTAGAAAAAGAAGACTTAAACTACTATAAAGGTTTAGGCGTTGAAATTGTAAAATATCAAAAGGAAAAAGATTTGACGGACACCGAAATTGCGGTAAACCTCGCCCTGGAGAGAGGTTTTAAGTCAATTTTCCTCATTGGGTGTCTGGGGAGCCGATTTGACCATTCAATGGCGAATGTAATGCTTTTAAAAAGTATGCTTCTAAAAGGTTGTGAGGCAAGAATCATCAATGAAAATAATGAAATTGCCTTAATTAAAGACCATATCACATTAAAAAGAGGCCATAATGAAAAAGTGACCCTGATTCCCATTTCAGAAAAAGTTCAAGGTGTAACTACTAAGGGCTTATATTATTCTTTGGATAATGAGACATTGTTGATTGGTTCAACACGAGGGGTAAGCAATGAATTCATATCCGATCACGCAGAAATTTCAATTCAAGAGGGCCTGATGCTCGTAATAAAATCCAGAGATTAGCATAAATGTGGAGATGCATTGTGCATCTGGCATAAATATTGACATGGAGCGAAAGATCTAGTAGAATTAAAATAACTATAACTATTCTATTACAAATTATTTCTTAACGTGTAAATCATTTTCTAAGATTTTTCCTGTTTTTGAAGTCGGTTAATTTCAGGTTGATTAAGGTTTATAACATGACGATATAAGATATATTGCCTTTATGATATCATATGGCGATAGTAAGCTATTGGTAGCGTATGGCAGCGTTTTATAGATAACGAAGTGTAAACATAGTAAATTCGAGAGATGAAATACCCGGTTTACTTAGGTGTCAGAAATCGAAATTTTACTTTTACAGGTCGTTAACTATAACAGTACATGTGATAATTGTTATTGGATCGAACTTAACTTCTTTAGTTTTCCATAATGATCTTGGCAATTAAATATGCTGTACCTAAAAATAGCGTATATATTATAAAATCGAAATAATCATCACGGTTAATCCATTGTAGCGAAGAGGGGCAAAGATTATGAAAAGAATTCTAATCGCGGATGATGCTGGGTTTATGAGAGCATCCTTAAAGATGCTTTTGGAAAAAAACGGATTTCAAGTCGTAGGTGAAGCTGAAAACGGTGCAGTCGCTGTAAAAAAATACAAGGAATTGAAACCGGATATTGTTACCATGGATATAACTATGCCTGAATTGGATGGGATCGGGGCGATAAAAATTATTAAACAGCTTGACCCTGATTGTAAGATTGTAGTTATTTCAGCCATGGGGCAGGAAGTGTTTGTTAGAGAAGCAGTACTTGCGGGTGCAAAAGGCTTTATTCTAAAGCCTTATCAAGAACCTCATCTACTTGAAACATTAAATAAATTATAACAATATTTATATAAATCTTGAAAATGATTTTGATGGATAAACTGAATTCTCACTTTATTAAATCAAGGAAATTGAAGCGCGATGTAAAATCTTTATCGTATTCAATATAGTTACATAAAAAAGCAATATTCTGTAAATCAATTCGCCAGTAAATGTTTTTGAAGATCGGGAACGTCTTTTCTTGTAGTATTTAAATCTGTAATTTGAAATATATACCTTCTAATATTTAAATGGAATCCCAAAGCTTACCACGTTTTTTAAAACAAATCTGTTATATGGCTGGTATAAGGATAGGATATTAATTTAAGCATTCCTAAAGATTATATATGTATAGGAGAGGAAGAATATGCCGAATGATGCGAACAGAGAGCCCATGCTGGAAATGTTTATTTTTGAAACGGGACAATTGATCGAACAATTGGAACAGTCTGTTTTGGACAGTGAAAAGCTAAAAGGATCCGGTTCCTCCATTAATGAAATTTTTAGGATTATGCATACCATTAAAGGTTCTGCATCCATGATGCTTTATACAAATATAGCATCACTAGCCCATGCCATGGAGGATTTATTCTACTATATAAGGGAGGAAAAACCTGAGGAAATCGATTATTCCAAACTTACAGATATTGTTCTAAACGGGATTGATTTTATAAAAAATGAGATTTTAAAGATTGAAAGTAAGAACCAGTGTGATGGTGATCCTGCAGGGCTGATAGAATGCATCCAGGAATTTTTAATTTCCTTGAAATCCAATGCATTGCCTAATCATTCCCCGGAAGAAGATCATTCCTTAAAAAAGAGGCATGAATCCAAACAGAAATTTTATATAAGCTCTTGCCAAAAGAATGAACGTATGGAGGAAAAAAAGAACCACTATGAGGCCACGGTCTTTTTTGAAGATGGCTGTGAGATGGAGCATGTGAGAGCATTTTCAGTGATTCACAGTCTAAAGGAAATTTCTGAAGTAACCGGATTTTTGCCTGACGATGTCATGGAAAGTGATAAGAGTATAGATGTGATCAGAAGGGATGGATTTAAGCTTTATTTTAATACGGAGAAACCCTTTGAAGAAGTGAGAGCATTTTTGGCAGAGACTCCCTTTTTAAAAGAGATGATTCTTGACCTCTTTGAAGAAAAGAGAGAAGAGAAACCAAGGCAAAAAGGAAAAATCAATATCAATTTGGATTTACCTTTGGAGGAACCTGCTGTGTTAGGGAATTCTGAACAAAAGCCCGAGCATCTTAAAGAGATGCCGCAGGAGAAAGAAAAAACTCTTGTTTCTTCCGGGGCAAGACAAAGTATCATCAGTGTAAATGTTGAAAAGCTGGACAAGCTGATGGACTTGGTTGGGGAATTAATCATATCCGAAGCAATGGTTACCAGAAACCCGGACTTAGACGGGCTGGAACTTGAGAACTTTGGAAAGGCCGCAAGACAATTAAGGAAAATTACCAATGAACTTCAGGATGTAGTGATGTCTGTACGGATGGTTTCCTTGTATGTAACATTTCAAAAAATGAACCGGCTGGTAAGGGATATGAGCCGAAAGTTAAAAAAGTTAGTTGAATTGGAAATGATCGGTGAAGAAACCGAAGTAGATAAAAACATTATAGAACATATTTCAGATCCATTGATGCATTTAATCAGAAATTCCATTGACCATGGAATCGAAAGCTTGGAGGAAAGAAGAAAAGCAGGCAAGAACGAAAAAGGAAAAATCACTTTGGAGGCAAAAAGTGAGGGTGGAGATGTTTGGATCATCATAAAGGACGACGGTAAGGGGTTGGATAAGGAAAAAATCCTTAATAAAGCCCTGGCAAATGGGCTTATTAATAAAGCTGTCAATGAACTAACCGATAAGGAGATTTACTCTTTTATATTCCTGCCGGGATTTTCAACCAAAGAAAACGTTTCGGAATTTTCCGGACGAGGTGTTGGTATGGACGTAGTAGTAAAGAATATTGAAAAAATCGGCGGTAACGTACTTATCGACAGCAAGCCAGGTGTCGGTACTATCATCTCCATTAAGATACCCCTGACACTTGCCATTATTAACGGGATGACAATCAAGGTAGGAAATTCCAGCTATACGGTTCCAACTACCTGCATTAAAGAATCATTCAGGATCAAAGAGGAAGATGTAATTACCGATCCGGATGGAAATGAGATGATTATGGTAAGGGGGGAGTGTTATCCTATTTTAAAGCTTTACGAAAGGTATAGGGTCAATACCGACGTAATAAAGGTCCAGGAGGGAATTATTATGATGGTTGAAAGTGACTCCAAGACCCTGTGTATTTTCGCGGACAGGCTGTTGGGGGAACAGCAGGTGGTTGTAAAAAGCCTGCCCGGTTATATTAAAAGAGTGCAAGGAATTGCAGGTTGTACCATCTTAGGTGATGGAAGCATTAGTCTTATTCTGGATATTGCAGGACTCATAAAATGAGAAGATATCAATCTAGACTATAGAAGATAAATTGACATACTTTTTTAATTCTGTCTTAAAGTGAACTTGGCTATAAATAAAGCAATCAGTCATTCAAAAAATATGGCAATAAACAGAAAATAGATTGTATAAGGAGCGGTAAAGATGAAAAAACTATCGGATTTGAAAATTGGAGTTAAACTCCTTGCGGGATTTATGGCAGTAGCTATGATAGCGGTGTTTATCGGAATAGTCGGATATAAAGGTATCATCAAAATTAAAAGTGATGAAAGTGAAATATCACACAGGCAGCTTCCAGGAGTGCAAGCTTTACTCACCGTTAGTGAAGCCCAGGCTGCTGTAAAAGCGGCTGAAAGAACCTTACTCAATAGAATGCTCACAAAGGAGCGTAGGGTGCACGAATACGAACAAACCAATAGGGCTTTTAAACGGGCGGAAGACGCGGAAAAGGCTTACGAAAGTATATTTAATAAGGATGAACAATGGAAAAAGTTCAAAGAATCATGGAGTGTCTGGAAAAGTGACAACGATACATTTGTTAGTTTGTGCAAAGAACTGGACGAACTTCCGGTGGAGAATTTGGAAGCAGTGAAAAAAATGTTTGAGAAACTGGATAATCAGTCGCTGGAAGTAACATCGAAATCCTATAAAGCTGCAAAAACTGCATTGGACGAAATAATAGCCGTGAAATCACAGGAGGTCATTGGGATTAGTGAAGGTGCGGAAAGGACCGGAGACAGTGCAAAACTCTCTCTCGTAATTGCATTGGTTATCGGTGTCCTCATGGCGGTGGCTTTGGGTATCATTTTAAGTATTTCCATTAGCAGGCCGATTAAAAAAATGGTACTGGCTGCCGATCAAATTGCCTTAGGGGATGTGGATGTGCGCATAAAAGCAACGACAAAGGATGAAGTCGGCAGTTTAATGGAGGCTTTTGCATCAATGGCAGATAATATTCGCAGTCAGACAACCGTTATGGAACGGATTGCGCTGGGTGACTTAACCGTAGAGATAAAGGAAAAATCCGAAAAAGATATCCTTTCAAAGAGTATGAAAACCCTTATAGAAACACAGCGGAAAATTATTGCGGAAACTGAATTCCTTACAAAAGCGGCTATTGAGGGGCGGTTGGATGTACGTGGAAATGAGGAGAATTTCAAAGGAGATTACAAAAACATCATTCGAGGTGTTAATAGAACCTTGGATGCTGTAGTTGAACCTTTGAAGGAATCAGCCGATGTCTTGCAGGAATTGGCAAAAGGAAATTTGCTTATAAAGGTTGAGGGAGATTATAAAGGAGATTTTTCAGATATTAAAAATTCGCTTAATTTTACAATCGATAGGTTAAATCACATTCTGTTTGAGATAGATACGGCGGCTGAACAGGTTGCTACGGGATCAAGACATGTGTCCGAATCAAGTCAGGTATTATCCAGCGGCTCATCCGAACAGGCCAGCGCAATTGAAGAAATAACTGCTTCGATGACTCAAATTGCTTCTCAGACCAAACAAAATGCGCTCAGTGCAAATGAGGCAAATGAGCTTGCTGTTACAGCGAAAAATGAGGCAATCAGTGGAAATACCCAAATGAAGGACATGCTCAAATCCATGGAAACAATTAATGAGGCATCTTCCAATATATCCAAAATCATAAAAGTAATAGACGAGATTGCATTTCAGACCAATATTTTGGCACTCAATGCTGCAGTAGAGGCAGCGAGGGCGGGTCAATACGGCAAAGGCTTTGCAGTTGTGGCCGAAGAAGTCAGGAATTTGGCGGCAAGAAGTGCAAATGCGGCAAAAGAAACAACGATGCTGATTGAAGGAACGATAAAACGGGTGGAAGCAGGCACCAAAATTGCCAATGAAACTGCGGGGGCACTGGATAGTATTGTTCATAGGATTACGAAAGCTGCTGAAATTGTTGAGGAAATTTCCAGAGCATCAAATGAACAAGCGACTGGTATTACACAGGTCAATGTGGCGATATCTCAAGTTTCTCAAGTTACCCAGACAAATTCCGCTACTGCAGAAGAAAGTGCTGCGGCAAGTGAAGAATTATCAAGTCATGCTGACATGCTGAAAGATATGGTAAAAAAGTTTAAGCTGAAAAGGGCTGATTCAGTAAGCAATAAATTGAACGAATTAGATCCTGGGGTTGCAAGGATGCTTGAGGAGTTTTCCAGAAAGAAGGGGCATGGATGGAATAACAATAAAGCGCAAAAAGGAAATGAATTACGTTCAAATGTGCAAATAAACCTAAGTGATACGGATTTTGGGAAATACTAAAAATGATTATTTAAGGTAAGTTAAAGACAAAAGGAGGATTTATCAAAATGGCGGAATTATTTGATGAACTAAATGCATTGGTAGAAGATACACAGAAAGGAAAGTTTCTGACATTTACACTGGGCAGAGAGGATTATGGAATAGAAATTAAATATGTAACTGAGATCATTGGAATGCAGCCTATTACAGAGGTTCCCGAACTGCCTGGCTATATTAAGGGTATCATTAACTTAAGGGGTAAGATTATTCCTGTTATGGATGTTAGGCTAAGGTTCAAAAAGGATCCGAGGGAATATGATGACAGGACGTGCATTGTTGTAGTAGATATCCGTGATATATCCATTGGACTCATTGTGGACCGGGTTTTGGAAGTGATATCCATTCCGGAGGATGAAGTAGTGCCTCCGCCTCAGTTTGAGAGAACGGTCAACAATAAGTATATCAAGGGAATTGGCAAGGTTGGGGAAGATGTGAAGCTTCTTTTGGATTGTGATAAAATTTTAAATGAGGAGGAAATGGATGCTTTGACCGAGATCAAGTAAATTTAAATCCATCTTTGGCGGCAGTAATCGTTTTCATTAGAAAAACAGCATCAATAATTCTGTGACAAGTGCTTTTTAGGGGATGTCTCGTAAACCATTTACGCAAATTAGTAATCACGAAATGATAAAGTAATCGTCTGGTTTGAAAGGAATCCGGTTTCGGTGTGGAAGGAAAAAACTAAAAAGGACGTGATTTTTTATGAAAATGTTTTTTATGGGCAGTATCCGGAATAAGATGGTACTCTTTATCACCCTCATATTGCTTGTTGTTTGCATTGGATTAAGTACGACGTCTTATTATATTGCATCCGGTTCACTAAAAGACAACGTCGATGAATCTTTGGTCAACATTGCGGAAGAAGCTTCAAAAGTGGTTGAATCACGTATTAATGAGCAGCTCTCATCACTTGAAGCTGTTGCATTTCAAAATTCCCTTATCAAGGATAAAAACATCCCGCTGGAAACGAAAGTTAAGTCTTTAAACCAGGAAAAGGATAGAATGGGTTATATCATGATGGCTATCACCGATAAAAGCGGCAAATCACTTTCAACCAATGGAAAGGCCAGCAATATTAGTGATAGGGAATACTTTAAGAAAGCGATTGCGGGAACGCGGGCAATTTCCGACCCTATCGTCAGCAAAGAGGATAAATCCGTTGTTATTGCATATGCAGTTCCAATCAAGTCCGAAGGTGAAGTTATAGGAACTATAGTTGCACTAAGGGACGGAAATGAATTGAGTAGTATTACAAACGGTATAACCTTCGGCAATTCGGGAAAGGCGTTCATGCTAAACCAAAAAGGGACTACCATTGCACACAGCAACAGGGACCTGGTCATCAACATGGACAATGATTTTGAAAATGTCAAACAAGACCCGATGCTTGAACCTCTTGTTAAGCTGGAAAAACAAATGGTGGAAGGAAAAACCGGAAGCGGGGAATACAGCTATAACGGAACTGTGAAATACCTTGGATTTTCACCCATTAAAAGCACCGGCTGGTCCATTGCGGTAGCTGCACCCAAATCGGAAGTGTTTGCCGGGTTAAACAAGCTAAAAACAATTGTTGTTGTTTTGTCCCTGATTATATTGTTATTGAGTGCCGCTTTGGTTTTCTTTATTGCCAACCGGATATCCAATCCGATTAAAATTGCGGTTGCGCATTTAAAAGAAATAGCAAAGGGTGATCTCAGTAAGAATGTTCCTTCTAAGTTTTTAAGTTACCGGGATGAAGTAGGTCAGCTTGCCCATTCGGTGAATGAAATTTTAGATAGCCAAAAATCACAGGCGGACAACGCAAAAAGAATTGCCAATGGACAGTTGGATATTGAAGTCACAGTGAGATCTGAGCATGACATTTTAGCGAAAAGTATGAAACAGGTTGTGGAAACGCTGCGGAACCTTGTTGAAGAAACAAATAAACTTACAAAGGCGGCTGTTGAAGGTAGACTGAATACCCGTGGTGATGGAGATAAATTTAACGGTGGATACAAGGAAATTATTAATGGGTTGAATAATACCCTGAACGCTGTTATTGAGCCTGTAAAAGAGGCAGCAGATGTATTGAAGGAAGTGGCCGAAGGGAATTTAAATGTAAAAGTAAAGGGAGACTATAAAGGTGACCATGCGGAAATCAAAGAGGCTCTCAATTCCACCATCGAAAGTCTGCTTAGGTATATTAACGATATATCCGGAGTTTTAAACAGAATGTCCGAAGGAAACCTGGATACAGAGATAAGCGGAGATTATAAAGGTGATTTTATAGAGATTAAAGACGCCATCAATAAAATCATAAAATCCCTTAATAAGGTACTTGGGGAAATCAATGAAGCTGCCGAACAAGTGGCAACCGGAGCTAGGCAGGTTTCCGATTCAAGCCAGGTATTATCTCAGGGGTCTACTGAACAAGCAAGCTCCATTGAAGAAATTACCTCATCCATGACAGAGGTTGCTTCACAAACCAAGCAGAACGCGATCAATGCGAACCAGGCTAACGAATTGGCAGAAACAGCCAAGAATGCTGCAGTACAAGGGAATGTCCAAATGAGGGAAATGCTCAAGTCCATGGAAGGCATTAATGAAGCTTCTTCCAATATATCAAAAATTATTAAAGTGATTGATGAAATTGCTTTCCAAACCAATATACTGGCACTCAATGCTGCAGTCGAAGCTGCAAGGGCAGGTCAATACGGAAAAGGGTTCGCGGTAGTTGCCGAGGAAGTTAGAAACCTTGCTGCAAGAAGTGCGAATGCAGCCAAAGAGACTACAATGCTCATAGAAGGGTCCGTCAAAAAGGTTGAGGTAGGTACAAAAATTGCCAATGATACGGCAGGTGCTTTGGAAAGCATAGTAAGCAGCGTTACAAGAGCGGCTGAAATTGTAGGAGATATAGCCAATGCTTCCAATGAGCAGGCAACAGGTATTGCACAGGTAAATGTGGCAATATCCCAGGTTTCACAGGTAACGCAGACCAATTCAGCGACTGCCGAGGAGAGTGCTGCTGCAAGTGAAGAGTTATCCAGTCAGGCAGAAGTGCTTAAGGAAATGGTAAACAGGTTTAGGCTGAAAAAAAATGATATTTCCATGAAAAGTATGGATGGCCTTGACCCTGACATTCTAAAGATGGTGGAAAAGATAACAAAAAAGAAACAGGAAGGGTATGACAAAAGAAGAGGCACAGGTGAGTCCCACTCTGCTTCAAGGGTTAAAATCAATTTAAACGATATGGATTTCGGAAAATATTAATAAACACATACTCTTTTACTAAATCGCGATAATGATTCGAGAACGGAATCATTATCGCGATTCAATCGACTCGAAGGGTTTTGAAGCAGGAAAAACAAAGGATGTAAAAAAGTATTTTACAGGTGAAAATGATGATTGATATTTCTGAGAAGGAATTTAAAAGGATTGCTGATTATATAAAAACCAATTATGGAATCAATCTCAAAACAGAAAAAAAGTCATTGGTTGTCGGGAGATTGCAGAATGTATTGATACAAAACAACTTTAAAAGTTTCGCAGAATATATTGATTTCGTCATTTCGGATAAATCCGGAGACGCAGTAGTTACCTTTATCAACAAGCTTACAACAAACCATACTTTTTTTATGCGAGAGTCCCAGCACTTCAATTATTTTAGGGACCGGGTGCTGCCTTATCTGGAATCCATGCAAAAACGGCAAAAAGATCTTAGAATATGGAGTGCCGGGTGTTCAACAGGCGAAGAACCTTATACCCTGGCAATGATTATTTCGGACTATTTTGGTGCGGAAAAAATGTGGTGGGATTCCAAAATATTAGCCACCGATATATCAACAAAGGTATTGGAGACCGCAATAAAAGGTATCTATCCCAGTGAGAATCTGGATTCACTACCGATATATTGGAAGACGAATTACTTTCAAACGGTAGATACTGAGAACAGTATGGTTGCGGATAAAATTAAAAATGAAGTCATTTTCAGAAGGTTTAATTTAATGAATGAAATATTTCCTTTTAAAAAGAAATTTCATGTGATTTTTTGCAGGAATGTAATGATTTATTTTGATAATGAAACAAAAAGGAACCTGATCAATAAGTTTTATGAGTTTACAGAGCCAGGGGGTTACCTTTTTATAGGGCATTCCGAGTCGATTAACCGGGATGAATCAAAGTATAAATACGTTAATCCTGCTGTGTACAGAAAGGAATAGATCAAATTGAACATTAAGAAAAAAATCAGGGTTTTGATTGTTGATGATTCACTTGTATTCCGTGAAACACTTGCAAAAGGTATTTCCTCGGATCCGGGAATTGAAGTGGTTGCAACAGCCTCAGACCCTTATATGGCGAGGGATAAAATAATAGAATATGAACCGGATGTAATGACACTGGATGTGGAAATGCCGAGAATGAACGGAATAGAGTTTTTGAGAAGACTGATGCCCCAGTATCCGATTCCGGTGGTAGTGGTTAGTGCTGTAAGTGAGAATGTCTTTGATGCTTTAAATGCAGGTGCTGTTGATTTTGTAACCAAGCCTGGCGCAGGAAATCCAAGGGGCATGGAAATGCTCATTAGTGAACTGATCATTAAAGTAAAGATTGCGTCCATTGCAAAGGTTGGGCATTGGAAGAGCCAGACTCAAGGGAAAAATATTGTTTCCAGGCAAGAACCCATGGTGCGTGAAAAGATCATTGCTTTAGGTGCTTCAACAGGGGGGACCGAGGCGATTTGTTCCTTGTTGAAAATGCTTCCCAGAGATATTCCGGGGATGGTTATAGTACAGCATATGCCTCCGGTTTTTACTAAAATGTATTCGGACAGGCTGAATAACACCTGCTTGATGGAGGTCCGGGAAGCGAAGGATGGGGACAGGGTGATGCCCGGATTGGTTTTGATAGCGCCGGGAGACTACCATATGAGAATTAAAAAATCCGGGAGTGTTTATTCCGTTGAGTGTTTTAAGGGTGAAAAAGTCAATGGGCATTGCCCGTCGGTTGATGTACTTTTTGAATCGGCTGCTAAAGAGGTAAAAAGGAATGCGATTGGGATTATTCTAACCGGAATGGGACATGATGGAGCCAAAGGCTTGCTTTCTATGAGAAGAAACGGTGCACGGACCATCGGTCAGGATGAGCAGTCAAGCGTTGTATACGGGATGCCCAAGGTGGCATATGATATCGGTGCGGTTGAAAAAAAAGTTCCTCTGGATCAGGTTGCTCAGACTCTATATTCAATGCTTGGGACAAAGTGAATCAAAATAAAAAATTGTCCTGGGAAAAAAGTTAAATCATCGAGTATTTGAAGAATTTAATACAAGTATCACATGAATAGTATAAAAGGGGGAGTCCTGCTATGAAAATTTTGATTGCGGAAGACGATTTGGCAAGCAGAAAATTCATTTATAAGTTTCTTTCAGATTATGGTGATTGTGATCTCACAGTAGACGGGATGGAAGCATTAGATGCTTTTATGCTTGCATGGGATGAGGGAAGCCCGTATGATCTGGTTTGCCTTGATGTCATGATGCCCAAGCTGGATGGCCTAAAGGTGTTAAAAGCGATCCGGGATATTGAAACACAAAAAGGGCTGCAAGATGACGAACGGGTAAAAATTATTATGACAACAGCCTTAAATGATACCCAGGATGTATATGGTGCATTTGATATGGGAGCAGAGGCCTATGCGGCAAAACCCATAGACACGGAAAAGTTGGTTAAGGTAATGAAAATACTGCATTTGATAAAGGAGTAAGGAGTAGTTTTAAAACGATTATGAAAAACATTGGGATTTTAAGGGTTCCAATGTTTTTTTATGAAAAAAATAAAAATTTCTAATATTACCCCTTATGAAAAAAAAGCCTTGTGACGAATTATATACCATCTGGGAAGTAGGGGAGCTGAGCCATAAATTGATCCAAACCCGACAAAATAGTATTTTGGACCTAGGCATCCGCCACCTAATTCCTATATCTTTTGAAATCAAGGGGTAATATAATGAATCTATGGAGGGAAGGAGCATTTTAGACACAACGAAGGATTGCAAATAAACATGGTGAAGGGGGCAAATTTTTATGAAATTTAAAAAAGGGATGACTTTTGTTATTACGCTGCTGACTGTTTTCTGCTTGCTGTTTACTGGGGCTGTGGCTACCGGTGATGTAGAAAAAAACAAATCCGAGGAGACTTCTAATTTTAAAGATATTAAGGAAAATCACTGGGCCTATGATGCAATTAATGAAATGGTAAAAAGAGGTGTGTTGTCAGGCTATCCCGATTCTACCTTTAAACCCAATAAAAGCGTTACCAGAGCAGAGTTTGCAAAAATGATGGTTCTGGCTTTGGAACTTAGCCTTAAGAATCCTGAAACCTCAACTTTTAAGGATATAGACAAGCAAAACTGGGTATTTCCATTTGTTGAAACCGCCAAGTACTACTTAACAGGTTTTAGGACCTCTTCCGGAGATTATTTCAGACCGGAACTGGAAGCTGTAAGAGAAGATATGGCAGTAGCGCTCGTTAAGACCTTGGACTATCAAAATGAGGAAAGCGACCAAGGGATTTTAAACTCTTTTTATGATGTGGGTGCGATTTCTCCTAACTTAAAAAAATATGTTTCCATTGCGGTCAAACATAATATCATGAAAGGCTACCCTTTGGAAAAATCGGAATTGAAGGCTTTTAAACCCCAAGGACCGCTAACAAGAGCAGAAGCGGCAACGTTATTATATAATTTCATAAATGTAAATAAAGTTACATATGACGAAAAGACAGATCCCGGAGAAAAGTTCACAATGGATGAAGAGACCGGAAAAGCCGCTTATGAAGCACCCAAGGTGTCACTGGCCGTTGAGGGCGGAAAATTGGTTGTGAAATGGCAGCGGATTACTGATAGCCGGTTGGAGGGTTACAAGGTAGTTGCTTCAAAGAATAACCCCTACCCAAGATATCCTGATGATGGATATTTATATTGGATTACGGATAAAAGCAGGACCTCGGCGACTGTAAGTTCAAAAGAATCCTATAACGGTGGAGATTTTGGAGGCAAATTTATTGCTGGTGAAAAATATTATTTTAGTGTTACTGCAGTTTATAAGGATATCAAGCTGCCTGGCAATGCTGTTGGTATTACCTTCCCCAATTCCAGCGTTCAAAATGCAAACAGAATTCCCAAAGTGAGCGGCAAAGTGGACGGGAATAAAATCCTGCTTAGTTGGGAGAAGATTGAAGATGAAAGCTTAAACGGATATAAGGTTGTCATTTCCAAAAACAATTCAAAACCTAAATATCCGGAAGACGGATATTTGTACTGGATTACCGACCGGAACAAGACAACCGCCGTCATCGATAATGCACAATCTTATAACGGTGGAGATGTTGGGGGGAAACTCATTCCAGGACAAAAATACTATTTTAGTGTTACAGCTGTTTATAACGATGAAAAGATAGCGGGGAATGCGGTCAATTTGACGTTTCCGGGAACATCCGCAGGTGAAAGCGGCAATACCGTGAGTAATGTACCTACCCTTACAGCTAAAATAGAAGGCGGAAAAATTTATTTAAAATGGAATATGGTATCAGGAGAAAACGGCTTCTGGGGGTACAAGGTAGTCATATCCAAGAATAATCCAAAACCCAAATATCCGGACGACGGTTACTTGTACTATATCAGCAACAGAAGTGAAACCTCAGCCATTGTAGATGCTTCCAAGTATTATGAAGGGGATATACACGGAAACCTGGTTCCGGGTCAAAAATACTATTTCAGCATTACAGCCCTTTATGGTTCGGGAAATGTGGCCGGAAACGTACTGCAGCTTACCATGCCTGGGGAATAGCAAAAATAAAAGGGTTAAAATAGAAAACGGCCGGAGTGTTCTCTCCAGCCGTTTTCTATTTGGTGACCTTTAGCCGGTTTACCAATGCTTCATCCGGTGTTACAATCAGGGTCTTGAAATGATCATAAGTAACCATGCCGGGCTTGGACCCGGGGGGTTTTTTCACATTCTTGACCAGTGTATAGTCCACAGGCACAGTACTGGACATTTTCGCCTTGCTGTGATATGCAGCCAAAATGGCCGCTTCCAGCAGCGTCCTTTCAGGAATGGTGTGCTGCAGCTTTTTAATAATAACATGGGAGCCGGGAATATTTCTTGTATGCAGCCAGGTATCATTGGAAGAGGATGACTTTAGTGTTAAAAGGTCATTTTGCCTGTTGTTTTTCCCCACAAAGATATCAAGTCCGTCCGATGACCTGTAATGGAAAGGCTCGGAGACTTTATTCTGCTTTTTAAAGGAATTTTTTCTTTTTAAAGTAAGATAGCCCTGTTCAACAAGCTCTTGCCGGATTTCCTCGATTTCCTGTACAAGAACACAATTTTCAAGTAAATGCAGCACACTTTCCAGATAGACAAGTTCCCGGTTGGTTTCTTCCAATTGTTTGGTTGTATTGGTAAAGGCACTTTTGGCCTTTGTATACTGCCTAAAATACTTTTGTGCATTTTCCTGAGGGCTTAAATTCTCATCCAGGGAAATGACTATATTTTCTAAATCTTCACTGTAGTAGTTTTGAACAGTGGCTTGTTTGGCACCCTTTGAGATACAATAAATATTGGCTGTGATCAATTCGCCAAAGAGTTTTAAATTTTCCCTGTCTGCAATTTCTCTTAATTTATCCTGCTGCAGCGCCAGTTTTTTGTTAAGACGGTCCAGATTGTTTTGGAGTACTTTTAATAGGTCGGACTTTTTCTGCTTCAATCTTTCAAAATTGTCTTTGGTAGAATAAAACATGTCCAGGACCTTACTCATCGTAGGTAAAACTCTTATAAAGGGATTTTGTTTTATATGGAGGCAATGAAAATCCAAGGGCGATTCCAATTCTTTGTCGTTATAGATAATTAAGGGTGAGAAGTTTGATCGGCCAATAGAATCTTTTAAAATTGCCAGCTCATTTTTAATCCGGTCGCGGGCATCGGCAGGGAGGTTCGAAAAAGAATATTTTCCTTCTACACCTGCACGGAAACAAATTTCTCTGCATAAAAGAGGGCTAAAGCCTTTCAGGCTGTTCAAAAGATGCTTTTCAATGCTGATATCCGAAATGTTTCCGGCTTCATTCAAAAAAGAATCCAAATCAAGATCCAGAATACTGGTTTTTTCCTGTCCCGGAGGCATGATATATGGTCTTGCAGGCATAACCTCCCGAATGCTGCTGACTTCGTTATCCACATGCTTTATAGAGTCCAGTATTTTATTCTCGTCATTTACCAGAATAATATTGCTGTGGCGTCCCATGATTTCGATGATGAGTTTTTTTTCTGTAAGATCGCCCAATTCGTTGATTGATTCTATATGAAGGGATAGAACCCTCTCAAAATCATGAAATCCGATATTTGTTACCCTGCCGCCGGTCAGGTGCTTTCTTAAAAGCATGCAAAAAACAGGCGGATTTAAAGGGTTTTCTTTTGTAACATCTGTAATGTGTATCCTTGGATGGGTTGCGCTTGCACTCAGTAAAAGCTTTAAGTTTTCGCCCTTTGCCCGTATATGAATCAGTATTTCGTCTTTTTCAGGTTGAAATATCTTTTCTACACGTCCGCCAACAAGAAGATCTCCAAGTTCATTTGCAACACTTTTTACTACAACTCCGTCAAAAGGCACAGAAAACACCTACTTTCCAATTACTCGTTAATAAATTAAAGTATAACATTATGATTAGGGAGGGTAAAGGGATAAATTCATTATATCAAACCGGTTTCACTATACAGATGGTTCAAAGGTTTGTTTCCGAAAACAATCGAATAGCCGGCAAGGTTTTTTATAGTGAAACATTCCTATTGACAAGGAAAATCGTTAATAATATAATGATATTAACTTAATGTTAATAACATGTGTTTGAGGGAGGGTAAAGTGCTAAATTATATTGAACTCATATTAGGAGATATTACAAAATTGAAGGTGGATGCTTTAATTAATGCAGCAAACAGCTCTTTGCTCGGCGGTGGAGGTGTAGATGGCGCAATCCACCGGGCAGCCGGTCCGGAATTGTTGGAGGAATGCAGAAAACTAAACGGGTGTAAAACAGGTGCTGCCAAAATTACCAAAGGCTACAATCTACCTGCAAAGTGGGTGATTCACACGGTAGGACCGGTTTGGAGAGGTGGCGGCAGCCATGAGGAAGAACTATTATGCAATTGTTATAGGAATTCACTTGAACTTGCAAGGCAAAATGATATCAAAACCCTTGCTTTTCCTTCCATCAGTACGGGTGCATACCGGTTTCCTGTGGATAAGGCGTCAAGGATTGCCCTTGATGAAATAATAAGGTATTTAGAGGAATATTCATGTTTTGAAAAAATATTTCTTGTATGTTTTGATGAAAAAGTATACCAATGCTATAAAGAAGTTTTAAATGAGAAGAAAAGTGATTTGGAAAAGAGGTTTAGAGATGGATTACATAAAGCTGAGTAAAAAAATGTCCCACGCATTAAGGCACAAACCCTGGGAATACGGACTTCAATTGGATGAAAACGGATGGGTGACCGTAGAAGCATTGTTAAATGCTTTCCGCAAGGATGGAAAATGGAAAAGTCTGAGTTATAAGGATATTCAACATGTGGTGGACACCTGTGATAAGAAGCGGTATGAGATCAAAGATGAAAAAATCCGTGCCCAATACGGTCATTCCATCCCGCAAAAAATTGAAAAGGAGCTTGAAGAGCCCCCGGAAATCTTATATCATGGCACAGCCAGGATGTTCATAGACTCTATCAAGAAAAAAGGTCTTTTGCCTCGCGGGCGTCAGTACGTTCACTTGTCGGCAGAGATAGATACTGCTGTTCAGGTGGGGGAAAGACGGGATGACCAGCCGGTACTTCTAAAAATTTATGCGAAAAAAGCATATCGGGAAGGTGTCAAGTTTTACAAAGTAAATAACCTTATCTGGCTGGCAGATCATATCGATGGATCTTATATTGAAGTGGATGTGTAAAGAAACAAAGCTCTACACAATTTAATGCGTAAAATACCTTTTTAATATCAAAGGGCTGGGTGAACCCGGCTCTTTTTACATGCAGCTAAACTCCACTAATAAAATTTTAAAATCTCATCGATTTACAAAAATAGAGTATGGTATAATATTCTTAATGGCAATAAATGTACACAATGCTGTTTGTATTACAAAAATCTTACAGATCTCTTTGTTACAAATTCATAGTTAAGTTATCTATAAATAGCAATGCAAAAAAGGAATAAATCATTTAACGGAGAAAAGTCAAATAAACGGGCTGCTCGACATCAATATGAGAGAAGGTTGGATATGAAACTGATGAGTGTAAGATTGTTTCTCGATGATTTATACAGCTTCTTAAACGGATGGTATTTTCGTTTTGCATCAGGAGAAAAGGAAATACCCTATAATTTAGTTGGTCTCTATGCATTGGCGGACTTTACCACGGATATACGGTGGAAAGAAGAAATGAAAGAGATGAATAGTAATAAGATGAATAATATGAAACTGGGCTGTAAGCTTATTAGTGGAGTAAAATTAAAGCCGGGGGAAGTTTTTTCACTTCGAAGGTTTCTAGGCAACCCAACATATGAAAAAGGTTTTAAGGATGGTCCCATGGTTGTAAATGGGAGACTTCAGTATGCAGTGGGGGGAGGCCTTTGCCAGGTTTCCACTACACTGTTTAATGCAGCTTTAATGGCCAACTTGAAAATCCTGCAAAAATTTAATCATAGTGTGGATGTTTGGGGGGAAAACCGGCTTGTGGAGCTTGGAAGGGATGCTGTATATGTTTTTGGAAGAAGGGATCTCAAGTTTAAAAACATTCACGGTAGTGATATTTATATCGTTATGAATCTGGATGAAGAGAATAAAAAAGTCAATTGCAAGATTTTATCAAAGAAAAAGCTGGAGTATGATGTACTGATTAAAAGTAATTTGCTTAAGGAATTAAAGCCGATTTTCGCGGAAAATACCGAAATGGTCAATCATTATGTAACGAAAGTAGGCTGGATTGTTCTTACCGAAAGGTATATTGGGAATGATGGAACCCAACACAAATTAACATACCGCAAAAGAGAAAAATATAAACCATCTATTCAAGTTGGTGAATAACATTGCAATGAATGGTCATCCATAGATAAAAGCGTCTTTAAAAATATATGGTATACATAGCGGCTGCAGCAAGGCTAAATTTCCTTGTTTGCAGCCGCTTTTACGGGTTTAATAGCATATAAAGCTTTCTATACGATCAAGATCTATACCGAAATAAACCCATCTAAAACCTATCCATCTATAGCCTGCTGCGGATCTGCGGCCGACAAAGGTAAGCCATGCCCAGAACTGCCGTCCATTTGTAAGCCATAAATAAACAAATCTGTATGTGCAGGGCCTTATTGCTCCAGGGTCGACTGCATATGCGCCAAACCCCTGTGCTTGGGCCTGTTGCGGGGTAAAGGATGGCGGCGGCCCTGACGGAGGACCGAATCCTGCGCCAGTTCCTGGTCCTAACCCAGGCCCCTGTCCTGGTCCCGGTCCTCCTGGAGGACTAAACGGTGGGAAAAAGGGTACACCATAAGGGGGGCCAAACTGGCGGTTTTGTGAATCATAGTCATCATTGTAATACATACGCATACTCCTTTCCATGCTTGTTTATAATACATCATATGCAGATTGACGGAATAAGTTACCATAAAGACGGCAGTTTCTGCTGCTATAAGTATGTCTGGTTTTATTTTATGTTTTTTGTTATAATGTTAAAGATAACCAATCTTGTACTGCCTTTTTAATCAGGTGCAGAATCATAGGAGGTTGGTAATTTGTGTATGAATGCATGGGGAGTTTAAAGAAATGCTGAGAAAACTAAAGATTTTTTCAAAAAAGAAAGAAGAATCTTATAAAATAGAAAATTTAAATGAAATATGTAATGGGAATTTCGAGAGACTGTTTAATAAGTGCAAATCCCAACTGGGACAAGAACTGGTTGAATTAATGAATCTTAAAAAAAGCCTTATGGAAGGACTCAATATTGAAAGTTCCCAAAATACCATCAAAGAATCCCTTGCACAGAAAATACTATCTTTGATTATACTCTATTTTAAGCTTGCTGAGTCTTATGTAAATATTTTAAACAATTCAAAAAATATTGTTCTGGAAGAAGCCGGAATTGAGAAGGTTCTGGTGGCCGACAGGGAAAAACTTCGGCGGGTTTATTATCTCATTGCCTCTCTACATGTGCAGTTCTGTCTAAATCAGTGTAATATTGCCTATGCAGATGAGTTTGACGATATATTTAGTGAAGCTGCTGCTTTAAATAAGGTGCTGAAAGAAAATCTCTCCTTACGGAACGGAAGGATTTAGCAGACGCCAATATGTATCTTTTAAAAGCCAAGAGGGGTTATTAAAGAGTAAATTATAAACAAAAAGCATATAAGTATAAAAAAGTGCTTAAAATGCAAAAAAAACTTGACAATGAAATGCTGTGTATTGTATTATTTTAGCAGTATGCTCACAAGAATGTTGTTGAGGTACACATAAAAATGAAAGGAGGATGTATCTATGTATAATCTTATTATAAGACGCTTGGAACAATTAAATCTTAAGTCCAGTTTTGCAGGGAACCCAGGTATGGATACAGGTATACATTGGCTTAATCCTCTTTTGTTTGAGTATGGTAAGGATTCATTATCATGAAAGCACGAATTCCGACATCGTTAAAACAAGTGGTTAAGTCCAATCAAAGGATTTAACCACTTTTTGTTTTATTAAAATCCAAAATACAAAAGTAGGCAGGTGAATTTATGAGGTTTTTCAATTCTACACAGAAAAATATGAACTTGGATGATGTTGCTAAAAACATTATGGAGTTTATCGCGGCAAATCCGGAAAGTAAGTACAGGCTGGCAGTAGGAACAGATTCCCAGGTAAAAGGCAAATTTACGTGTTTTGCCACAGGAATCCATATCCACCGGGTAGGAGCAGGAGCTTGGTGCTGTATCAAGAAAAAGGTTGAAGACAAGAGATACAAAAACTTAAAGGAAAAAATAGCCTATGAGACCGTAATAACTTATGAAATTGTGTGTCTTTTGAATGAAAAGATAACCGATGCATTATGCGAAACCGCTTTGAAATATAAAAATTTTGACTTTAAAATGGAAGCGCATATTGATGTGGGTGTGAACGGTGAAACAAGAAAACTGATCCGGGAAATGGTAGGTTACTTTGAAGGAATGGGTGTAGATGCAAAAATCAAACCGGATTCATTTGTAGCAAGCTGTTATGCCAACAGATACAGTAAAAATGTAAGTTAGGAAGAACAATATAACGTAAAAATACAATAAAGATTGGATTGGGAGGTTGATCTTGAATGTTTATGGTAAAGGTAACACCTGTAAGAAACGTATTAATTAATGAGCGGCGTTATAAGAGCAATAAATCGGAATTTTTCTTCAATAAAGTCATTGATGATCAATCCTTGGTGCAGGTATACGATGTGAAAGAGAGAATGCATAAGCTTTTAAACATATCTGAAATCAATGCAATAAAACACCGAATGGTGATTAATGATAAGCGGTTTTTTATCTGTTCTATGACCAAGTGCGGTTAAAAATAAGCTGCAAATAAACGGAAAATGTACTTTATATATGAAAAACGAAAAAATTAAGAATTCTGTAATAATTTTGTTACTAATTATTAATTTGACCAAAATAAACCTTAAATTTATAATATAAAATATGGAAAAAATTAAGGTCTATCTATTAAAAATTAATTTTTTAATTGTCAAAGGTATTTGAGGTGCCAGAAAGACTGCATATAGTATAAATGTGAGATGAGTCTTTCCCTTATTCCTCAAATATAAGCGTTATAGATGTAGAATACGGTAATATCTAGCCCAGTATATGAAGTATTTGTCTAGATTTATCGTGGCTTCTATGGGGGTCTAAATTGAGGTGCTTTGGAAGACTGAACAAATGAATTGTGTTTTTATTCAGTGATGTTTGTGTCTTCCAATATTTTCCTCAACTGAAGGTCCAAGTATAAAATGTTTTGTCATAGTACATTTCCAGCGCGGTCTGCAATATGTTTCAGCAGACCAAAGGGGCTAAAAAACTGAACTTTAAAAGTATAAAGCATCATCAAGATTCATACGAATAAGGTTTGGAAATGGAAACGGTATATCTGAGATAGGGGTGACAGCAAGTGTTGATAAATTTTACGGATTTTTTTAAACCGGATGAAGTTTTTAATTTTGAATGGAGCGAGGTTTTTGAAATAAACTTTAAAGAGACAGTAACAGAAATGTTTTGTCTTGGTTTGATCAATGGGAACTACTTTGGGGAACAAGAGGAAATTGTAAGAGCAACAAGAAGCATTATGGAAAGGGCTCTTAAAGAATGTCCGAAATGGACTACCCAATGTGCAATATACGGACAGGAGAATAACAATATAAAAATAATTCCGATTCTTTGGCTAGTCTATTTATCTACACTTCCTGAAAAGACCCTTTTTGAAAAAGCATTTCCCAGAATCATTGTAAGCCCTGCCAGGTTGTATAACTTCCTGATGCTTACCCGAAAGGCAGGAATCCGTCAAGGTATGGGGAGAAGTGTAAAAAGAGTAGTGAATTTTTGGCTTAATGAAAAGTTAAACGATGATGATGCTGTAAGGTATAAAGCAAAATTGAAAGAGATCGTAAAAACGACAAGACCCATTGCGGTAGAGAAAATTCAGCCATATATAGCTTATGTTTTAAAGGGGGATGATGAGGCTTTTGCCAGAGCTTCTGCCATAAAAAAAGTCTATAAGGGTTTAAAGGAGGGAAATGTAAATGCTTCCATATTTGGTTTAATAAAAGAGTATGGATTGAAATTCAACGATTTGAAGCATATATTCTCCGGACTAACCAGGATTCAAAGGAAAACCATTTTTGAATTTTTAATTTATGGGCTGAAATATAATGAGCTTGCAGAAAACCTCACTGTAATTGAAAATGCTTTTGATGATGCACTTATAACCCAAGATGTAATGACTAGTAAGAGTATATTGGGGCAAAGTGAAGCAGTTTCTTTCAAAATTCCAATGGAATTGGTCAACGAGATTTCTAGGAAACTCAGAGATTATGAAGCATTTAGAAGGTCTAAGATGCTTCCCTTTGAATTGATCGCTGTGAAGGAAAAGATTCGTGTTGTTTCATGGAAAAATAGTTTGGATGAAGTATTACAAAAAAGCGGAAGAGAAGTATTCAATGTTCCCGGGAATATAGGTATTAGGGTGGGGGTAGATACCTCACATTCCATGTCTTCAAATGTAACCTCAAGCCTTACCCAATTGGACATTGCTTCACTGTTTTCTTCCATGGTACATATGAGCATTAGGAAGGCAGAGGTCTATGCCACCGGATCGATTTCTAAAAAAGTTGAAATTAAAAAGTATAATGGATTATATGAAAATGCACAAATGATTAAGGATACAAAGGTTGGGTGCGGTAACCGTTTCGAGACCTTACTGGATGGTTATCAGGGAGAGAAGTACGTTTTACTGATTACCGGCGGAAAGAAATGTGATGAACTTAAGTCCAGGTGGATTAGACTGAAAGGACGACCGCGAGGATCCAAGCTAATGATCTGGCATATTAAGGGGTATGAGCATTATTTAACTCGAAGGAACGATATAGTTTGTTTAAATGGTTATAATGACCGGGTTCTCTATGTGCTTAAGAATATTATCGAAGATATTGCGGACCGGGGTCTTCAGATTGAATCTATCCAAATATAGATGAATCCCAGTATAAGTTTCCCCTTAAGAACTATTCGGAAAGAAACGAGGGGTTCTTTTTTTATGTAAACACATAAATCCCAGTACAGTGAATGAGTATATAATTAGGCAAAAAACAACAATAAATGCCAATATAGTGGATTGAAGAATGATAAGAAAATGTTTAAAGTTAATTTATGGGTAAAATGTAATTAAAGATATGTTGAGTTAGCTAAGGTACCGTTTAGAATGGTGTATATTGCTTAAACAAATGGAGATATCTGATTTGTTTTTAGGGGGTGATTTTGAAGAGTTGAATTAACTGTTTAGATTGAATAGGGGCATATATCCATCTCTCAAAAAGCATGTATTACAGTAAAGGAATTGTGCAGATGATATGTTGTGGAAAACTGTATAACGCTGCTTTTCCAGTTGTCACAAAAGCAGGAGGTGCATGTTTGACACAATATAAGGTTTTGACGCGTATAGTATTAGGAACTAAATATGAAATTACAATAAATTGAAACCAAAAGGAGTGAGTTTATGTACAACAAAATACCATCCGGTAAGAGATGGCTGTCATTTGCTTTAACGATTATTTTTACCCTGACAACTTTAATGTCCATAACCGTATTTGGGGCTGGAGGGGATGAGGGAAGCTTACAGGAACTGAGGAATTCTGCAGCACCGTCTCCAACACCTACACCGACCGGTTTTTGGGTATCCCTTTATATTGCACCGGATGTGGATTATACAGCAGAAACAGCACCCCTCGTTAAATCCGGGTTCACAGTATCATTTAAGAAAAATGGACAAACAGTAGGTTCCTTTGTTACGAATGGAGCCGGCTTTTGTCAGGTAAGAATGGAGAATGGGATATATGATATTGTTATTAGTAAGACGAACTACCTGACCAGAACATTGCAAAACATATCCATCGATAACGCGGTTACAATCAGTACAGCGGAAGAACCGGTCAAGATGTGGGCAGGAGATCTAAATATAAAAGGCTCACAAGATGGCGCCATCAATATGGCAGACATAGTAGAACATATTACATATTTTAACTCGGCTCCAGGTAATGAAAAGTACAATGCATACCATGATTTTAATCAAGATAATGCCATCAACATGACAGATATATTGATTATCATAAAAAACTTCAATAAAACATCGGCAGATTACGCCGGTATCGTTATCCCAACACCGACACCCGATACCATTATCCTTGACGATCAGCACGGAAGTTATTCGGAAACCGGTACATGGAATGCTGTAAAATGCATTTGCGGGTATAATGGCACAATGAGGGTTGGAAGTACTTTAGGCAGTACAGCCAGTTGGTCCTTAACCATTCCCAAAACAGCTTATTATGAAATCAGTGCCTTGGTAAGGAATGATGTGAATAATACCGAAATGGCGAAATATTCAGTATATGTGAATAATGATCCGGTGGAAACCTTTTACAAAAGTCAAAAGGACAGCGGAGAGTTTCTATTGCATAAAGACGGGTCCCTTAATACCTTCCAAAGGTATCACTTTACCGCCGGAGCGCAAGTAAAAGTTACCTTGGCGGTTACGTCCCAAGGATTGCATGTAGCTGATGCCATTAAATTTAAAATTTTGCCGGAGGATTTTGTGACACCTACACCGGTACACACACCTCCCTGCGGTTTTGGTATTCCGGTTATGGATGAGGCGGAAAATACTGTTTTTGACCAAAGTATTGCAAGGATCTCAAATTTTATCACAGCGTGTGATGACGGGGATTCCTTGATCATTCCAGATGTTATGTTGAGCGGAGCGTGCGGATTCAAGTCTACAAACATATTTATAGCCAACGTGGCAGTCGCACCTCAAAATGAGGGAAAACAGGTAGAAATCAGGCTGGATGGGAAAACAGGTACTTTACTGGGTACACTGACTTTACAAAGTACGGGAGGAACAGCGCCGAATTTCCGTGAACAGGTAGTTCGCCTTAATAATGTGAATTCCAATCTGCAAAAAAGAAATGTATGTCTTGTATTTAAAGGAGGAAGCAATATTGCAGATTTTGATTGGTTTAAACTGACAGGCGACATGCTGAGTGAACCGGCACAACCAAGGCCGCCTGTAAATTCTACACCAACTCCAACTCCTACCGATATGATTATCTTGGATAATAGCAGCGATTATGTTGAAACAGGTTCATGGAAGACAATAAGCGAAGGTATCAATGGATATTCCAGATACAGCACCACCATTGGAGATACTGTAAGCTGGACTTTTACAGCTTCGGAGTCCAGATACTATGAAATCTATGCAGATGTTCCTGTAAAAGCAGATTGCACCAATATTGCAAGCTATTTTATAAACTCACTGAATCATTCAAAAACCATTTATAAAAGTCAGGCAAACGGAGTTTTTGATTTACACTATAAGGTGCAAGAAGTAAACGATTTTGACAAATACTTTCTTGCTAAAGGGGAAAAGGTTACAATTACTCTGACGGTAGCATCTCAAGGTGTACATTATGCGGATTCGATTAGAGTTAAAATGTTGTCCCAAGGTTGGACTCCCCCTCCGGTGCCTACGATGCCTCCCTGCGGATACGGACATCCGGTGCATACAGAAGCAGAAAATACAGTTTTGGGACAGAACATCACGTTGAAGGATTCTGGGATCAGTTCCTGTGACGATGGAGAGTATGTTGTGATTCGCAATGTTCTCTTATCGGGATGCAGCGGCTCAAAGAATTTAAACGTTTTTGGCGCAAAGGCAAGGGTATCGGCTCAAAATGAAGGAATGCAGGTAGAAATCAGAGTAGGCGGCGTTGCCGGTTCCTTGCTCGGGACACTGACGTTAAAAAATACAGGAGAATCCACAAAATATTTTGACCAGTTAACCAAGCTGGCAAAGCCTAACACCAGTTTAAACCCGGTGGATATTTACCTTGTTTTCAAAGGCGGAAGCAATATAGCTGATTTTGACAGCTTCTGGCTTAATCGGGATTATAACCTTTATCCATGGTACACAACACCTATTATACCAACACCCACGGCCGTTGCACCTACCAATACGCCGACACCCACTTCGCAGATGACAACACCTTCACCTTGCCGTGATCAAAGGTGTGGATGATGATTCATTCAAGCATAGGGACAGATAAATCAATTTGACCGGTTTAGATTGAAATAATCAGGTTGTTGCATAATGATTCATAAAAAGAGGAGCATGGATACCATGTTTCTCTTTTTTATGAATGGCATAAAATTGAATATTATGTTTTTAATATTTATTTAGTTTACAAAATATGATATAATTAGCATAATTCTAAAGAAGTTGCGATAACATCTACCTATGTCTGCCGGAAACATCGTAGAATCATTTGCTGCAGGCTTTCTCAAACGGTGATGTTCATTGGATTCCACATAATAAACCATTTCAAAATTCACTGTTGAATATGTTGCGTAAAAATCCATATCATTTATCCAGCCCACGATATGTTTTTAAAACTGTTGATGAATGGTATGTTCCGGCTAACTCGGCACTCCCACAATACTTTTTATGTATGCGCTGAATAAGCATAATCCAGTATTCAATACGAGGTAATCTATCTTGAGAAAAAACAAACAGACTCATTTTAAGGAAGGTTATAAAATTTTATTGCTGGATGATGAGGCTGGGATTATTGATTCTCTTTCTGTTGTTTTGAAACGGGGAGGATATCATACCGCAGGCTGTACGGATCCCTATGAAGCCATCCGTTTATTGCAGGAAGAGCATTATGATATGCTCATTCTCGATTATCTGATGGAGCGTATGAATGGGAATAAAGTTGTAGAAAAAATCCGTACCTTTAACCTGGATATTTATATTTTGCTTCTTACGGGACAAAAGGATTTGGCACCGCCCATTGAGACAGTAAAAGAGCTTGATATCCAGGGCTACTGTGAAAAAAGCGACCGGTTTGATCAACTGCTGATGATGGTGGAAGCCGGAATTAAATCCATTTCCCAAATGAGAAAAATCCGGGATATGAAAAATGGATTGGATAAAATGCTCCAGTCAGTGCCTAAAATTTACCAGCTTCAGTCCGTCGAAAAAATGGCAGAAGACATCATGAATGAAATCGTTGCCATGGTGCCTATTAAGGATGCATTTATTTTAATTGACGGAGAAGAACATATAGAAGGAAATGTAACCGGAATATTTAAGGGAATTGGAAAATACCTGTTGGAAGAATCTCTGGCTACTTCCCTTGACATGGACTTGGTCCATGCTATTGGCTTGGCCGGATCCACAAATCAGGTAATAAAGATGGAAAATGGGGCGATTCTTCCTTTGAAAAATCAAATGCTCAATGCCATCGGCGTTATTTACATTGAAGGAAATGTGCAAGAAATGATTGAAATATTGGAGATATACTCCAATCAAGCTTCGGCTTCCTTGAATAATGCCTTTTTACACCTTCTGGTAAATAAAAAAAATGCTGAACTGAACAACGCATACAAAGATGTAAAAGAGCTTTACAGCTTATTGGAAAAAAGCTACCGGGACGAGATTGGAAAGAATGAAGTACTGGGGAAAATTGTTGAAAATAAAACCGCAGATATTAAAAACTTGCTTGATAATGCGGGACAGGGGTTTTTATCCTTCACAGAGGATTTGCTGGTAGAAAAGGAGTACAGTTTGGAATGTGAAAAAATATTTGAATGTGATATACAAAATAAATTTTTCCCTGAATTGGTTTATGCTGAGGATATAGAGCAGGTGAATTTCCTTAAAACCATATTGAGGGATATTCTTTATGAAAGGAATGCGCTCAAAAGAGAAGCGTATCTGGCACTTTTGCCTCAGGAAATCGAACTCAATGGTAAATTTGTAAATCTTGAATATAAAATTATTAAAAGTGGCCAAAGAGAGCAGTTGGAAAAGTTTATGGTCATTCTAACGAATATTACCGAAAAAAGACTTTTGCAGGATCAAATGGAACAAGAGAGAAATATTTTAAACATGGTTGTTAAAATTGTGGCAAACCAGGATGATTTCTTCTCCCTTGTTCATCAGTATCAGGAATTCTATCGAAAGAACCTGGATGATATTCTAAATACTAAAAAACCGATGCAGGAAATTTGTTACAGCATCTTCAGAAACATTCACACTTTTAAGGGAAGCTTCAGTCAACTGAGTATGGTAAATGTAGCAAGAAGGCTTCATGAATTTGAATCTGCCATTTCGGATATTGTTGAGAAAATTGATTCTATGACACAGGCGGATTTAAAATTACTCATTGAGGCAAACGATATGTATTTGTGGCTGGAACAGGATTTGGACGTATTGAAGGAAGTATTGGGAGAAAGCTTTTTTAATAGAGAAAATACAATGATTGTCGATAAAAGCAAATTTAAAGAAATTGAAAGGAAAATGGAAAAGGCAAATTCAGTTGGTGAATACAGATTTTTGATAAAGGATTTAAAAGTACTTAGATATAAACCTTTTAGGGAATTATTAAGATCCTATCCGGATTATGTTTTAAAGCTTGGAGAGCAGTTGGACAAACCCATTAACCCAATGGTTATAGAATCGGATGAAATCGTTATAGACCCGGAAGATTACAATTGTTTTACCAAATCTTTGGTAAATGTATTTAGAAATATTTTGGACCATGGCCTGGAATCCATGGAAGAGCGTATTGCCAAGGGGAAAGAGGATTATGGAAATGTTCGCTGTACTATAAAGAAGGAAAAAAGTAATATCATCGTCTGCATTTCAGACGATGGACGGGGAATTGATCCTGAAGAAATTAAAAGAAAGGCTTTAAGAAAATCTATTCTTGATGAGGAACAAGTAAAAAAACTTACCGAAGAAGATATTATTGAATTGATTTTTGAGAATGAGTTTTCCACAAGAGAAGATATATCCGAACTCTCAGGTAGGGGATTTGGGTTATCTTCGGTGAAAAATGAGGTTTTGAAACTTGGAGGATGGGTAAAAGTTGAAACAAAGGTAGGAGAAGGTACAGCATTTATATTTAATATCCCGGTGAGGGAGAAAGATCCTTCTTTGAGTTTATCATTGAACCAGGTCATGGGGTCTATAGCAGAAACAGCAAGAAAATTAATGGAGGCCCATTATGGAGAAACAATGAACTCCCAGCCTACAGAGATTGAAAGGACATGCAGAATGACGCTTCGTGAGTTTACCTCCTTTATTAATACTGCTGGAATTTTGAAAGGGAAATTTATTGTAGGATTTGACAGAAATTTGATTGAAAAAATCGCCTTTGAGTTTGGAGAAGAGAACCTGTCGGAGGAAGAGTGGAATACGTATTTGGAAGAAATTTTAGCTGAATTTTCAAACATTATTGTAGGTAATTCAATCAGGCTTTTGCCAGAGCTTGAAAACCTTATAGACATTGAAGCGCCTTTGAATTTTCTTTCCAAGGATACTGCAATTGAGTGTTTAAATTCCCAGATCTATACCTCTTCACTTCACTTTATTTCCGGGAGTATCAGTTTGGGGTTTATAGCTGCATCAAGTTTGCATGAGGCACCGGGTTGATAATAGCTATCGACTTATGTGGAATGTACTTCGAAATTACTATAATAGTTGCTTTTTAATTACTTTCAATGTTAAACGGTATCATAAATTGCAAACATTTTAACAGCGTATACCATTGAATATGGTATTTTCCCATAGGTAATAGATCCTGTGATTTTTGGAGGTAGATTTATGGCGAATATTATGGTTGTTGATGACTCTAGTGTTATGAGAAAAAAGTTAAGTGAAATATTGACACGGGCAGGCCACTCTGTTGTTACCGAGGCATGGAATGGAGAAAAGGCATATAGGGAATATGTTAAGTATAGACCGGATTTAGTCACGATGGATATAACGATGCCTGAAGTGAACGGGATCACTGCTGTTGAAAGAATCATTGAAGAGGACCCGGAAGCCAATATTGTTATGATCAGCGCGTTAGATCAGCGAAGTATGGTGTTTTCCGCACTTCAAAAGGGTGCAAAACATTACATATTAAAGCCCTTTAAAGCGGAAAACGTTTTGGATATCATAGATAAAGTATTAAGGGAACGTAAAGGAGAAGAGAGGAAGATAAAACAGGTACAAAGGAATGCTGATCAAGAGGTACAAAGTACCGGCACAATGCCGTTTTCGATTGAAAACAGAAATGGCGTTTTTATTATTTCCATTCATCGTACGATGAATAGAAATAATCTTGAGCTTTTATATAAGTCTGTTCAAGGGCTGCTTATTGTAAGACCGCTAACGACGGTATTAGATTTGGGGGATGTGGAGCTGGTGGAGGAATTTATTTTGGACCGGATGGTTGAGATTTACGATATGGTATTAAAGGCTGGAGGCACTATGAAATGGGTATGCAGCAAGGAGGATTTAAAAACCTATCTGGGAAATAAAACTGAAAAGCTTGAGATTGTATCCCAAATTCATATTTCTGGATAACAACCATGGATTTATAATAGGATAGAAAAGCGGTATTTCCGTAAATGTTTTATTGCTTTCAGCAGCGATTTTGTTTATGGAATACTGCTATTTTTATTATGAGATAAGGACAATGAGCTATTTCATACTTAAGAGGTATTTGATATAATATTTACCAAAGAATGTGTGTTTAAAACCTTAATAACAAAATGCTATGAAAAGGAAGCTTAAAATGTCTGTACATATTGCTGTGATTGATGACGGTATCAATGAGAAATTATATGGTACAACCGATCTTAAATATAATATTGAGATAACAACCGATCTAAGTGTTAAAGAAAGAAAAAATTACGATCCCTTCCAACCAAGTCATGGGACAAACTGTGCCGCAATTATAAAAAAATATGCAGAGGATGCGGTTCTAAGCAGTATTAAAATATTAAATGAAGATACCTTTAAAGGGGAGCGGGATCAACTTATCACTGCCATTCATTGGTGTGCCGATAAGGGCATCCGGTTGATCAATTTAAGTCTTGGAACCATAGACTTTAGAGATTTTGACAGGGTGAGGGAGGTTGTCCGTTATGCTTCCCAAAAAGGATTGATTATTGTTGCAGCGTGCAATAACCGGAACGTATTTACCTATCCAGCCTCCTTGTCTTCGGTCATTGGTGTCAAGTCGCATCATGGAAGAAAGCTCAAAGAGGACGGGTACTTTTATAATCCCTTTCCTGTTGACGGCGTTGAAATTACTGCCAGCGGAAAGCACACGCTTATAAATTATGAAGGAAAATGCAAGACAACCTACCCCTGCAATAGCTACGCGGCTCCGCTTATCACTGCGGTTGTTTGCAACATTTTAAAAAACCACTCCGAAGCCACGCTGGATGATATAAGGGAGTTCCTTAGAAAAGGCGCTGTGAATCAAATTCACAAGGGATTTTCCCCACATGACGCCAGGACCATTGATTTTGTGGAAAATGCAGTGGTATTTAATTTGACCGGCAATCCGCTAAGTGGGTTTCCATATGATTTTTGTGTAAAGGAAACTGTAGATATTACCTGTGAAGGAATGAAAAAAGCATTGGGAACCGTTCAGGAATACTTGAGCCTAAACTTGGCAAAAATGAATGACGCTGACTCTGTTGTTCTCATTGCCAAGGGTGATGAAAAATCAAGTGGTATGATCAATAAGTTTATAGAAGACGTAGCTTTATACGGGAAAAATGTAATTTTTATTGAAGAAAGCCTGGATTTGTACTCAAAGCTTCGATGTAAAAGCCATACAAAAAATATTAAAGTATGGAAGCCCTATGACGGAAAAAGATTTTATAAAAGCAATAATAAGAAGCGGAAGCTCAATATTCCGGTTGTTCCCATATATGATTATACAGGGATGGAGTTTATAAAGCTGGAAAAATGTTTGAAGAATCATTTTGGAAGTGACGGATATAATGTGGTTGCAGCGACGGACAGTCCTTTGGGTATTGCAGCAGGACTGGAAGTTGTTCCTTTGCAAAAGAAATACAATAATTGTATTTATTGTGACATTGCCGGTCTGGAAATTTTAAACCGGGTGTATGATCCGGATATTTTATTGGTTGGAATCAACGTACAGCGTATGGAAAAAGGATTTTTAAAGGGGATTGAAACAGCCGCTGAAGCCGATATTCGAATCATCATAACCGATGGAAAAGGGATTGTACCGGATATCCCGGAGGCAAATGGGTGTGAAACCATTGTGTTATCCATGGGTGATAATTTTGAATTTACCCAACAGCAACCGGTAAAACCATTTGTCTATAGAGGGGAAGAGACATTCATAGAAATATACAAATATATTATAAATTTGTTTGAAAAAGAGAACGGGGCATGTTAGTCTCGTTTTTTATATCTTGGTAAAAATTAAATACCCATTTACCATGCATTTCTTATCTTCACCTTATTATTTTAGGTGTTGGTTATGTTATAATATTACTTGACTTTTAAACAAATTTAAATTTAAGCATCTTAGAAATGGGAAGGGCTATGGAATTCTTAACGGGGATTGTTGAAAGAATCACATTTGAAAATGAAGATAACGGTTTTAGCGTGATTAAGATAAAGTCAAGAGATTTCCCGGACCTTGTTACGGTGGTTGGAAATATGGCCGCTGTCAATGTAGGGGCTGTTGTAAAACTGCAGGGGGAATGGAAGTTTGACAGTAAATTTGGAAAACAGTTTAGTGTGCATAAATATATAGAAAAAGTACCGGCCACTATAGCGGGGATAGAAAAATACCTTGGCAGCGGACTTATAAAGGGCATTGGCCCTGTCAACGCAAAAAGAATTGTGAGTATTTTTAAGGAAGATACCATCCGGGTTATAGAAGAGGAGCCGGACCGGTTAATTCAAGTGGGGGGCATTGGAAGTAAAAGGGTTGAAATGATTAAAAAAGCCTGGCAGGAACAAAAGGAAGTTAAAAACGTAATGATCTTCCTGCAAAGCAACGGTGTTTCCACAGCCTATGCGGTAAAAATATTCAAGACTTATGGAAACGAAAGCATAAAGGTTGTAGAAGAAAATCCTTACCGGCTTGCAGACGATATATGGGGAATTGGCTTTAAAACCGCCGATAAAATAGCCCAAAAGCTGGGATTTGATAAAAACTCCTTTGAAAGGTGCAGAGCCGGAATTATCTACGTTTTAAATGAATTGTCCAATGAAGGCCACTGCTATGCAGTAAGAAAACAACTAGTGGATGAAACCATAAAAATGCTGGAATTAACCGAAGAAAATATAAACACTACCCTGGATAAGATGATAGAGGAAAAGTCGGTTATTCTCGATCAGGAAGAGCTCATTTTTCTTCCTCCCTTTTATTTTAGCGAGGTGGGTGTAACCAGAAGGCTTAGAGAAATCGTGTACGAGCCCAAAAAGCAGGGACATGTAGATGTAAATCAATTGATTCAAAATATTGAGGAAGAATGCAAAATGCAGTATGATGCAGTACAAATTGAAGCAATTAAGGTGGCTGCCAGATCCAAATTGATGGTATTGACCGGCGGGCCTGGAACAGGGAAGACGACAACAACCCTGGCGATCATAAGGGTATTTGAAAAGATGCAGTATAAGGTGCTTTTGGCAGCGCCAACCGGCCGGGCGGCAAAACGAATGTCAGAAGCCACCGGGATGGAGTCAAAAACCATTCACCGCCTCCTTGAGTACAGGCCCCCTGAAGGCTATAAGAAAAATGAAGAGAATCCTTTGGAATGTGATGTGCTAATTATCGATGAGACTTCCATGGTGGATTTGATTTTAATGTACAATCTTTTAAAAGCCGTATCCAATGATACGATTTTACTTTTGGTAGGGGACGTAGACCAGCTTCCTTCCGTGGGGGCGGGAAATGTATTAAAGGATATCATTGACTCGGGCATAGCCGATGTGATCCGGCTAAACAGGATATTCAGACAGGCTCAGAGCAGTATGATTATTACCAATGCCCATAAAATCAATAAGGGTGAATTCCCCAAACTCCGCGGAAATAAAGGGAGTGACTTTTTCTATATAGAAGAGGATGATCCTCAAAAAATGCTGGATCAAATTAAGGAGCTGTGCAAAAAAAGACTGCCGGGTTATTATAAGGTAAATCCGATTGATGATATTCAGGTGCTTTGCCCCATGCAGCGGGGGGAAATCGGTGCGCACAACCTCAATGTGATACTTCAGGAGGCATTAAACCAGTCCCCCATATCCATTAAATACGGCGGAACCCAATACCGGCTCAATGATAAGGTAATGCAAATAAAAAATAATTATGACAAAATTGTTTTTAATGGGGATGTGGGAAAGATTGTTGGTATTGAGGCAGAGGATAAAATAGTCAGAATCAAATTTGACGAAAATGAAGTGGAATATGACCTGACGGAAATGGATGAAGTGGTCTTGGCCTATGCAACCACCATTCATAAAAGTCAGGGATCGGAATATAAAATTGTGATAGCCCCCTTTGCGATGCAGCACTATATGATGCTTCAAAGGAATTTATTGTATACCTGCATCACCCGGGCTAAAAAGGTATTGGTTCTGGTAGGTTCTTTAAAAGCCGTTGGAATTGCGGTGGGGAACAATAAAAATATTCGCAGGAACACCTTGCTGGCAAAAAGGCTAAAGGAATATACGGAGGATACCCCAAAGGATGATAATGTGAATTTACATTAAATGTGTAAAACATATTATACCGAGCAGATATTCAATGCTTTTGGGTAACTTAAGAAAGCATAAGGGTATGGATTGTTTTTGTTGCATCCAGCAAGACTCCATTATTTCATCCAGCAGCCGGGATCTTTGTGAAAGGGGCTGCCTGTTACTGCATATGACAAACACTTAAGACCTCCCCTACAGAGTTTGGAATAAAAACACTGTTCACAACCAGTATTAAGGCTGGTAGGAGCACGTAATTGCTGAAATAAACCACTCCCGTTATAAAGCACATGGAGGGAAGTTTCCAAGAGGTTGCCGACCACTGCAGGCATGCGGCGGCAGGGAAGAAGGTCACCGTTGGGCTGGACCGTAATAAGGGTTTTACCTGCAGAGCATTGGTAAGGTCTTCCGCCTGCAATCAGAAATTGAAGGGCACGGTGCATGGCAATTTCGGTTTTCCCGAATAATTTATAAAACATATTATTTTTACATCGGTACATGATCTCAAAGAATTTCCTGGTTTCTTCAGGAGTAAGAAGCAGTTCTTTTAAATCCGACCCACTGCCCCAGGGGATTAACCGGTCAGACCAAACTTTATCTACTTTAAGCTTTCTTCCTAACCGACATACATCCGGGAATTCCATATAATTTTTTTTGTGTGCGGTAAAGGAAATATATGTGGTTATGTTTTCTTTGACAAGATGCCGGAGTGCGGAAAGCGTTTTTTCATAGGAGCCCTTTCCTCGAATTTGGTCATGGGTTGCTTTGGTTCCTTCAATGCTTACCTGAATAAAGGACGGGTTAAGCTTTTTAAGGTGCTTGGCAGCATAGGGGTCGATAAAGGTGCCGTTGGTGAGAATTGCGAAGGAAAACAGATTTCTGTTCTTATGAAAGACTTCCAAAAGGTCAAAGAAATCGCTCCTTATAAAAGGCTCCCCGCCGGTGACTGTAACATGGGCTTTTAAAAGGGCATTTGGGGTTTCGGATTTATACCTCAACAGGAATTCCTTATATTGCTCCAGGATATGGATTAAACTGCTGTAGGAGAGCTCATTGCTCGAATAGTTTTCCTGATAACAGTGACTGCACCTTAAATTGCACCTTTCGGTAATGTGCCATTGGAGGAGCATGCGTTTTAAAGGGCGTTGGCATGGCGTTGACAGGGGTATTTGCTTTTTATAATTCAATATTTTTTCCAACATACTAAAACCACCTCCCCTGATAGTTTATTGCAGTTTCTGCCCAAAGTCAAACCATCCTCCGTTTCCTTAACTACCGCAGCCACCACAGCCACCGCCGCCACAACCACCGCCTCCACAACCACCGCCTCCACAGCCACCTCCACCACTGCAGCCGCTGCTTCCTCCATCATATCCTCCATCAAAAGAACCGGAACTGGTATATCCACTACTTTTCAATGCATCGTGAAACGGTTTGTTGGATTCCCCTGACAGCATCATAATGCCGAAGAGGGAGAAGCCAAAGAGCGGGTCAAAGGATGGATCGGTTTGGGATGCTGCTTGCGGGTTACGCATCCAGTTGAACTGTCGGGTAAGGCTTCTTAAATACTTACGGCCCAGAGTGGTAATATAGGACCGGTTATTGAGCAAAAGGATACAAGTGACAGCCGAAGCGATGAGAAGTAAAAAGAGGAAGCCGGATGGCTTATGCCTGGAAATGCCGAGTAATAGTTTGGTGCCGCCAAAGCCAAAAAGGATGGCCAAGACAGCGAGTATAGCTTTTATAGATCGGGTATCTTGCACTTTGGGTCTCATAAGATGAAGACGAATCAGTTTATTATAAACCGGTTTAAGAAGGCTTTCAATCTTTTCTAAAAGCTGTTTATTTTTATACAGTTCATGAAGTTTTTTTCTGGATGTCAATAAAAATGTGATTTCCTTTTCTATGGGTGTTAAATAGATATTGGAGGTATTTCCAATCCAAAGGGTGGTTTTTGTGCCATTACCATCCATTTGAATCAGATTGCGTCTCCACAAGTCATATAGGACGGTGGTGAGTACTGCTTTTGAGCCTCCTCTTAAAGCAGATAGGGAAATGGGATCCAACTCTGTACTGCCGGGCATAGGATAGCGCTTGGTGCCATCGTTTAAAAGCCATATTTTTATTGTTACCAATGAAGCGATAGCCAGTAAAATGAAGTATCCCAAAAATTGAGGGCCGGGGATGGATATGAGTAGATCCAGCATATTCAACACTCCCTTCAAAAGTTAAGTTTCAAATCAGTTATAGATAACGAACTGTAAAAGTAAAATTTCGATTTCTGACACCTAAGTAAACCAGGTATTTCATCTCTCGAATTTTACTATGTTTACACTTCGTTATCTATAACACATCGAAATTATAAAACCATTTACTATACCACTATAATACAATTTTTGTATTAGATAAATGTTAAGTTTGTGTTAAAGATTGTTAACTCTTGGGAAATAGGGTATTTTGGAAAAGGAGCAGTATTGGTTTATTGTGTTTTATTATGCTTTAGGAGGCGATTTGTAGTAAAATATAATAGTAAGGGATTCATATTTAGCACAGAAGGGAAAATGATATTTACATGGATCATAATCATGGTTTTACACTGGAATAATGAAGGAATAGGATTTAAATTACCCAATTGAAGCGTAAAAACAAAGGGAAGGTATTTTTTGTATTCATCAAAGGCCCATTTAGGAATTGATGAAAAAAGAGGTGGATCATGAAGAAAGTAATGCTGGTATGCGCTCTTTTGATATTTGCTGCATTTCTCCTATACGATAAGGCCTATTGTCCCGATGAAATGGAAGAAAGCCTTAATTTACTTACTCCGACGGAGACAAAACATGCAGGTACAGTGACACCGGTTCATTTGCCTACACCCCTGATGCCGAAAACATGGACACCTGTACCGGCAAAGGAAAATAAGAAGACCTTGGAAATCCGGGGGTTGGTCGAAATTCCCAATGAAGACGGGGCTTTTGTTATTGACTTGAAGTATGCCACAAAAGATAACTTTATGGGTAAAAAGATTTATACCCGGTCAAAGTGTATCATTCACAAAAACACATTAAACAAACTGGTAAATGCAAATAAAAAACTCAATAGTCTGGGATATAAAATAAAAATATTGGATGCATACAGGCCATACTCTGCCCAGAAGATATTATGGGACGCTGCTTCTGACAAATCCTATGTTGCAAGCCCAAAGAACGGTTCGATTCACAACCGGGGAGCAGCAGTAGATATTACCTTGACGGATCAAAAGGGAATTGAGCTTAAAATGCCTTCAGGGTATGATGAGTTTAGCAAAAGAGCCCATATTGATTATAGGGGTTGTACAGAGGAGGAAATGAGAAATAGGGAGTTGCTTGGGAAAATTATGGTGGAATCCGGATTCAAACGGATCAAAAGTGAGTGGTGGCACTTTGAGGATACCGAGGGCAAAAAATATCCATTATTGGATATACCCTTTGAGCGGTTTTAGAGCTATATTTTTACATCAATATTTTTTCCGTAGTGGTTTGCCATGGACTTTTTGAAATTATCCATAAAAAAGTCCTTTTTGCCGTTGTCGGTTCCCGCCTTGGTGACGGTCGTAGTTAATCCTCCGGACACATAACTTCTGCCGCATTCCGGGCAAACACTGGTATTGAGCCGGACTGTTTGAGAGATAAGCTCCCGCCCCTCTGCAGATGCTTTGGCTTTTTCGTTCCGCACATGTTCCTGTTCGTGGGACATGACTGTAGCAGCGGAAACCTCCGGAGCAATATGGGCAGGGGTTTTAAAGGATACTCCAGGGTCATTGGAACCATCCTGGTACTTGCGGCTTTTGCATGTCTCGCATTCGACACCTTCAGCACGCTTTTTTGAACCTACTTCAGGGCCGGAAAAATCGTTGTTATTGATGGAGTCTAAGGTACCGGCACCGGAGGATTTTGAAGTTCCCGAAGGGGATATGGGGTTTGAATAAGCTTGATTGTAATAGGAGTTGGGCCATCCAATGGAAATACTCAATTTGCTTCACTCCTTAAAGTTTTGACTATATATAATATCATAACATAAAATGGAGAAAAATTAAAGTTTTAATGCAAAAGAAAGGGGTGCAAAGATTATCATTCGGAAGCTTGTTTTATTTTAATCATAAAACACTTGACATCTTTTGCCTACTTAATTTATAATTTAGCTAATTAAGAAAATTGTACTTTCTAAACTGAATGTAGTCGGATGATAGATGAGGGAGAGTTGTTTCCGGCCAAACGGAAATACACCGAAGGAGTTGCACTCTCAGGTAGCGAAGACCTCATCTGGACGGACCTCTGGAGAGACCAATTTTGGCGCCGAAGGGGCAAGGCTTTTTAGCTATAATCTCTCAGGCAAAAGGACAGAGTATATAATGTGTATTGTAAATATGCAATTACAGAGGTCAAATCTTTTTTTGGTTTGACCTTTTATTATTTATATTGCTTCATGCCGATTTATTTACATAGCATTGCTGCGTTATAGATTCTTTCCGAAAAAACGAATACCTTTAGAGGTTACCCGGTATAGTATGCGGCAGCCGTTTTTGCCGCAGGGATCATTTTTCGAAACAATTTTTTAAAACATTATAATTTTAGGAGGAATATAAAATGAGAGTCATAGTTGCAGACAAAATGGCTGAAGATGGAATCCAGTATTTAAGGGAAAAGGGATTTGAGGTTGATACAAAATACGGCCTATCCCATGAAGAGCTTCTTGCGATCATTGAGGATTATGATGCTATTATCGTAAGAAGTGCCACAAAGGTAAACAAAGAGATTATTGAAAAGGGTAAGAATTTAAAAGTTGCAGGCCGTGCGGGGAACGGGATTGACAATATTGATGTAGCTGAATGTACCAAGAGAGGGATCGTTGTTGTAAACACTCCTGAAGGTAATATTATGGCTGCTGCTGAAATGGCTGTAGCGATGGCGTACGCCATTTTTAGAAATATTCCTCAAGCTTACCACGGAGGTAAAAACAAGGATTTTAGAAGAAATAAATGGGTAGGTGCTGAACTGGATGGAAAGGTAGCAGGGGTTATCGGTCTTGGAAGAATCGGATCGATTGTGGCTCAAAAACTCAAAGGTTCAAATATGCAAGTCATAGGCTATGACCCATTTATCACCGATGAAAGAGTCAAACTGTTAGGGATAGAAAAGTGTGAGACAATGGATGAACTGCTGCAAAGGGCAGACCTGATATCCATCCATATTCCTAAAACCGATAAAAGCCAGGGCCTTATCGCGGAGAGAGAATTAAAACTTTGCAAAAAAGGTGTCCGCATTGTAAACCTTGCAAGAGGCGGTATTATCAATGAGGCAGCACTTTATAACGCAATTAAGGAAGGTCACGTTGCTGCGGCCGGTTTGGATGTACTTGAAAAAGAACCGAATTTTAATAAAAAGCCGGAGGAACAGGATTTTACAAATCCCCTTCTGGAGTTTGACAATGTAGTTATTACACCTCACTTGGGTGCTTCTACCGCTGAAGCAAACTATAACGTAAGTATCGGTGTGGCAAAGCTTGTAGAAGGTGTCTTAAACGGCGAAATGGTAGCAGCTGTTAATATGCCTCCGATAAAGAGCAAAGATGTTTCAGAATTGAAACCTTATATAGACCTTGCTGAGATTTTGGGAAAAATCTATTACCAGGCGGAAAAGGATACGGTAAAAAGGGTGGAAGTGATCTACAGCGGAGACCTTGCTGATAAGGAAACCAGAGTCATGTCCCTTTCGGTATTGAAAGGACTCTTGGAGCCTGCAGCAAAAGATACCATTAACTATGTAAACGCAGAACTCTTTGCAAAAAGCATGGGTGTAGAATTAGTAGAAAGCAAGAGTTCACACCTGGATAAGTATACAAATCTCATCACTGTTAAATTCATAACCAAGGACAAGGAACTCAGTGTTTCAGGTACTGTGTTTGCAAAGGAAGAAATCCGAATAGTTGATTTCTTTGGTTACAAGCTGGATTTCGAGCCTACACCTTACGTGATCGCGATACAAAATGTTGATAAGCCCGGTATTATAGGACAGATCGGTTCTATCCTCGGTGCAAGCAATATCAACATTGCTGCGATGCAGTGGAGCAGAAACAGAAAAGGGGAAAAAGCCGTTGCTTTTGTAAGTGTGGATGGTGAAGTGAGTGAAGATGTATTAAAGCTCCTGCGAAATATAGACGGGGTATTGAAGGCTTCCAACTTGAAATTCTAGGCATACAGGCTAAAAACAAAAACGGCCCCGGGGCTAACGTCCTTGGGGCCTTTGTATATGTTGGCGATAACAAATAAAATCACTTTTATATTAAGACGTACTTATAAATGGATCTATAGATATAGTAAAATTCGAGAGATCAAATGCCTGGTTTACTTATGTATCAAAAATTGAATTTTTACTTATTGTGTTTGTTAACTCTATAAAATAAGGGGGAATTACTATTTTAATTAAAAAAGCGATCTTGCATATTTTGGATAAAGATGCCAATGACCCTTTGTTTAATGACTTTGATTTGGAAATTAATGAGGATGTTTATGCATTTTTAGAGAAACATATTGTTAAAGCCATTCAGGATGATGAGTCCAGAAAGGCTAATTTTAAAGAAGGAATGAACATCATAAAAGAAGTATGCTATAGGATGACAGAAGATGAGTTCTATTTTATTGAGGGTTCAAAAGAAATTGCCAGACAGTTGTTTAAAGCAATGAAAACAAACAGCACCATCTCGTCTACCGATCTGGTCATTTGCCTATATGAAGAGGAGAATATCGATTATATTGGAATATTGAAAATGGATTATAGTACCTCTTTTATTCATGATATCGAGCATTTTGATTCCAAATTTAAGATCACCATTAAGAAGCAGGATATCAGCCTTCCGGGAACAGGACAAAAGATTCAAAAATGTGCATTTGTTAAAGGAAACCGGGAGGTTGAGGGATTTGATTTAATTGTCCTGGATAATCAAATCAATGGGAAAGACCTGGAAGACCCCATTGCGCAGTTTTTCCTGAAAACCTTTCTGAATGCTGAACTGGTAATGGACAATAAAGTAAGAACTAAAATTCTAAAAAAGGAAACAGAGAATTGGATTCGAACGAAAGCTAAAGAAGGTGAGGTTGCCGCTGAAGAGGTAAGGCAGTTTATAAATTATGCAATCCGGGAGGAAGAGCATGTGGATATCGGTGAGGTTTCGCAAAAAGCTTTCGGAAACAAACAGTATTTATATGAGGATTATGTAAGCAACATGAAGGATAAAGGCCTGGTAGAGGAAAAATTTGAAGTGGATAAAGCGTGGGTGGAACGGAAGCTTAATAAAATCAGATTAAAGACAGAAAGCAATATAGAAGTTGTTTTGTCTTATGAAGACTATAATGATAGAGGCAAGTTTGAAATCATAAGTAATGGGGATGGGACAAGGAGTATCATCATTAAGAATGTGGTTAGTATCTTTGAAAAGTAAAACTGAAAGTAGGTGTTGTATCCGGTGCCTCGTAACGTAATTCTTTTCTAGCGCAAACAGAGGAAGTGCATTTTTTACACTTTGAAAACTTAAAATTTGTTGTGTGAAAAGCACAGGATTACCCAAAAATGCATAAAAACTTTTGATTTAGTCATAATATTATATCATTATCCAGAAAAGTTTGTTATTTTAACAAACTTTTTTTGGTATCATCCTTTGTTTATAGGTAAAAAAGTATAATGAGGAGGCGTTTTTATGGATGAAAGAAGGATTTTTGATAAAATTAACGGTATTTTGGAAGATTCCGACTACCCCGTGGAAATAAGCGATATAGCGGGGATAGAGGAATTTTTAAATGATGTGGACAACGAAAAGTACAGCTTTTATGGAGATATTGAGGGACTTTATAATAAACTTCTGGGCTATGACGAGGATGAGGGTGAATAAGACAAGGGCCCCTTACTTATGATATTGTCAAAAATCTTAAACGGGTACTTTGAAAGGAATTTGTGCAAAGAAAATACTCAACAATTATTGGGCTGTTGAGTATTTTCTTTACGCGTAATGTAATAAAATGCCGGTTAGTCATACCATATTTAATGTGAAACTTTTATTTTCTAACCGATTTCTAAAAGGGAAACCAAATCGCTATCGTATGGTTTTAGTATGGATTTTACCTTGGGAATATCTCCGGTTAACCAGAGATCAAGAAGGTTTTGGGGTAAAATTACCGGCATCCGGCTATGAATTTTTTCCATAACGGAATTGGGTGAAGTGGTTAAGATAACAAATCCGGTATAGGATTTGTTATCTTTATTCATAAAGGTGTTATAAAGTCCTGCCATATAAAACATATTTTGATCATTGGTTTTGATAAGATACTTGATTTTTTTTCCTGTTTCCTGTTTCCATTCATAAAATCCATGTGCAGGAACTAAACAGCGTTTTGAAAAAAAGGACCTTCTAAACATTGCTTTTTCCTCAACAGTTTCACTGCGGGCGTTAATGATAGAGCCGGGGCCGCCGAATTTTGGGAATCCCCATTTGGCCGCCATGAGCTTCTTTTTATAATTGTCTGTGGCTATAATAGGTACTGCATCCGTAGGAAATATTTCACCGGACTTTAGATTCAGCAGAATATCTATATCTTCAACAATTTGAAGAAACTCGGCATACTCCGAGTCATTAAATAATACGTACCGGCCGCACATAGGGCGATCACCTCTTTGTTAAAGGGTATTTAATTACTGGAAAAGGTTACTTGGATTTTAATCTTCTTATAAGAAGATTAATTCCTAACACCGCTAGCAAAATCCCAAAAAAAAGCGTAGTAGCGCCAATGATAAAATGGCTCTGGGTCAGTATGATGCTGACAACGGTTATAGCTACCCCTGCCAAGCTCAAAATGAAAGCAAGCAGTTTAGAGGATTGTAAATGATTCATGAAAACCTCCTATAAATAGACTATGAAATATTATAGAACGGAATAAGGGAGTTGTAAAGATATAACCCTGAGTCTGAATAAGTCGTGGGGGTGATACAAATAGGATTCAGGATCATTTATGATAAGATCCTTTAAAGACCGACATATACCTTTTAATGAAAATAAGGATGACTTTATCCTATTTGGTAACACATTTTAAAATGGTGAATATAATGGATTAGTATGTAAAAAATGATCTTAAAGCGAGGGTATTTTATGGAAGACAATAGAGGATGTGGATGTGGCTTTGGCTTTGATTGGACTTGGATTATTATTATCATTTTAATTATCATTTTGGTATTTCCAGGAATATTTGGTGGTATCGGCTGCGGATTCAAGGGATGCTAACATGTAAAACTGAATGAAATCAGCAGAAAGGAGGCCTTAAAGCCTCCTTTTTTCAATTGATATATTTCTAGAAAACATGGAATGCGCCATTATTCTTCCTCTTAATCACAAAAAAATGGTATTTAATACATTCCTCCTATAGAAGGATGACATAGTTTCATTTGGGAAAAATAAAACTATGAGGAGGGATGGTATGCTAAAACGGGCAATATTTATTTTTACTATATTAAGAAAAACTTATAAAATACTAAAGATAATAAAACAGAGAAGAAAGCTTTTTAAAATATGAGGAAAATAAAGGAATTTAATGAATGCCGCCTGAATATTCCTATTAAAGTTTGAGTTAGGTTCTGTTAATATATAAATAGCAAAGTGTTCATTATACTATATAAACACAATGATCAGCTGCGAAAATAGAAATAATAAAAATTATAGATTTAATTAAGTTAAAATATGTAAACGTTTTAAACTATATGCTATAATAGATTTATTGTGGAGTTAAAAGGGTATCATCGTGGCTTAAGGATGTATTTTATAGCTTTTGGTTAAGTAATTGATCAATTTATCTTTAAGTACTTCAGGTGTTTTTTAGAAGTCCCCTTTTTAAATACAGAGAAATTGATTTCTAGTGCTTTTTAACACAACAAATTTTAAGTTTCAAAGTGTTAAAAATGCACTTCCTCTGTTTGTGCCTCGCATACCCTAGAAAAGAATTACGTTACGGGGCACTAGGGAGTGCAGTTGGTTAATGAACAGTGAATATGCTAAAAATGTATTCTCTTGGGGGTTATTATGAAAAAAGAAAGTAATGGAGTTCAAAATTTAAAAGACGGTTACAGTGATAAACAACACATATTTGTAAAGACCAATATTGAACAGCTAAACAGTTTGGATTCCAAGTTTAAAACTTTAGCGATTAGGTTCTCAATCCTATATTTTGTTTTGGCTTCCGTTTTAACTAGCTATCTAGGAAGGATTATTACAAGACTATTTGAGGATGAACAGACAAAAACAGTATTGCAAGTCTCGAAGCTTATATTATTTTCTTTAATTTCTTCTTGTCTCATCTATATTATTATCAGCAAAGGTCTTAAAATGATCAGTGAGTCCCATGAAAAGCTCTTGAAGAGTTATAAGGAATTAGATATTACGCATCAGGAACTGACAGCCGTTGAGGAGGAATTGAGAGCACAATATGATGAGCAAAGTATCACAAATGAAATCTTAAGAAAAGAAAGGGATTTTTCACAAAGCATTTTGGATAATTCAAGTATATTTATTATTGTATGGAATCCCACTAACCAGACCCTTCTGCGCTTTAATAAGTATGCTGAAGAAATGACAGGGTTTCGTGAAGAGGAAGTATTGGATATAAAATACTTAAATACTATCATGAACGAGCGGGAAAAAAATCATACTTTGAAAATATTTGAGCTGCTCTCCATCGGAAAGCTGCCTCTTATGTATGAAAATCCTATACTGTGTAAGGATGGAAAAAAGATTGATGTACTATGGAGCAATAGCATTGTAAGAGATCGTTTTGATCAGCCGGAAATAGCTATATCCATGGGTGTTGACATAACCCAACGGAAGGAAGCTGAAAGAAAACTTTTAGACAGTTATCAGGAGCTTGAAGCAGTATATGAGGAATTGACGGCTACTGAAGAAGAACTAAAAGAGCAGTATGATAAACTGCGGGAAAAGGAAGAAGCGTTAAGGACCAGTGAGGAAAGATTCAGGCTTGCTCTTGAAGGATCTAAGGATGGTATTTGGGATTGGGATATAAAACACGGTAAATCCTTTATATCGGACAGATGGTTCGAATCAATGGGATATTCTTTAAAGCAAATTGAGGTTAAACACGAGGTTTGGCTTCAAATGATTCATTCTGAGGATTTGGAAAGAGTAAATCAGGTATTGCAGGATCACTTGGATAAAAAAACTCCATATTTTTCCTGCGAGTACAGGTTAAAGAGCGGAAGCGGGGAGTATAAATGGGTGCTGGCCCGGGGAAAAGCCTTATGGGATTTGGACGGAAACCCTATAAGAATTGCCGGGTCTCAGACAGATATTACAGACAAAAAAGAATATGAGGAAAAAATACACTATCTTGCGTATTTTGACTTGCTGACAGGCCTTCCAAACAGAACAATGTTTGAGAAAAAACTCAACCAGGAGTTGGAACATGCATTGGAAAGAGGGCAAAAGGGTGCGATTCTCTTTCTGGATTTGGATAATTTTAAAGCCATTAATGATACATTCGGTCACCCGGTAGGAGATAACCTTCTTAAAAATGTAGCCTATTTGCTTAAGAATTTTGAGGAGGAAGGTGTTTTGGTTTCCAGAATCGGAGGCGATGAATTTGCGATATTGCTTTCCGACATTACCGACAAAAGTATACCCGTGGATTTGGCGAGCAACATTATAAAGCTGTTCCAAAATCCCTGGGAACTTATAGAGCGGGAGTTTTATAATACTGTAAGTATAGGAATCGCCTATTACCCGGAGGATGGTACCAATATTGAAACACTTTTTAGAAATGCAGATTCTGCAATGTACTATGCAAAAGGAACAGGTAAAGACAATTATATGGTATATTCCCCCAAAATGAATGTTGAATTTATGGAGAAGCTGGACATAGAGAACGACTTAAGACATGCGGTGGATAAAAATGAGTTTATTTTACATTATCAACCTCAAATTGATTTTAAAACCGGCAGAATTATAGGCGTTGAAGCGCTTTTGAGATGGAATCATCCTACGAAGGGATTGATACCTCCGCTAAAATTTATTCCAATCGCAGAAGAGACCGGACTGATTGTACCTATTGGAGAATGGGTCCTCAAAACAGCATGCAGGCAGAATAAAGTATGGCAGGATATGGGATATAATAAAATCAGTATATCGGTAAATCTTTCTGCACGACAATTTCAAAAACCCAATTTGAAGGAAAAAATTCAAAATATACTGAAGGAAACAGGTTTGGAAGCAAAATGGCTGGATCTTGAAATTACCGAGAGCATTACAATTTCTGATTTGGACTTGACGGTCAGGATTTTAAAAGAACTCAATGAAATCGGTGTGAATATTTCTTTGGATGACTTTGGAACCGGATATTCCTCTCTGAATTATTTGAAGAGACTTCCGATTAATACATTAAAAATCGATAAGACCTTTGTAAAGGATATTGTTATGAACTCTCCCGAAGAGGCCATTGCGGAGTCTATTATTACCTTGGCGCATAAAATGAAATTAACTGTGGTGGCAGAAGGAATTGAGACAGAGGACCAGTTGGCCTTTTTAAGATCAAATCAATGTGATATCGGTCAAGGCTTTTTATTCAGTAAACCTTTATTGCCGGAAGGCATTGAGGAATTGATTAAGGAAGACCGGGTTTTTGCCATTCCAAAATAATGTATAATACCTAAAAGGGGCTTCATTTGAGGCCCCTTTATCATTAGGAGTTCATAATACCTTCATTAAGAGGCTGTGTTTGAAACCGTTACAACCATATTGATTTCTCCGCCGCTATTTTCTGCCTCTGTAAACATGGTTTGGAGGCTTTTAAAAACCTCTTCCTTGCTCCCTTTGAGCAGCGTATTCATGGAATTTACCGAGTAGTCCACCTTAGTGTTATGGAGAGTATTAATGGAACTATTAATAACACCGGTTGCATTGTCAGTTTTTAAGGGGTAAATTGCAACTTCTGCAGTAATCAAATTTCTCACCTCGTTTTTATTATGATTCATGTTGCGATAGAACTTACGATAATCTCAACACCAGCCAATTGCGGGCAGCATGGAAGCACTTTCTAAATGTTCTGTCAAATGGTTGATGTTAATCGAATTTTCTATATATATATAGTTTGTTAATAAACCTTGATAATATTCAAACTGATGTAAAAATTCCTCTCATAGCATATGTTATTAGAGGAATTTTTTTTAAAACTAATTATAGATAACGAAGTGTAAACATAGTAAAATTCGAGAGATGAAATACCTAGTTTACGTGGTCTTTCAGAAATCGAAATTTTACTTTTACAGTTCGTTATCTATAAAAAACAATAAAGATCATTTGCTTTTTAGAGCATTCCTGTAAAGAAAATAAATGAACTTTGAAAAATGAGACACCTCACAATAAAATAGAGATGTGCTGATCCGGTCAAGAAAGGCACAAAACTAAAATATTGGAGGCGTCATATATGAAGCGTACACAAAATGAGAAGATTTTGCAAATTAATTTTGAAACATTGGTAGTAGGAATTGACATTGGAAAGGATACACATTACGCAAGGGCCTTTGATTGCAGGGGAATCGAGCTATCAAAACTCCTTAGGTTTAGTAACACGAATCAAGGCTATGAAGCCCTTGAGAATTGGATACAGGGAATAATGAAGGAGAATGGAAAGGCCGAGGCAATCGTAGGTTTTGAGCCTACAGGACACTACTGGTTTACGCTTGGTGATCATCTGCTAAGAAAAAGGCATCGTCTAGGAATAGTGAATCCATTCCACGTGAAGTGTACAAGAGAGCTTGATGATAACAGTCAAACAAAGAATGATAAAAAGGACCCCAAAACCATAGCAATGCTGGTCAAAGACGGCAGATTCAGGGATGTTTACATACCTGAGGATGTATACCAGGAGCTTCGTGAAGCGGTCAGTGAAAGAGAACGGCTGGTTGAGCAATTAATAGGTTTAAGCAATCAGGTTATCCGATGGCTTGATATACGGTTTCCTGAGTTTAACGAAGTGTTCAAGGATTGGAGCGGCGAAGCTGCATGGCTGACGCTAAGGCACTATCCAACTCCTGCAAAGGTAGTTGCTGCAGGTGCATCAGATATTGTCAGCACTTGGAGAAATGAAATGAAGAAACCGAGTCTTAAAAGGGCTGAAAAGCTTGTAAATTTGGCTCTTGAGTCAATAGGTAGAACTACTGGAAGTAAAGCAGCAGAAGCGGCTTTACAGAATCTATTGACACAATATGAAATGGTAATGCAGCAAAAACAGGATATTGAAAAACTGATGCATGAGTTGCTCATAAAGGTGCCAAATGCATCAAAGCTAGTAGATATTAAAGGGATCGGAATGGTAACAGCAGCGGTCATTGTCAGCGAAATCGGTGATATCAGCCGGTTTAAAGATCCCAGGCAGATACAGAAAATGGCTGGACTAAGCTTGCGGGAGAATAGTTCAGGCAAGCATAAAGGGAAAACAACAATAAGTAAGCGAGGGCGAAAGCGTTTAAGAGAAGGGCTTTTCAGAGCCATCATAACAATGTTGGCAACAAACCAGGAATTTCGAATGTTGCATCAAAGAAATCTTGGCAGAGAAAAGAACCCACTTAATAAAATGGAATCAATAATAGCCCTTTGTGGCAAGCTTATTCGAGTTATTTTTGCAATATTGACAAAGGGTAATGGCTACGATGCAAACAGGATGGTGAATGACATAAATAGGTCGATGAAGGCTGCATAACAGCCGGAGATTATCAGATTAGATGACTGTAAGGGACTCCGATGACCGCAACAGAGAAAGTTACAGTCAGGTTATGAAAATCAATTTTTGCAGTATTTGTACCTTGAAATGTAGAGCCGGGGCAGTCAAGTTGAATTTTACCTTTAGGGCATAGACCCAGCTTAGGAGCATGATTGACGTTCTACCTCTTGGATACGCAGGACGAAGGAATTGGGCACATTTGATGCCGGAAGACATGGGAGGTTTGCGACCTGGAGCTTATGTGGAATCCCAATGGCCGAGATAGAAAAACACATGCGGTTTTATTTTCTCTGCCTGAATCCATAAAACTACCAGATTTATGCAATTTCTAGAGAGTGGGCTTATACAGATTAAAATGGAATACTGTGAAAAATTAAGATAATTGAAGTAAACGAGAGTATATTAAGGGAGGTTTCAATTATGTTAGAGAAAAGAATTCTAGAAATAATAAAAAATAATCTTGTAATCAAGGTTGAGCGTGATTTAACGCCAGAAGATAGTATTGAGGGGTTAGGTATAGATTCAATATCCTTTATCGATATTATTGCTGGCTTGGAAGAAGAATTCAATATTGAAATAGATGATGACAGGCTTTTCTTTCCAAAAGGAGAAAAGCTAAGCCAAATTATAAAAATGATTGTGGATACGATGGCTTAGCTATGCGGCCTGGGTATGTTCCTTTTGCATGACTTTTCCTCCATTATTGCTGTAATTATACCGCGAAGGTGAAGGGATAATCTATACACAAAGCTCGAATGCTTTGACATTACTTGCTTTTTCGAGTTTCATAATTGGTGAGTTAAAAATTATTTAAGGAGTAAAGTATAATGATAAAATATTTATTGGATGAGAGTAAGTTAAGAACTCAGAATGCAGAAACAATTGCAAGATTTAGATACATCTTAAAAAGGTTAGAGCCTGAAATACTTGAATTTTTAAAAACCATTCCGTATGCCCTGATTAATGGTGAAGCATTATCAGTTGCGGCATATGGTGATGTAGGTTATCGGGCATCAATGGATTACGATTTTTTAGTTCCGATAAAACATTCAAAAGAGATAAAAAAAGTTTTTTTTAAACACGGTTATGCTGAATTTTTATATGACAAAGAAGGAAACGTAAGAAAGCCAACTCGGAAGGAACAAATCATGCTTATCAATGCAAATCGTTTAACCGCGTTTGAAAAATTAACAGAAGATGGGATAAAACTTTCCTTTGATATTAATACTGATATTTTTTGGGGTGAATATAGCGGGAAAAAAATTGATATCGAAGAGTTTGTATCGGATGCTGAAGAAACTTTAATTCATGGTATCAAGCTGAGAACGTTAACTGACATTAAGTGCTTTATTCAAACATGCTTGCACCATTACAAATTGATGAATTCGCCTTTTTATCTATTTGAACCAAGAAAAATTGTATTATCTGAGGGTTGGTTTCAAGATATTTATAATCTTTATAAATATCGAATTTATAATAAAACCCATGCACTAGAGACTTTCGTAAACGAATATGAACTTCAGGATGAATTCTTTTATATGTTGTATTATACCAGTGTCGTATTCCAAGATAATGAGCTGTATCAATTAGCACAAATATTCAAAACTGATTCAGGTACAGAAAAGTTAAATCAATTTGGTCTGAGCGACGATGAAAGAAAAACCTGGCCAATTTCATTTGAAGATAGAATGAATCATCCCCAATTATTTAAAGTGCTCAAACCATTAATGAGCGATAATGATCTCGAAAAAATCATTAAGAATTCAACGAGGACGACTTATCGTATGGAGATGGAAACTGATTATGCTTATGATCCCTACTATTACGAAAAAGGGCGAGAAAAGCTTGACAAGCTTTATGAATGATTACTCTTATTCTTAGTCAAATTCATTTCACATAGAGGAATGCTTATTATGATACAAGATAATTTTGAAGATGCCAAGTAAGAATAGCTATAAAGAATTATCTTCTTTAGGGTAGGCCGAAAATCAACAATTATTACAACCAATTTGTCATTTGAAAGGTGGGATGAAATTTTTCAGGATCCAGTAATGACAGCTGCAATGATTGATCGAATTACCCACAAGGCCTTTATTGTCAACATGAATGGCGGCTCTTACATAATGAAGGAAACAGAACAGTCGCTGAAAGACCAATAACCAACCGATACAAAAAAAGAAAGTTTTCCGTAGACGAAACTGAAAAAGATAATGACTCATAAGCGTAAAACGCATTTTTTTTTAAATCGGAACGCGACGCGTTTTTTGCGGAGCAAATCTTTTTATTTTTTACCCCGGTGGGGGAAAATTCACTTGAATTTAGCCCCTTTTTTAGTTGAAAAAAACAAAATTGTCTAAAAAAAAAGGAGATTTGATAATGAACAATCGAATACTTAAGAAAACTCTTTCAATATGTTTGGCTGCTACATTGTCTGTTAGTTTTGTGCTAACACAGCTAGTAGGTGCTGCACCCAAAAATCCAACTGTCAAAAATGTGATTATGATGATACCGGATGGGATGAGCATAGGGGCTAAGACTCTTGCACGTTATATGTTAAATGAAAGGGGAGATGTATCCCTTAACATGGATGAATATTTGACTGCAATGGTGAAAACGAGATGGGCAAATGGGCCAATTACTGACTCTGCACCTGCAGGAACAGCGTATGCCACAGGAAATAAAACCTTATCAGGAGCTTTAGGTGTAGACAGTGCTCTTCTACCTCGTGCTAGTATGGTGGAGGCAGCGCAGTTAGAGGGTAAGGCAACAGGCCTAATTTCAACAAGCGAATTCATGCATGCTACACCTGCTGCATTTGGCTCTCACGAAGAGAACCGTAGAAATTATGCTTCCGTTGCTGAACAAATGTTAAATCAGAAGTTGGATGTACTACTTGGAACAGGTGCTGGTCAACTGGATAAAAAAGTTTTGGATGTTGTTGGTCTTGCTGAATCAAAAGGATATACCATATTAAATAATCGCGACGAGCTTTTGAATACTAAAGCAAAAAAAGTATGGGGAAACTTCACATCAGCTTTAAGTGGTATTAAATATCTTTCATATGACATTGACCGTAACAAGTCTATGGAACCGTCTTTAGCCGAGATGACAACGAAGGCAATTGAGTTGCTAAGTAAAGATAAAGATGGCTTCTTCCTGATGGTTGAAGGAAGTAAAATTGACTGGGCAGCTCATGCTAATGACACAGTCGGTATTGTTACAGATACTTTGGCATTCGACAAAGCATTCAAGGCAGCAGTTGATTTTGCAAAAACAGCTGGCGACACTATTGTTGTAGCTGTGACAGATCACGGCAACAGTGGAATAACTATAGGTAATTCTTCTGTATCACCAAGTTATGACAATGATGATTTCAGCATTCTTTCGCATATTAAAGGTGCAACAAAAACAGCAGAAGGTGCAATGGCACTTATAGATTCTTCAAAAAGCGAAGCTAGTCTAAATAGTGCTCTTGAAGCTTATGGAATTAATCCTTCGGATGCTTCAATAGCAACTGAAATTACTGCATTCAAAGCAGAACCTACCATGCCAAACCTTGTGAAGACCATGAATAAAAAGTGTGCCATCGGATATTCTACAAACGGTCATACAGGTGAAGATGTTCCACTTCATATTTATGCTCCTGAACGTGTTAAGCTACCGAAAGGATTGATTGATAATACTGACGTTGCAGCTTTTGTTGCAAAAAGTATGGGACTAGATTTGAGTGAAGCAACAAGCAAGCTGTTTGTGGATGTTACTAGTATGGGAACTTTCAATAAGGAGACACAAGAGTTTACCTTTAATACTAAAGGCGGAAAGATTATAAAAATAAAGCCTAATCAGAGCTCAGCATCAGTAAATGGCAGGGCAGTTGATTTGAATGGGCAGGTTGCTGTTTATATAAACAATCATTTTTATGTTCCAAAACTGCTAATGGGTATTGCTAACACTGGCCTAACTCTTTAACACCAAAAGTAAGATACATAAGTGTCAAGATTGAAAAAACAATTATGGAAAAAGCACTCTGAAACACTGGACTAGACAGGGTAGAGTGCTTTTTTTTTGCATTCTATTCGCTCATGTGTCAAGACAATGCTTGAGTATGTGGAAACGAGGCAACAACACTGATAAAACAGTATAAAGAGGAACTGATAAAATGAAAAATGGCTCAAAGTTATATTTAAATCCTGTTATTTATTATATGTTTCTATTGGCAGGGGTAATACTTTTTGTATATTTATCACTCAATATAAAGCTTGATGTTGTCCAAAACGTTAAAGCCAATATTAAAGATGATAGAATTATTATAGAGGGAGAATATAATACCAAATCTGACGCGATTTATCTTTACAATGACCGAAATGAAAAAATATATAAACTTACAATCGAACATTTGGAATATATAGATGGACAAACAGTATTTATTATTAATAACACAACCGAATTGTTTGGCGATATTCAAGCTGACATTGTTACCGGCAGTCAAACATTATTAGAAAGAATATTCATAAGGGCAGGTAAAGGATAATGGATAAAAAATTGAACTATTTTACTGTTATCAAATTTTTATCGAAATACACAAGTAAGTACAAACGCAATTTTATCATGTTTTATTTTGGTTGGTTTTTTGACATGGCACTGTCACTAATTATGCCAATTTTGTTTGGTATAATGATAGACGAAATCGTATATTATCAAAATCTTAACACTTTCATTAAAATTAGCATCATGATATTAATAATGTCTGTATTTTCTTGTGCATTATATTTCCTTATATATGCACAACATCATTTTTTGAAGAGCAGGTATCTTTTTGATATAAAAAAAGATATTTTTAGACATTTACAAAAATGTGATGCACAATTTATGACAGATACTTCCGCTGGTGATATTATCGCAACAGTGCAATCGTACTCTAGTGAGTGTATGCTTTTTATGAGCCGTAGTATTACTCATTTTATAAATGCTATTCTTAGTATTGTTGCTATTGTGGTTTATCTCTTTGTTATCAGTTGGCAAATTGGATTATTTATTTTACTTGCCGCGCCTATATCAGTAATCATTAATGCTAAATTCGGTAAAAAAATACGTGATTATGGTGAAAAGCAAAGAGAATATTATAGCGGCTATATCAGTTGGGTGTTTGAAATCTTATCTGCTTTGCGTGATATTCGCATGCTTGGCGCTCAGCAAGAAACCAACAAAAAGTTTAAAGAAAATCATAATAAAATGTTTGCTGTAAATATTAAATCGAGCGTTTCAAGCATAACAGCAAATAATATAATAAGCTTTACACATCTTTTTGTACAGTTGGCAATATTCGCATTTGTGGGTTATTCAGCAATAACAGGAAATATAACCATTGGGCTGTTGACTATTATTGTTGCCTTTTATTCCATATTAACCAGTAAAATAAATTTGACAAGTTTATCTTATCTTGAAACTCAAAGCAGGATATCTCAAATCCAACGCGTTTATGACTTTTTACAATCTCCAACAGAGGATGATTGGAAAGGTAAAAGAGAATTGATAATTACAGAAGGAAATATTTCTTTTGAAAATATCAGCTTCACTTACAATAAAAGCAATATAGTTCTTAATGAATTTAATTTAAATATTTCAGCCGGTGAACGATTTGCACTAGTAGGTAAAAGTGGCTGCGGTAAAACTACACTTGCTTATATGCTCATTGGCTTTTACCGTCCACAACAGGGCGAAATAATTATCGACGGACAAAGACTCTCAGATTGCAGTCTAAAATCCATTCGGCAAAATATCGGGTTGATTGCGCAAGATGTATTAATTTTTGACGGTACAATTAAAGAAAATATCTTGCTTGGAAATCAAACAGCAAATGAAGAAGAAATAGAATTCGCCTGTAAACAGTCAGGACTATGGGAATACATCGAAACATTACCAAGTGGTATAAATACCGTTATCGGTTCGCAAGGCATAGGTATTTCTGGTGGTCAAAAACAAAGAATTGCTATTGCAAGGATTTACTTAAAAAATCCAAAAATCATTATATTTGACGAAGCAACTTCTTCTCTTGACAGTGAAAATGAAGAAGCGATACACGAAGCATGGAAAAGCGTTTTGATTGGCAGAACCTCTATTGTAATTGCTCATCGACAAAGTTCGGTTATGTTTTGTAAAAGAGCAGCAATTCTTGAAAACGGAAAAATCTGCGAAGTAGGGACGCCGGCTGCAATGGTATCTGAAAGCCATTCATTCAAAACGCTGTTTGCCGTCATGGAGGCGCATTGAAATGCTTAAAAAGATCAAATACCGACTTAAGGTTTTAGAAAAATTATTGCCTTTTACAAAAGGTATAAAACGTTTTTTCTTCATAAGCTTTCTGTTAAATATTATTTCAATGGTTTTGGGATTTATAAATCCGCTATTTTACAAGCTGTTCATTAATGATGTGATTTTAGGCGGACATTTTGAAAAAATGTTGATTGTTGTTAGTGGCTATCTTGGTATTTTCTTTGTAGGCGTTATTATTGGATATATTAAAAATTATGCCAACTATACACTTGTAAACACTACACTTTACCGTGCTAAGTTTAAAATTTGGCAAAATTTTTTAAAAATGCCTTTTCAAGACTATGAAACTGCTAGTATCGGTGATATGAAAATGCGATTAGATGACGATACAGGGCAAATTGGCAATTACGCTGGACAACAAACCATTAATTACCTTATTTCATACATTACCCTGATCGGCAGCTTGTTGTTGATGTTTATAATTGATTGGCGCTTAGCTTTGTTCTCAATATCTGTTATTCCGCTGACTTTCTGGCTCGATCACATATTGAGTAAAAGAGAAAGTGTACTTAACAACACCAACAGAGAGAACGATCAAAAAATGTCCAGTTGGCTTCATGCTTCGATACAGGGATGGCGAGAAATAAAAGCGTTGAATCTTGACAATTCACAAGAACAGAAGTTTATGCAGTATCTAAATCATTATGCTTTATATTACTGGAAATGGGTCAATTATTGGGCTGCGCGTGTTTTAGTTATTCCCAAAATTAAAGATCAATTTTTCATGCAATTTGGGCTTTACTTCATAGGTGGTTTGCTTATTATCAACAGTAATTTAAAAATCAGCAATTTGCTCATTTTTTCTATGTATTTCGATATGCTTTTTAATGCGGTTAAAACAGTGTCCAGTACAGATGCGGATTTACAATCAAATATGCCCTTTACTGATCGTTTGTTGTCAGAACTTGATCGCAAAGAAAACACAGAAATAAAAAATGGTGTTATACCGGATGACACAAACACGATTTTACTTGACAATGTCTGTTTTACATATCCAAACGCCGAAAATGAAGTCTTGCATAATTTCAACCTAACTATAAACAAAGGGGAACGTGTTGCTATCACAGGAAAAAGCGGCAGCGGGAAAACAACAATCTTAAAATTAATTACTGGTATGATAGCCCCAACAAGGGGAAGTGTGTGTTTTGCGGCCGTTAATTTAAACGAAATTGATTTACCTGCTATGCATAGCCGAATTGGTTTTGTAATGCAGGAAAATATGCTATTCAACACTACTATTCGGGAAAATTTACTTTACGGAAAAAATGATGCCACAGATGAAGAATTTTTTGAAGCTTGTAAAAAGGCATATATCTATGATTTTATTGTGAACTTACCGAATGGATTGGATACTATTATCGGTGAAAAAGGCATTAAACTTTCTGGCGGGCAACGGCAAAGAATCGTACTCGCGAGGTTATTTCTACGAGATGTTGATATTTTTATTTTTGACGAGGCAACCAATGCACTTGATCAATACAGTGAAAATATCGTCCATAATGCTATACGAAACATAGCGGAAGATAAAACGATTATTGTTGTGGCTCATCGTGAATCATCAATTCGTTTATGTGACAGGAAGATCGTGATGTAAAATTCGAAATAATCCGACGTTGAGCAGGTAATGATATGAGTATGTTTGATAAAATACACATTATAATCTTTTATTCAATAATGGAACATGTTCCATTCCACCATATCAAATTGCTATTCTTACTTTTATAATGCATATTCCGGCACATCCGGACGGCGATTCCGGATTTATGTCGCCGAAATATGCATTATACTATCGATTTGTACTTTATTCTTATAATCCTGACTATTTTTCTCAAACTTGCATAACCTCGAAAAGTGCGTAAATTCAAGGATTACAAGCAATTCTTCCTGTGTATTCCTACCACACACTCCACATGGGCTGTATGGGGAAACATATCTACAGGCTGGATCTCACTAGTTTTAAAATCATTCTCTTCAAGGTACTTTAAATCCCTTGCCAGGGTAGAGGGGTTGCAGGAAACATATACAATCCGATGGGGCTGCATTTGGATCAGTGTCTTAAGCAGTACTTCATCGCAGCCCTTTCGAGGTGGGTCTACCACAACCACATCAGCCATTATTCCTTTTGCATAGACCTCTGGAATAACCTTTTCTGCCCCACCTGTCATAAATTCTACATTTTCAATATGATTAAGCTGGGCATTTTTCCTGGCATCATGGACAGCATCTTCAACAATTTCCACCCCATACACTTTTTTAGCTTTCTGGGACAAAAACAAAGTGATGGTTCCTATTCCGCAGTATAGGTCGAAAACGATTTCATTTCCGGTCAAACCTGCATAATCCAAGGCTTTTTGGTATAATACCTGGGTTTGTAAAGGGTTGACCTGGAAAAAAGACAGAGGAGAAATATGAAATTTAAATTGACCGATGGTATCAATAATGGTTTCACTGCCATAGATGACTTTATTTTTGCTGCCTAAGATAACATTGGAATTTTGTGTGTTTATATTCAGGATGATGCTTTTTACATTTTCTAAAGTGCTTTGAAGCCGGTAAATGAGCTGGTCCTTATGAGGAAGATCACTTCCATTGATTACAAGAACCACCATGACTTCACCTGTTTTAAAGCCCACACGGGTCATAATATGTCTTAACAGGCCTTTTTCCGACTTTTCATCATAGATGCTTATTTTATGATCCAGAATAAACTTCTTAACGATAGACTTTACCTTGTCACTGACCTCACTTTGAATATGGCAAACAGGGTGATCAATAATATTGTGGGATCTGGTTGCATAGAAACCGACATTTATCCCCGAATCACCTGATCCAACCGGGTATTGAGCCTTATTCCTGTAATTTAAGTGATTGTCCATTCCAATGGTTGGGTGTATGTGTACATCTTGTATTTTGCCTATTCTTTTTATATTTTCCTCAACCAGATTCGTTTTGAATTTTAGTTGTTCTTCATAGTGAAGATGCTGCAGGTTGCAGCCTCCACATCTTTTGTAAACCTCACAAAAGGGTTTCCTGCGGCTCGGTGAAGATTCAATGATGTTTAGGAGCTTTCCTACTGCATAGGTCTTATTTAATTTTATTATGAGGGTTTCGACTTTTTCTCCCGTGATAGCCCCTTCCACAAAAACAGTAAAATTATTTATGCGGCCAACCCCTTGGCCTTCATGTGTCATCCCGGTTATTTCAACTGAATATTTCTCATTTTTCTTAAGTGTTAACAATTCCTACTCCGCCTTTCATGATCTATAGTAAACGTGAATGATACTTTACAGCTATTTTGTTTTTGCACTTTTGCCTTTGGGTTTAATCACAACAATGAATCATTCCTATATAAAACGATGATTGGGATTCATTCCAAAATAAGTTTAAGAGAATGATGATTCATAGGATTACTTTATATATAAATATTTTACCATATCTTAACTTACCCATCTACAGAATTAATTATTAGAATTTATTGACTGTGAGAAAAGAACATTACAACATGTAAATAGGTATATATAAGGAGATCACTCAACTAAGATAACACATTTCACAAATTAATAGGCTTTAAAAAGAAAAAAGAACAAAACATGTTGATTTTGCTCTTTGTCATGCTGAAGTATTCAATTTCAAATAGGGTGGCGCAGTTCATTTACGCAACCGAGTAAATATCGGAAAATTCAATATTAATTGCCTGAACTATTTTAGTTTGTGTAGTTTCCTCTTCAATACCCGCCTCTATTGAAGACTCACAAAGTCTTACGGGAATTCCTACAATAAATTCGCTCCCCATGTTTTCCTCACTATTTACCTCAATACTTCCGCCATGAATTTCAATAAAGGATTTAACAAGGGAAAGACCGATACCGCTTCCTTCAAATTCTCTTGTATGCAGGTTATTGACCTGCCCGAAACGGTCAAATATTTTGGTTAGCATTTCCTTGGGAATGCCGGTTCCTGTGTCCTTAACCGATATTAAAATTTGGTTTTCCTTTCCTTCAATATTAACCCAAACTTTGCCTCCGGAACGGGTAAATTTTATTGCGTTTGAAAGTAAGTTTAAAAGGATCCGCTCAATTTTATCGATATCAACGGCAGTAATGATTTCTTCAATATTTGTATCAAATTCAACTGAAATATTTTTTTGTTGTGCGAAAGGGATAACCGACTGAGTTATTTCTTCAATAAGACATACAATATTGCAGTTGACCATGTTTACTTTAATATGTCCGGAGTCGAGTCTTGATATGTCGAGAATATTATTGATAAGTCGCAGCAGTCTATAGCAGTTTTGTTTTATGGTTCCCAAATGTTTTGCTGATTTTCTTCGTTCGATTCCTATCCTTTTTTGATCCATCAGCTGAATAGCGCCTAAGATCACACTGAGAGGAGTTTTAAATTCATGCGCGATGTTTGAAAAGAATTCTGTTCGGATACTTTCATATTGAACGGTACTGTTATAAAGCTGGGTTAGGTTTTTTACCATTTTGGAAAGCTTTTCAATTTCCTTTTGCTGTTGTACGATAAAATTTTCCTTTTCGAAGACATTAAAAGATGTTTTTTTCAATAAAATTTTCATTGCAATAAAAATAAAGGATACTAAAAGGACAAACAGGGTCATAAACGTAAATAAATTAAGCTTTAGTTCCTTGGAAAGACTGCCGTACTCTTTTCCCATAGCGGATATGTTTGTAAGAGTGCTGCTAATATCAAACAGTATGTAGATACAAAACAGTATTTGAAGTGTAATTAAAATTAAGAAAACGATGCTTATAACAGGTCTTTTGAACATCCCATTTCACCCTTTTCATTACTTATATTGAACGAGAAGAACTTTTTCATGCCTCAATTCCTCTGATTTTAACCGCGGTCATGGGTTGTTCCTATGGAAAACTGTTAGCGCGGTTCAAACAGAAAAACTTATAAAAAGTAGTATTTAATAGTATTAAATCCACAAAATACCATATATATTCTATAAAAATATACTTAATATGTAAATATATTTCTTGAAAAATAATGAAATTTATAAAGAATTAAATTTTTTAACAGTAGAACGTACTATAATCTTACGTTGTGCCAAACAGGTAATCAATGCTTTTGAGAAACCTGAAACGGGAGAATGAAATAATTTTTGCCTTATATTCATAGGCATAACCACTATAAATTTAAATTGGGAAATTTTTCTTAAGTCAAGCTATTTTTAGAAAAAATCTTTATTAATTTAATATTTAATATTATAATTTAATATTATGTAATTCTATTAAGGGGGTATCTTATGTCAGGGCATTCGAAATGGGCAAACATTAAACGTAAAAAAGAGAAAACAGATGCACAAAAAGGCAAAATTTTTACTAAGCTGGGAAGAGAAATTGCAGTCATTGTAAAGCAAGGAGGACCTGACCCTCAATCAAATGCAAAGCTTAGTGATGTTATTGCAAAAGCAAAAGCGGCGAATATGCCGAATGATAATATTTCAAGATGTATAAAAAAGGCCGCCGGTGAAAACGATGCCACCAATTATGAAGAAATTGCTTATGAGGGTTATGGGCCAGGAGGCGTTGCGGTCATTGTTGAGGCGATGACGGATAACCGGAACAGGACAGCAGGGGATGTGAGGCATTTTTTTGATAAGTTTGGAGGTAATCTTGGAACAAGTGGTTGTGTTTCTTTTATGTTTAATAAAAAAGGTGTTATTTTAATTGAAAAGACAGATAAGACCAATGAAGATGAATTGATGATGGAAGCTCTGGATTTCGGGGCGGAGGATTTTAAAGTGGAAGATGAGTATTTTGAAATACTTACTGACCCAAATGATTTTTCTGCTGTAAGGGAAGTATTGGAGAAAAAGGGGTATGAGTTTATTTCAGCTGAAATCGACATGATTCCTTCAACAACTACCAAGCTTACAGATCCTAAACAAATAGAATTTATGGATAAATTGATAGAAAATCTGGAAGATTTAGATGATGTACAAAATGTTTATCATAACTGGGATGATGATTTCTAAACCCATTCAAAATTTCTGCTTGAACTAAAACTAATAATTATAGGGCACTTCTTAATGTTTTTAACCAAAGTCATTTAGAGATGCCCTATTTAGTTGGTTTCACTTATTATATATCATTATAAAAAGGGTAATTTTCACAGATAGCTTCTGGTTCATTCAATGGAGTGTATATGAACTTTCGAAAATACGAAGTTGGATACGCAGCAAAAAGAGGACTTCAAAAAGTCCCCGTTGATTTATTACTTTCCGGACAGCTGTTTTTCAGCTTGTGAAATCATTTTACGAACCATATTGCCGCCTACTTTACCTGCTTCTCTTGCAGTAAGGTCACCATTGTAACCCTCTTTTAAGTTTACGCCGACTTCTTTGGATGTTTCATATTTCATAGCATCAAGAAGGCCTTTCGCACCGGGTACCAATGATCTGTTTCTTGCCATAAAATCGCCTCCAAGTATTTATTTATCTATTTTTTATAGACAATATTATTGTTTGCATTTTTAAAACAATCATGCTGGAATTATTTTTAATGTTGAAATGATTCAATAAAAAATGCAATCTAACAAATTTTGCAATATATTACGAGGCTAGGAGAGGAGATTTTATAACTATAAAGGAGTTGTAAAAATAAGTTTATTGGTTTATCATTAAATTATTCAACTATAGAAGCTGCGATAAATCCAGCACGTTTTTTGTGTGATCTATAGCTGAATTTACTGTTTTGAAGTAAGTATTTTATACAACATAAAAGCTCAATAATTTTAAAAACGTCATAAAAAAATCTATGAAATGAAAACCAAAGCGTCCAATGTGAACAAGTAGGATTATGTACGAAATGAATTTTTCTTAGGCCAATAAATTATTATATTGGGGGTGTTGAGTTGAAAGTTTACATAATTGTAGGTAATAATGGCGAACCTTTAAAAAATGTCTTGGAAAAGGACGGAATCATTCAGGTAGTCCGATACGACAGAACAGTTGACGAAGCGTTTGATTATCTTTTGTCCCATGATCTGGAGTTTGATGCAATACTATTAATAGACCAAGGGATTCATAGCAGCATAGAGAGTTTCGGTAAGGTTTTAAATGATTTTAGGGAACTCATTGATAATGTACTGCATCATGTGAGCTTCAAATTTATAACCAAAGAGCCGCAATATGAAGCAGTTTTTAAACAAGTGGCAGGGAATGATGCAAGGTTTGAGGTTCATCTTATTGACAGCATAAAAATTCCTATATCCATGTTAAAGGATATTTGTCTTACAAAGCCTGCTGCCCCAGAGGAAAGAACATCTACATTAAGAACTCAGGAACCTCCAAAAAAGAGATCCTGGTCGTTATTTGGAGGAAGGAAGCAGGAAGAACAGCAGTCACCGCCACCAACACCTCCGCCGACCCGGCCGGTGCCGGTCAATGAGCATCAGGATCAGCCCAGTGTTCTTCGGGATATGACTACGCCCAGGTTTCAACAGCCGGTTAACGAGAGGGTTATTTCAGCTGCAAGTAATTTGAACAGAGTGGTCGCCATTACTGGGGACAGGGGCTCGGGAGTTACCAGTACGGTTGCAAATCTGGCGGTCCAAGCCAGCAGCCAGGGGTTGACAACCATGATTCTTGATCTGGATATCGTTTATAGAGGCATGAACCTCTACTTTACGAAATTTGGTGATGAAGTAGATTTAAATCATGATCTGGCTTCTTCCCTTATACGGTGTATGATGAAGCCGGATTCCTACAGAAGCAATTCCTGTAGGATTAATGAAAATTTAAGTCTGGTAACGCTTGCGTATTCTGTAGACAGTAAAGATAAAATGATGGAATTTATTAATTCCAAACGATTAATCAATCTGATCAGTGTTATGAAGTTGAAATTTAATTTGGTTATTTTGGATCTGCCCTTTCAAATATTTAGGGAATACCCTGATTTGATGGTGCATTTGGACAGTATCGGATTATGCATGAGCAACAGCTTGTATTCTATCATCAATACGGTGAAAAGTGTTGAGGAATCTTTAGATAAGGATGATATTTCAGTATTTAAAATGAAAGCAAAAACCGTCATAACCAAGTATAATGACAGCAATAGAAATCAAGGGGAACCTTTTACGCCCAATTTGACATTGGATATTTTATCAAGTATCAGTGACACCTTTGATATAAGAATGGAATGTGCCGGGGTAATACCCTATTACAAGGATTTTGACCAACAGATCGATTCAGGTAAAAAACTTTGTACGGTAAATAATGAGTATAAGATGATTTACCAGACGGTTTTGAATAATATTTTGTAAACAGGGCTTATAATATCAAAGCGACGGAAGGTGCATCGAAAGTGAGTTCAGAAGATATCAACGTATTAAAGAATAATATAATTCTTTTGCAGAATAAGGTAAATGATCTTAGTCAAATGCTGGTGAATGCCAACGCAAGGGCTGAGAAAGCGGAAACAGAAAAAAGGGAACTGGCTCAGAAATTATCCCAAGCAAGGCCGGTGGAGGAATTTTATACGCTTCAGATCAATAGGCAGGGGACAAGCCTTAAGTATATTCTTTATTTTAAGGAATACTCCCATCCCTTATACTTTAATACATTTTTTAAGTTTCTCTGTGATGTTCTGCTTTCTCTTGGCAAGGCCAAAATTTTAATAATGGAGCAAATGGGCAGCAGGATTAATATGAAGAGATATGATTTATCATATTTGATAGTGGATTCTTCAACCGATGCAGCCACGATCATGGAAAAAGATAAAATCGTTTTGTTTGAAACGAGGGTTAAAGTGCTTGAACTTTTATGTGAGAACCGAAGCGGGCATGAGATTTTGGTGGTTTACGATAAAATGGGATTCGACAAGGAGCTATTAGCCGGTTTTAAGGTTTACAGACTGAATGTAATCCGTGACGATGAGGATGTTAAACTTTTTAATCTAAGTGTTAAGCAGTGCATATCCAATGATATAGAGGGTGCGCTATTAAATCTCACGGAGTTGGAAAGGTTTAAAGGCATATCCAACGAGGATATCCGGAGGATGATTTATAAAAGGCAGTTCATTGATGGATTTTTGGAAGCTCTGGAAGGTATGATTGGTGCAGGTTCGTACCAGCAGGGATAAATAAGGGCTTTGATGGGGTTAAGGCCGGCAAGCGGCTTTAACCCTTAAATTATTCAAGAGTATAGATAACGTACTGTAAAAGTAAAATTTCGATTTCTGACCTAAGTAAACCAGGTATTTCATCTCTCAAATTTTACTATGTTTACACTTCCTTATCTATAGGTAACGATCGGCAGAGGTAAACATTATTGAGATCCAATAAAAAATCCTATAAAATAATTTCCAGAAAAACCGATATTTAATACATAAGTTTTACAAAATAACCACAAAAAAACTGGAAATAATTTATCCTTTTTTTCTATTAAATTCTGCAAATATCAATAAAATAATCTATAGGTATTTAACCCTGCAATCCGGTAAAATCAATAATTCTAGAAAAATTTACATCTTTATATAAAAAAGTTCCTGTTTTTTGTTGATTTGGTAATTGAAAAGTAGTATAATCAAAAATATGAGTCTAATATAGAAATAATATCAGAGAATATGTCGAAAACTCTTTAAATCACTGCACTCTAAAATATTTAAAAATTTCTACACAAAGGTTTATAACCTTCAACCTTCGTGTTAGGTTTCATGCGCCTTTTAATTCAAATTCCGTAATCTGGAAGAATGATTGCAGCAGTTAATCCACTTATACTTTAGGAGGGTCAATATGAAGTTAAACAGTATCAAAACGATAAAGCCGGGAAGCCAGTTCGGTAAGAAGCTGTTGGCAATACTTTTGTGTATTACCGTTATAATCATAACGTATATTGTGCTGGATGGCTTAGGAAAAGAAGCAAAGGACAAGGTTGAAATATTACGGGTTAATTCTAAAGGCGGAATACCTGCAAAAGCTGCAATAACCAAAGATAATATTGAAAAGTCCAGTATTATCCGAACAGAGTTTTCGAAAGAAATGATCACGGCAGACAAAATGGATGAAGTTATAAATAAGTATGCGGCATATTATCTTAGAGATAACACCCCTTTATATAAAGATCAGTTGATCGATGAAAAGCCGATGAAGAATGAATGGCTGTATAAAATAAAAAAGAGTAATGAGGTTTTGACGCTTCCTTATGATTATATGAATTGTGGTGGAGATATTCTAACACCTGGGGATTACATCAGAGTAAGGGTTGCATTTAACGAGACAGTTGGGGGAAGTGATCCCAATGCGATTCCCGGATTTGGCGGGGGAAAAACAGTAAGAAAGTCAGATGTTCTTTTTGACCGGATTATGGTTAAAGACTTGCTCAACGCTTCGGGGCACTCCATTTATGAAGTATATAAAGAAGTACTGAAGCTTGACGAAGAAAAGAAGCAGGAAGTAATGAAAAGTTCTCAATTCCTAGGTAATATTCTTCCGAAATCATTGATTTTAGAGGCTACTCCTGAACAAATCGATAAGTATGCCAAATATAAAGACAAGGATGACAAATCCTTAACAATAACCATTTTGAGCAGAGAGAATAACAAAGATATTATTGATCAACTTCCGACTATTGAAAAGGAGATTGAATCGTGGATAACAAAGAAAGATTAGATGTAAATAAATTTTTAGAAAAGCTGTCTCCAAAGGATAGAATATACGAAGAGCTGGAAGCAAGCAAGATTTTTGATAATGTAATTGGCTTTATTCCTATGGGGGATGGTACGGATACTTCCATATTGGTTACAAACCTTGCAGTCCGATTGGCAAAGAAGGGGTTTAATACGTGTGTCCTTGATGCGAAAGTTTTCTATCCCAGTATTTACAAGCTCTTAGACTGTGAAGCCAATCCAAAGGGACGAGGTCTGATTCGGGTTTCCAGGACAGATAAGGTAGACTATAGAGATGAGATTAATGAGACAAAATATAAGAATTTATATCTTTTGTCTCCCAGTCCCCTGGATCTAATTGAAGAGTATTTTGATTTCCAAGTGGAAGATGTGGAGCGTGTTATTCTAACACTGAAGGATATGTTTGATTTTGTGCTGATTGATATACCCAATATCCCTCCATTGGAATTTTGTGTTATTCCCATTAAACTGTGCAATATCGGATTCCTATTGTGGAGTGAGCGGATTGATTGTCCTCAGAATACCAGCAAACTGATTGAATTTATCAGTTCCATGGGAATTGGAACAGCCAAGCTGGCCAATGTCATTATCGCCAATGAGCTTGGTATCGATTATGACAAGGAAATTATCGCCGAGATGAAGATGCGGCTTATTGCCGAACTGCCATATATTCGAGGGCCTGTAGATTACTCCCTTGAAGGACGGGTTTACAGTGTAGACAGTGTAATTTTGGATAAGCGCTATGACAAATCATTAAGCAGGATTGTTGAACTACTTACAAAGTAAAATGGGGGTTAACAAATGCTAACCAGGGGTAATGTAAGTGAACTGCAGAAAAAGGCGAAATATATACATAAATCACAGGGAAACCTTAAAAAAATTGCTTCCATGAATTTTGAGGACTGCTTGAAGGAATGTCAGCAGTATATCAGTAAGGTTGCTTCCCATACATACAGGCGTATTGACGACCTGAAAAAGAAAAGGGAAATGACAGAAAGATATATTATAGACTACGTAGAGTCTGAAAAACCTGAGGTTGAAGGTTTTAGTGAATTGGCCGCTCTGCGGAATGCCTTGATTGATGAAATTACGCAATACGGTCCTATTACCGACGCGATGGAGGATCCGGAAATTGATGAAATAAGGGCAAACGGACCACAGCAAATTTTTGTAGAGCGTTATGGTAGAACAGAAATATGGGATAAGTGTTTTTCGGATAGGGAGCACATGGAGAGGATTATTGCAAAGCTTATTGGTGCATCCAAGGTAAGGCTTACCCCAAGAGCGCCGATGGTAAATGCACGTACCATTGACGGATGCAGAGTAAATGCTACCCATGCCGACATTTCTCCCTATGGAAATCCTGCCTTTGTTATCAGAAAGTTCAAAAAAACTACCTTATCTCCTGTCCAGATGATAAAGGAAAAATCTTTTTCAACGAATATGTACAAGCTTCTTTCCTTAATCCCCAGGGCGGATTTGTCATGGATCACGGTAGGTCCTACCGGAAGCGGTAAAACCACGCTTAATGAAATGCTTATAAAGCAAATTGATCCCTTATGCCGTATTATTACAATAGAAAATCCTGCAGAATACAGGCTTTTAAAATATAGAAACAATGACCCGCACGACCGGGTTATCAACGATGTTCTACAGTATGAGTCGGTAGCGGAAGATGATGACGCAAGTCCTGCTACCATGGAAAACCTTTTAATTAATGCCATGAGGCAGTCTCCACACTGGATTGGACCGGGGGAATTGAGAGCGCCGGGAGAATTTGCTACGGCGCTTAGAGCTGCCCAAACGGGCCATTACTTTTTCACCACTCTTCACGCAGAAGGGGACAAGGAAGCGATTTACAGGTTTTTGACCGCATATCTTATTAAATCGGACGAGCCGGCAGAGCTTGCTTTAAGAAATATTTGTGCGGCAGTTAAATTTGTAATATTTCAGGAAAAACTAGCCGACGGTACCCGGAAAATTACTTCCATATCTGAAGTCAGGGGCTCAAACGGATTAATACCCGATATACAACAAATCTATAAGTATGACTGTTTGGACGTTGAAGAGGATGAAGCTACCGGGAAGGTTGTAAGAATTGTCGGAAAACATAGAAGGGTAGGAAGTATATCAGAGGAAACCCAGCAAAAAATGCTTAAGTCGGGTATAAAAAGAAGTAAATTTGAGTTTTTAACGCTGCCTGTAATGCCGGACGAAGAGGAGGACTATGATATAGATGAAATACAGTATACCATTTAGTATTGGCGTAGGGATCTTATTGTTTTTCTTCCTTAATTATTATTTGGATTTAAAAATATTTAGTAGTATAAAAGCTTTTTTTCATTCTATTATCGAAAATGTTGGGGATTACAACACGAAAAAATATGTAGAGAGAGCAAAAAAAGCGAAGATCAAAAAGCAGAAAGTGAATCTTATTACAAAATACAACAGCGTCATTGAAAATCTGATCTATGATTTTAATCTTCCGTTAACATTGGAAGGGTTTAATTCTTTGATGGCTATTCTTTTTGCAATTATTGTAATTGTTACTGTTATATTTCTAAAGAGTGTGACCTTGTCCATGTTGGTAGGTATATCGGTTCTGGTAGGGTTTATCACATATTTTACAATGCAGTCCAGGATTAGCAGATCTATAAAAATTGAGAATATCATGGATGCGGAAGATCTTCTTTGCCCCTTGGCAAGGGAGGGCGTACTTGTAGCCATAAAGAAAGTATTGGAGTCGGAAGAATACATCAGCAAAAATATCAGGCCGTACTTTATCCAATTTGTTGACAACTGTGAAAATCATGGTTATTCCTTTAGACGAGCCATGGAAATATTGAATAAGCAGCTTGGACCGAAGTTTGATAACTTTTCCAAAAAAGCGATTGTATTTGAGTATAATGAAAGAAAAGGGATGGCGGACATTTTTCTTGATATTATAGATGAAAATGCAGCCCTGCGGGAAATTAACGCGAAAAAGAACAGAATATTTAAAAAAATGAATTTTGACTTTATGATAAAAACTGCAATGATCGTAGCATTTGTTGCATATTCCATGACTTCTACCGATTTAAGGACGTTTATGCTGGAAAGCGGAATGGGGAGATTTGTGATTACACTTTCCATTATTGTGATCTGTTTGAGTTTTGCAAGATGCCAGGCTTTACAAAGTGATATTGGTAATTTCGGAGGGGACAAATAGTGGAATTCTTAAAACTTTTAGCTTTGGCTGCAGTAATTTATCTTTGCTATACGCTTGTATATTCGGTCATTAAGCCGATGAGTACAAAAAGGAAAAAACGTGCCAGGGATTTCCTGGCCAAGTCGAAAGACCAGCAGAGAACGGAAAAGTTCTTGTACTTTAAGGATGTTATAATAAAGAGACTTTCTAAAAAGCTTTTATTAAATGAAGGTACAAAGGAACAATATAATTATATTATTAAAAGGCTTGACTTAAAGACCACACCTGAAGAACTCCGCTTAAAGCAGATTGTCCTTTCTGTGGGAGCCTTAATATGTTCCTTGATCATCATGCAGATCGTTGATATTTTTGGATATGTCTCTTTAGTTTTTATTGTTTTCGGATGGATTTATCCCATCGATGAGCTGGAGAAGGAGATCGAAAAAAGAAATAAAAATATAGCAATAGACTTCCCTTCCTTTTACAGTATGGTTTATTATCAATATTCCAGATCCATCAATATTTATTTGGCAGATGTTGTAAAGGACTATTTGCCCAATGCAAATCCTGATATGGCGATAGAACTTAGTGTATTATTAGATAATATTGAATATGGAGAGGAATATGCTCTAAAACAGTTTAAAAAGAGGGTTCCTTTGCGGCATATTATCAAATTTTGTGATATAATGGAAACCAGACTTAGAGGGTACGATAATACATCTCAAATGACCTACCTTAAAAACGAACTCTATGAGCAGCGCGTTATCGCTCTTGAGCAGGAACTTAAAAGAAGGCAGGACAAAAATGCCAGAACCCAGCTGGTTTTGCTGATAATACTGGGACTTTATATCGTAATCTATTATTACTTCCAGTTTATCGGTGCAATTAAACTATTTAACTAAAAGGACAGAATTACCGAATAATGGAGTTTTGTAAAAGGTGATGCAACGACCAGGAATATCCAATGATACTGAAAACTTTATTAGTTATTCATTAAAAATGAAGGGGGAAATAAAATGAGTGCAATGAAATTTTTGCTAAACAAAACAGAACGCAGGTTAAGGATGTTTAATAACAACAGGGGAGACATTGGTATAAAACAGATTGCCATTACGGTAGCAGTCATTGTAATTATCGGTGTGGCTGTAAACATTATTACGGGGAGCATGCTGCAGACATGGATTGGAGATGTTTGGAAGATGTTGATGGACTTCATTAAAGAAAAAATTGGCGGTGGCGGAGGAACTGGTACCCCGTAATAGCTTTACAGCAATTTTAAAGTGATAGTGACATAAAATTTGATGATAGAACGTACGACAGATCGATAACAAACTTGATCGCACATAGGATTAATGCGTGATGTTTACATTCGATGCCGAATGATGGATCATGATCGTATTCTATAATAATCAGGCGGTGTAAAAAGATATGGCCGGGTTTGCAAAAGCAATATTGGTATCTTTGTTGGTTACGGTGGCGTTTTTAATATTTTCCAACTTCATATTCTTTTTTCCATGGTATATGACGATGATGTATGAGACGTTTCATTTGTCGTTGGCTTCTGCCCAAAACAATTATCTGCAAAAAAGTGAGATTGCGGCTATTAGAAGTAAGTTGGAAAAGCAGCCGGGATTTAAGGATTATAAAGATGACCTTGTTATTTCATGCACCAGAATTGGAGACCATGAGCCGGAGTATTACAAGGACAAGCCGGACAGTGAAAAACCCTATAAACAAAGGGGAGAACAAATTGAAGTTTCTATAAAGGCTGTATATCCGTTCAAGTTAAAGATTGCTGGAACAGAAAAAAAAATCCCTTTAGAAATGAACTTCAGTCTAAAAACTACAGGGCTCAGATACTATAAGGATTTGGAACAGGGAATTTATGATGGAGATATTGATGACGGGGTTATCATTGACCCTTCAGTTCCAGGATCTGATCCATATGCTACTGAAGTTCCTGTTCCAACAGTGACGCCGCCAGCAATAGATCCCGGATTAGTTGAAACTCCAACTCCTAGCTCCGAACCGAGTGCTACTCCAACGGCGGGTATACCCATTCCGGCTGGTCCGTGACAAGTAAACTCTTAAACCTAATAAACTAAGCTTCGGGGGTGAAATGCCTAACGATATAGACCTCGAAAATGATTTTGCATGGATAAATTGGATTTTCATGATATTACATCAAGAATATTAAAGCGCAATGTAAAATCTTTATCGCGTTCAATATAGGTGGTCTTATGAAAGAATATGCTTATGGTATACTTGCTGTTCTTCTATTATCCATACTCTTGGAGCCGTTTGTCGAGACTATGCTGATTTTTGTCGATAAGGCAAAAATAGATACTGCCATGGATAGTTCTGCAAGGCTGGCTGTGACAAGAAGTGTAAAGGAAATAGACAGGGCTAATGTTAAAACGGTAATCCAACTGGATGCGCTAATGCAAAGATTCGGAGAGAGCTTCTCCAAGGCCTTAGACTTGAAGGAACCTACAAAAGTGGGGAAAAAGCTGAACTTTCAATCAAATAACGATAAATTTGGTGAGTTTACAATTGAATTTGTAAATGGCTTGGACAACAATGGAACCTATTGTGAGATCAAGGCATCAACTAAATATAAGTTTAAAACCAACTACCTCGCCAGATTTAGCAGAGAATTGATGCCATATACACTAACCAGGGAACATAAATACTACATAAATATTGAACACTAATACAATTATTGCTAGAAATGTAGTAAATTTTAATATAATATATTAAGTAGTTAGTATTGCCTTGGTGGCCGAAAACGTTGCTGCAGTTTATGCAGAAATGCGTTTTCGGCTGCAAGTTTTTCACATAAGTTTTATACAATCAATATTTTTAAAAGGAGTGGATTCGTACAATGAAAAAGAAGCTGGTAAGAATTTTAGTTATCGGACTCATTATTACGCTAATAGGAGGCTCACTTGTATATGCGAAAACCTTGGAAGAAATTTTAGGGGGCAAGGAGCCAACTTTAGAATTAGTAACTGAGAAAAAAGCAGAAATTGTGGATTATTCAAAAAAGACATTTAAAGATATTAAAGGAACGGAATGGTTTATGGATAGTGCTTCCAAGCTTATAGGAATGGGCGCTGTAAACGGGTATAAGGATGGCACCTTCAAACCTGGAAACCCGATTACAACAGCTGAATTTACAAAACTGCTTTTGGCGACCTTTGGGTATAAGCAGGAGCTTGACAGTACGGTATGGTATAAAAATTACGTAGAAAAGGCTAAGGCACTAGGGGTTATAGAAGCAAACGATAACTATAGTTATACAAATGGTATGAAGAGAAAAGATATGGCTAAGATGATATGTAAAATGCTAGGTATCAAGCCGGGTAAGGCTGCTGCACAAATCTTTTCTGATACGTATGGGGTAGATACTTCGTATATAGATAAGGCTTTTTCGGAATATCTCATTAGGGGTTACCTCTCAAAAGGAGTTAGAACCTTCAAGCCTTTACAGACTGCTACCAGAGCGGAAGTATGTGAAATGATTGTAAGAGCTTTAGAGTACAAGAAAAATCCAGAACAGTATAGAAAAGAGAAAAATGCTTTTTATCTTGAGCAAGAAAAGAAACAAAACCTTAAGGACGGCCTTTTGTTGGATAGTAGCAGCGAGTTGACAACAGAGGATATTGTGCGGTTAAACAAGTATATATACAATCAGCAATTGTCATTCAAACCACCGAAATCTGCTTTTTTGAATAACAAAAAGACCATAGAGTTTTTTGGAATAGATAAAGTTAAATCATTTGTAGCAAAGGCAAAAGGATATGAAGAAACCGTTGCGAATCTTGACTACAGAACGTTAAACGATAGCTTCGTGCAAAATATGCTAAAATATGTTAACCCAAAAAGCACTTATACAGAAAAAGGGAAAGAGATATCAGCAGAAGAACATTATAGGAATTTTATGGAGATTGTAAAAAGTGCAAAATATGTCCAACAAACAAAATTCTACTCCGACCCTGTTATGGTTTATATTACGGATGATGATAGTATTCGCGTAAGGGGAATGATTAAATATATAATAACCTCTTTAGCGGATAATAAGTATCTAGAAGATGGAGAGGAATTAAATAAATGGCTTGTGAGGGATATTGAAATTGAATTAAATAAAGTTGCAGGTAGTAATGAACCAACATATACCGATATTATTTTCCTTAGTAAGCCAAGGGCTATGGGGGGATAAATTGCAATGAAAAAGATAATTAGTTGTTTTGTTATTTTAATTATATATGTTACTGGAATGATAAGTGCTTACTCTGGGATAGTAGATGGTGGTAATAATGAGGTGAAAAATGATAAAGAAGGTGCTACCAGTAATGTATCAGTTAATGGTACTACCATAGAAGTTGAGGGGGTATCTGAAAAGAGAACTACTCCTGTAGGATATCAGACTAAAAATTATACAGTCACAATAAAAACAGGTACAAGCGAAGACATTAAAGTAATTTTGGAGAAGAATGAGGTTAAATGTATTGATCTTGGTGGTGGTAAAGAGAGGCTGTCTGTCGATGCAAACCTTATAGTAAAAAAAGCTGGTGGAACAGCTTTATACTCTATGTTTACCAGTGCCAAAGGAGAAGTTACCGTTAGAATCGATAAAAACTATAATGTACTAAAATTTAAAGATTTAGATGGAGATGGGTACTACGAAACCCTGAATGAAGTAATAGAGTATCCATACGACAGCAGGTATCCCTATAGCAGTCTAGGGGTGGAAGAAAGGGTAAACGCTGTTTTGAATAGTATGCACAATAAGGGTGTTATTGAGGGGGAAGGTAGTGCAGACTGGAATCATTATTTAAATGAATTCAAAACAAATGGACTGCCAAAGATTTTATATGATTACAGTTGGAAAAATTTCGCTTCTTTGTCTTATGGGTATGCTATCGTTGTGCCCTTGGATTTGTCAGCGTTTAAGAAGAATATTTCTGTAACATGTGTAGGATATCCCAAAAAAGTTTACGAGGGCGATTCTGCAATTGTAACCATGCAAATTACATATACACCTGCGGCACCGGCAGAACCGATTACGGCGTACTGGGAAGTGACAGATATGCAGGGCAAATCACTAATTGATAAGAGTAAATATACCAATACGGACTTTGACAAAAGTAAAACGATCATACAATCCCCTGGGTTTACTATCCCTAATGGAGGGGCAAAAATTAAGTTTACGCTAAACCCGGAGGGGAGTGGCGGTATAGAAGAAGTTAACCCGCCCGGTTATTCGGATAATTCGGCTGAAGTCACTATTGGTACCATTCCATATGTTGAAAAAAGCAAAACATATACTCTTGATTTTGATGAACTAAGCATGAAAATTGATCATAGCATAATGTCCAACACTATCTCTACTTCTACACTGAGTCTTCCCCAAGGTACTGATACAACTCAATACTCATGGTTTTCAGACCCTAAAACAAGTGGAGCTTTGAATGTTACTAAGAAAGAGGGTGGGGAATATTTGCACGGGTATGATGTTAAGAACAATGAAGAAATTATTAACAGTGATGTTATGCAGGCTAGCAGAAGTCCTATTGTAGGATTTACTTTAAAACGGGAAGATTTCGGAGATGACCCGGGAAAGAGATGGCTTGCAAATAAATCAAATCCCTATACTATTTATGCTAAGATAAATTATAAAGGAAGCATTGAAAGGCCATATTTTTGTAATAGTAGATTAATTACAGGTAAAAATGAAAAAGGTGAAACTACGTATAGTGACTGGCAATACGGGGGGCAAGGAAAGGCCACAGCGGATTTTTTACCGGCGGGAACCGATGTATTAACATTTGAGGCCAGGGTTTACAATGGCAAGGAAACCCTTACTGATAACCCGGATAGAAAATTTAGATTTGGTTTGAACAGTACAGCTGATAACAAGGACAGTGTTACACAAACAATCCACTGGATTAGTGATGCACATGACATTGATGTGCAAAGGTGGATGCTTCTTGTTAATGAAAATCATCAACCAATAGGGGACCCCGTTGCGAAGGATGGGCAGTATTCAAGGCGGTTTACACAGCAGAATATGGCGACCATAACATACCAGAATATTGAAACCATCCGGGGTGAATACACGAAGGACAGGGCCAACTCAAGGCAGGGAATACAAAATACAGAGGCTTACCCCCATGCACTGTTTTCTACCGATAAACAATTAAGTAGATATGAATTTCCAATTAAATCCGGGTTTTATTTAAATCCTGTTGGGAAGTACAAGGTAACTGTCAAATCGGTTATATACAAGAAAGATGATAAATACAGTGCAGGGCATAATACAATGGAGCATAAAGAAATTGTAGATAAAGTGAAGGAGTCCTTTAAATACCGGAGCAACTTAACATATACAAGAGATTTTAGGAGCAATAACTATCATTTGGATTATAACCAGTCCAATAGCCCTTTAAAATCTTTGGTTTCTATGGATCCTAATGAAATTCCGGGCGCTAATTTTAGTGGGAATGAAAAGCTGGAGGTTTCAACAGGGCCTAAGGACAGTACACTGGACAAACGGTATAAGCAAATCCTGGAGGGGTGGCATGAGTCTCTTTCTACAAATACATATAATTATATAGAATATATAAAGAATCCAAACTTAAATATCTATAAAATAACTGAGACCACCGAAATCATTTTTGATGTAAACCCAAAACATGTAAAGTGTTACATTGTACCCAACTTGCCTAATTCCAAAACGCAAATTGATTACTATGTGAGGTCGTGGTTTGATCCGATTACACTCAATTTAAAGAAGGATGAGATAGGGCATAAACAGGCCATAACTACCAAAAAAGTGAACTTAAAGGACAATAGTGTTAATATAGTAGTTATGGGATCCTATTACGACCAGTAAGGAAAACATGATGAAAACTTTGTTTCTTAGAAACAGCTAATAAAGAGTTAACTCATTAATGAGACAAATGTTAGAAATTAGGAAATTCTGTTTTGTTTTAAAATTATACTGGGGCATCTTGTAAGTTTAAATTTCAAGATGCCCCTTTTCTCATTCTATACCAATATGTTACAATTAAAACCTATTATTTGCATTTTACATCGGAGGAATTACATATGTATAAGGAAATAAAAAAACAATTGATTCATGTCTCTAAAATGATGTATGAAAAAAACCTTGTAAATGCCTATGAAGGCAATATATCAATATTAGAAGACGGCAAAGTGTATATTACACCCAGTGGGATGTGCAAAGGGTTTCTTACGGAAGAGATGATTGTAGTTACCGATCTTGAAGGGAATGTGCTGGAAGGTACATGTAAACCTTCTTCGGAGCTCCGGCTTCATCTGAATTCCTATAAAAGTAGGCCGGAGCTCCGGTCTGTCACCCATGCCCATACCCCCTACGCAACCGCCTTTGCCCTTGCGAATAAGGCGATTGAGACAAAAGCCTACCCTGAAATGATTGTGCTTTTTGATAAAGTACCACTGGCTCAATATGGGACCCAGTCGACTGATGAAATTTTTGAAGGAGTAGAAAAGTATATCCACAGTTATGATATTATACTTCTGGCAAATCACGGAATCATAGCAGTAGGAAAAGATGCATACGATTCATTCTTCAAGCTAGAAGCGGTGGAGAGTATCGCAAAAGTGCTGATGCTTGCCGGACAGTTGGGTGGTGAAAGGGAACTTCCGGAGGATAAACTGGAAGAACTCTATAAAATGAGAGATGAGAAAAGAAAAGCATAAAAGCACTAAAATTATATATTGTGCCAAGCAGACATCCAAGATTGAGTGGAATTAAAAAAGCAAAATGGTATGAATTTTTCCAAACTGTATATAGAACAGAGGGGATTGGATAAATCTTCTATAAAGAAATTTGGATTTAATCCGATATAATACATGGTAAATGTACAGTCTCCATAAAATTTAGTATAATTTGAAAATACTATTTTTTTAAGTTACAAGCTGGTGAAGTACCATATAAAAACAATTGAAATTATTGTTTCTAATCGTTATAATTAATACACATAGTGCTTAGAACTGATTCAACTCTTCCTTTTCTCAAGCTGTAAACGGTTGAATGTTTTTCCATGTTTTTAAAGGGTAAATATGAAAGGGAAATTGCGGTGTAATGTGTCCGTGCATGTAGTTTCCAGGTTGTGGTTTACACGCTGTATTGGAACTTTCATAAAATTAGGACAACTGGTTTTATGCAATTTTCTATGATTGATTATGCATATGGCAAGATGAGCGCTACACATTGTTTTAGAAGAGGGGATGGTCAAATGACTGATTCGAAGAAAATAATAAAGAAGCAGGTGCTTCCGCTATTACCGCTCAGAGGACTTAATGTTTTTCCTTATATGATTTTGCATTTTGATGTAGGTAGAATGAAGTCAATCAAAGCATTGGAAGAGGCAATGATAAACAACCAGCTGATCTTTTTGGTTGCACAAAAGGACGCAAAGAATGACTCTCCCGGTGAGGAGGATATCTACAAAGTAGGAACCATATCTAAGGTGAAGCAGCTTCTTAAACTTCCCGGTGACACAATTCGTGTATTGGTTGAAGGTATTAGTAGGGCCGAAATTGGGGACTTTACCCAGACAGAGCCTTTCTTTATGGCTGAGGTTGCAGAAAAAATATTTTTGCAGGACGAAGAAAGTGTTGTAGAAATAGAAGCTTTAAAAAGAAGAGTTATCGCTACTTTTGAAGAATATGTAAAGTTAAGCGGGAAGATTTCTTCCGAAACGGTTTTATCCGTTACGACGATTGAAGATGCCGGCCAATTGGCTGATGTAGTTGCATCCAATTTACTTCTGAAGGTTGAGCAAAAACAGGATATATTGGAAGAATTTCATCCGAAAATCAGGCTCGAAAAACTTCTGGAAATTATTATTAAAGAAATTGATATTTTGGAGATTGAAAAGAATATCAATGCAAAAGTGCGTAAGCAAATTGATAAAATGCAGAAGGAATACTACCTGCGTGAGCAATTGAAAGCAATCCAGAGTGAGTTGGGCGATAAGGAAGGCGTTACAGGAGAGGTTGAAGAATATAAAGAGAAGCTCTCTAAAGCGAATTTTCCCGAAGAAATAGAGAAGAAGGTTTTAAAGGAGTTGGACAGACTTCTAAAAATGCCTTCGGGTTCAGCTGAAGGCTCAGTAATTAGAACATATATGGATTGGATATTTGATCTTCCCTGGAATAAAAGAACAGAAGAGATCATTGATCTAAAAAGAGCAGAGGACATCCTTGAAGAGGACCATTACGGTCTTGAAAAGGTAAAAGAAAGAATTATTGAATACTTGGCAATCCGGAAGCTGAAGAATGATTTGAAGGGACCGATTTTATGCCTTGCAGGACCTCCGGGAGTTGGTAAAACTTCTATTGCAAAATCCATCGCGAAGGCTTTAAATAGAAATTATGTAAGGATGTCTTTAGGCGGTGTAAAAGATGAATCCGAGATTAGGGGACACCGACGCACGTATGTGGGTGCAATGCCCGGAAGAATCATTGCCGCATTAAAACAGGCAGGTTCTAAAAATCCATTGATTCTCCTGGATGAAATCGACAAGATGAGCAGTGATTTTAGAGGTGATCCGGCTTCTGCGATGCTGGAAGTTTTGGATGGAGAGCAGAACTTTGCATTTAGAGACCACTATATGGAATTACCCTTTGATCTTTCGGATGTAATGTTCCTGACAACGGCAAATAACCTTGATACCATTCCAAGGCCATTATTGGACAGAATGGAAGTTATAAACCTAACCAGCTATACTGAAGTTGAGAAAGTAAATATTGCTACCAGGTATCTCATACCCAAGCAAGTTGAAGCACATGGACTTAAGACCAGCAATTTGAAAATTGATGAAGATACAGTAAGAGATGTTATCGTATTTTATACCAAAGAAGCTGGGGTTAGAAGCCTGGAAAGACAATTTGCAACCATTTGCAGAAAAGTTGCAAAGATGCTGGTTTCGGAAAATAAGAAGTCAATCAAAGTTACATCGGGCAACATTGAAAAATTCTTAGGCACGAAAAAATATAGATACGACAAGATTAATGAAAATGATGAAGTGGGTATTGCAACAGGATTGGCATGGACGCCGGTAGGGGGAGATACCTTATCGATCGAAGTTACGCTGATGGACGGCAATGGCAAGCTTGAGTTGACAGGTCAGCTGGGAGATGTAATGAAGGAATCCGCAAAGGCTGCGATGAGTTTTATCCGTTCAAGGGTTGAACAGTATGGGATTGAAAAGGATTTCCATACAAAATATGATATTCATATTCACGTTCCTGAAGGAGCAATTCCAAAAGACGGACCATCTGCCGGAATAACGCTGGCTACAGCAATGGTTTCTGCCTTAACGGGAATACCGGTAAAGAAAAGTGTTGCGATGACCGGGGAAATTACTTTAAGAGGTAGAGTGCTTCCTATCGGAGGGCTTAAGGAGAAAGTACTGGCGGCTCACCGGGCAGGAATAACAACGGTAATAGTACCTATTGAAAATAAAAAGGATATTGATGATATACCTGAAAATGTTAAGAAAAAAATGAAGTTTGTTCTGGCATCCGATACAGATACGGTGCTTAACACAGCACTTGCAAAAACAAAAGTAAAGAAAGTATTAGCGGGTGTTGGGAACGAAATTGCGGATGTTTTAATTCATGAGCAGAATGCGGTCGTGAATCCGGATGAAGGAGTATTGGAACAGTAAAACATAAAATATTAAAGGGAATGCACTCTTGGCATTCCCTTTAATATTTTTGGTTGATATAACTATCCACAAGAGACTTTCTTTCATCAGCAGAAAAAACTTTTTCAGACATCAGCAGATTTAAAATTACTTCACTTTTGGTGTGCAGAATAACATTTTCATAGTCTATTAAAACAATCTCAATCAATTTCTTTTTTAAATTAGGAGACTGGACTTTTACAAAATATGCTTCTATTCCCGTATAATCCAGGAGTTTTAATAGTTTTACAGTGACATTATCCTTTTTTGAATAATAGTGGTTTGCAAGTTCTAAAAAGTCTTCTCTTGCTCCATGGCGTTTGCTTAGTTCGTGGGCGCGCTTTTGATAGTATTTGGCAAGTACATTATAATATTGGTAGTTATAAATTGCTTTCTTTACATTGTCGATTTTTTGAAAAGGCTTTATATCCAGTGCATTGATACAGCGATAGTTTGCTTCAATAAATTCTTCCTTGGTAAGGTCACCCTTTTTATACTGATCAATTAAGTTTTGCCTGTTTTGTAAAAATTGATCGAACTTATTCCTAACCATGGTTACCTCCTATCAAGCCCAAATTACGATCCATATTGAACGCGATAAAGAATTGCATTGCGCTTCAATTTCCTTGACCTAATATCGTTATGCTAGCTAGGTTTATTAGGTGGAAAGAACATAATCGCAGAGACTTTAGAGCATGTTAATCCGAGCGAGGAAAAGCAAATCCACTGTTCGAAGCGAAGCGAGTTTGCCCGAGCTGAATTTATATGCTCTTAAGGCTTGAAGTATTATAGTTCTTGGAACCTAATCAACCTAGCACAATAAATTAATTTAATATCGCGAAAATTCAATTTATCCATGCAAAATCATTTTCATGATCTTATTAATATTAAAGTATAAAAATTTAAAAGTAAAGGGATTAAATACAGGTTGAAGATAAAAATTCTTTTTAGTATACTATATTGAACGCAAAAAAAAGGTACATCTTTTTGTTTTTTTGTAATTGGAAACCCCTAGGGTTAATCGGGATACTTAATTGTTTCCATGCCAAACCGTTATCGAAATTTATATAGTGCCTCGTAACGTAATTCTTTTCTAGGATATGCGAGGCACAAACAGAGGAAGTGCATTTTTATCACTTTGAAAAACAAGAAATTTGTTGTGTTAAAAAGCACTAAGTACATTTTTTGACAAAATAGAAGGATTTATTGCTTGGTATATAGAATAAACAATTTAAAATGTCTTAAAGGAACATTCATATTAGCAAGTTGACAGCATCTGCTTCTTTCCATAATCAGACTTAAAACAATAACTTTGCAAAATTCCAGAATAAATTACGGTAGTAAATATAGGGGGACTTATATGGCCATTTATAGTATGGTAGTAATGTTCATTATTATTCTATCTTCTATCGGGATTGCAAAAATCATCAATTATAAGGGTTTGGCAGGCAATAAGACTTTTTTAGCTATGACTATTAGCTCAGCAGCTGTAAGTTTACTGGTTCCTTTCGCAATAGGAGGTTTTGCAAACATAGCCGGGAATAACAGGACGGCTTCAGTTGGGGAAATAAATACACTTGGGCTGATGTTCTTTATTACTGCATTATTTATGGCTGTCATCTTTTTGCTTTCTATTTTGATTTCATACCGCGTGAAGGATAAAAAAGTAGGGATACAATTGCAAAATATACGTGAGGAATTTTGGGAGAGTCTCTACCGCCAGGAAACCAAACCTTTGGAAAATAATAAAGAGGAAGACGTGAAAGCCGAACCGTCTGCAGTTTCAGAAGTACAGGAAGCGGCAGATGAAATCAAAGAAGAAAATAATGAAAATGAGGAAACGAATAATATTGAAGAAACTGCTGAAGTTTGTCAAGAAGTTACAATGGATCAGATAGAATCCCCGCAGGAAGAGCCGGATTTGCAAAATGTTGATGAAATAGGAAAAAATATATTAGAAAAACCTGTTGACAGTGGTCAAAATATTGATAAAATGGGAGTAGAAATAAATCAGCTTGAGGGTGAAGAAGAAAACAAGGAATCATCGGTAGCCACACATGAGATACTGGACCAAGAAGTGGCGGACGAAGGTTTAGTAAATTGTGATCTGCTTCAGGACGAGCTTGGCTTGTTGGTTGATACTGAGGATCATGTAGAGTTCCAGGTTGACGAGGATTATTTCGAGATGGAAGAGGGCTACCATGAAGACGAGTTCCAGGTATCCTTTGAAGAGGTGGCTTTGTGCCAGGCAACCAATGACCTCGGCACGGATGAAATAGACGAAATCAGTGATACAAGCGAGATAAATGATGAAAATGAAGTGCTTGCAGTATTGGCACCCAACGAGGAAGCGGATGACGCATTGTTAACTCCTCATGATCCTATTGACGGTCAAGGAGATGAAGTTCTGAATGAACCTTTAGAACCCAATGTGTATGAGAATGCTGTAGATGAGGAAATTGTCGAAGAGGATTCGATAAACATAGAAAAAGTTGAAATTTTACAAAATGATGGTTTGAAAATAGTAAATGTTGGTGATAATATTAATGAAAATCTATCGCAGCAGACTTTGGAAGTAAACGTAGATGAGGATTTGGAGTTTGTCGAAGAAGTAGAGGATGAATTGCTACTGGGGCATAAAGAGGAGTTGGATGAACTTCAGACGTTAAACACTAAGAAGGATGAAGTGCTTGAAGTAAATGAACAGGTAATGGGAGAAGTTGAACTAGAAGCCCCAGAAATGGTGGTTTCACAGGAACAGCCCATATTGGATGAGGCAGCTGAAGCTGAGTTCAGTAAAGAGGTTGACAACGCACCCGAGACTTACGAAAATCTTTTACTCCATGATATAGACAATAGTGTGACAGACATGAATGAGGAAGCTGCTGCCACTTGCGATTTAACAATAGAGGCGTCACTGCCGGATTATGAGGCAAATTTGCAGCCTGAAAACACAGCATTCGTTTTAGAAAATGAGTATATGAATTGCGACGAGGCTGCTGAAATAGAGAAATTGGAAACAGCGGTACAGGAGCTTGGGGTAGAAGATACAGCTGAACAAAATGAAGATGTGGAACTATCCGATGTTAGGGTACAAGATGCGGATTTTTATATCAATGAAGCATTTGCGCTCAAGGAATCAGGTAAATATGATGAGGCCATAATTAGCTATATGTATGCCCTTGATCAGAAGCCTGATGATAATTTGGTGTTTTGGGTTATACTTGATATATGTGTCCTATATAAGCAGTTGGGACAAGTAGAGTTTGCTAAGGAAATTCTAAATAGTTATGTAACATCTTTTGGAAGTGTAATGGATGCGGCAGTTAAACAGGAAATTGAAAAGAATTTGCAATAAATTCTCATCAACAAATAGTTGGGATATAAGGGGGCATTAGTAGTAATGAAAAGGACTCAGGAAATTTTAGATTTGCCTATCATCAGTATTTCTGACGGTATAGAGCGGGGAAAAGTTAGGAATATCATTATTAATGCGGATAAGGGTGCTATCGATTATATGTTGGTTGATAGCGGAATACAAATCTTGAGCGCTATCGTGATTCCTTCAGAGAATATTTTAGGGATCGGAAAAAACGCTTTGACCATTGAAACCGAACACGCCATTGTGGATATAAGTAAGTTGCCCGAAGCAATTGATTTGCTCCAAAAGAACGTTCCTGTTAAAGGGACCAAGGTTTTGACAAAAAAGGGACGTCTTGTGGGTGAAATCGGAGATTTTTATGTTGATGATGATGACCTTTGTAAAATCATCGGCCTTGAATTCATTGCAGAAGGAAATAAAGACAACATAAAAATTATTCCAAAAGATAGCGTTATCACGCTTGGTAAAAATTTAATTGTAGTTGTTGAGGATTTGGAGAGTACACTTTTAGATAACCCCAGGCAGCTAATTTCAAAGGATATACCCGGAGAAATAGAAAAAAAAAATCTGAGTGAATTAAGTTCAGAAGCTCAGTTGCCCGGTACTATCCCAGTAAATGAGGATGAGGTTTCTAACAACTTGGATGGCGAGCTGAACGAAGCGGATAGAATTATTGCTGCTGACGGTGAAGACTTTATTAAGGAAAGCAGTCCATCCATCAGTGAAACAGTAAACCAGTATATTGATGAGAATAATCAAGTTGATGAGTCCTTAGACGTTGTTGATACGTTGGATTTAAGCGCTTTTGAAAGTCCAAAAGCGGATGAAAGCAGTTCAGAACAGGTGCCTGAGACCTTAATAGAAGAAAAAGTAGAAAAAAAAGCTGAAGAACCCACGAAGACAAATAGTGCCGGAGAAGGTTTGAAAACAAGTGCTGCTGACTTGTTCGAGCAAAAACAGCGGCAATATTTAAATGGTAGAAAAGCGACCAAGACAATCACCGACAATTCGGGGAATGTTATTATTGGAGAAGGTGCCATGATTACCGAAGGTATTATCGATATAGCGAAAAACAGCGGAAAGTTGATTGAATTGGTTATGAACAATAAAGCGTAAGTTGAGAATAAAAATGCATTAAAAAGTATAAAACCTAGGTTTTATACTTTTTAATGTTGAGGACCTATAGCGGTACTGCGAATGAAAATATAATCTTTTACACTGTTCTTTTAAGTATATTTACAGGCATTCGAATTATTTCTTAAGCGAAATTTTCTAAATATAGAAGCGAGTGTGACTTTCCAGTGTCAAATATGAAGAAAAGCATAATTATATCTGTAATTATTTTTGCGCAGGCTTTGCTGGCCGTTGCGGCGGGTTTTGTTGTGCTTTCCTTTAAAGTGTCTGATAGGGCCTTGCCCAAAACCTTTGTCAGCAGTATTGACTTGGGAGGATTGAGCAGGGAAGAAGCTTCTTTAAAGGTTTCAAAGTGGTTTGAAAGTGATGTTGAGAATAATGAATTTATTGTTAAGTATAAAGACGAAAGCATGCATGTCAAATTGAATGAAATCGATGCTAAACTGGATCTAAAAGCAACAATGGATAAGGCTTTTAAGTATGGCGGCGGCACACTGATTAGTTTGGCAAACGGCTATTTTGTTCCGAATAAAAAGGGGGTAACGCCTGAATTAACTGTCAATGAAAGTAAGCTTGCACAAAAGCTTGAATTGTTTTCAAAGAGGGTTTATAAGGAGCCTAAAGATGCGGATGTAAATCTTATAGAAGGAGAAATTGTGAAGATTCCGGAAGTTGACGGGATTGTGCTCGATGTAGGTAAAGCAGTGGAAAAGGTGAAAAAGGGAATTTCGTCCGGCACCAATAATACGATAGATTTAGAAGTGAATGAAGGTATTGTACAAAAAATCAGTCCAAAATTTAAACTTGAGGATATAGAAGATGTAGAAGAAATTATAGCGGATTTTGCAACAGAGATTATGCCGGGCCAGGATCCTTTCTACATGCGGATTGCTGCCAAAGCAATGAATAAGGTCATTCTACCTTCCGTGGACACCTGGTTTTCCTTTAATCATTACCTGGGTGAATTGAATGGGATTATGTACCAAAATAATGAAAGTTACAATCAGGTTGTATCCACCTTAAATGCCGCGCTGATCAAAGCGGGAGTCAAGAGTATCAAGGTTACCCATAACAAAGCTCCTGTAGACTATATTGAACCGGGACTGGACGCTGTAGTGTTTGGTAAAACTACCGATTATCAATTCTTAAATGATCTGGGACAAACAATTATAATTTTTGCCAAAGTGAAGGACAATCAAGTTGTAGTCAGTATTGCCGGTAAAAAAAAAACAAATTTGAAATAACCGAAGTGAAGTCAGTCATTGAAAAAAGAACGGATCCCTCTGTTATACGGGTAAACAAACCTGAATTGGATGAAGGGGAAGTAGTGATTATAGATGGGAAAGAAGAAATAGAAGGTAAGATTTATAGAGTAAAATCCAGCCAAACGGGTATGACCCAAGAAGTAATTTACTCTTACCGGTATGAAGCGGTTCCGACGCAAGTACAAATAGGTCCCGGCGCCAGTTGGGAAAGGGAAACGGATAAATAAATGAGATTTATTCCCTCATATAATAAAAACAGCCGGAATTTTCTGGCTGTTTTTATTATATGAGGATGCTAAAAATAAGTATTCAAAATCTGAATTGCATTATATTCCATGATTTTAGTTCCGTACTCGTTTAAATATCCCTCATAGAAACTGACATTGGAAACCTTTTTTCCGTACTCGTTCATAAGGGCTTCAAAGGATTTTTGGTTTGAAGCAGTAAAGCTGTTTCTGGTTAAAATTAAGTAATAAGTATCTTGGTACTTATAAACCGAACTATCTCCGGTGTACATCCAGTTGATTCTTTTACTCAGCATACATAAATCTTCAAAGCTTTCAAAGGAGTAAATGGATAAGGTCGAGCATACTTTGCGGTTTCTCTTTTTTACGCGCAAATCTGTTTTTTTAAACTTATTTTTTATATACTTTTGGATGGACTCAAAATCTCCTTCTTCATCAAGCTTGGTAATGGTAATGATAAACCCCTCATCAGAATCGGAAACCGCTTCAATAACGAGCTGTGCATCCGATGCGTTAAAACCAAATTGGATTTCAGCTTGCTCCATCATATCCCAGAATAATTCCTGTGCTGCAGGGGAATTATAATTTAAGGAATTTAAATCAATGTTCCGGTCTTCCAAATCGTTTAATGAAATTGTAACCTTAATTTTATTTTCACTGATTTTTTCTATTTTCATACATTCACCAAATTTCTATTATATACTTATATGCGGATGCCATAAAATGAATAAATAAAAAACTTTAATGGATGTTTCCATATAAAGTTGTTTAAATAATCAAAATTTTTACATATTATTATAATATATTCATTTCCAGGTTAATTTTTATTTACTTAATATATATTATACTTCTTAAGAATAAAAAAGAGAAGTATTAAAATTTTAACAATATGCTTTTTCCTAAAGGATATCCTTTTAATAAGGCGGGAATCTGCATTTTTTCATATTTATGAAATATAAGTTATTGTAAACAGCCTATTTTGCACAAATAATATAACCAAAGAAAAAATAAGAATGCGAGGTGCAGAATATGGATAACGAAATCTATCAAGGAGAGAAGCCGGAAAGTGAAAACAAAAACCCGGATGTGATATATAGCTCGGATAAGGATTTTTATAGGGGGATAGGCGGAGAATTAAGATATAAAGCAGAAGGACTCTTCAAAAAGGCAAAGGAAAAAGGAATATCCATAGAAGACATTCATATAGATTCTTTGAAAGAGGCACAAGGTGAGTTTCCTGGTATAGGGGTAATCGACCTTCCCGCTTATGTAGTAAAGGTGAGAGGGAGGCATATACCAAGCGGACAAATCATTATTGATGCAAAACAAATTGATTACTACAATATATACCAGGTCTATGTGGCCGATAAAATAGAGCATAAAAATGTTTTAAGGGATGAAAGAGGGCGGGCGATCAAGGAGTATGGGAAAAATAAGCTAAAGTATGATTTGGAGTTGTTTTTGACAGAATGGGAGCGGTTTGAGATTGGTAAAAAGCTTGTAGAAGATAAAGAATTTGGCCTTGAAAAAACCATAACCGGTGCTTGCGACAGGGTAATCCGGAAGCTTATGGGAGAAAACGACTGGTTGTATCCTGAGGAAGCCAAGCTTTTGGATGAAGAGTTTAATAATGTGCAGAGTAAAATTGCGAAAGAACAGGAAAATAAAAAAAGCCCTAAAGAGGGATCTTTTAAGATGGCAACTGAAAGGCAAATCAATTATTTAAAAACTAGGATTAAAAATTTAGGGCTTGATCCTGAAGATAAAGGGGTTGTAGGTGAGATTTTAAGACAGGCGGGTTTTGGAGATTCCATAGGTTTAAAGGATTTAAGTACAACAGATATGAGTAAAGTCATTGAAGTTGTTTCAAGTATCGTACCCAAGGTAAAAGAAGAGGTTGGAAGGAAAAGTTTTGTAAATGCTCTGGACATGGGTAAAATGAATGAACCAGGCAGTGATATAAGACAGTAAATTTTTATTTTAGAGAACGCTGTCAATCAAAACAAGGCTCTGCATGTACAGGTAGCGGCTCCTTACCTGCTAAGCTTATCCGTTATAAGGGGCTAATTTTATAAAATTAGCCCCTTATTCATGCTGTGGACTAAATTACTATTTTACTAGCAAACAATTAAGTAGTATAATATTGTAGAAAATAAGCACTTTTTATCTGTCCGTTTTCAGAAAATGTAGAATATTGGAAATTGAATCTCAATGGTTATAATTAGAATGATCAGGTAAGAATAACAATAGAAGTTATTAGAATTTCAAAACTTTAAAGAACATAGATATATAGGGTTAACGTTATTTGTATACAGAAAAGAATGAGCAAGGATTTGAGAAAATATGAATGAGATTGTTTTAGCGTCTGCTTCGCCCAGACGATCAGAATTATTAAAACAGGTTGGAATGATTTTTCGAGTGATTCCTTCAGACATGGAAGAATACCTTGATGAAAAACTCTTACCTGAGGAGTTGGTTCAAAACTTAGCTTTTCAGAAAGCTTCCAGTGTAGCTCAAAATGTAAAGCCGGATTCTATTGTAATTGGGGCGGATACCATTGTGGTGAAAGACGGCAATGTTTTGGGAAAGCCGAAAAATGCAGAAGATGCGTTTGATATGCTGCGTTCGTTACAGGATGGATGGCATGAAGTTATTACCGGAGTCAGCGTCGTTCATGCACCGGATAAAAAGTGTGTAAAGAGCTATGAAAAGACATATGTGAAGATGCGGCATGTATCGGATGATTTTATCAGGTCCTATATAGCGACAAAAGAGCCGATGGATAAGGCCGGAGCATATGGTATTCAGGGAATGGGTGCTCTTTTGGTAGAAAAAATCGATGGCTGTTATTTTAATGTTGTAGGGCTTCCTTTGGTTAGACTTGCTATACTGCTTGAGGAGTTCGATGTAAAAATACTATAATACACATGAATTACTTTATAAATTGTTGAATCGGAGTAAATTGCTACGAAACTAGGAGGAGATTAGATATGGGTTTATTCTCAAGAGATATAGGAATTGATTTAGGTACGGCAAATACGTTGGTTCATGTAAAGGGCAAAGGGATTATTGTAAGGGAACCTTCGGTTGTTGCAGTGAATAAAAAAACAAATGCGATTCTTGCTGTAGGCGACGACGCTAAAAACATGATCGGAAGGACACCGGGTAACATTGTGGCCATAAGACCCATGAAAGATGGGGTTATTGCTGATTTTGACATAACACAGAGCATGCTGAAGTATTTTATTAAAAAAGCAATGTCCAAGGGTGTTTTTAGCAAACCCAGAGTTGTTATATGTGTGCCGTCCGGGGTGACAGAGGTTGAAAAACGGGCGGTAGAAGAGGCCACTTTACAGGCTGGAGCGAAGGAAGCTTATTTGATTGAGGAACCTATGGCTGCAGCAATCGGTGCAAATCTTCCGGTAGAAGAGCCATCCGGAAGTATGGTGGTTGATATTGGTGGAGGAACCAGTGAGGTTGCGGTGATTTCCCTGGGCGGAATTGTTACCAGCAAGTCTTTGAGAATTGCTGGAGACGAACTTGACGAAGCTATTGTACACTACGTAAAAAAAGAATATAATTTGATGATAGGAGAAAGAACTGCTGAAGAAATTAAAATGACCATCGGGGCTGCTTATCACAAGCATAAGGATGAGTCTATGGAAATCAGGGGTCGTGACCTCATTACCGGGCTTCCGAAGAATATCAAAATTACATCTTCGGAGATCACTGATGCAATAAAGGAACCGGTCAACGCAATTGTAGATTCTATAAAGTATACCTTGGAGAAAACTCCACCCGAGCTTGCAGCGGACATTATGGACCGTGGTATTATGCTCACGGGCGGAGGCGCCTTATTAAGCGGTTTGGATAGATTGATCAGGGATGAAACGGGTATGCCCGTCTCCATAGCTGAAAACCCCCTGGATTGTGTTGCGGCCGGATCAGGAAAGGTTTTGGACGAGATTGAAACATTGAAAAAGGTGCTTATTTCCCCTAAAAAGCTAAGATAGAAAGGGGATAGAATGAATGGCTAGGCTTTTTAAAAGTAAATTATTTTTGCTTATATTAGTAACTGTGATCTTATTTGTTGTAATGGGGATATCTGCCAGCGGAAATCCGCATCTTAGTTGGCTTAGCAATATTGTCAACGTTGTGGTTTCACCCGTACAGAAGTTTTTTTCCTCCGCAGGCCATAAAGTAGAAGGTAGTGTCGACTTTTTTAAGGATACAAAGGCATTAAAGAAAGAAAATGAAGAACTGAAAAAAAGAATTGAAAAACTTGAAAAAGAGAACAATGAGCTGATGGTTTTTAAAGAAAAAAACGAAGATTTTCAAAAAGCGTTTAATATTAAGAACCAATTCAGCAATTATGATTTGTTGGGTGCCAATATCATCGGTAAGGATTTAGGAAACTGGTTTAATGTTTTTACAGTGGATGTGGGTACAAATGACGGTGTTTCAAGTAATGCTCCTGTAGTTACAGGCAATGGTCTGGTAGGAAGAATAATGGAATCCGGGCCTATCTCATCCAAGGTAGTTTCAATTATTGATGAGGGAAGCAGCGTAAGTGCCAGAATTTCCAAAACCAGGGGACTTGTACAGGTTAAAGGGGATATTGTACTCAAGGATCAGGGCCTCTGCCGGGTGGACTATATTGAGCCGGGCGTAGATATTGCAGCAGGTGATAATATTGAAACTTCCGGTATGGGGGGAGTTTTCCCTCCGGGAATCATAATCGGAAAAGTAAAAGAAGTGAGACAGGCAAATAATGAACTGAACCGGTATGCCATTATAGAGCCCAATGTAGATTTTAAAAGGTTGGAAGAGGTGCTGGTTTTAAGAAGTAAAAAATCTTCTTCCGGAACGGATCGTGCTCAGTAATGAAACTAAAAGTAATTTCCATTTCAATTTATATTTTTATACTTGCTTTAATTCAGTCAACCGTGCTGGAATATGCGAGGATATTTCATGTGAAGCCAAACCTTCTGATTGTTTTTGTCATATCCTACGCCTTTATTAGGGGAAGTTTGGAAGGTGCGGTGGTTGGCTTTTTTGCCGGGCTTGTTCAAGATATCGCATCGGGTAAGGTATTAGGGCTTTATACCCTTTTAGGGCTTTATCTGGGGCTTGCCATGGGATCCGTCAATAAACGGCTTTACCGGGAGAACGTGTTCCTAGTCGTATTTTTTACATTCATTGCTTCTTTTGTCTACGAAACGGTTGTTTATCTGCTCATTGCGCTTACAAGCGGAAAATTTGATATCGTTTTTCCTCTAAGGTCTATTATTTTGCCTGAAGCTCTCTATAATAGTATTGTATCTATACTGATTTTTATACTGGTAGTTAAACTCCATTATTGGTACCAAAGAAAAGAAAATCTTCCAAGAAAGTATTAAAGGTGGGTTTTGCTATGAAGGAAAAATTAAAAGACAGGTTTAATATTCTGGCCATTGCCTTTGTGCTGATTGCGATCGTTATGACAGTTCAGCTTGCCAATCTGCAGATTATCAATGGAAAGAAATATGATGAAGAATCCCAAAAAAGGCTTTTAAGAGAAAGGCGTATTATTGCTCCAAGGGGAAATGTCTATGACAGGAATGGTATTCCACTTGCTGTAAATAAAGTGGGGTTCACAGTCCGGTTAAGCAATACCAAGCTGAAGAGGGCCCAATTGGATGACCTTGTTTTAAGGCTTATTCAGGTTCTCGAAAAGAATAATGAGAGTTATACCAACAATTTGAGCAAATACCTTACATTAACCCCCTTGGATTATGGTCCGTCCATAAAGGATAACAAAAAGATCAAAGACCGTGAACGGTGGATTAAGGATATGGCGGTCAAGAAAGAAGATATTGAAAAGATGACGTCACCCCGGGAAATATTTGAATACCTTCGTGGAGAGTCGAAGTTTAATATTGACCCCAAATACTCGGATGAGGACGCCTACAAGATCATGACCCTCCGTTATGAAATACTGATTAACGGGTATAGCTCAGTCAACCCGTTATGTGTTGCTAAAAACATTAAACGGGTAACGGTGGCACAGTTGGAGGAAAGAAATTATGAGTTCCCCGGAGTGACAATCGAAACGGAGCCGCTAAGGAAATATTCCGATCCGGTAAATACTGCCCATATACTGGGGTATGTTGGTACGATTAGTGCAGAAGAGTACCAGGAACTTAAGGATGAAGGCTACTACATGAACGACAGTCTCGGAAAAGCCGGAATTGAAGTTGCAGCGGAAAAATACTTGAGGGGAATTGACGGACAAAAGAGAATAGAGGTCGATCTGGCCGGAAGGCTTACACAGGAACTGAATACCAACCCGCCGGAACCCGGCAAGGATGTAATTCTGACTTTGGATTCAAACCTTCAAAGGGTGGCTATGGAATCCTTGGAGGCCAATATTAAAAAGATACGGTCTGAAAAGGATGAAAAACATGAGAACTTTGGAGATGCTAATGTGGGAGCGGCTGTTGCAATGGATGTAAGAACCGGAGAAGTGCTGGCAATGGCAAGCTATCCAAGCTATGACCCCTCCGTTTACATGGCACCTGCCGGAGATACGGAAGCACAAAAAATAAAGGAACAATTAAATGCTAAGGATAATGAAGAAAAACCTTTGATTAATAGGGCTATCAATGGAATATATGCACCGGGATCAACTTTTAAACCCATTACAGCCATTGCGGGACTAGAGGAAGGGATTATAAAACCGAACGATTATTATTATGATACCGGTACTTATAAGCTTGGAAATAGTGTTTTTAAATGTTTAGAATATCGACTGGGGTATGGGCCTCATAGAGAATTAAATCTTACAAGGGCGTTGGCCACATCGTGCAATATTTATTTTTACGATCTGGGGCTCAGGGTGGGATCTGAACGGATGGCTAAATGGGCCAGACTGTTTGGGCTTGGTCAAAAGACAGGAATTGATATACCCGGGGAATCCAGAGGGATTGTTTCTTCCAAGGAATACGTAAAGGCTAATTATACGGGAGAATTTGCAAAGTGGTATGATGGAAACACCATTCAATCTGCTATCGGCCAATCCTATCACAACTATACCCCCATCCAGCTTGTAAACTATATTGCAACCATTGCCAATGGAGGACAGAAGTTCAAGCCCTATTTAATCAAGAAAGTAGTAAAGTATGATGGTTCTATAGCCAATGAGACCAAGCCTGAGTATGAACAGGTCCCTGTGAAAAAGGAAACATTAGAAGCTGTAAGAGCTGGATTGGCGGAGGTTGTATCAGGGGTTGAAGGTACAGCAACCACTGTTTTCAAAGATTTTCCTAAATCGATACAGGTTGCCGGAAAAACCGGAACAGCGGAAACGTATCGGGTACCTGGCAAGGAGCCCCATTCATCCAATGCCTTATTTGTATGCTATGCACCGGCAAATGACCCCAAAATTGCTGTAGCCGTAGTGGTGGAACGTGGCGCCTGGGGATCGAATACCGCATATGTTGCCAAAGATATTATGGAAGAATACTTTGGACTTAATAAAAAGTCAAAGTCCGATGACCAGATAAAGCAAACGGAAGGGCAGCTGATTCCTTGAATGTGGCAATAAGGAATGAACGAAGGAAATATATGTTGTTAAGTGCAGTGAAAGTGTAAAATATAGATGTATTTTGAGACTTGTCATATTGGACAAGTAATGTAATAATATTAAGGACAGATTCGTTTTAGGGGGTCAGCAAATAATGGAAGAAAATGCAGTTGCATTTAAAGGGAGCGTAAACGGACTTACAATTATTATGAAGGATGAATATGCGTTTGAAACCATCTTACAGCATATTGACAATAAGATCGCTCAAGCGGGAAAGTTTTTCAAGGGAGCATCTTTAAATGTAAAATACAGGGGTAAGAAGCTTTCCAAGGATGAAGAAGAAAAGGTACTCAGTTTGCTGGTCAATAAAAGTGGGGCAAAAATAAATAATTTTGAAGAAGATCAGGAAGTTCAGATACAAAATGACAATACTCCGAAACAAACGCCTCAAAAGATGGAAATTAAAAAGTACTATTATTTTAAGGATATTTACGAAGGCGTTACCAAGTTTTATCGGGGGACGGTAAGGTCGGGTCAGCTTTTGAACTTTGACGGAAATCTAGTTGTAATTGGGGATGTCAATCCTGGCGGAGAAGTGGTTGCCACTGGAAATGTGCTCGTAATGGGTTCCTTGAGGGGGACGGTGCATGCCGGTGCAGACGGTAATAAAGAAGCCATTGTTGTAGCTTTTAACCTTCAGCCTGTTCAACTCAGAATTGCAGATGTAATTACCCGTTCACCGGATGAAAAGGGAGCAAAAAATATAATGATCCCTGAACTGGCATTTGTAAAGGAAGATATGGTATATATAGAAAGGTTTTTACCCCAACGATAAGTTGATTTATAAATTTTTTATTTGTTTCAATTTACCGCTGATTCTATGGCTTGCCTAAGCTTTTGTGAAAGCATCTTCTTGCACACGTCGCCTGAGTCATTGACAAAACTTAAAAAGGAATATATATTTTAACATAGGTAGATAATAAAATTTATTGTGAATTATACTTTTTAATATAGAAATTTAAAATCGCATCCATATAGAATACGATGAACACCTTGGATTTAGCAAAGCATGAGGCAAATGCTTCCAAAATGTTGGTGATGGACTGGTGTTTAGATTATCGTAGCTTCTATAGAACTTTTAAAAACAGGGGTTAATAGTTAATAGAGATTGTTAAGGCGTATTTGGTCAAGCTGTTACATGAGCCAAGAATGTTATGGGAGGAAGAAACATGGGAGAAGTAATAGTAATTACGTCTGGAAAAGGTGGTGTAGGTAAAACTACTACTACGGCAAATCTAGGCACAGGACTTGCATTGCAGGGAAAAAAAGTCGTTTTGATTGATACGGATATCGGACTTCGTAATTTAGACGTAGTAATGGGACTGGAAAATAGAATTGTTTATGATCTTGTGGACGTTATAGAAGGTACTTGCAGGGTTAAACAAGCACTGATTAAGGACAAGCGTTATGAAGGGCTTTATCTTTTACCTGCTGCTCAGACGCGGGATAAATCTGCGGTAAACCCGGAACAAATGATAAAACTTTGTTCCGACCTCAAACAAGAGTTTGATTATATTATAGTTGATTGTCCGGCGGGAATAGAGCAGGGCTTTAAAAATGCCATTGCAGGGGCAAACAGGGCGATTGTGGTCACTACACCGGAAGTATCGGCAGTCCGCGATGCAGATAGAATTGTAGGTCTTCTTGAAGCGAATGAACTCAGAAATCCGAAACTTTTGGTAAACAGGGTAAGAATCGATATGGTCAAGCGTGGAGATATGATGACCATTGACGATATTATTGATATTTTGGCAATTGATCTCATCGGTGTGGTTCCGGATGATGAAAAAATTGTTATTTCTACAAATAGGGGAGAGCCTGCAGTCACAGATGGAAAATCTTTTGCAGGACAAGCTTACAGAAATATTACCAAAAGAATTATGGGGCAGGATGTTCCTATATTAGACCTTGAATCTACAGATGATGGCTTCATGTTTAAGCTTAAGAAGTTATTTGGATTAAAAACTACTTAAATAGGAGGAACTATATGTTGCTGGATTTAGCTAAGTTGTTTGGTAGGTCAAAGTCATCAAAAGACGTGGCGAAAGAACGCTTGAAACTTGTTTTAATTCATGACAGGGCAAACGTTTCTCCTCAGTTTCTGGAGATGGTTAAGGGCGAAATCATCAAAGTCATATCACACTATATGGATATTGATGAAAGAGCGCTGGATATTCAGTTGACCAGGACAAAGAGTGAGGAAGGTGACAGGGTTGTACCTGCACTTGTTGCCAATATACCGATTAAGAATGTAAAGAATAGCGGTAAGTAGAAAAACGAAACAGGAATTTTGATGAGGGTGTCGGCAGGCGCTCTCTTTTTGTATTTTCACAGCAGAATGAGTTTACTGCAAATATTACAGGGGATGAAAAAAATAAAACTTTGTGTTTTATTTTTTTCATCCCTTTATAATGTAATAAAAATTTCATGCGGTAAATATAAATTAGTAAGCGGAATTATATAAGCTATTTTCAAAAGAGGATGGGATTTTTATGGATGCCGTTATGATAAGAAGGTCTAGATACCCAAGAAACTCTGCTGTTC
>JAOABQ010000101.1 GCA_026418275.1 Clostridia bacterium
TCTTGCCCGGAGGTAGTACTGGCCTGTTACAGTGTCGTACTGTTCCCCTGCATAGCGGAAACGATTATGTACTTGTTCGTGGGCCTCAATTGTATTCCCAAATGCATCATAACGATACCTATTAACCTCTGAACCCCTTGCATCTGTAAGGCTTACGACGTCACCGTGCTCATTATTGATGTAGTAATAGCTATCACCCTTCCCATCCCGCTGCATCAAAAGTTCATGTCCCCGGATGCTTGCAGCTGTCAGCTTTTCCCCGTCTAACTCAGCTACTATATCCCTGCCGTCAAAAAGGAATCTCGCAGTCCTGCCATTCTCCTCTACCCTATTTCTAAGGCCTTCCGGGTCATAGAAGTTTCTTATATATTCCCCGGTGGACTTTCTGACACGTTCTGTTCTGTTGAAACAGTCATAGGTATAGCTTATCGTCCCTTGTCTCCCGGTTTCGGATAAAAGGTTGCCGTTTGCATCATAGCTGTAACGGGTCTGTTCAGAGCCCTCAATCTTTTCAACCAGCCTGTTTCTTGCATCGTAGGAGTAGTTAACCTCCATGCTCCCTTTGCGCTTTAAGATCCTGTTACCTGCAAAGTCATAGGAGAATAACTCTTCAACATCAGGATATACTGCTTTTGACAGTCTGTTAAGGCTATCATATATATACTGCGTTACACTTCCATTTTCCTCTTTTTTGATCTGATTTCCATTATTGTCATACTCATAACGGTGCTTTAATATCTCCACTCCTTCGCTGTTTTTGGCCACAATTCCGGCAATATTCCTGTCCGGGTCATGACAATATTCCACCATTATGCCGTTTCCATACCTGATCCCTGCAAGTGAGCTATCCGGTTTGTAGGCATATTCCGCTGCAAGCTTTCCGTCGTCCCAAACCTCTCTCATCCTGCCTTGGGCATCATATTTATAATTCGTCCTCTTCCCTGTCAAATCCTTCAACTCTATGACATTTCCATTCCTGTCATAGCTGTATTCCAGCATGAGTTTTCCGTTCATACTCTTGCTTTTGAGTTTCATGTTAGGGGTGTAGGCGTAATTGTAAACCGTTCCCATACCGGAGGCTGTCATAAGGCTCCCATCGGCATAGTAGCTAAATTCCTCGCCCCTTCCCGTTTCGGCATCCTTCCTCAATATCAGGTTGCCATCCCTGTTGTACTTGTATTCGATGGTCTTCCGGTTCCTGTCCGTCTTCCTTGCAAGCCTGCCCTGCAGGTCATATTGATACCGTATTTCGCCCTCTGCCGGATCAATGATCCTTGCCAGGAGGTTCATACTGTTGTATACATACTCCGTTCTGCTGCCGTTTCCGTCAATACTGGCGCTTATGTTACCTGCATAGTCATAGCTATATTTTTCACTGCTGCCGTCGGGCTTTTGTATCTCGGTTACTCTTCCCCACAGGTCAAGGATATGGGAAGTGTAGTTGCCTTCTCCATCCTTGATTCCGGTGATGTTGCCAAGAGCATCATAGGTATATTCCTGGCTTGGCCTTCCTTTTTGTTTTGCCCCCGGAGTTAATATTTCCTTTATTCTTCCCGCTGCGTAATATGTATATTCAATGGATTTTTCCAACGCATCCGTCTTTTCTATGAGGTCGCCGGCTGCGTTGTATTTGTTTTTCTCCACTACATGGCCAAGGGAATTCCGGATCTCCACCAGCCTGTTCATGTTGTCGTAGCTGTAAAGGGTGCCTTTGCCGTCATCCTTATTATGATCGTAATCCTCCGGCTTTACATGCTTTATAATGTTTCCTGCTCCATCGTAGAACAGTCTTGTTACTTCCCTCTCTTTTCCGGTGATCCGTATCCTCCTGTTCATGCTGTCGTAGTCATACAATACATAGTTTCCATTGGTATCCGTCTCTTTTACCAGGTTGCCCTGCTTGTCGTATTCATAGCTTCTAACCTCTGAAGCCATACCCTTTTCCCGCCGTATTGTCTGTATCAGCCTGTCAGCGGCATCATAAAACATCTCGGTCTCGTATCCGAGAGGGCTTATGACCTTCACCAGGTTTCCATTTTTGTCATATTCGTATACGGTCTGAGAAAGTGCCTTTCCCTTGGCGCTTTGGCCAAGATCCTCCCCATCGATTTCCTCTATCTTTTTATCAAGACGTCCAATGCTGTTGTAATGGAAGCGTGTAACCTTGCTGGTTTTGTCATTGATACGCACCTTTTCAAAAGTTCTGTTCCCAAGGCAGTCATACTGATACTCCGCCTTAGCTCCTGTAGAATCGGATATTTTTATGATCCTGCTGTTTTTATCATATGCATAGCATATGGTATTCCACTTCGTTGGTGTTCCTTGCCCCCCTACCTTCTCTCCCGACCTTTTCTCTTCGATCCTTCGTCCTGCCTTGTCGTAAGTGTAACGGGTAACGCCGTAGATCTGCTTGCCGGCTTTTTCCTCCACAGCCGTCCTCTTTTCCAGAAGCCACCCGGCAGCATTGTATTTATAGAGGGTGTCCAGCTTATTCGCGTCTCTTTCCCTAATTACCATACCATCTGGGCTATACACATATTCCCTGACTACTTTGCCTTCCGCATCCTTTATCTCTGTCAGCCTGTTCAATGGATCGTAGGAATATTCCATGCCGGGCCCGTCGTCATCTTTAGGGTTGTATTTTCCGGGGGCAATGGTCTTTATGATGTTGCCCATTACATCGTATTTGGTTCTTCCCATGTGGCCGGTAGGGTATACTGTCTTAATTCTTTTGTTGTTTTTATCATAGATGTATTCGATTCCGGTACCGTCCTGCTTTTTTTCGTCATAGAAGTTTGCATTGATCTCTTTGATTAGGTTGCCGCTTAAATCATATTTCACAGCAAATACATTATTCAAAGGGTCGATTGTCTGAATTAACCGGTCCATTGCGTCGTAGATATAATGATAACCCTTTTCTTCACGTAAGCCTGTTCCCGCAGCGTTTGGGAGCACCTTTCTGATGAGGTTGCCCATTTTGTCATAGGACATGCGTGTTATTGCGCCCTGTGCATCCTTAATGAATGTTTTTTTATTGATTTCGTTGTAGCCGAATTCTACTGTGCCGTAGGCCGTAGTGATTGACTCCAGTCTCCCGGCACCGTCATATTTATACCCAAAGATATTCCCCTCGGGATCTTTTACGGCAGTCGGTTTTTTAATATGGGGATGGGCATATTCAAACACGGTGGTATTACCCTCTGCATCTGTTCTTGTAAGCATCCTTCCCCAAGTATCATAGGTAAATACTATTCTCGAATATAGTCCCTCATCAATCTTTACACTTTCCTCCAGGAGATTTCCTTTTTCATCGTAGGTATAAAGTGTTTCAGCTCCGCCTGTGGTTGAGGTCTTTGTGAGATTTCCACGGCTGTCATATTCATTCCATACGGTATAGCCGCTGGGGAATTTTTCTTCCAGCACATTGCCGCTATTGTCATACAGCCGGAAGGTAGTTTCTCCATTCCTATCCGTCTCGCTGTTTTTATTTTGGTACTCATCATAGGTACAGCGTTCTACGGTACCGTCACTGTGTACAGTCTCGGTCAAAAGCCCCTGTTCGTTATACCGGTACTTCTCCATATTCCCTGTTGCACGGTAAATAAAAGTGGTCTCACGGTTCCCCGGGTCATATTGTATATCCACCGTGTCTTGGTTATTGACACACTGGCGTGTTACTCTTCCAATCACATCATATTCATTGCTTACATATCTTCTGCCGTTTGCGTCGGTGATGGAGGTAATAAATGCACCTTCATATTCGTAGATAAACTCCCCCTTATTGGGCAGCACCACACTTACAAGTCTGTCTCCACTATAGCGGTAAATAACCTTCCTACCCAAATTGTCGGTGATCTCGGTTGTTTTTCCCCGTTCGTGCTTAAAGGAAAGGACCTTTCCGCCGGGAGATACAATTTTATCAATAAGCCCATCCTGCCTGTACTTTACAGATACGGTGTTATGATTTTTGTCACTGATCGACACCAGCTTTCCGCTGCCGTCGTATGTATAACTTGTCATGTCCTTTCCGGTGAGTGTAAAATATCCTGTAGCCGGGTCTTCCCAAAGCTTTTCGGACCGGTCGGGGATTTCTTCCTTTTGCCATTCCCCCTCCCTTTTTATGAACTTCTCCTTATGTCCGTCAGGGTACATCAAGGTAACACGGTCAGCATCCTCCCTTTTTAAACGGCTTTCATATTCAAAGGTCCAGCCTTCTCCCATAACACCTGTACGGATGCCGATGGAGTTGTAGCTTCTTTTTATTTTGATGTCGATTCCCCGGTCCTCTATGACAAGGTCGGTTACATTAAGATAGAAGCTTCCGTTGGCCACATTGATAGGATCACCGGCACAAGCGGCCTTTTGGGAATTCATAATGCCCCTTTCCGCCATCTCGTCTGCTGCTTCTCCCGTCATCTTGCGCCCCGCATTGGCAATTTTATTGGCATTGTCGGTAATGCCGTCAATCGCCTTGTTAGCACCTTTTTTGATCCAGGGTGCCGCATTATCTATGGCAGTCCCGATATTCTTGGCTATTTTGGAGTCCATAATCCCCGCCGTACCGGCTCCAATCCCTGCATCCAACAATACGGTCCATGGATTGATTCCATTACCCTCCAATGACTGCCGGACAACACTTTCGAAGGCGTTGGTGCCAGCCCCTATAGCCATCTTGCCTCCCAGTGTCGCTGCAGGCCCCAAAGGTCCGAACACCGCACCCGAGATAGCTCCTACTACGGTTTCTCTGGCTGCCGCTGCAGCATAGGCACTAAAATCACTGACCTCACCCTTCATAACATCGCTGACAGCCTGGCTTGCCACCGCTGCAGTACCTCCAATAACGGCACAGGTAGCCACAGCACCTATGACTACTGCACCTGCTCCAAATGTCGCTACCGTAAACACCGCCGCCGCTGCAACTACGGCAACCACCGCCAGCCCTCCCAGTACGTTCAACGCCAGCTTCCCCCAATTGAAAGGAGGCTTTGGTGCCACCTTGGGTGCATCAGCAAAGGGAGGATAAGTTGTTCGGATTCTCCCGTCAAGGACTACATTATTGGCCAGAAAGTGATATTCATTTTCAATGGTAAAACCGCTCTCCGAGCTGCTCTTCTTTAAGAAAATAAGGTCTTTGGCATTGATTTTGATGTGCTGTGGTGTGGTAATGGATATATCCTGTTCAGCATTGAAGCTGAGCTTTTTATGGCTTACGATGGAAATGCCCTTTTCATCCTCAAAACATACCTTCAAAGGCTCCTTGCTGTCACCTACAATGTTTAAGGCTTTGGGCGACATCTCCAGCTCACTTCCATGCTCTGTGCCGAAATATCTCGTATTGGGGTCACTTGTCTTCTGACAGCTCCCGCCGTTTTTCCGCACACAGCCTAAGACCTTTGCATTGTTTCCTGTAGCATCGGGAAAGTAAAGGCTTGCATATGTTCCCTTTTGGGGCATGCAGTACATAACATTGCCTGTTGGCGGTATAAACGGAAACCAATATGCCTTGTCCTGAGGCTGGGAAGAATCAATATCCAGGTGAAGCTTTACCAGCTCCCCTTTTGTATCCAATACCTTTCCTCCAAGGGAAATTCCTTTGATCTGCTCGTTGTAAATGGCAGGAGTATAAATAGCTTCCTTCATGGAAAGACGGTACCTGTATTTAAAAATCCCTTTTTCTATAAAAGCCGCTATGCCGCTTATCACCACGTTCTTGTTTCTGAAAATGATCTCGTCACCGATATGGTACTGTTCCCCTCTTTCTATCTCATAATAGAAAAAGTCATTGATGCTGACATCTGCCCCGCTTCCTTTTGCCTTCATAAAGGCATCTATATCCTTGTTTGCAGTATAGCGGGTATTGTCATGAGCTTTATAGCTTTTTCCTTTAGGGAAACCGAAACAAATTTTAGTACCTGTATCCGAGATATCAGAAGCAATGATGGAAGTAAAACGGCTTGCAAGCCTTTTAATGAGTTCCCAGTCCGTCTCTTTGTATTGGAGAATGGGTTCTCCGATTTTTACACCTTCCCCTATGGTTTTTATCAAATCATTCTTAGGATAATCCTTTAAAATACCTTGAATAAGGTCAGGATACTCCATTTCTATGTCCTGGAAGGAGCGGCTTTTCTTTTTTATGTCCAGCCTAAAGCTTCCTGATATACCCTGAATTTCTATGTAGTAAACACCGTTTACCTTTTTTGTCTCTACGCTTGTAACCAGCCCCTTAAAAATGGTTTTACTATTTTCGCCTGCCTCAAAAACATGTATTTCATCATCAACCGAAGCATTGATGGCACTATTAAAATTTACTGCTTCATCCAAAACCCCACTAATCTGCAAAACGGCATGCTGATTCAGTTTGTGTTCTATTTTCATGTCGCTGATGATTTTGATCCCATATGCCGGTTCTATCCTGATATTATCAAAACTCTTCATACTATTAAGACCCCCATATGTCTTACCGGACATATTTTTCTTATAACCCACATTTGAAAAGGCCGTAGGACTTATTTTCTTCCCATCTGCAGGAAGCTTCTTACCTTGAACTTGGTTCTTTCATTTTAGGGTTATAGATGAAAAATCCGCCCTTTTTACTCGTCGTGCTGACCGTCGCTTTTAAATGTTATCTTACCTCCCAAATTGCATATAATCTTGGAATCGGTGGTAAGGGCAGCAAATCCCTCTACCTTGGTATCCTCCTTTGTATCCATCCAGCAGGATGATATGACAGGAAGGCATGGCTTGCCTGTCACCGGAGAACCATTCTCACCAACAAGCGATACGGATGCATTGCTGGGATTGGCAGGACTGCCGCATACTCCGAATTCCGGTATGTTTTTAATGGGTACACAGTCCCATTCATTCATCATCGGTTTTTTATTAACGTATGAGCCGTGACTTACAGGAAGGTTTATCCGCCTTCCATGGCTTCCACAACTGCATACCATTTTTGCCCCTCTTACGATATAACTGCTTCCATCCGGCATCAAATTCCTCCTAATCTTCTATAAGCACTCTTTCAAGACAGATTCCCGTGAAATACCGCCTTAAAATACTCTCCGCAGCATCAAGCCTTAAAATTACCATTGATTTTACACCATCGGACACACAAAATATCCGTTTCCCCTTTAAGCTCTCTTTCTTTAATACAAGCTTTGTCATCATGCTTTTTTCGCCGGCAAACCCACTATTGGAAATTAACCCATCCAACCTCTCAAATACGGGAAGAAAATATTTCTCCTGTCTCTTTCGCTCCGGATCGATAAGAATAATTGTTTTAAACACCGCATCCGGTTGGCATTTTTCCATTATTTTTTTAAGTTTGTCGGATGCGATAAAAAGCTGCCTATCAAGTAAATCCAAATAACTGCTTTCGGAAGTTGCCTTAACGTTTAACAGAATGGTATCTTCCAATTTATGTACATCCTGATGGTTTAAATACCTTACATCCATTTTTTTAGAGATCTGATGAAGATGCGGCACATCTTTATACCGCTCATCCTGCTTCAATAAAAAGTAGTCCATCCTATGCCTTCACCTCATTTTCCCCGTACAACACTTCGTTAAAGTCCCTGTACTCCCCCATCATAATGCATATTTGGGGTGTCTTATCCATTTCTCTATAACCCGGGCCCTCCACGAGCCGGGGTATCATACTTCTTATGAATTCAACTGCCAGTGTGTGATATTTTAGGGCTTCAGACAACTTCACCGTATCCATATCCATGTCGGTGACCATTCTGCCATACTGCTTTTTTTGAGACATTAACAAATCCATTTCTCTAAATAATGAGGAAAATATAAAATCTGCATCCCACATGCCATAGCACTCTTCGGTATCCAAATACCAACGGTCGTCATAGATATCGATTCTGTAAAAGGCTGTATTCTCCATGATGCTGGTGCGTAAAAACGAAATACAAATATATTGGGCAGCCCCTTTTAACCCTTGCCTCTGATTATGGGAAGCTTTTCTGCACACCGATTCAAAGGTCAATTCAAGGTCTTTTTCAATCTTTTCCCTGTCTCTCGAATACCTTTCATTCATATTCAAAAGCTCCTGGGGCCAATTCTCCAATACATATTTTGATATAAGCTCCTTAAGCATTTCATTCTTATCCATTATTCAATATTCACCTTCGCTCCATTCATGGATACATCATCTGCTATTATGAGGTTGGCCGTTGCCTGCATTAAGTCTATACCCGCTTCCCCCTGTACCAGAATCTTTGCACCTGAGTTGATTTCAATATCCTCCTTGGCAGTTATGGATATTTTTTTGTCTGTACGGATTTCAATGCCTCCGTCATCGGTAAGCCGCATCAACTGCTTCCCATTGCTCATAATCTCAATGGCACCCTTTTGAAATACAACATGCTTTCCATATTTGGTGCTTATGCTCTTAATGGAAGGGTCACTCCGTTTTTTCGGATCGGAGGATGTCAGGTTTACCGCACTGGCCGCAAAGGCATTTTTTTCATCGGCATCAGGAAAATACAGTCTTACCTTATCCCCAATCTCCGGCATGCAGTACCAGCCTGAGCCGTCAGGTGATGAGTAAATTGTAGAATAGTGAAACCACATTGCCTCCTCATTGGACTGCTTTTCATCGATTTCCAGGTGTACTTTAACCATGTCCTTGGCCACCTCCGTCACCTTGCCGAAAAGTGAAATGCCTGTGAGCTGGTGGTTATACCCCTTGGTGCACTTGAGTCCTTCTACATCCCTTAGTGTATACGTGTTTGAAACAATGCCCTCCCGCACCTCTGTCACAGCACGCATGATATAGAGCTTCTTGTTTTTAAAGTTGATGGGTCTTACCAAATCAAATATATTCCGGGTTGTTATTTCATAACTTATGAGATCGTTTCCTCCCATGCCTTCTATACCGTTTTGAGACTTCTCAAGGTAATCCTTTATATCTTTTTTGATGATATAGTTAAACTCCTGAAGATCGTGACTTGGGAGACTGTCCGGTTCTCCTACGTAATACTTTACTCCATCAACCGGACAGGACGGTATCAGTGACACGTTAAAATGCGAAGCCAGGCGCTTTGCAAATTCCCAATCGGTTTCCATATATTGCACAAGCAAACCTCCGGTCACTTGGCCCTTGGAGGCTTCATCCAAAGCCTCAGATTTGGGATATCCCGCCGTTACCTGGTCAAAAATCTCTTTATATGGGGCATTCTTGTTCTGGAAGGAGCGCTTTTTCTTTTTGATATCCATAAGAAAGCTTAGGCTTAAAGCCTGGATCTCAATACTTCTGACATTCATGCTTGCGTGTATGGACATACCGGTAACAACACCATAGAACAAGTCAATATTTTTGTCCCCGTTTTTTATAGATATCTTAATGGTTTCATTTTCACTTGAGTTCTCAATATATTGATCCATCTTTTCCTCAGGCATAATACCGTTGATAGATAGTTTCGCATGCTCATTTAACTCTCTTACCAATTTAAACTCCAATATCCTGTTAAATTCATAAGGTTCTACAACGATATCGGCAATGGTGTAAATTGTTTGGCCCATTCTTATCCTCTTCCTTCTTTATTCTTTTTGGTTACCCTTACCGTTTTCATCACTTGAAATGCAGCCTCTCTCCACTCCTCATATTCATCGTACCGGCAGCTGAATGTTCCCATGACGGTTTTGCCGTCCAATTCAAAGAAGAACATGAGATTATAAACAAACACATCTAAAGCAGGACTTTTAAACTCAAAATATCCTATATTTTTATCAGCTACTTTTTCTACACCGTCTGTAAAAAATGTAGTAGATGGATTGACCTTTTTTATGATTGCCTTCATTCCGTCTTTAAGCTCCCTGACCAGTTCTTCGGTAAGGCTGCTGTCTATACGGTTCAGCATGATATTGATACTGCCTGTTTCATCCGTTTGAATAATTTCCGGCCGCTGAGAAGAAGGATATTTAAGCTCCCGCTGGTGCTGGGGCATGTCTTTGAAATCTTTTGGTATGAAGAGCCTTACTCTATTGTCGTAAAAGGCTCTTTCCTGGAACTCATAATATCGGTTTCCGATTTTAACCTGCCCCTCGCAAATATTTTGCTGCTGGTGCTCTGTGTTATTTATAATTTCCAGTACCTTTTCATCGATATGTTCCATTTTTACCCCCCTTTATAAAATTCAGAATGTTACAAAATAGGAATTTCAATCATTTACAGTTTTTAATTGCAAGTATATTTTACCATATTTTTATTTTAGATTACATATTTTTTATTTAATTACAAAAATGTAATGTATCAAAGGTTTTATTATAAAAATTACGCCAAATCTATTATTTTTTATACCGCTTAGCGTTAAAATACGAATATGCAAATAACAAAATCAAACGTTTTAGTTTATTTGTAAATATTTACAATTTATACTTTTAAATATATAATAATTGTAGAATTACATTAAATGGAGGTGTTCTTATGAAAAAGTTCCTTATCACACTAAGTCTAATTTTGTGCTTGTTAGTAACCATGTCCGGTTCCTTTGCGTCTACGGCTTCAGTGGATGTAATGAAAAACACAAATTCTTTCGCTGCCTTTTACCAGCTTTTCGACCCCTCTCACCCCATATGCCCATACTGCGGAGGAGATGGAAGAATTATACGGGTATTTGGAGGGTATTCATCGCCTGATGGCAGGGATTGGGGTGTATTTGAATGCATAAAATGCCATAAAACCTTTGTAATGCCGCTGCAGTGTTTTTAAAGGTGTGGATCACACCAAAAAATCTTAATAATCAATTTTTTCCCTTATACGAAATGGAGGTATTGATATGAATTATGGAAAAAGCTCAAAGATAAAGATATTATCCCTTCTGCTGGTACTCATGATAGTGTCCTCTTCATCTCTAATCTCAACTAGCGCCAAGGGCTATGATGAACTAAAAATAGGGATCATAGGAGATCAAACCGGATCCTATGATTTAAACGGATCCTACAAAATAATGAGTAATGGTGTTTCTGTACTCCAAAACTATAAGCCTGATATGATCATTCATACAGGAGATTTGATAGAAAGCTCTTTGCCTGAAGATACTGTAAAGCAGAACTACAATGAAGCTGCAGCAATTTTAAACAAATCGGGAGTTCCATGGTATATAACACCTGGAGATCATGATGTTAATCCTCCCCAGTACAAACAAAATTCCCCGGATCATTCCAGAGAAAAACTCTTTCAGTCCCTTTATAAAAACCAGAACCCTTTAGTAAAAAACAATTTATATTATTCATTTGATAAAAAAAAGTATCATTTTATTTCTCTTTACTCTTTTGATCATCTTCATGTTGACCCAAGATGGGGTAATGTTTTCCTTTCCCATATCGATGATGCCCAGTACAAATGGCTGAAGAATGATCTGGAAGCAAACAAAAACAAATCAGGTATCATTGTATTCTTACACCATCCCATGTGGTATAACTGGAGCAGTTGGTCACGTATTCATCAATTGTTACGCGCATATTCGGTAAAGGCAGTTATAGCAGGACATTTTCACTATAGTCAGGATGAAGGAATGATTGACGGCATTCGCTACATGGTAATAGGATCAACCGGAGGTACGATAAAAAATACCAGTGCAAATTCAGGTGGTATACAGCAAGTTGCTTTAATGAGTGTTAAAAACAAAACAGTTACTTTGGATTCTATTGATCTTAATACCCATACCAAGGCAAAAATGAATACCCGATTCACTATGGACCGAATTCAGGCACTGGATGTAGTTCTCGGCAATCTGTGGAATTTCGAGAGTTTAAATAATGTTTATTTAAAGGGAGATAAGCTTGTCAACTCTCCCGATTCGTCAGAACCCGCCAAATTAAGTCTTAAAAATATCGGCAATCCTCTAGATCTTCCAACTAACATTAGTATTTCTTTAAGGTCCGATTCGCCATCCATAAAGCTTGTAACCGAGAAATTTGCCGATGATATTCCCAAAGCAAGCCAAAGTGCTAACGGAACGTGTACACTTGAGCCTTCTTATAGGGTCTTCTCTTCCAATACATCCACCGTTAATGTAAACGGGGATCCTTCACTGAGTGCTCTATGGGAGGGGACCCTTGGAATTGAAGGCGCACTTCCCCCAGTTGGTTCAAAGATTTACTTGGACATTTCCATGACCTTTAAGAGTGATGATGGTGAGCTGCGTAAAGTTCAAAAAACAGTATTGACTACATTAAAAGCAGTACCGGTTGAATCAAAGTAATCTTAGTAATATCCACATAACGCAAAACGGGTCCACACATTGATTGCGGACCCGTTTTGCGTTATGCTGCACGTTATTTTTCAGACATTTTGCAAGCAACTCTCGAAGGGTATTATCAGGATACCCCTTCAATAGGTTATCGCAATATGCCGAATAGATTAATAAATACTTTGCATGTATGAGATTTACTTCTTCTTTTTCGATTTACCCTCTGCTTTTTTGATATTCTCGGCAGCTCTAAATTGGACGATCCTTTTAATTAATTCATAGGGCAGCGGCTTTTCTAAAGGAAATTGCACCGACCCTTTGGCTCCTTTATATTCCGACAATTCATGTTTAAATGCATCAATTCCACTTGGTGTTGGATAAAACCCTATATGGTTTTTAAAAGCGGCAAAATGCACCAGATTTCCATGGAGAAAAAAGGTAGGCATTTGGTAACTTATCTTTTCCTCTGCCTCCGGGGCCGCCTCTTTTATCACTGTTCTTACAGTTTGAAGTATTTCCTGGATCTCAGGAGGAAAATTTGAAATATATTCATCGATTGATTGAGTGGTAATTCTGTTTCCTTCCATAACTTCTCCTTTTAATTAAATTTACTCTTTTACTTCAATCACATAGGATACCATTGATTTTATTCTGGAACCTTTTGCTCCACTAAATTCATACACATCACAAAAAGCATATTTTTCTCCGCTTTCCATTCTTATCAGACCATGCACGGCACCTTCCCTGCCATGGTTATAATGCTGTTTATGACTAACTTGTCTATTTTATCCTTTTTCATATTATCTAATGCTTGGGCAAAATCATTTTTTCCTTTTATAAGTTTGTCTCCAATTATGTTCCACGTTATATCATCGCTTACACTTTCAATGATAAAAGCTGCATTTCCTTCTGCAAATGCAATATTGAATTGTTTAAGAAATAATTTTTTGGGTGAGTTTCCACAATCCGCACCAACTATAACCTCAGGCATAATTAGCCTCCTTTTTATCTTGATAATTTAGACTCTCTATTGGATCACTATTTATTATCCGCCTTTATACTTGCACTGTAAAGAGCCATTATTCACAGGCTTTTTAAAATCTCTTCCTATGGAACTTTTTATATTATATAATCCCTCTTACCCAGTTTATCTATATTTTTAATTATATAATTCCCACATAGCTGTTTGTATTATCAGTTATTATTGTGCGGAAGTAAAAATATGTTATAATTGCTATAGAATCCTTTGAAATTATATGGAAAATAGTTCGACAAAAAGCTTACTTATAAATTATTATAATATAACTTCCAAAACTGCCATATGGTTTATACATGCGGGGGAAAATATGGGAATGCTTATTGCATCAATACTATTACTAATTGCATCTTTTTTATTTTTTTTCTCTAATAGCCAAAATGCTGTAAACCGAATTCTAGCTGCTGCCGCATTTATAACTTCAATCGGAACTTTCGGTTCTTATATGGAAACTAATTTAATACCGGATTTGATAGTCCGGGGTACTTTTGCTATGGATAAAATCATATTCCTTGAATACTTATGTAGTTTTATCCTTTCCCTTGGACATTTTGTCCCATATTCGATCATGCTTTTGTTTAGCATATATTTTGCAGGCCTTATGAAAGATAAAAAAAGATCCTTTCACATTAAAATAACTTTAATTATACTGATTCCTACAATTTTATCATTTATACTGTTTCCAATCGGAAGGCAGTTTAAACCTGACTTTAAATTTCTTTCCTTTTGGTGTGGATTATATTTACTCTTTACTATAATTATTTTATTAAGAGCCTATTTAAATTCTTATACAACGAGAGAAAAATGGGACATTGTTTTGGTATTTGCTACAATTATCCCTGCAGTTGCTTCCCAATACCTTATGGTAATGATAACACAAGCTTTGGGGGACAAAAACACATGGAAATACAGCTACTGGATTGTTTCTATTGCTTTTATCATACATATATCCCTCATCATTAAATATGGTGTTTTCGGGCTAAGGATAAGGTTTGAAAAGAACCGTATGGATACCGCATTAAAAACTATAAATTCCAGCAGCCTTATCTATAATCATGCGGTAAAAAATGAGGTATCTAAAATGTCTCTCTGTACACAAAACATTATAAGTGTGAGTGAAAAAATTCAGGATATCGATATAAAATTTAGAATAACACAAAATTCACAAATTATTGAAGATTCTGTGAACCACTTACTAAACCTTGTAGAAAGGATCAGTGCCAATACCCGGCAAATCGAACTGATCGAATCAATATTTAGTTTAAACGACTTAATCGGAGATACCTTAAAGGGAATTCAGAACACATTCACGCATAAAAATATAGTCTTTAATAAGATGATTCATTCAGATTTCGAAATCAAAGGTGATATAACCCATTTAAGAGAGTGTCTAAATAATGTTGTAAAAAATTCCATAGAAGCAATACAATCAAACGGTGTTATCACAATTTCCCTTCGGTACGAAGGCCGGTTATTGGCCCTTTCAGTGGAAGACAACGGACCCGGCATACCGGAAAAAATCATCCCCTACCTATTTAATCCGTTTTACTCTACCAAAAGAACCGGTATAAATTTTGGATTAGGACTATTTTACTGTTATAATGTTATGCGCAAACATAATGGAAGTATAGAAGTTAAAAGTAAAGTAGGTTCTTCCACTATAGTCAGCCTAATATTTCCTACAAAGAGGATAGTAAAAAACAAGATGGTAATACAAAGACAGATATCCGTGTCTTGATTTGTTCATCGTAAACAATCAATAACCCACTGGAGGAATGTATGAAGAAAATCAAGCTAATCATCGTAGAGGATGATCATAATTGGATTATTGCCATGAAGTTATTTTTGGATTTGGAGCAGGATATAGACGTTGTCGCTGTTGCAACAACTTATGATGAAGCTGTTAAAACCTGTATAGAAAACAATGCCGATTTAGTGCTCATGGATATTAGCCTGTCCGCAAATGAATTGGATGGCATATATGCTGCAGCTGAAATTTTAGCACATAAGGATATTAAGATTATTATGTTAACCGCTCTTGCTGATAGTTCAATTATAGAAAATGCCTTTGCTGCAGGAGCAGTTAATTATGTGCTGAAATCCAACTACAGATCAATACCGACAGTAATTCGGCAAACCTTAAACAGCCTAACCCCCAATGAAATACTGGCAAGGGATTATTCGAGACTTAGAAAAAAGGAAATACAATCTGATCTTACATCTCAAGAAGAGAATATTTTTCAAAAGTTAATTGAAGGTAAAACAAAGGATGAGATCTTGGAAGCTTCCTTTATCAGTGAGAACACATTAAAAAATCATATACACAGTATCTTAAAAAAGCTTGAAGTCAAAACAATAAAAGAAGCTATTCACAAGGTGAAGAGAAAAGGCTTTATTAGAGATACCAATCATATAAAGTACTAAAAATTATAGTCCTTTTTAAAAAGCAAGCACCGAGAGTCCTGCTTTATATATTCATTTTTTTGCTTTCATATTTCATATTTTTTTAATCTACACCCTTAAATCTCTGGTTAAATCAACCTTTTAAAGTATCAACACCATCAAATAGATGTATTATCCTTTTGTTTGGCAAGGTCTAGAAAAGATAGTCCTTGTCAAGTACTTGAATGCTGAATATAATATAAAATATAACCGCTTATATTTTTACTATAAACTGATATTAAGCTTAAGATAGAAATATTCGTAAAACGTCATTAGAAGCTTTATTTTTATTAATTATAGATGTGTAGACAATGTATGCAAAATCTATCAATCCATTGAGCAACTTGATATTACCCAATGATATCAGCGAGTTGAATTTTAATACTGCAGCCTTATAAATCTAGATTTTTTATATTTACTTACTAAACAAAAGTTAAACTCCGTCGAAGATATTTGAAGCGTTTAAAATTACATCTTGAAAAATCAAGGACCTATAACTCAACATCAAATCTGTTTGAACACACATGTTTGATTATTATTTTTGTCCCCTTCCATTCATATAAGGATACTTATATTTATTGGAGTAAAATTTTTATTTTCTCTACGGAGATTCAAAGGAGATGCTGATTCAGAAAAGCCTTTCATGATGGGCAAAATTTGCTTGTCATTGATATAAAAGGAATGCCTTTAAAGGTCATTATGATTGAGGATTTTAGTTTCGCGAGCTTGAATCCAAACTTATTTCAAAATAACATATGAGGAGATGAATTGTATGAAAAAAATTAAAAAGGGGTTAATTTTGTTAGTGGTATTGTCTATTTTTGTATCCATGATGGTGTCTGTAAATGCAGCAACTACCAATATATCCTTATCAGCACTAAGGAACGAAATCACAAATAGTACCAGCCTTACCAGCGGTACTTCAGTAGTTCTTAAAAGTAACCATGCAAGTGGGGGTTCTTATTTAAGGTTTAATGCAAAATGGATACCAACCGGTAGTTTTGGTGCAGGTACTTGGGCTCCCTTTCCTGAAACAAGCGCTATTATGGTAAATAGCCTCAATAAATTAGTTGTAACAAAACTTCCTACTGGAAAGGTAGCTTTATGTTTTAAAGATGTACCCTCCAATGGTACCCAGTATCTCTATCTTGATGCTAATGGAAATACAGGCCTGAAATCATTGGCCTCATCTGCCATTCCGACAGAATGCCAGTTTAGTCCCGGCTTCAGATTTCCTGGAATGACTTCTTTAGCATCCGATTACACGACTTTGGTTGGACCAAACCAATACTCCACCTACTTCCTTTGTGCAGAGCCAACCGGTGCAGTAAAAGCTATACCTCAAAAATACGCTACTACAAACAACGCTTGGTTCTGGAGTATTTACAAAACCTTCGATAAAAACCTCAATGTTGCAGCTACAATGGGGACACCTTGGGCCAATGGATATACCGCTTCCTACACAATTACAAATCCGAATACCGAAAGCGTTAATGGATGGACTCTTGAATTTGACCTTGCTTCCTCCAACACACTTCGATTGCCTTCTTATTTAAAGGATACTCCTACAACCACCGGAACGGTTACCAGACACAAAATTAAAGGAATCAGCTCCTGGATTGAAAACATTCCGGCAGGAGGTTCAGTAACCTTAGACTTTAACATCGATGGCAATACCTCTAATGTTCCTGGCAACTATACCTTAACAGCAGCAAATTAAGGGATTCTAATAAGCTCATAATGCATCAACTGGTTTCAGGCTCTCGGTTCAATCAATCCCCAAATATCATAGAGTGTTTTAAGTGTTTCCCTACTAATTCAACAATATCCATATTTACCCATAACCAAACATCGAGAAACGCCGCCAGTTGTCAATAACATATGCATAATGTGATTTTCAATAAGCTAGCAGTTTACAGGTACTTCCTTCATGTTACTCGTTAATAAGAAGAGACACACATGAAGGAAGTACTTATTATTTGAACCAATTGGAAACGCATAAAACACATATGAGGTAAGTAATTATTTACCCATATGCGCCCTATTTATTATTTATTATACAAGCAGCTGCCAAATCGTTAGCCGCTTTCATTCCACTATGCAAAGCCCCCTGCATCCAGCGGTGAACCGCCGAAATATGATCTCCTGCCATAAACACCCGGTTGTCGTACTCAGGCAGTGCCATTGCGTATGAAAACAATCTTTTTTGTTCCGGTGTAAAAAAGCAAAGTCCTCCCCTTGCCCAAGGCTCTCTGTTCCAGTCCACAGTTTTGGTGTCCAACACGATTTTATCAAGATAGCCCTTTGGAAGTCCATGAACCTGTTCTACTTCACGTTTAATCTCATCGTCACAAATATCCGGACTAAGATTTCCCAATCTTACCGCATCCAGGCTGTAATTATAGGATCCAATCATGACACCCGGTTCTGATGCCAGGTTTTTTTGCGCCTGCGTTGAAAGATAAAGCTTATGATAAGGATAACTCCTGTACATCATGGTTGTTTGATTTTTGCAAAATGAAGCATGGTCAGAAGGATACCATAATGAAGTTATGGGAAGATCGGTCAAGGAACCTCCCCCAATGATCTGTTCATCCGGTCCTCCCTCCTCCCAAAAACGCTTACTGCAAAACATCAGGGATTTCATGGAATCGATATAATTTACTTCCTTTATCGCTTGCATTTTTAAGCTGCTGAAAAGAGGGTTTATATCTACATTTCGCAGAGTAGAAAATGGTATTGCGCAGACAACATAATCAAAAACCTCAAAACGATCTCTTTTATTTTCTTTATTGCTAAACTTGAGTGTGACTTTTCCGGCTGCAGGTTCTCTATGAATTCCTGTAATCCAGTTTCCATGCATCATGATTACTTTTCCAAGGAGATGAACAGGAATATGGGGATAATCATTCATCGGATAGTTATTTTTGAGAGAGTAGTAAAATGCGTATGGAAGCCTTGAGGTTCCTCCGGGAATCTCGTATAAGAATGAGAGATTGGCAGGGTAGTTAGCCTGCGCTATATCGATATAGCTGTTGTACAAGTTCTCACCCGGCAACGGAGCCATGCTTGAAATAAGGTTGATTCCCCCCTGGCTCAATAAAGACCGCTCCATAATCCGTCTATTGCTTTGAAAGTCCCAGTAAAGTATGTACGGATTATAAATGGGCTTTACTTGCAAAAGTTCACTCCGCTTTATGGCATCAGCACATAGCAGCGGGCTTTCAAGCCCATAATAGACAAGCTGCTGCCAGGGAGTTACCCTTTCCCAGTCCTTTAACTGGTATTTAGGGTATATATTCATCATCACATTTTTACCTTGGGCATCATTTCTGACACGTGTATTTTTCAGGTAAATAAAGGTGTTTTCATTAAACTGTATAAAGGGTCTTGTGGGGAGCTTAAAAAGGTTAATATAATGCCAAACTGTTTCATGGGATACAGGTATGCGCATAGATCCAAGCTCACCGTATAAGGGTGTTTCCTTATCAAAGTAATACGTATATACCCTGCCTCCTACCCGAGACTCCTCTGCCTCGAATAGGGTAATATCCGCCCCTGTCTTTCTAAGCTCGAAAGCAGCTGACAGTCCTGCCAGCCCGGCACCGATGATCCCAACCCGTATTCCCTTAAGACTTCCGGGAGATACTATGGTCGTAATATCAGCAGGTGGAGACATAAGCCTTTTTATGTATTCAAAATCTTCCGGCCTGCCTCTCTGGTTTAATGCGTACTGCTCCAGCATATACCGGTCAAAATCACCGGGATTGCACGGCTGTGGCGGATAAAATGACGATAAACTGTTTACATTCATATTTATTTTTAACTCCTTTTTAAAACTGGTATGGTATTCAATGACATGAAATCTACTATATAAATATGAATTTCGCTATGGAAAGGTACTTTAACAGATGAACAACAAATCAAAATAAAATACGCCGGTGGGATTCATATTCCCTAACCGGCGCACCATCTACCCTTTTAACTTTTTATGTTTTTTTAGCGACAAATTTTTTCCCATCATCTTTGCATATCCGCATTAAGCTCCATCTTCCGGTTATGACACCCACAGGAACTCCGCCGGAGGAATTTGCCCACTGACCGGCCAAATAGAAATTTTTGAGTTTAGGCAGTTTGCCGGGCACTTTCAGTCTGGGCTTTTGGGGAGTGGTCATCCAACTCATGTAGACACCCTTCCAAGTCCCTGTATACCGGGTGTAAGTAAATGGAGTGGATACATCCACAACCTCTACCTTTCCTTTTGCATAGGGAAAACGTTCCTCAAAAACCCGTATGTATTCGTCTGCAATGATCTTCTTCTGCGCATTGTAGGCATTTTTGTCTTCCCTATATAGTTTCTCCCAATATTCATAATCAGAATAGAGAAGAGAGGTAACCGAAGACTTTCCTTCCGGTGCCATGGAAGGATCATAGCAATAATGTCTGAAGGTGAAATAGCTGTTCTCTATTCCTCCTACATTAAAGGGCTTTTCAAGCTTCACACCTAAAGCAGAAGGCTCCTTTGACAGGTCACAGGCAACACCCAAAGATACCTGAACCGAAGTTGGTGCCAATGGAATTTCCCTGTACAGAGATTGGATATTGTCATCCAAATATCTCCCGTCCAGCATCTTAAAAATAGTTGAATGTCCGTCTGCTGCCGAAATCACGTAGTCGGCAAAATGCTTTGATCCGTCATTGAGCTGAATTCCAACTGCTTTATGATCTTCTACTAGAATTTTTTCAACCTTTGTGCTGTAGTTTATTTTTCCACCCAGCTTCAAGTAGCTTTTTTCAATTGCACGGGCAAACTCCAATGACCCTCCCATTGGCCAGCCCGCATCTTTATTGGCATAGGTAGCCAGCACCATGACAAACACAAAGAGTGTATATTCTCTTGGCATGATTCCCGGAAGCGCTTCCTTTAAAAAAGGATTCTTCAGCTTGTCAACATATTGTCCGATACTGATTTTATTTAATTTCGCAAAATCTTTAAGCATTGGTCCCATCTTTACAAGCATTTTAACCGTATCCGAAAAACCATACATATCCTCAGGTTTATCCATTGACATTTTCATGTTCATAAATTTTCTTACTGCACCCGTTAGTTCCCTTATAGCTATCGAATCCTCAGGAGCCGTTTCTAAAAGCTGCTCCTCAAGCTTGTCAATGTCGGCATAAAGGGTGAGCTTTCTTCCTTCTCTGTCTTCCATTTGTATTTGCATATCGTGTTGATGAAAGCGTAAGCCATGCAGCGCACCGATTTCATCCCAATACTTAAAAAATAAAGTGTCCTGCCTTGTACCCATCAGCCAATGCAGGCAGCCGTCAAAGGTGTATCCTTTCCTGTTCCAAGCTGTACATAACCCGCCAGGAATATTATGCATCTCATAAATTTCAGTTTCATACCCGTTTATCTGCCCGTAGCAGCCCGCTGAAAGGCCTGCAATACCGGCACCAATAATTGCTACTTTTTTTGACATTCGGTCACTTCCTTCTACAAAAAATATATTTGCACTTTCAAGCTCATATTGTCTTTAGTTTTATAATTAGGTCCCCTTAAAAACCAGATCTCTCATTGTCAACCTGCTGCATATGAATACTTCATCAAACCGTATTGAATATCTTAACTGATTGCAGTTTGCTGCCGCAAACACTTGGGGGGTCAGAAAAATATTAAACCTTATCAATGTAACCCTAAATAAAATATTATTCTGTTACCTCAATTATACCTGAAACAATATAAAGCTTCATCCTTTTTGTAAAAACATGATCTAATGCTGGTCAACCAAATGTCGGTGCAATCTATACCCGGTAATCTAAACAAATTGATTTTTTATAGGTATCTGATATTTCTGAATTCGGTTATCTCAAACCATCGGTTTGCAAAGGCAGCGAGTTTGCTTCTTTCAGAAAGCTTGAAGGTCTTATAATGAGCCTTGAACGCATCAAAATCTTCCTGGGAACTAAGTTTTATTGCAAACCCCATCATATTCACCGCCGGGCAGCCGTCATATCTATATTTTTCAATGGTTATAATGTCGTTAAGCCTTGCATCTCTTATATATGCTACCATATTAAAGTGAAGATCAATGATATTGAAATCATCCGGGAATTCATAGGATTCACCTTTTATAGGCACCATCTCCCCCACTTGATAAATTTTTGCGTTTACCGGATGCGGTTTTATTAAGCCTTCCGGAATCACAAAATAATATTCATCAAAGCAAGCGGTTATCATCACTAAATCATCTTTAACCAGTTTACTTACTACCTGTTTCGCATTTTCGTTTTCCATTATAAATAGCCTCCTGACTCCTTTATTGTACGCGCATATACTCCTTAAACATGATAAAAATTTTGTAGATTTTATCACAACCCGGAGACAAAATATGTGATTGCGATCACAATTTCAAAATGCACTCAAAAAACCGGAGTACATGACTAAAATTAAATACTCCGGCTTTTTATTTTTTCTGATGAAACCAGCATTTCCGTTAAAACTTTATCATATTCTTACTAAGACAAAAGTCTTTTTTCACCTGTCAGCTCCTGAATGGGTTTGATGTTTTGTGTAACTTCCAAAGTACCAAGAAATTCATTCTTTTCATTTCTAACAGCAAAATACCTTATATAAACAAACTGGTCTCCCATTTTAATCCAAAAGTCTTCATGATCTTTTTTTCCGGATTTCAAATCCTCAACAATCTTTTCAACAATATGAACGCTGGCAGGAGGATGACAATTCTGCACCTGTCTTCCGATAATGGCTTTTGTTCTTGGAAATATCCTTTCCTTTCCCTGGGAAAAATACTTCACTGCCCCCTCCTTATCAACAAAGGATATATCGATGGGCAAAGTATTAAGAATGTTGCTTATTTCTTCCGGAGATAAAATCCCGGTCTCAAAATGGATATACCCGTTGTTTGAATCCTCCTTGCCTTTTTCCAGCTCCCTTTCTTCAACATTGACCTTGGAAGGTTTCCATTTCCCTTTGGGCTCTATCAGGGAGTACCCGAGTTCATCACTTTCTTCAGCGATTTTCTGCCACTCATCCTCTGCCAGTGTCTCTAAAACCATTGGAAATAGGATGTTTTCTTCCTTGAAAATCATATCCGTAACCTTTGTGACAGCCTCACTTACTTTGTTGGATACCCCACTTGGATCTCCATTGTAATTTGCAATAAGATTCCTTCCTTCTTTGATTAATGCCCTTATTTCGTCATCAACACCCCACATTACCTTGGGAGGAGCAGTAATTCCGTATTTCTCCATGAAAGGAAAGAGCAAATTTTCCTTTCTCAAATAATGCTTGTCTATTTCCCACAGCGATCTGAAATCCTCTGACAGTTTATTTAAATTTTCTTGGCTTCCATCAGCCTTAAAAGACTCCAGGTGGGGGGTGATTTTTTCACTGATCAGCTTTTCAATTTCCCTGTTTTCGAGTTTGAATGTATGGACAGGATGCCCGGGAATCTCTTCAGGCTTTTGGGGCCTGTGTATTTCTTCAATTGATCCCTTAAAAACAGCTGCATGCACATCGCATAGGCGCTGGATTTCTTCTATAGGCATCCCGTCCATGATTAGCCCTTGCTCCATTTGGGAAATCTCGGTAGGTGAAATACCTTGGATAAGCTCTTCGAAGCGTGGTTTAATATCCTCCACACTTTTGCCCTGATGGAGCTCTGTGATTAACCCTTTCAAGACTTGCTGCCTGTATTCACGGTTATTAATATATTCACTCATAAAGGCGCCTCCTCATTCTTTGATGCTATAGCCTCTTTTTATAAACTCTTCTTTTATTTTTTCCAATTCTATGCCTTTCATAACCGCACCTTTGGGAATCGTCATAAAACGCCCTACCGTGTTAAGAGAAGCCTTATTGGCTATTTGTTCAAAACCGAGTTCCTTCATGATTTCAATCACTTCATTGTCCTCTTTGCATACTTCGTATACCGTTTTAGAAAAATCAATGATTTTTGACATATCTATTCCTCCAATGCTTTCTAAAATATACATTCCTCATTTATGCTTTAATCATACATCCGATTGATTTAAAATTCTGTGACGCAAGTCATAATTTTAAAAAAGCAATAAAAAAAGCCTTAAGAATAGTTATCAACCTAGCGCAACAAATTAATATATACAGAAATCATGATTAATATCTGTTGCACCTAACATAAAGCGATCTCTGCATGCTGCGGCAAGTGCTTGAGATATTTCTATATTATTTGCTTATTCCCTTAATTCGTCCAAATTGAAAATCAATATTTTCTTATTCCCAATCATTTCAATCATCCCCTCATCCTGCAAAGCACTTAGCTTTCTACTCACGGTTTCTCTTGCAGTACCGATATAGTTGGCTATTCCCTCCCGGCTTAAAGGAAGCTCAACAAGTACCCCTCTAGGATTTTTTCTTCCGTATCTTCCCGCAAAATCAAGCAAAACTGCATTGATCCGTGATTCAATACTTTTGGTGCCCATACTCTGCACGGTACTCTCAATTTTCTCCATACGGATGCACAATTCTTCTATAACCTTAATTCCGATTTCCGGGTAATTCCGAAGGAGCTTTTGAAAATCCTTTTTATTGATCATGCAAATATGTGTAGCTTCCAATGCTTCCACATAAAATGTGGCTACCTGATTCCTTAAGAGGTTTTTCTCCCCGAAAAAGTCCCCCTCGGAAAAGATGTAAAGTATTTGTTCCTTTCCTTCTGAGGTATACTTAAACACTTTTACCTGTCCTTTATCAATAATGATTAAACTTTCAGGATAACTCCCTTCCATAATAATCAGTTCGCCTTTTTCATACTTCCTTTTGACAATTAAGTCAGCCACTCTGCTCAACTCTTCCAAGTTAAGACCGGAGAATATAGGTACCCTTTTCGCACATAACCTGTGTTGACAGTTTCCGCAAGTACACCCTGAAGTTTCATTCAAGTTAAACACCTCTTATCGATTATATAATCTATTTCATCATTTTTCTTTACCCCTTGAGCCCTCTCAATTTTGAATTAAACTGAGTTTTCCAAGGCTTCCTCGTTTAAAATCAGCAGCTTTTTATTTCCAAGTATTTCTATTAATCCTTCATCCTTTAGTGAGGTAATCTTTCTGCTTACCGTCTCCCTTGCAACACCAATATAGTTTGCCATTTCCTCTCTACTCATGGGAAGCTCTATCAAAATCCCCTCCTGCTGCCTTCTTCCATATTTTTGTGCCAGTTCCAAAAGCATCATGTTTACACGGGAATCAACATCTTTTGGACTGATTTTTCTAAACATGGATTCCATCTTCTCAAGCCGGTCGCAAAGAACATCCATAATTTTTATGCTTATACCGGGAAACTGAAGCAGCAGCTTTTGAAATTGATGTCTCTCAATAGTACACACAACCGTATTCTCCATAGCCTGTGCATTATAATCGGCTGCCTTATCATGTATTAAATTCCTGGCTCCGAAAAAATCTCCATTGGTAAGGATATACATGATCTGTTCCTTCCCATCTTGGGAATGTCCGTAAATCTTTATTTTCCCTCTGCTGACGACAATAAAATTCTGGGGTATGCTCCCCTCCGAGATAATCAAAGTATTCTTTTCATACTTTTTTTGAACAATCAAAGAAACAACCTGCTTTAGCTCCTCCTTTGTAAGGGACGAGAAAATGGGAACACGCCCGGCACATTCCATATGATTTTCAACCGTACAACTGCAGGTTTCCATTTCCATTTTCAAACCTCCGCATTTAGGCATATTTAAAGGATATTTTACCCTCTTTGCAATTTGTCCAAACTAAAATTTTTACTTTTATGGATTTAGTGATTGGAATCACATACAACCACTTGTTAATTTGTTAACATAGTTTCATAAAACAAGTTTAGATTCGGAGGTATGAAACAATGACAGATTGTATCGGAGATTGCAGAACCTGTACGTCATCACATGCTTCTATACAAGAAATGTATGTGAGGACAAAGGAATTAGGAATAAAAACAACATTTGACAGATACCAGGATCAATTGCCCCAATGTGGTTTCGGTATGGAAGGGGTATGCTGCCAGTTATGCTCCCACGGACCTTGCAGAATTACACCAAAAGCACCAAGGGCCATATGCGGCGCTACAGCAGATACCATTGCTGCAAGAAACATGTTAAGGCTTGAATGTCATGGTCTTTCAGCCTACTGCCATCAGTTGGAGGAAGCGATTGATACATTAAGGGCTACTGCACAGGGAAAAACTCCCTATAAAATACATGAAGAGGGCAAGCTTAGGGAAATTGCAGGCATCCTTGGCCTTGATAATAAAAAGGAAAAGAATGCATTGGCAATCGATCTTGCGGATGCCATAACACACGAACTTAGAAAAGGTTCAAATGAACCCTTGAAGTTGGTTGAATTGCTTGCACCCAAAGGAAGATTGGAGAAATGGGGTAAACTTGGAATTATCCCCGGCGGTCCCCTGTCAGAACTAAGGGATGCCATGACGATGACAATGTCAAACATCAATACAGACCCGGTTAGTCTTTTGCTTACCGCTATGAAGCTTTCAATTGCTACCGGTTATATGGGATTGATTGCCACCATCACACTCCAGGACATCATTTTGGGTAATCCTCAAATTGGTAAATCTGAGGCTGACTTGGGAGTCATTGATCCAAACACGGTCAATATTGTAGCCCACGGCCATGTTCCCTATGTAGCGGTTGCGGTATTGAATGAAATTGCCAATAACAAAGAGCTTCAAAACAAAGCAAAAACACTTGGTGCAAGCGGCATCAAGCTTTACGGCTCTATGGATACAGGTCAGGAACTGCTCCAAAGAATGGGTACAGCGGGAAAAGGCTATGCAGGACAGCTTGGGAACTGGCTTACACAGGAGCTTATGGTTTCCACCGGTGCCATTGACCTTGTTATGATGGACCTTAACTGTTCCATCCCCGGAATGAAGCTTGCTGCCGATAAATTCCACACAAAGGTAGTGTCCGTATCCCATGTAATCAGAATGGAAGGAGTTACCACAAATATTGATTACAAGCCTGAGAAGGTTAAGGAACAGGCTGTAGAATTAATCAATCTTGCCTTGGAAGCTTATAAAAACAGAGGCAATGTCAATGCGGTCCACATTCCCAAGTATAAATCCGACGTAATCGCAGGTGTTGGGGTTGAGTCCTTGCTCAATGTCCTTGGCGGAAGCATTGATCCCCTGCTTGGTGTTATTAAGGATGGCACAGTGAAAGGGATTGCCGCTGTAGTAGGATGTACAAATAACAGAAACGGTCACGACTCCGCCTCCATTACTTTGATCAAGGAACTTTTAAAGAGAGACATTTTGGTTATTACTTCAGGCTGTGTTTCAAGCGGTGCCCAGATCGAAGGACTGCAAACCCTGGAAGCTTCAAAATATGCCGGAAGCAAGCTTCAAGGCATTTGTAAGGCACTGGGTATCCCTCCTGTGCTCAATTTCGGGTCTTGCATCGATATCGGAAGAATCGGAATTGCGGTTACAGCTATTGCCAATGCCCTTGGGGTTGATACCAGCGACCTTCCGGTAGCAGCATCGGCACCTGAGTACCTTGAACAAAAAGCTGTAGCCGACGGATTCTTCGCTGTTACCTTTGGACTCTTGACCCATCTCGGACCTGTTCCGCCTGTAGCTGGGGCGCCCGGTGTGGTGAAAATTCTTACCCAGGATGTAGAAGCCTTAGTTGGCGGGAAGGTGTGCGTAGAACAGGATATGGTGAAAGCAGCAGAAGCCATTGAGGATCATATCATGTCCAAAAGAAAAGGTCTTGGCATTTAACATTTAAATAATAATATAACGCACAAAAGACATACTTTCATGCTTTTGTGCGCTTATATTATCTATATTGAATGCGATAAAGAATATACATCATGCTTCAAATTCCTTGATTAAATATCGTGAAAATTTAATTTATCCATAAAAAATCATTTTCACGATCTAACTGGATTTCTATGGTAAAACAAATGCTTCCTTGTAATTTATTTGTGATTTTGATTTTAACAAAATGAGGTGGACAGTCATGAAAAGAATTTATGTAATAAAAGAAAAATGCAACGGCTGCATGAACTGTGTAGTCGCATGTCAGAAAGCTCATGCCGACTCGGAATTCTATGCGCCCATCAGAGATATGGAGCCCTCAAGGATTCACCTGCAGGTTGTAGAAAAAAGTCCTGTCCCCCTGGTATGCCGTCATTGTGAGGAACCTGCGTGTGTGAAGGCCTGTATGACCGGAGCTATGCAAAAAGATGAAAAAACCGGAATTGTATCCAATGAGTTCAATCCTCAAAAATGTGTCGGCTGCTGGATGTGTGTGATGGCATGTCCATTTGGTGTCATATCCCCCAAGAAGGATGGTGACAGGAAGATTGCCGTAAAATGTGATATGTGTGTAAAAAGAGGCTCCCCTGCATGTGTGGATTCCTGTCCGAAAGGTGCTATTTTGTATATGGAGGAGGATGAATTTGCAGAATATAAAAGGCAATTATCCGTGGAAGAAAGCAGTCTTAGGCAGGACGGTGATTCATAAATGAAATACTTGATTATAGGAAATGGAGCTGCAGGAATAGCCGCAGCGGCAAAGATCCGCAAATTGGATAAAACCGGTGAAATTACAATTTTATCTTCGGAAAGCTATCCTGTATATTCCAAATGTTTGCTCCCGGACTTTTTGTCCGGTGAAATCTCCGAGGACAGAATGTTTATCCGGGAAAAGGATTTTTATACAAAGAAAAATATCACGGTCTATTACAATCATAAGGTTATAGATATTGATTTCAGGTTAAAACATGTAATCACAGATTGCTCTGATAACTTCTCGGAAACAGGATCTATTTTCACCTATGATAAGTTGTTGATAGCCAGCGGCAGCACCCAGATTCTCCCCCCAATTAAAGGGCTTGAATACGGAAATGCTTATTTTTTAAGTACCTTGGATGATGCAAAAAGAATTATCGAGGATTCCAAGGATGCCAGAAAAATTTTGATCATTGGGGCTGGCTTTGTCGGGCTTGAAGCAGCACTTAACCTTTATAAGAAGGGAAAAGAAGTAACGGTTATTGAAAAAGCGCCAAGAATTCTTCCAGGCCAGTTAGATGAAAAAGCATCAAAAATGATAGAAAACACCCTTACAGAGGAAGGGATACGGCTGGCATTAAACAGTGCTGTTTCGGAAGTTACGTCGTCGATTTATTCAAATATAGTGAAGCTTTTTACCGGGAATCATACAAAATCCGTTGTTTTGGATGACGGAAGAAGATTTAAAGCGGATATGATCATTGTCGCGGCAGGTTCAAAGCCCAACCTGGATTTCATTGATAAAGATTTATTGAAAATCAACAAAGGAATTTTGGTGGACAGAACCATGCAATCTTCAGTAAAAGACGTATACGCGGCCGGGGATGTGGTAGAATCTATTGATGCCGTAACAGGGGTGAATTCATTAAGTCCCATATGGCCCAATGCAGTAATACAAGGAGAGGTTGCCGGAAGTAATATGGCAGGTATTAAACGGGATTTTGATCATCTTATCAGCATGCAAAACGCATCCGAATTCCGGGAAATTCCAATGATTGCAATGGGTATTACAGCACCGGACGGCCAGGAATATGAAGAGTACTTGGATCATAGACCGACGGATATGGTTTACCGGAAGCTGGTCATTAAAGACGACGTTGTTGTCGGTATGATTTTTCTCGGCGATATAAAAAATGCAGGCGTAATTGGAGCACTCATGAAGCAAAAAATCAATGTGGGAAAAATAAAAAGAAATATGCTGAATTCAAATTTCGGCTATAGTGAAGTAAGCATACTTTTATAATATACTTGAAAGGGCAGTTGGGTAAGCTGCCCTTTCAAGTATACATGTTTAAATATTACTCCTTCATCCCATAGAACCCGGCTTGCATGTAAGAGGCCCAAAACACCTCTACCGTTGAAAAACCAGCCGTTCTCAACAATTCAAGATGTTCTTCAATTGTGATAGGAAAGTACTCCTTATCCAATCTATAGATATGTTTATGCGCTTCTTCGTCACTTTTTCCCTGCAATATTTGAAACTGCTTCCACCGTTCTAAGCCGATCTTCAAACCTGCTTCTGATAGGGGACGGATATTTTCAAAGGTTATGTATATACCCCCAGGTTTCAATAATCTGAAGCAATTTTTAGTCGCGGCTTTCCTTCCCTCCTGCTGGAGGTAGTGATGTGCCTGAATTGCCGTGATTACATCAAAACTCTCATCGGGCAGTTCAATCTCTTCGGTCGATAAAATCCCCAGGCTTTCCATTTTCATACTATCCGTTTTATCTATCTTTTTCATGGCAATATCCATCATTTCGGCTGATGGGTCTGCAAGCACAAACTTTGTACTTTTGAATGCTTTCATTGCATCCACTGCAAAAGTACCTGTCCCGCAGCCTGTATCCAACCACTTTTGAGGTGTTGGGTTGATCCTTTTTACAAGGTCTATGGTTTCAGAATGAAACAGATCATAATTCGGTATGGTAGCCCTTATCTTTTCATCGTATTCTAAAGCCATATGTGCTGTTTTGTTATCATTCACGGCTTACACTCCTCTTATCTCTCATATCCCAATTGCTGCTTTTAAAATTCAATTTTTTTATATCGGGTTCCCAAGCATATGCTGCAAACTTTTGATTCTCTCCACCTATTCCGAAGGTTTTTTTTCCGATTTCCCTTCCTCCGATTTTTTCATAAAACCTTCTATAGGGATTCTTCTCCAAAACCCATACAAGCATTGATTGGAAGCCCATATTTACAAGCTTTTTGGCTGATTGTGCCATAAGTTCTTTTCCGGCCCCAGTATTCTGATATTCCTTCAGCACATAGATCGCATAAACTTCTCCATCGATCCCGTATTTCCCTTCTCTTTCAGGGCCACCGGCAGCAAGCCCGGCAATTGTTCCCTCCCATTCAGCTACAATTAAAAAATTTTGGGGACTTTTTAAAATTTCACCGAATTGTTCTGCCTGGTCATTTACCTCAAAGTGATCAAGGATATCATCCGGAATAAGTCCCCTATAGGTAGAGCGCCAGGTATCTATTTTGACTTTTGCTATATCTATTAAATCTTTATGGTTTGCATCCCGTATAACAAATTTCATCTTTATTCCCTCCATCAATATTGAACACGATAAACCATTGAAAATAAAGAAACCCGCAGGGTCACATTCTGTGACTCCGCGGGTATACTCTCCACGTGTAAGGCTCTACACCTCTATGCAGCTCAGACAACTTTGCCCTTATACATACTCACCTTTTGAAATATTTTTGCATATGTTTTCCAGTTTGTCAATAGTTTTAATTACCAATATTATAATATTCATTAAATAACATGATGTAAAGTGAGTAAATGGACAAAATATCTTATGGCGTATATTCATATACACCCTTCTGATCACGGCTTGCGGATGATCCGCCAACTGCATAGATTTTACCATTGATGGCTGCAGCACCAAGCCTTGTTATATAAAGAGGCAAACTTTCTTTTAAAATCCAGACATCCTTCACTGGATCATATACTTGAACCGTATCCTTATTTCCTGAAACAGGTTCGTTTCCTCCAATTGCAAATATATTTCCGTTAACAACAGCAACACCTAAATGCTCCCTTTGTCCGTACATTTTCCCCTGCTTGCCGGTCCACACATCGGTTACAGGATCATATACTTCAACAGTCATATATCCCATTCCCATATATTGCGTCGTTCCCCCAACGGCATATATCTTTCCGTTGACCGCAGCCGCCTTAAAGGCATACCGTGGCCCAGGCATATTGGCCTTGGTGGTCCAGACATTTTTGACAGGGTCATATTCTTCCACAGTGCTAAGCACACACCTTTGGTTGGTATATTTATATCCTCCCATAACATATATCCTGCCATTGACTGCAGCAATACCGAAAAAGATCCTTCCGGTTGGCATACTGGCCTTTTCGGTCCAAGTATCCGTCACTGGGTCGTATTCCTCCACTGTATTTAAATATTTCCCATCTTTTCCGTATCCCCCAACAGCATAAATTTTCCCATTAACTACCGCTGCTCCAAGGTACGATCTTGGGGTTGGCATATTTGCCTTTTTAACCCAAAGGTATTTTATGGGATCGTATTCTTCCACAGAGTTCATATAACTTACTCCAAAGCCACTTCCCCCTACCGCATACAGCTTGCCGTTTACTTCTACAACATCGTGCCCCGATCTTGCTTCCAAGAGGCTTGCTTTGGCCGCCCATGCATTATTTGTTGCTGAGTAAACATATGCACCCAATAACAGCTGAGTAGCCAAAACCATACACATGACCCCGGCAAACAGTTTTTTAATCCGTTTCATACCAATTCCTCCTTTATATTTTTTGTTTTCCAGTACACATTCTAGCATAATCATTTGTTGACAAAATTGAATTTTTGTTGATCCCATTTTCAAAAACACAAATGCATTTATTTATATTGAGACCAGATTCCAAATGTTATATAATCCCATATATGGAGGTGAATTCGGAATGTTCCAAGAGGATACCTACCTCTTTAAGGAAATTTTAGAATTGATATTTGGAATTCTAAAAAGAAGAGACAAAAAAATAAATCAAAGTTCCCTGGCAGACTTTATCTTTAAAGACCGTTCTATGATTACAAAATGGAAAAACAACATTTTAAAACCGGATGTGAATGATTTAAAAAATATCGTTCTCTTTGTTTGCAATGAGTCTTCCGATATGGATAAAAAAATGATAGAGGAAGGCATTTTGGAAATGATACAACACCTTCCTGATAAGAAAATTAATATTATGGAATTTGAAAGATTCGACGAACTTCTGCTAAAATCCTTAAAACATTCAATTACTGACTGTGCATCACCAACCATTACCCTAGACAGGCCCAATTTACCCGGCAGAATATTAACATCTCTTCCCCCAAAAAATATCGAATTGATTGGTAGAAAAAAAGAGCTTCAAGAACTGTCAACAAGACTCAAAAAAGCCAAGAGGCTGTTACTTGTAAATGGAATGGGGGGCATTGGAAAAACAGAACTTTGCAAAGCCTTCTTTTGGTCCAATTACCACAAGTACAAAAATGTAGGATGGATTGAATATACCGAAAGTATAAAAGAGTCGTTCATAAACCAGTTTCATGTGGATGGCTTATTTTTACCGGATGAAATACCGGATATGAAATTCACTAAACTCATGAGATTTTTAACAGGTATATCTCCTGATTCCTTGATTGTGATCGACAATATCGAAAACGCAGCCGATGATGGGATTAAGGAACTCTGTTCATTACCGGTAAAAATTCTTGCAAATTCAAGAATTAATATTGAATGCTTTGAGCAATTTCCCCTGGGTACTTTGGCCCCGGAGGAATGTACGAAACTTTTTTACAGTTTTTACCAGAGTTCCAAGGATGATGCGGGTGTTAGAGACATTATCGAACTTTCAGGTTTTCATACGCTGACCATAGAATTATTGGCTAAAACAGCACAGAAATCAGCATTAAAAGTCAAAGTTCTGTACTCTTTGCTTAAAACTGCCGGATTTAATTTGAATCATCTCATAAAAGAAAAGGTAGAAACATTCTGGCATAATGAAAAGCAAAAATCTAATTTTTTTAATCTTCTTTTAAAAGTATTTAACATTTCGAACCTTGGAGAGGAAGAGAAGTATGTTCTTATGAGTTTATCCATTATGCCTTCTATGGAAATAGAAATAAATGAGCTTCGCCAATGGATCGGTTTAGAGTCTAATGATGCGATAAACCTGTTGGCTGACAATGGCTGGGTAAAACGAAACGGCTTTAAAATCATCATGCATCAGGTTTTACAGGAAGTCATCAAGTTTCATACACATCCAAGCATTCAAAAGTGCAAAACGCTCGTTCAGAGTTTTATAGACCTTTTATCTCTCGATCCCAAGGAAAATTCCCTGATCAAATCCAAGTATGTGCCTTATGCAGAGCATATTTTAAAGCACTTCTCCAATGAGGATTGTGAAAAAGTAGCGAAGCTTTCATACCACCTTTCCATTTTATATAGAAAGCTGGGAGATTTGAACAAAGCCTTTGAATCTGCACTTAAATCCATAACAGTAAGAAAAAAAATATCCGGAATGGAACATCCCGATACTGCAGCCGCAATGTATAACGCAGCATTAATATATAGATACCAAGGTAAATACGAAGAAGCCGCCCCCCTATTTATGAAGGCACTGGAAATTCACGAAAAAGCCCTGGGACAGGAACATCCGGATACTGCAAAAATACTCAATGACATGGCATTAATGCAGACATTCCGGGGAAGGTATGGGGAAGCAGAACCTGCTTTTAAAAGAGCTTTGACAATATGCGAAAAAACTTTAGGCCCGGAACACCTAGATACAGCAAGTGTAATCCATGCCCTTGCCTTGATGTACAGTTTGCAGGGAAAGTTTCACGAAGCAGAAGCACTATTTAAGAAAGACTTGGAAATCAATCAAAAAGTGTTGGGCTGGAAACATACAGATACGGCAATAACACTAAGCAGCCTGGCAACATTATATAAACTCCAGGAAAGGTATAAAGAAGCTGAATCCTATTATAAAAAAGCGCTGTCAACTTATGAAAGCATATTTGGAAGCAACCACCCGGACATTGCAAGATTGTCAAATCATTTGGCAGGTATCTATGTACTCCAGGAAAGATACGACGAGGCAGAACTTTTATATAAGAAAGACCTGGCTGTAAGTAAAAAATTATTCGGATGGGAACACATGGAGACCATTACAACCCTTAACCATCTGGCAGAACTCTATAAACGTACGGGAAGATATGAGAAGGCAGAGTCCCTTCACCAAAAAGCGCTTTCACTAAAGGAAAAAGCAATAAAGTATGAAATCCCCTCTAAAACAGTGCTTGTCAATTCATCGGAACTATGCAAATACATGGGAAGGTATGAGGAGGATGAACAGATATGCAAAAAGGTTATTGTCAGTTCATAAAAGCCTTATATATAAAACAAAGGAGGCCTCATAGAGCCCCCTCGATGCATTCATTCTTCTCATTAATTTTCACGGCCACAGCCGAATCCGCCAAAGAATCCCGGACACAACAGACAAAAAACAATAATGATGATGATAATCCACCAAATCCAATCATTTCCGAATCCACAACCAAAGCCGATCCCTCTGTTTTCTGACATCACAAATCACTCCTTAATAATAAAATCAGTTTAAATTATTGTATACAGTAAGCTGTAATAAACCGTATACAGACCTTAATCATCTTCTATATACTATTCAAGGTGTTGTTTTTGTGTTACCAGAAATGCACAAATTATTTCACACCGACTGACCCCAGTACAAATCATACCTCTCCAAGGTTTTAACAGGGTCCAACTCTTCATCCGACTTCATATAGGAAATGAGTCCCGGACTCAAATCCGTCGCCTTTTTCAGATCCTCCAATGCCTTCTCCTCCATGCCTAAATGAACATAGATACATGCTCTGTTATAGTATAGGTATGAAGTTTCCGGGTTTTTTACGATCCCTTCACTGATTTTATCCAATGCTTTGCGGTAAGCTTTATTCTCCTTGTACAATACTGCAAGATTCAAATAACTAAAGGGATATTTGGGATTTTCCCTGATTGAATCAAGATAATACTGAACGGCCTTATTTTCATAGCCTATCTTATTTAAGATTACACCCATATTAAATAAAGCCTTATAATGGTGGGGGTCGATCTCATAGCTTTTCCGAAATAACTCCAGCGCCAAATCATCCTTGCCCATTTCCTCATAAATGGCACCTAAATTGTTATGTGCCCAAAAATTATCCGGCTCCAGATCAATCACTTTTTTGTAGTTCTCTATTGCTTGCTCCTTCTCCCCTATTTCATCATAAATATTCGCCAGAAAAAAATATGCCTTGCCGTAATGGGGGTTTACTTCCAAAGCCTTTTTATAGTATTGGGCCGCCCGGTTATAATCCTTTATGTTGTCAAACAGCACACCCAGCCCGTAAAAGGCTCTTGCTTCCCTGGGATCCGCTTCCAGTATTTCCTTGTACATTTCTTCGGCTTTCAAAGTCTCTCCCATTTTGTCGTAAAGCAGAGCCATATCAAACAATAGCTCCAAATCATGTTTTTCTTTTTCCAGGCTATATGCTTTTTTATATAGTCTTAACGCTTTTTCCGGCATCCGTTCCTTTAGCCGGTTGGCAATGGACTTGTAAATTTTAACCATACCCTATGCTGCTCCTAAAATTTAATTACCACTTCCGTTTTTTATGAAAGCTTTTACCCGGTAGACATCCCGGGCTCTACCGAAACCCAGCCGCTTTGCCCATTGAGTCCCATATTCCCTTAGTACTTCATTGGTAATAATACTAATATCCTCTACCTCGATATCCTTTTTTTCATATGCGGGAATCAATGCGCCTTTTACATAATCCAGTGACAGTTCGGGTAGTTCTCTCCGGTTCATTTCCCCTGTCTCATATAAAATACTGTATGTAAAGCAAATTTCCAATTCAGCGCCGGTAGGCTTAACCACTTTTTTAATGCTGTCAAAAATCTCGTCCGAACACTTTACAACACCCTCCAGCAAGCTTCCCCAGGGGAGGTTGATATGGATTTTATCCGCCATACCTGTCAATTCTTCGGGCAAACTCTCCGCACTCGCCACCACATAGAGTACATTGGAAAGTCCCCCCTTACTTGGCTTTTTCATAACCTTTGCAGCATACTCCATCATATTTTGGGCCGCAGAATCCACACCGATAAATAATGCATCCTGGTCGGCTTTAGCCAATTTATATACAAACCGCCCGTCTCCCGTCCCGACGTCAACAACCACCCTGCCGTACTGTGCCCATTCATCCAAAGAAGTAATTTCTATGATTTTCTTGCCTCTAAGTATTCTCACCTTTTGTGTTCCCTTTCATCTAATTTATCAACTTTAAACAGTTCCCTATGTTAGTATTTTACTGATTCAATATTAAAATGACAAGATTTTATCATTTTTATTAAGGATTTTTTCTAAGGATTTTTCTATTGACAGAATTGATTATACTGTATGTGCTGTTTATATACAGTATGCGTACAAGGAGGACGGCTGACAATCTATGAATATAATCATCTCCAATTCTTCGTAAGAACCTATTTATGAACAAATCCTCCGTCAAATAAAGGATTTCATCATGCGGGGTGAGCTTACAGAAGGTGAAGCACTGCCTTCTATCCGAACCCTTGCGAAAGAACTTCAAATTAGTGTTATAACATCCAAAAGAGCCTATGATGAGTTGGAAAATGAGGGCTATATCGTTACGGTAGGTGGAAAAGGTTCCTTTGTAGCAGCACAAAGCAAAGAAATGCTTAAGGAAGTCCGGCTTAAGATTGTGGAAGAAAAGCTGGCTGACGCTGTAAATGCTGCAAAAATGGCGGAAATTTCTCTTCAAGAACTCAATCAGATGCTGGAACTTTTATATGAGGAGGTATAAAGCATGGAGAATATTTTAGAAATCACAAACCTAAGTAAAAATTTTAAGGATTTTTCGCTGAAAAACATAAGTTTTTCGCTTAAAAGGGGCTTTATCATGGGCTTTATCGGTCCAAACAACTCCGGTAAGACTACCACCATTAAGCTCATCATGAATTTACTGGAAAAAGATGCCGGCACCATCAAGATCTTGGGGTTCGCAAATAAAAGTAAGTCAAAGACAAAAGAGTGAGAGGGAAATTAACCTTCTCACTTTTTTATTGCAGGTATGTATCCATTAATAAAGTTTACCGTCCGGTTTTATCCGATCCTTCCCCGTAAGGACAGGGTAATAAAATAGATCATAGCCGAAATGATTACAATGGTTGCTCCTGTGGCAGAGTTCAAGTAATAGGACAAAACCAAGCCCGTGATCCCGGAAACCAACGCAATGAATACCGAAACCAAGTGGTACTGCCGTACATTGAAGGTAATATTCCGGGCTGCCGCCGCAGGCAGAACAAGCAATGAATTAATGAGGAGAAGCCCTACCCATTGGATGGCCACAGTAACAATGACTGCGATTGCAGAGGTAAAGACGATTTCCACCGCCAGGGTACGAATTCCCCTGCTTCCCGCAAGAGAGCGGTTTAAGCTGATGAGAAGTACTTTATTAAACATCAGTACCCATAAGGTAATTACACCGATAAAAACAAAAACGAGCATTAAAAGATCTGAAGGCGTTATACTTAAAAGGTCTCCGATCAAAAACGCCGAAAACTTATTGATATTGCTCCCTCCCAGGGATATCAACACAAGCCCTATGGCAATGGCTGTAGAGGAAAACACCCCGATAACCGTATCTGTTGAGCCTTTGCTCTTATTCTTTATCCATGTAATCATAAAAGAAAACAAAATGGAAAACAAAATAGCTGCCCAAATCGGTTCTAAAAAGCCTAAAACACCACCAATAGCTATTCCTGTAAAAGCACCGTGTCCAAGGGCATCCGAAAAAAACGCCATTCTATTATTTACAATCATGGTACCAAGGATTCCAAAAATAGGGGAAATCAGAAGGACCGCCAAAAGTGCATTTTTCATGAATCCATGTTCTACCCATTGAAAAGGAAGTAAAGCCTCTATCCATCTATACCAAAACTCCATATTTCAACCCACTCCCCCTTTATGCCCTTTATACCATGACATCCCGAAAGTTTTTAAAAGCGTTTCATCCTTGAAGACCTGCTGGGGTGAACCGTTGCACAGGACAGTCCCATTGATCAGTACAACACGGTCAGCATACTTTAAAACCAAATCCAGGTCATGGGATACCAGGATAATGCTAAGATCGTAGTTCTGCCTGAGTTCCGAGACGGTATTGTAAAAAAGCTCCATCCCGTTTTGATCAATTCCTGAAACCGGCTCATCAAGAAGCAAAAGATCAGGAATCGGGTCTAAAGCCAGTGCCAAAAGCACCCTTTGAAGCTCTCCTCCGGATAAGGCTCCAAGGCGGCGGTTTATAAGATGGGCAGCTTTTACTTTTTCCAGGCTTTCCGTTACCCTTTGACGTATTTTTTTTGTATTGCAAAGCCAGGCAGGAAGCCTTGACCTGCTGGCCATAAACAGATCAAGAACACTGGTAGGTGTTGTAATATCAAAACTCAAGTGCTGCGGTACATATCCGATTAAAGGATGCCCGTTGCGGACCCCCTTTGCGTCTAAAAACTTCAATTCGCCCTTATGCTTAATTTCTCCGAGTACCGCCTTTAAGAGCGTGCTTTTTCCTGCTCCGTTGGGACCGATGAGGGCTGTCAATTCGCCACAATGAATATGTAGATTAACATCCTTTAAAATCTCATTTTTTCCGAATGTCACGCCAAAATTTTCGATTTTGGTGCAGCATAATCCCCGGCACCCATTTTGACATCCGCTTTCACACCCGGTTTTATGTCTGGGGTCTACCATTTTGTTCCCTCTCTCTTTGTCAATTCTGTATCACCCGTTAAAAATCTTACATTGTGCCAGAAAACAAGCCGTCTTTTGCGGATGGTTCGAAAGGCAAAATGTAAGATTTTCAAGAAATATAAAACTACCATAATTTCCTTAACATTAAAAAACTCTTATTTTAACGCGTCAATCAATGTTTGAAGGTTCTGATCCATGGCTTTGATGTAGGCCTCCGTATCTCCCTCCTTAGGTCCTGTTACCACCGGGTCCAGCGTATAAACCTTTGCACCGGTTTCTCTTGCAATAGTATCCGCAGATTTTGCCGGATACTGGGGTTCTGCAAAGAGAGCCTTTACGTTTAATTCCTTTATCTTTTTGATCGTTTCGGAAAGCTCCCCTGCACTGGGTTCCGTTCCCGGCTCCCGTTCCACTACATCCACAATATTGAGGTTAAATTCCTTTGCAAAGTAGGGAAAGGCTTCATGAAAAGTAACAATATTTTTATTTTTTATATCCTTTAAGGCCAGATGCATTTTCTCTTTCTGTGCTTCAAGCTTTTTTACATAAGCATCCGTATTCCGTTTGTATTCTTCAGCATGCTCAGGATCAAGCTTTGAGAGCTGCTCACCGATATTCATGACTTCCTTTATGGCGCCGGAAATTCCCACCCATACATGGGGGTTTATTCCCTCTTCTGTGGTTCCTGCCTCTATACCTTCCTTTTTTTCATCTTTGTTTTCTTCATGCTCTTCTCTTATAAATTCTATTCCTTTACTGGCCTCAAGAATTTTTAGATTTGACATCCGGCCGGTTACCTTCTCCATAAAACTTTCCATTCCTGCGCCATTCACTACAAATATCTGTGCTTTCTCCAGTATTTTTATATCTGCAGGACTCAACTGATAATCATGAAGACATCCTGTTTGAGGCTCAGTCATGTTGGTAACACTTACATCCGGGATATCCTTCGTAATATTTTTTGTAAAAATATACATAGGATAAAAGGAGGTAACGATATTGACCTTTTTATTCATTTGGGCTGTGGACACCTTTGTAAGGTCGCTTTTACCATTTCCGCACCCACTGGTTGTCATCAGTGCAATCATTAATAAAATAAATACTTTACGTATCTTTACTCGCATTTTTACTCCTCCATGGAAATACTTAAATACAAATCATTTGCATTTGCAATATAATTATACACGAAAATCTGCTCGGTAAAACATCTTTTTAATATTTCCCCGGGTTATTCAATCAACCTAGTTGCAAATCATTTGCATTTACGAATATTATATAATACTTTCTATCCTTTTTAAATACATAAATCATTTTTTATTTCCCATGAAACGCAGTATTTAAAAACGCACCAACTTTACATAAAGTGAATAAAATGATATATATCCGTATATTCATATAAAGGAGGAAATCGTCATGGAATACCGAATGGTGCCTCCGGGACAGCACAAGCTGCCTCCGCTCCCCTACCCGACCAATGCGCTGGAGCCTGTGATCAGCTCAAGAACTCTTCAGATTCACCATGATAAACATCATAAAAGTTATGTGGATGGGCTCAACAAAGCTGAGCTCCACCTTGTAGAAGCAAGAAAAAGAAATGACTTTGAAGTAATAAAGTACTGGGAAAATGAACTGGCATTCAATGGCTCAGGCCATATTCTCCATAGCATTTACTGGACTATCATTGCACCCCAAGGTCAGGGAGGTCAGCCCGGACAACAAACTTTAGCCCACATCAATGCCTATTTCGGTAATTTTAATGCATTTAAAGAACAATTCATAACTGCAACGGAAAAAGTGGAAGCCTCCGGCTGGGGAATCCTTACCTGGCAGCCTACGTGGGGACGCCTGGAAATTCTTCAGGCAGAAAAGCATCAAAATCTTACCCAGTGGAGCGGCATTCCGGTTCTGGTGTGCGATGTCTGGGAGCATGCCTATTACCTGGATTATCAAAACAAGAGGAGAGATTATATAAACGCCTGGTGGAATCTTATAAACTGGCAGGAAGTTGAAAGGCGGTTAAGCCTTGCAATGTCCGGCAAGGTTCCCCTGACCCTAGGCAATGCCGGCCGGTTTATTTACTCAAGCCAGCCCTATCCTTTTATGCCCTTTTGATTTATCACTATAAGGCTTTGCTTCATTGCATGCTTTCGTGTTTTTATCACATTTTTTTACAGAAAGTAACATTGATTTCTTATCTTTCATATATTAAGTATAGGAGCGACTTTTTATCAACATGAATCCTTCACTGAATGCCTGCAAAAAGCTTTAGTCCTCCCGGGCATTGATAAGAAATGATGAGGTGAAAAATGATGAAAAAACATATAAAAAACCTTCTTGGTTTGATCATTATGATTCTGGCGATACTTAGCATTGTCGATTCATTAAAAACATACTGAATTTCGACAACCTTTGATCCCGGTAATTAATCAATAGATATAACTTAATCTTCATTCAAGACACATAAAAAGCTGCAAAAGCATTACAAAAAAAGTCAGTTTATCCCCATCTATAAAGGATAGCTGACTTTTTATAATTTAGCACAATATAACCTATAAGTATTTCCCGGAAGTACATTAAAACCTTTTATAAAGACATTGGCCTCCCTTCCAGTACGAATACTACGAATGGCTCATTCCGCTTAGGTTTAAACCAATAACACCCATCACAATGAGCAGGATGGAAATCACTTTTATGGGGTTTAGCGCATCCTTAAAAAATAGAATACCGATCACTGCGATCAGGGAAGTCCCGATTCCGGACCAAACAGCATAGGCTGTACCGACTTCTATCTTTTTTAATGCAAGGCTCAATACCCCAAAACAAGCAAAATAAAATATAAACATCAGAACGGAAGGCACAGGTTTTGTAAGTCCTTTAGAAAGCTTCATTGCCGTTGTCCCAGCTACCTCAAGGAAAATGGCTGAAGCAAGATATATCCAATACATTGTCACTACACCTCATCTTTCACTTTTTCAGGAATCCTTTTAAAAAAAATAGCGGGTAAATCATCAAATAAATGTTGAGAATCCAGAAAACCAGATCAAACTCCCATTTAAAAATCCAGAATGAAATTGCCATAAATCCCGAGCAAAAGGTAAACACGAGAGACAAACCTGCAAGCTTTGACCACAATGGGTGATTTCTTTTATATAAATAGAGGCTCATTAATCCGGTCAAAGAAATAAGCATATCCAGAGGAAAAAAAGACCAGTTCCATGCCATTACAATCGGATTGTAATAATCCTTGAAAAGGTAACTTTCAGGCAAAATTTCAAGGATGGATATTGCCCAATAAAGAATAAACCCCAAATCTGTAATCATAAAAAATATCTTTAAAGATTTCATTTTCTCCAACTTCACTGTTCCCCCTTCAAAATAAACGGATCAACCAGCCTTTCTTCAAAGCTCTTTGATACCTCCTCCAGCTTAAGCTTTTTGTCCAAGGCCATATAGACTACTACCCCGTCCAGGGCAGACATCAAAGCAATGGCACTGTTTCTGGTGTTATGCGGTATAAATTCTCCCTGGTCGATGCCCTTTTGATAAAATGCCTCAAAAGAGGATATGTACTTCTCCACATACTGTTCATACATTTTGAATATATCCCTCATGCTCATTGCTTTCGTCATTGATAAGGAAAAGAAAATAAGCTCCCGCTTCCGATCACTCCAGTATTTTAAGTAATGGCTGATATAAAATTTTAGCCCTTCCACCACACTTTTATAGTTTTTAATTTGCTCCATCATTGCTTCACAAGGTTCCATAAGCTTTTGATTGGCATAAAGCATTACCATGTCCTTATTTAAAAAATGATGATACAGGCCGCCTTTACTGATACCTGCCCTTGCAGCAATTTCATTCATAGACGCATTTTCATATCCTTTTTCAATAAATACATCCATTGCAGCTTCTAGGATGTCATTGATCCTTTTTTCCTTCGATTCTTTTTTTGTCATTCTTCGCACCTCCAAACCGACTGACGGTATCTTTATGGTAACGCAAATAGAATCCATTGTCAACTTTTTTCCATTTTCCATCCTCTTTTTGCAAGTGAATATCCTATTCAAAAATACATACACCGGTATACTCCAAAACACCAAAATCATATAATGTTAGAACAAGGTTATAAATGGGTATTTTTTTACTATTCCCAAGAACTAAATATATTTATGTTTTATCAATGAAAATCAGGAGGAAAACGGAATGGAACTGGAAGAAAAAAAAGTCCAACACAGAGGATTAAATATATTGAAGTCTTGGAGAGACAAGGAATGGTGGTATACGGGAATCCATGATCCCACCTCAAAAATCTATTTCAGCTTCTTCTTTATCAGGGTCCATATCACCGACCATTTTAAGTTTACTTTATTTGACTATGGCGCAAATCCAAAGTCTTCTTTAAGCTTTGAAAAGAATATTGTTCTTGATCTGGGACAGCAAAAAAATAGACTCAGTTTAAATTATCGTTCTAAAAATTTAATCATTGGGTATAATGGGGATGAAAAGGAAGGATGGAGCTTTCATTTTTCTAACCGTGATTATAATATAAAAATAAAAATAAATCCCTCTGCTCCGCCCTTTACAAAACATGATAATAACTTTGTCAATTGTTATTCCCTGATGCATTTTTTTCACAATATTGCAGAAGGGTTCATTGAGACACCCAATAAAAATTATCCACTCAACCATGCCCTTTGTTATTATGACCACTGCTTTGGAAGGGTTCCGAGAAAAACAAGATGGCATTGGATCGCTGTTCAAAATAAGGATACAGCTCTTGCCTCCTTAGTAAATTATGGCGCGGATTCACAAAAATATACTGAAGTTTATTTCAAGGAAAATACTGAAAATTTCAAATTGAATCAATGGATCCGTTTAAACCAGGAAGTCTCCTTTGAACATTACCCCCCAAACGAAGGGGAGGGCATTTGGAAAGCTACTTCTTGCGATATGGACCTTTCCATTACTCCGCTGATGAGAACCTGCAGCATCAACAAAATACCGCCAATCGTTCCGTTTATAGCCAATCTGACACATTCGGAATTCTTTGTGAAAGCCGACGGCAGGGTAAGGGTCGATTCAACATGGGTGGAGGTCATGGATTTGTACGGGGTTATGGAGGAACACTGCGGCTGGTGGTAATCACACTGTGAAAAGTTAATGAGTGGAAAGAACATATGCATAGTCCTTAAAGCATGTTAATCCGAGCGAGGAAATGCAAATCCACTGTACGAGCGAAGCGAGTTTGGATTTGCCCGAGCTGAATTTACATGCTTTTAAGGCTACATGCATATTTATTCTAGTGCTTTTTAACACAACAAATTTTAAGTTTCAAAGTGTTAAAAATGCACTTCCTCTGTTTGTGCCTCGCATACTCTAGAAAAGAATTACGTTACGAGACACTTGGAATCTCATTAGCCTATCAGCGCTGTTTAATTGTATTTTTCCTGGAGCCTTTACTCGCACAATGCGTTACCTTATATCAATTTCATTTTATAGGAATATAGATATCCATCTCGGAAAGATCGTTATCCGGCCCCAAAAACCGCTCGTCATAAAATTCAAAATCATCCCGCATATCCAATGTATATCCGGAATAAGGAATCCAGGTACCCCATATATAGTCATAGGTCATTCTTAAGGTATCCATCCTCCCCTTATGGGTAAATACCGCATATCTTCCACCGGCCAGGGTTTTAGAAACCATACCCTGGGGTATTTCCTCAAAGGCATCCACCTCAATTCCTACAATTTCGGTAAATTCGGTATCCTCATTAAACTTGCTGACATCATAATCCTTATCTACCTCACAGATTCCATAGCCGCGGATCCTATTTTTCCTGTTTTTGATTTCCTCCATTCTTATATTAAATCTCCCCCACATTTCGGGAATTTTATTCGTCCTGATGGTGGTCATATCCCGCAGACCTATAATTTTCACCTCTTCAATCTTTCTAACGACAGGTTCAATGGTGATTCCTGTTTGAAGATGCTTTAATGTGGGACCTGAAAGCTCTTTCTTCCCCCCTACTATCACATCGATTCTATTTTTTCTATAGGTTCCGGGCGTTACTTTAAATCTCTTTTTAAATGCACGGTTAAATGCTTCCTGGGATTCAAACCGGTATTCCACTGCAATATCAAGAATTCTTTTACCGGTATAAATCAAATCGTTTGCCGCCCGGGTAAGCCTGCGGGTCCTTAAATAATTGCCGACAGTCTCACCAACCACCGCTTCAAAGATTCTATGGAAATGGTAATAGGAGTAGCCGGCTGCTCCGGCTACCTCCTCAACTTTTATATCTTCACTAAGTCTTTCTTCTATATAGAGAATGGCTTTTTCAAGCTGTTCGATATAGTTCATAACGCCACCTAATTATAAAGTGAATTCAAAGAAATCCGGATCCGGAATTTCCTTTTTCAGTACTACCGGATAGTAATTTTGTTTAACCTCCTGATCCATGGTGAAGGAATGCCACTCGTTCAAAGCAGGAGAGCCAAAACTTACTTCCACCGTACCTTGGGTTACATCGAATACCATGCCTCTTAGCGTCCCGAAGTACGCATCATAGTAATGGCAGCATAATCCTTCAGGATAGCGGGTTGAAAGGAGCCCTTTCAGATCTTCCTTCGAAATCAATTCCTTAGAGTTTAGCATGTTGTTTATCCGAGCATACCGTACCACAGAGTTTTTAAAACGCTTAGGATCATACTCTAAAAGCTCGGGCAAATGTACATGATTGGTGGAAGAAATAAATTGTTCTTTGGTATCGGCACTAATCTTTCTTATTGCCTTTTCACCGTCCACGCTTTCCAGCAAAGCTGCGTTTCCACCCTTGTCCGCTGCAATCATATTTATATTATATGCGATGGGCATCTGCTTTGCCAAGTAAAGTGCTTCCTCTACATTTTTGCAGTTCTCAAGAATTGCTCTAATCACTGCCCAGAACTGGAGTCCCACGATGGCTGGCTTCCTTCCGCCTTCTAAATTGCTTACCGGGAAACCTGCTGAAGTCTGGCTTACCGCAAGACCGTGTTCATTCATCCCGTCTCCCCGTCCAAACTGCATGATGGATGAACCGATATGGGCGTACTTCCCGTCAATCCTTGTGGTAGCAAGCGTCATTCCCTCCATTTTCTCGCTAAAGTCATAATTCCTTGCAAGCAGGACATGTCCATCCTGGGTCTTAGAGGGCAGCACCGCCATCTGACTGCAGCCCGGCCTAAGGTAAGACATCAGATAGTAGATGACCTGGCCCGGCCGGACACTCAGAACATCGGAAAAACCTGCAATTTCTTCATTAATCCCGGGACAAAAAGCATCAAAAAGCTTATAAACCTCTTTTTCTTCTTCCGATGTAAAAGCGTTTTCCTTTAAAATCAGGAATTCCTGAAGTCCCGGAACCTCCTTAGCCATACTTCCCAATACTTTTCCAACCTGATAGCTGCTTCCTTTAAGTTCTATATGATATGCTCTCATTTCCATCATGTGAATCCCTCCGTTTTCAGTTGATTTAATTAACTACCTATATTTATAATTTAACGGATTCTCTTAAGCAGCTTTTGATATTTTCTGCTATCTATTAAGGACTATAGAAAAAAAATACTGCAAAAAGCTTTTTTCGCTCCTTTTGCAGTATTCCAGAACATTGGTCTGTTGCGTATGATAATTATCTTTTATGCTATTTAAAAACCCCATTAGATCTTTGCAAAATTCTTCACAACAATCATAATATCAGACATATTGATGGCCCCATCCCGGTCAAGATCTATATCCCTGTTATACCTTATACTTTGATCACTGGTATTGAAAATTGCTACCACCTCCATGATATCTGACATACTCACAGCACCGTCCCCATTTACATCTCCGCTGTAAAGTAAAATATTATTTAAATCTGCACCAGCTGCACCCTTGGGAATATAAAATGTTCTTGCAAGGTATCCGGTACTTTCGACCCTTATGGTTGTATCCTCAGTAGAGACGCCTTTAAGCTCAAAGGTACCATCGGGATTGGCTAAAACGGAAGCTCCTTTAATATTTCCTCCAAATATCTCGGTGATTCTTAACTGTGGATCCAATTCTTTATTTTTGGGATACTCCTCTATATCCTTTGCAATCCTGCCCTTAATCGTCCGTTCTGTGTCTTGTTTTAAAATTTCCACTTCAATCCATGGAGACTTTACATCATAAGTCAAGGAAAGGGTATTGTTTAAAACCTCCAAACTTTTTACCCGCTGACCCCTACCGTCCAACGCCCATGCACTCATTGCAAGACCCAGCGGCAAATCCCATTTTATATAACCGGTAACAGGCTCCAACAACATGGGAGCAATCCCCCAGTTTGAAAGGCCGTTATTTGCATCTTTGACCTGGCCGGTGTTTTTCTGTCTTGCAGCTAGGGTAATAAGCTTGGTTCCGGGGGAGGATACTTCTGCCCTGTCCTTGGAAAGGATACCCACCGACGCATTTTCATTGATACTAAAAGTGATATTTTGAAGCTTTATTTCCCTGGATGCAACAAAACCGTCAATACCTTTGAAACAAGGTGTATCCACCGTTATATACTCTCTTCCCTTCTGGCTCCTGTCCCAGGTGATTTCACCGGTGTCCGACTTTAAAACCCCTTCATTTAACCTGCTAAGGCTTTGTTCGTCCATGAGGGATGTAATCCCTGAGCTCCTTTCCGCCTCCAGGCTTTGTTTGGCAAAACCACTGCACATGATAAGGCTGCCCGGTAAAAACCGGTCCACCCCATAATCACTGATTCTTCCCTTTTGAGCATAACTATTTAAAATATCCTCCTTGCCGTAGGTTGGCTTTACAGCACTTTTATATGGTTTTACAAGGCCTTGCTGGAAAATCAGTGCTGCCTGTGCCATAGAAACCTGCTTTAAGGTATTGTTTTTCATATCAAACCAGTTGGATGTATAACCGTAAGCAAAATAATCTTCATGGGAGTAAGAATACTGGAAGAGTCCGTCCCAGTCCTGGAAGCTCGCGTAGCTGGCAAGAAGCATGGGCATCTCATATTCGTAATCATTGGGAAAGACATGATTCCACTCACTTACGACAAAGGGCTTATCCGCAATCTTTGACTGTGACAGCTCTGCTAAAAAGGTATTTGCGCCGTTATCCTGGGTCTGCCATGAATTCTCGGATATCAGGGAGTTGTTGCGCTGGGCAAAAACATTATGATCCCATGGGTTTTGGGGAAATGTTATATGATCCCAATAATTATGTGAATCCATGTAATCCCCCACCGATTGTGCCAAAAGGTCGGGATTTCCGTTGAAATTGTTGGATGTGGAAATGGGCACCTTGATATTTAAATTGTTTTTTAAATAGGTTAGCATCTCTTTAAAAAACGTTATTTCAAGGTCCGTATAAAACTCGGTTTCATCCTTTATTCTGGATTGGGAGAAGCTAAGCCGCAGGTCCCACGGAATCCTTTTGATATTGGACTTTAAAAGGGATTCACCTTCCAAAAGGCCGGGTCTTTTGGGCATATAAAGACGTACATCGTCAAGGACTACTGTTCCTTCGGTCTGTCCTAGGGTAAAAGAAAGCCGTGTGTCATTTTGTGCATCCACATTGGGTGAAAAGGCCACTTCATATTCCTTCCACCCCGTATCGATGATAAAATCCTTGGAAAGTCCGTAATTTGACCAAGGAGAAGTTTCTTTCATAAATGAAACATAGATCTTCCTCTCCTTATCTGCCTTTGCTTTGAATTTCAAGATCAGGGGCCGGTCTTTCACAACTTTGATATTAAGCTGTTTGAATTGAATGTTATAGTCGTAGGGACCTGCCTTGCTCACTTGAATTTTGGCACATAATCCCTGGTTTGCCGATGGATCATCAAAGTTGACTACACCCACATTGGCTGAAGCTCCAGTGTGAATTTCACTAAGCCATCCGGTCATCCCATTTTCAAAATTCCCGTTTGTAACCATGTTAGGACCGTCATTTTCTATAGCTCCATTACTCCAGGCGCTTTTTAACGCTTCATCGGAAGAATACTTCCGGGAAAGCCAGGCGTTCCATTTGCTGTCAAGCTCGTCCAGATAGTATTGTGTGAGCCCATCAGTTCCTGCACCAAAGATACGGCCATCATTCCAACCGTTAAAGATGCTGTTTTCATTGGTTATTTCCACCAGCGCAACAGCAGGTTCATCACAGTACCTGGTGCCGGTATAAGGGTTTTTATGTGTTAAAAGCTTTAATGCGTAGTCCTTTTCAAGACTTATGATCTTGTCGTCAAATAAAGTGACAAGCTTGGATAAGGAGGGTAATTTGTCATAATCCACAACATTGTCTCCCTGGCGGAAAATCCTTCCCACGTGAAGGTTTAAATCCACATATATCCCCCTTTGTTTCAGACACCATATAAGATAATCCATTTTATCCAGTTGATCTGCTGAAAGGTTTAGGGTATTTGGAGAGGAATCAAATATCACATTCTTTCCATAATCCGAGTCCATGTGGTGGAACCGGACAATATTAAATCCCAGCTTTGCCAGGTGGCCTGCCATTTTCTGCGCGTTTTCCTTGGATGGAAAATTAGCACCAAAAGCAAGATTGGTACCCCACATCCGCATTCTTGTGCCATCCTCAAAGAAAAAATGTCCGTTTTGACTCTTTAAAAATCCATGTTTACCGGCAGGGGCATCCAGGATATAGGAAACGTCTGCGGCAGTTTTGGTATCATCATCCCAAGGGACAGTAAAGGGATACATAAGACTCTCGGAAATCGGGGATGCACCAAAGGAAGCAGATGTTAACGCCAGTACCCAAACCAGTACAATGCAAATGATGGAATTGATTTTTTTCATTGTTCTTCACTCCTATATGTAAATTTTTTGATTCACAATCGATAGGCAGGTTCGATTACATTGAAAAGCATAGCCTATGGACAGTACTTGGCCAATGCTTCCTGCTCACATCTATTTTAACATATTTTGCTGTAGTTTTCACAGTTTATACTGATTGTGGATCGTGTCAATTTACTGTAGGAAATTAATCAACAGACTACACCTTAGATACATCAATTAGCACAAGGCTTTTAAAACCCTGTATTCCCACGTAATTTTACCCTGCCTAAAAACTTCAATATTACCAAGCTTTTCGTTTGT
>JAOABQ010000042.1 GCA_026418275.1 Clostridia bacterium
GGTGCAAACCCTAAAATTTTCTGGTGGTTATTACGAGAAGGTCACACCCGTTCCCATCCCGAACACGGCAGTTAAGCTTCTCTGTGCCGATGATACTTGGCTGGACACGGCCCGGGAAAGTAGGTCTCCGCCAGATTTATATTCCTCAATAGCTCAGTCGGTAGAGCATGCGGCTGTTAACCGCAGGGTCGTAGGTTCAAGTCCTACTTGAGGAGCCAAAAAGGGAAAGGACATTTATGTCTTTTCCCTTTTTCAATGTAAAAAGTTAATTCTTCCATGAATGAAATAGGTAAAGAATACGTATAATGAGAAAAATAAAAGATAATGAGAAAAAAATTGAAATTTGTATTGTTTTTAAAGGAAGTATCTGATAAATTTGATAATGAAATTATTTCAAAAATAGTTTTAGTCTAAATAGGAGCAGGTGTTGTGTATGAAGGGTAATACAAAAATAATTGTAATTTTGATTGCTTTAGTAGCTATTGTTGGTGTAGGAGCAGCATTTGTTATGTCTGGCCGTTCAGACAAAAATAAGGTTATAAGTAAAAATCCGAGCGGAGATACAGTAGGAACAGAAGAGAATAAGAAAAATAACAGTACTACTGGAGCATCCCCGCTTCCATCGGCCACGCCTGATGCTAAAAAAGTAAAGGAAGTAAAAGTAAAAGGGCTTTATTTGACCGGGGCTAGTGCTGGTAATGAAAACACGTTAAAGCATATTGTTGATCTTGTAAAAACAACTGAAATCAATGCTGTAGTTATTGACGTTAAAGATGACGGTAGGGTTAATTACATATCCAACGTACCAGAGGTGAAAAATAACAATGCTTTTCATACGTTATATAATCCTGAGAAGGTATTAAAGTATTTACATGAAAACAATGTATATGTAATAGCGAGAGTTGTTTGCTTTAAGGATCCTGTACTGGCAACAAAACGTGCAGACTTGGCCATTAAAAGGCCGGACGGGAAAATTTGGAGGGAAAATGGTGTAACCCCTTGGACAAACCCTTATAATGAAGATGTATGGAAATATAATATAGATATTGCGAAGGAAGCAATAGAGAAGGGGTTTGACGAAATACAGTTTGACTATGTCAGGTTCCCGACTGCGGCAAGAAAAGAAGTGGATTATGGCGCAAATCCCCCTACCAAAGCAGATACAATCTGTAAGTTTTTAGACACTGCGTATAAGGAGATCCATGATGGAAAAGGAATACCTTTATCCGCAGATGTTTTTGGTATTATATGTGAAAGCCCTGGTGATATTGAAGGGATAGGACAAGAATTGGAGAAGATTGGTAAAGGGATAGACTATATTTGCCCTATGGTATATCCGTCACATTATGCAAACAAAAGGCAAAACGGGCAGGGGCAAAGTGTTAACGGAGTCCTATTTACTGCACCGGATTTAGAGCCATATAAAGTTGTTTACAATAGCTTGGTTAAGGCAAAAAACAGGATTGCTGCAGTACCTGGATATAAAGCAAAAATGAGACCGTATCTGCAGGACTTTACTGCATCATGGCTTGGGAAGGGTTATTATAAGAAGTATGGTGTACAGGACGTAAAAGATCAAATAAAAGCTGTATACGATGCAGGATATGATGAATGGATTTTATGGAACGCAGGTAATATTTATAGTGAGGGAGCATTTCAAAAGAAATAACATAGGATAAACATAGAGCATAAATCAGAAGCCACAGGGTTAAAGCCTTGTGGCTTCTGATTTTCAAGGAACTATTTTCCCATGACAATAATAGAAAAATTACTTATAATAAGAAATAGATTGATAATAAAAAGGGTGGGGTCTGACTTTATGAGAAGCAATCTTATAAGAAATATTATAATCGGTTTGATTTTGGTATTTATTGCAACCGGATCTGTTTTAGCTTATAAAGGTACTAAAGGTACGGGTACAAATAAAGTACCTACAGCTACAAAAAATGAGGGACAAAATAAGCAAACACCGGTACGGCAGGGAGAGACCACCCCTAGCCCAAATCCGACAGGTCAGCCTTCCGGTTCACAAGTAAGTGATGTTAAGGTAAAAGCGTTATACTTAACGGGGTGGACTGTAGGAAGCATGGAAAAGGTACAGCATTTTGTAGACCTGGCCAAAAGTACTGAAGTCAATGCTTATGTAGTTGATATTAAAGATGATGACGGATATGTGGGATATGAATCAAATGTTCCCATGGTAAGGGAAGTAAAGGCGTGGAAGAAAAAATATGATGTAGATAGGGTCATTAAAGCATTTCACGATAATAATATTTATTTAATAGGTCGTGTTGTTTGTTTTAAGGATCCGGTGTTGTCATCCAAGAAACCCCAATTGGCAATCAAACATTCAAATGGAGGCCTATGGAGAGATAATCATGGGCTAACCTGGTTAAGTCCTTATAATAGAGATTCATGGCCCTACCTGGTTGCCATAGCAAAAGAGGGAGTAGAAAAGGGATTTGATGAAATCCAGTTTGACTATATCCGGTTTGCAAATGACGGTGCGAAGAAAGCAATGAATTTTGGAAATCAGAATTTAAAAAAGCATGAAATTATTAATGAGTTTCTTGCATACGCAAAAAAAGAAATGCCTGGTGTAAAATTATCTGCAGATGTATTCGGAATTATCTGTGAAAGCCCTGGTGATACTGAAGGGATAGGGCAATATCTTGAACTCGTGGGTAAAGATATTGATTATATTTCACCGATGGTATATCCCTCACATTATGCGGCTGGACAGATTGTCAACAAGGTTAAGTTTGATAAACCGGACCTTGATCCTTATGGCGTTATTTACCACAGCTTGGCAAAAGCAAAGGAAAGAATATCAAAGGTGGAGGGGTATAAGGCAGGCGTAAGACCATACTTGCAGGATTTCACCGCTTCATGGCTTGGAAAGGGTTATTACCAAACTTATGGCCCGGATCAGGTTAGACAGCAGATTAAAGCAGTATATGATGCCGGTTATGAAGAATGGATCTTGTGGGATGCAGGAAATTCTTACAGTGAGTCGGCATTACTAAAAGAGTAAAATTATTTACAAAATCACTTGATAAAAAAATATGAATATGGTATAAAAATAAAGGTTGTTTTCGGGGAGCTGTCAAAATGCTCCCTTTAATTTTTTATATACACCAGTTTCAAGGAAAATGCAATAGGACTTATTTACTAAAAAAAAATTTACCTTTTGTATTGACTTGGCTAATAGAAGTGATACAATATACAGTGCTGGAAGAAGTATGCTATACAAAATATAGTGATTTTGTTGGGAGGCTGTTATATGAATTTGTCTGATAATGCAATCAAAGTTCTTGAAAAAAGGTATCTGTCCAAGGACGAGAGTGGAAAGTTATTAGAAGATCCTGAAGGCATGTTTCGGAGGGTTGCTAAAGCTGTAGCTGAGGCAGATTTAAAATTCGAATCTCCATCAAAGGTAGAAGAAATTGAGCAAGAGTTCTTTGAGATGATGGCGAACCTTGAGTTTTTACCAAATTCACCAACATTAATGAATGCGGGTAGACCTTTGGGACAGTTAAGTGCTTGTTTTGTGCTTCCCATTGAAGATAGCATGGAAGGAATATTTGAAACAATTAAAAATGCTGCATTAATACATAAAAGCGGTGGAGGAACCGGATTTAGCTTTTCCAGGCTAAGACCAAAAGGAGCTTCGGTAAATTCAACTGGTGGGGTTGCAAGCGGGCCTATTAGTTTCATGAAGGTTTTTAACTCTGCTACCGAGGCTGTTAAACAGGGGGGAACTAGAAGGGGTGCCAATATGGGGATCCTCAGGGTGGACCATCCTGATATTATGCAGTTTATTACATCAAAAAGTGATAGTTCAGAAATTACAAACTTTAACATCAGTGTTGCCATAACAGAAGAATTTATGAATGCTGTGGAAACCAACAGTGATTATAACCTGGTAGATCCTCATTATAAAAATGTTGTGGGCAAACTGAATGCTAAAAAGGTTTTTGATTTAATTGTTGATATGGCATGGAAAAACGGAGAGCCCGGGATTATATTTATAGATAGACTAAATAGAGATAATGTTACTCCTGAGCTTGGTATGATTGAAAGTACCAATCCCTGTGGAGAACAGCCGCTTTTACCTTATGAAGCGTGTAACTTAGGTTCCATTAATTTAAGCATTATGATAAAAAATCAGGGTGGAAAACCCGAAGTTGACTTCGACAGGATTAAGGCTACGGTAAGAAAGGCTGTACATTTTCTGGATAATGTAATTGATGTGAATAAATATCCGCTTCCTGAAATTGATGAAATGACGAGAGGTACCAGGAAGATCGGACTGGGTGTTATGGGATGGGCAGATATGCTTTGTAAGCTTAATATTCCGTACAGTTCCCAAAAAGCTGTAAGTCTGGCGGAAAAAATTATGCACACCATCCAGGAAGAATCAAGAAAATCATCCATTGAAATAGCTGAAAAGAAAGGTGTTTTCCCTTATTTTGATCAAAGTATTTACAAGGACTTGGGAGTGAGAGTCCGGAATGCAACGACTACAACCATTGCGCCAACAGGAACATTAAGTATTATTGCTGGTGTTTCCAGCGGGATAGAGCCTTTATTTGCGATTTCCTACATTCGAAATGTTATGGATAATGATGAATTATTAGAAGTGAATCCTCTATTTAAACAAATAGCAGTAATTGATGGGTTCTATTCAGAAGATTTGATGCGGCGGATTGCAAAAAAAGGTTCCATAAAGGGGTTTGCAGAAGTTCCAAAATCTATTCAGAATGTTTTTGTAACATCACATGATATTTCTCCGGAATGGCATGTAAAAATGCAGGCTTCATTCCAGAAATATACAGATAACGCAGTGTCTAAGACCGTTAATCTGTGTCATGATGCTACCAGGGAAGATGTAAAGGAAGTTTATTGGTTGGCATATAAGTCTTTGTGTAAAGGTGTAACGCTGTACAGGGACGGCAGCAGGGATTTGCAGGTTTTAAATATTGGAGAGGTTAAGGGTAAGGAGAACGGAAATAGTACCCAGGAAGAACATAATGAGGCATCACAAGTGGCACCAAGACCAAGACCGGATATTACTACCGGGTTTACCGAAAAAGTGAAAATTGGTTGTGGAAACCTCTATATAACGGTTAATTATGATGAGCAGGGAATTTGTGAAGTGTTTACAAATACAGGACGTGCAGGGGGATGTCCGTCACAATCAGAAGCAACCAGTAGGCTTGTTTCTATTGCTCTGCGCTCAGGTATAGATGCAAAATCCATTGTAGAACAGTTAAAAGGCATTCGCTGTCCATCAACCATAAGACAAAAAGGATTAAAAGTAATGTCTTGTCCCGATGCAATCGGTAGACTTATTGAAAAGGTGGCGAAACTTCAAAATGGTAAAGAGGATGAGATTTTAAATGATTTATCTTTACGGGAAGAAGATAAAATTCCAAGACCTACAGCAAAGTGTGATTCGGAATGTGCCGCATGTACAATATCTGATATTTGTATGAATACAGACAATGATGAGGTTATTTCGTCTGCTGCGTGCCCTGAGTGTGGCAAGGCAGTGGAACATGAGGGTGGATGTATGGTTTGCAGGAATTGTGGATTTTCTAAGTGTGGATAATTCTAGGACATATTACTGTTTTTTGGCCGAAAAGCGCTAGTGATGCGGAGTTTATGAAAAATGACTAAAATATATGCAGTTAATGCATAACAATAGCATGGGATGCAAAACAAATAAGATAAAAAAGTATAAAAGTGCTTATTTAAGGCACTTGAACGCTTTGGAATTTAATAAAAAAGTAGAGCTAATTTCTATTCAGCTCTACTTTTTTCAATTAATTTTTCTTTATCAAAGATACTTACTTAATTTTTTTATTTGTATTTCTCTTTTTATTGCTGAAGCTTATTTAGGATGACAGTATCTACATTTACAACCAGGCAGCTCAGGGCTATGTTTCGTGATTACATCCATAAGTACAATACCTACAGGCCACATTCCTCATTAAATGGCGATTGTCCTGCTAAATTTTACTTGGACAATCAAGTCCGGGTTGTTGCCTTATAAACCAAAGGAGCATAACTTATAGTTTGACTTCTTGTGTCTTGACAAAGGGGGGGACTATAAAATTCTAAAGACTCTCCTTGAAGAACTGATCCGACGTTATGAAGACTGCGTCTTTGTTTTGCTTCGCATGTTCCTGCTGTTTGATGTCGTAGTCGAGACGCCACCAGCCCGCCGCCAACGGAGGAGGTGTTTCTACTAATGCGAGATCGATGTCCTGGTCCAGCAGATCCTCCGGGTTCTCATGGTGTGCCGCCATCTCCTGCTGGATTTCAGCTTTAGTGAGCTGCTTCGCAGGTACCCGCTGACCGATGTTGCCCAGACAGTACCGGCATGCCTCGAGAGGTGTGGATTCACCGATGTAGCGCCTCAGATCCGCCGCGAGGTCCCGGCTTTCAAAGAGATCCACATACTCCCTCGGCTCATTCACACTTCGCCCGGCGAGACTCATCCTCTTCGAGAGAGAATTACTCCGGGAGCAACGGAAATACTTTCCCTCGTAAACCGTGTGGCAGTTTACGGCAGAGAAGCAGGAGAGAAAAACCGCATCCACGGCCTGATCGTTCTCGATCCGGTTGTAGACCAGCATCTGCCGAAACCCTGTAACGCGATCGTAGATGATTTTCGTCCCATGGTCCCTGGCCCGGGCTTCCATCTTGGCGAGGTCGAACGGCAACCGGACACCCGGATAGAGGCTCACCACCAGACAGTCCGTAAGATCGAGTACCTCATCTGAGATCTTGTTGAGGAGGAGGCCGTTTGTCAGGATCACGATGCCGGCTGCCACATCGCTTCTGCGCGCGATCTGAAGGATCTGAGCCAGATCCGCGTGCTGTAGTGGCTCGCCGCCGGTAAACCGGATCTCATCAGCATGGAAGACCGACGCCAAACGCTCGACGTCCCTTTCAAACTGGGGCACGGACAGAAACTTCTTTTGCATCCAGGGGGATGCGTGATCACAATGTGCGCACTTCAAGTTACAGTGCGCGGTTACTTCGAAACTAACGCTGAGATGTTCGATTCGGGTCATTTTCATTTTACCTCCATACATACTGTTTCTATAGGAGCGGCTAACAGTTATATCTTGGGTTCAGAGTCCTTGCTGCTCGACCAGCGGATCCGGGTCGCAAAAAGAGAGACAAGAACGGCCGACAAGGCGACGAAGCCCATTCCCCAAACCAGACTGCTGGCATTTGAAATTAATCCAATCACCGGCGGACCTGCCAGGAGACCGGTCTCTCCCATCGCTGCAACCAATGTCAATGTGTCTGGACCTTTTTTTGCGGCTGCGACATAGATGCAGGGAGTCACCGCCGCCATACCCAATCCAACACACGCAAACCCAGTCAAGGCGGGGACTACTCCTCCCAGCAACAGGGCGAAAGCCAGTCCAAAACTGGCCAGCACGCCGCCCCACATAACGACACGCCCATCTCCCCAGCGTGTGCGCCAACCATCTGCGAACAGGCGAGCCAGCACCATCATGATTGACACGACTGCTATGCCCATAGGCGCTATCTTGGCCGACGCCCCGGCATTCCCCACCAAGTACAGGGCCGACCAGTCATTCATGGAGCCTTCTGTAACCGTGCCGAAGAACAAAGCGAAGCCGATACACAACGTAAGCCGAGATGGCAGCTTAAACCGTGTGCTTTCTTCCTTGGAAGCCTTCATGTCTTCGCTGAGTAGCCCCCCCTGCGTAAAGATCATGAGCAAAAGCAAGACGACGAGCGCTCCGATGAAATGGGTCGAAAGGTTCGCCGTGAAGTGCATAACGCCTGACGAAGACATGGCCGCGAACAGGGCCCCGAAGCTGAAGGTTGCATGCAGCTTCGACATCGTGTTCTGCCGGGACTTCACTTCAAGCGCAGCCCCCTGAGCATTCATCGCCGCGTTCAATAATGCACATGCGACGCCGTCGCAGAACATAGCGAAAATTGCTATGGGATAGTTTGGTACCCAAGCCAGCCCGGGCAGAAACACACCGAGCACGATAGCCGACAAATAAATAACTCGGCGAGAGCCCAGTCTATTCATCATCATTGCGACAAGAGGGAAGGACAGCGCCGCACCTAAACCGCAGGCGAGAAGGAGCATGCCAACTTGCGCCGCATCTAGGCCCAGATGTTCCTTGATCGCTGGAAGACGCGACCCCCACGTGGCATATTGGAAACCCAGGAAGAAAAATAGCGCACCAATAGAGACCTGAGACCTGAACCATTGACTGTGAGATCCGAGCATGTTAACCCTCCTTGTTAGCTTCGTGTTGAATCACGGCTCTTCGAACTTGCGGACCCGAGATTGATGTTTGAACCGAGCTTGTCTTTACCGACAGCGCTCTTGACATATAGACAGCGCCTTCTCCATAGCTTTTCGGAAGTACAATCTCCGGGCAGAAGTCGTACCCTTGGGCCTTCCAAAAGAAGCGGGATCCCGAAACCGCCACCAATGACAGCCATTGATAGCCCTCCCTTTCGGCCGCCAGCATTAGCTGATCAAGGAGTCGTCTTGCCAAGCCCTGTCCACGGTATCGCTCAGCAATCACCAAGTCGTGTACATGAAGATTCTGGGAACGATAGACCATGGATTCGGCCTGAGCCAGGTGCGGGTACTCAAACCTGGGATATGGTAAGGAGAGCAGGTAACCCACGACCTGCCCCTTCGCTTCGAGGACGAAGCAGGTGGAGGGAGATGCGCTATTTTTGGACGTCAATGCAGTCCGGTTTTCCGACAACACACTCAAGTATGTTTGACGCTCCAGTGCCACAATCTCATCCCAATCACGATTCTTTATGTATCTTACCTTCATCTTTCTAAACCTCCATTTAAGCGTCGTGTTTCAAATTCTGGTAAGGGCTGCCGCATAGGGTAACGCGTACTGGTACTCCTGATGATGCACCATAGTGATTAACAGCGGCTCGAAACCGTTGAATCCTTTCGTCATGTAACTTATCGAGTATGCTCCGCACGAGAGTATCCATACAGGGTCGCCGGACGCGAGGTCCCGAGGAACGTAAATGAGGCCGTTGTCATGCGGAAACACGTCATCGCTATCGCACGTTGGACCTGCGATCATGGCCGGCACATATTCGGTGGCGGCATGAGAGGGAAAAACCAGCCTAAATTGCAGCGCGTCGGTCTCATAGAGGCCGCTAAATTTACCGCAGCTTATGTACAGCCAATATTGGCGCTCACCATTTGGTAGCTGTCTGGTTGTCATACGGATTACTTGCGCCTTGATGGCACCCTGGTCGGCGACAAGATAGCGGCCAGGCTCGATGATAAAGTGAAGATCTTTTCCCGAAGCTCGCTTGATTTCCTGCATACCGGCGCGAATGGCGGCGAAGATGTCATTTAGCGGTGGCACAAGAGATCTTCCACTCCGGTCGGTATAGCCCAATGCCGGCAGGCCGCCGCCGAGGTTTATGTAGTCCAGAATAATACCTTTTGCGCGCAGGCTGCGCACTGTTTCAGCGATGCTACTTAAGGCCTTTTGCCAGCCTTTTGCCTTCATTTGCTGTGATCCAACGTGTACCGAGAGTCCGGCGGCATTCAGCCCTCTGGACTCAGCTCTTTGCAGGATCGCCAGAGCGTCAGTTCCTGAACATCCGAACTTCCGGCTCAGTCCCCACAAAGCGCCGTCCCCATCGGTGGAGAGGCGGCAGAAGACGCTGGCCCCGGCAGCATGCTCGGCTATTGCGTCCACATCTTCAAGACTGTCGGTAGCAAAGTCCCGTATGCCGAGGCGGGAGGCCTCAGCAATCTGCTGATCCGACTTGATCGTGTTTCCAAAGTGCACCCTCTCGACGGGCACACCCGTCCGAAGCGCCTGTTGAATCTCGTTGAGACTGGCGGCATCGAAGCCGGCGCCCTTCCCTGCGAGAGCAGCAAGAACTTCGTCGACCGGGCAGGACTTTAAAGCAAACCGAATCTCAACTCCAGGCAGCTCACTCAGCAGTGAGTCATACTGCATACGGATACCTTCCAGGTCGAAGATGACACGGTTTGTTGCTGACGCAGCCAGTGCAGCTCGCATTCTTCTATTCTCTATCATATTTCAGGATACCTCCTCCAGCTCAAGACGCGAGGGTTCTATACCGACGCGGGTGCTACACAGTCCGGCTTCCGACAGACGGGTGATTTTGCTCGCATTCATAAGTGAGGCCCATGCCTCCATGAGCACGCTAAAGTCGTTTATATCCTGCTCAGCCTTCAGGAGCAGCTGATGCCGTTGTCCTGCTATCAGTTCAGCGAATGAAGCATATCGTCCACCCAGCCTGGTATAGGCATCAGTGAGCACATCTAGCTTATGTTCATTTTCTCTTTTGTCGAGTTGCAAACTCTGTCGGGCCATCTCGATGATCTGAGAAATCGAGATGCGATGTCCCGGATCGAGCAGAGATTCGCCCGCTCTTGCCATGTTTTTGTAGATATCATGGAAGTAGAGCATCGAGAGAAAGAACTTCGTCAGTCTCATATGATAAGCCATAAAACCGGCGTCGGTCTTTCTCCCACGGGTATAGAAATTTTCTATATGTCTGTTGTGGTGCACGCCCGGAAGACGGGCGCATTCCACGGCATGCATCAAGAAGTAGTCGCTGCCAATTGTATCGGTAGCGGGCGGCAGCGGAACATCTTCATGCACCTGATAAAAACTGATGTTACACATGTCTATATTCATTGGATCGACGATGGAAAGGGTTGACCGGTCGTGAGTGAATTTGTCGGTACCGGCGCCCTTGAAGGAAACGTCGACGAGTTTGCGTCTTTCCTCTGGTGAGCAATGATTATCCGCCCAGAGGCTGACAATGTCATAATAGATCTCCCGGTCGAGCGCATAGATCTCCCCGATATCCACCGACATTTCACCAATGAAAGAGCTGCCGACCATGGAAACGGGCTTACTCTCGTGTATGGGGTCAAGCATCACTTCAGAGACCGCAGCTTTCGCATCGCCGGCCTTTTTGCCAAGTGAAAGGAGTTCTTGATGGATCGGGAACACAGGTGTACCGTTGACAACTTGATAGCGGCTGTCTGAGTCTCTGCGATGAATCGAATCACACCCCAGGCTGCTGCTGATCAGGAATGCGCGATTGGTGCAGGCACCATAAGAGGCTCCATCAGGCAGCATAAGATCCAGTATCCGATCCGGGCCGTTGATGCCTGCGCGGTTTATGATCTTTCGGAGATGGTGTTTCTGCGCTGCCGAGTCGAGATGCACGGGGATGACGTTCTTGTATGGGGGAAGGTTCCGGGTGGCCTGGAGGTTCCTGGAAAATGCCTCGCCATCACATGTGTCCAAAATCAAGAGACATACTTCGACGCCGAAGTGACGAACCGCGTAGTCCGCTTCCTCCGCCAGCAAGGAGATAGCAGCAGCGCACTCCCGATTAGTGGGAAGTGACAGGCACACTCTGCGAGTCATATGCTGCACCCACTTGCCTGACGAGATTCACTGAAGCTGCCCCGCGGCAGGCCATGTCCCGGCTCAGGTATGCTTTTATCAGCATGGATAATGGCACCGGGATTAATGAAAAATATTTCTGACATAGTTAGACTCCTTTCGCTTTTTCGCCATCAAAAAGCAGGCAAAACAATCGCGTTAATATCTAAATTTGGAAATTTACTTTGCCCTTTATTCGGATACTTCTGATTCTATAAATACATAACCTGGAAATAATGGTTCCAGTTCTTTTTTAACTGTCCCTGAAACTTTGAAAGGCTTCTCAAGCAATGGTATGAATGGTAAAAGTATACAAGAGTCCAATCTTTCTTTTAAAAACTGCTCAACTCTCTGTTCTTGTCCTGTCTTTACAAAAAGTATATACCAGTACACTTTCATTACCCCACAATTTTCTGTTCAAGATATACATAGCTTCGCCCTTTCACTTGTGTTCTTCGACAAGCTACAACAACTTTCATTGTATAATCCTTATCAGTTGTTAACGTGACCCAGCAGCGACTAACAACCACAAAGTGCTTAATGAATAACTTTAAGAAAAGTATACTAGGCTTTCATTTTAAACACCACTATCTACCTAGACATGCAAAGTCCTAACCACAAGCAAAAAATCGACATACTTATAGTCAAAAGTACAATTTTGTTATCCATAGATCGGTAAATTTCAATTTTCTACAAATTATGACAATCTTTTTGAGTGTTTTACTATTTTAGTGCAATTATATAATTAATCCTGTTGGGCTCATTAGAATTTGGTGTTTCAAGCAAGTGATAAGAATGTTTCTATCGTCTCCCACATTCCCAATATTAAGCAAAATAGACCCTTATCGTGTCAAAAAATAAAAAAGTACAATGAATCCGTATTTTTATTAATTCTTAATTTACGGTTCTTGACTTATAATTTTTTAATAAACAGCGACATTTATTTACAAAAGTGCGTTTGCCTTGTCGACGTTGAATTGCAAAATTAGAGTCCGGCAGAAGGTGAATCTGATGAAAGAAATAAATCAATACTACGAATTGTCCCATCCGCAGAAAAGAATCCTGTATACCGAAAAATTTTTCCCCGGCACCTGCATGGAAAACAACGCCTTCACCGTAAGGCTTGAGGGTAGAATAAATTAATCAGTTGCTTGCACATTGATGCGTTGAGGCTTGAAAAGAATTTGTTGGGTTTAATTTCCGGTAAAAGCCAGTTTACAGTGGAAAACATAAACTTTATCTTTGTCGATGGCTCGACTGAAACTCCTACAATTGATATAAAAGGTCAAAATGCAGTTGCGATATTCGAAATCGATAAAGAAAAGTATGACTTTGAAATTGAATTCTATTCTTTCTGCCAAAAAAGCGTTTATCACCAGTTGGATTCGTTTTTCTGCGACGAATTTGGAAGAGAATGTTAATCCTTTACCATGAAGTTCATTACATTAAATTCAATATAAAGAATCACTATTCTTATTTTGAATTAACAATGAATTCGTAGGCCAGAAATACCCAATGTACTACCGTTTTTGTGCCGTGCATGAGAATATTTTATATTTTACAAGGAGGCTATTTATATGAAGAATGATCCTTTAATACTTGAAGAAATTTTGTTGTCATGGAGAAGGTGCATAAAAAGAGGCTTGATTACATCTATTAGTGCCCCAATGGTACATATTGAAAGAACTGCCCTCCAGCAAAGGTTACTCTTCAAAAAAAACTATTATTGCTGTGCAATGATTCCATCAGTGAAGTAAGTAGTTATATTTCAGTACAATGTTTATATTTTTTATGTGACAGCGACGGAATCATACTGGCCGAAAACAATATAGCAGCCAGCGATACTCCATTCAAATCAAGTGTAACTCCCGGAGTATCCCTTTTAGAAGAGAGTATTGGCACAAACTCGGTTTCTTTATGCATGACGTTGAATAGACCAGTTAATATTCTGCCCCAGCATCATTATTGCGACCTTTTATCGGAATGTTATGAATATTGCATCCCTTTAGACTGTAATAGAGAAACAATAGGCTATATCGCCGTAATCACAACAAATCAACCGATAAAGCCGGAATTGATTGCTATTACCAATCTTATCAATTACAAAATATGCAACGAATATCTCAAGTTCGAAAAGCAAAGTATTCTTGATAAAAATGCACCTGAAAGATTAAACGATAAACAGATAGAGATTTTAAAACATATGGCTAAAGGCCTCACAGATTACGCTATTTCAAAGGAAATGAAATTAAGCATAAGTTCTGTCAAATACCATAAACACAATATATTTAAAAAGTATAATGCCACGACCAGTACACAAGCAATTGTCAAAGCGATTAAGTTTAGCAATCTATCTTTAGATGACATTACATGAGAGTGGCTTCAGTTATTTCACCTATGGCATGGCACAGATTAGACCTTGATAAGTATAACAAATAAATTTATCACCTATTGCCAAATTATCTTATAGTACGAACGAGGCCCTTGATACCGATAACCGGTAAGGACTCAAGTAGAATCAAGGGTTTCAGGACTTCGGCCTTGAGACCCTTTTTGATGTTTAATGCAATTGCATAACGCACATCATCTCTATTTAAAATCTCTACTTCAATAATGTTTCCTGTTGTGCCTTTCTCGATTTTTCGGACAGGGTTAAGTAGTGCAATCATCTGAAATCGTAGAATATCTTCAAATATCTATATCAAGCCACTAACTTTCCATAATATCGACGTCTAAATTCGCATGGTGGAATATTGCCAATTGCCGCATTACGGCGTTGTCGGTTGTAATATATTTCGATATATTCAAATATTGCTGATTGTGCCTGTGCCCTGGTTTTATAATGCTCGTGATAAATCATTTCCAGTTTTATTGTACTAAAAAATGTCTCTGCACAAGCGTTGTCATAAGGCACCTCAGTGCGGCTCATGCTGCAAATCATGCCATTGTGTCGCAGCATTTTTTGATAATCCTTACTGGCATACTGGACTCTACGGTCAGAATGATGGATAAGCCCTTTGGTCGGTTTATACCGATTCCAAACTTTATAGTATCTGTTCCTTCGAAAAGTAACAAATCAAACTTTGTTCAATATTATCCGATGTGGAATTTAGGCGGCGGAATAAACCGCTACCATAAATTTATTATATAATAAATTGTATAATTATTTATGATATTGGAATTATCATTTGGAATTTGACCTGGGATTTGTGGAACGTTCCTATAATCAACTCATAAAATTAGTAAAGAACTTTATTTTCTTAAGTATTCATAAATACGAATTCAAAAAGCTTTAAAGTAAAGAACTTTATTTTTAAAATTCGATTTTTACTAATGAATTTCTTACACTTTGGATATGTTTCAGTAAAGAACATTATTTTCCGAATACAAAAACACCTCCAAAGGCTTAAGGGGTAAGGTTTTGTAGAATTGTTATTAATTAAACTATGTATAAAAATCAAATCTAATTTGAGGTATTTCTGAAGATAAGGGAGGCAATTCTAATCGAGTATTCTATAAAGTGTTTGATTTTAAAGGTTTTTGCTTAAGCAAGAGCCCTTTTTGTTTTCCAATTATGTTTACAGTATTGATTAGCTTATTCATGGTCTAAAACACAAGTAAAACAAGTTAACTTTATAATTTAAGCATTGTAGCTTCTTGGCTAAAGTCCTTGATTGATGTTTTTTACTATAATCACATCAACAATTTCAGTCCAATCCAGGTTTATGGAACACTGATACACGCAATTTTACTAAACAATTCAACCAAGAAAGCAACCTATGAATAATCATTGCATATAGAAATAAATAATGATATATTCCTAATAATAAGTGCAATAGAATTATTAAGAAAGAGATGACTAAATGATAAAAGAGAATTTTAGTGATTATCCATTAAGCAGTGAGTTATTAAAATCAATCAGTATGTTGGATTTCCAGAGCCCTACAAGTGTCCAGGAACAGGTTATACCAGCTGTACTGGAGCAAAAGGATATTATAGTAAAGTCTCAAACTGGAAGCGGAAAAACGGCAGCATTTGCCATTCCAATATGTGAGTTGGTTGAATGGGAGGAAAATAAACCTCAAGCATTAGTGGTCGTACCAACAAGAGAGCTTGCTGTCCAGGTAAGAGAAGAGATTTTTAATATAGGTAGGTTTAAAAGGCTTAAAGTGTCTGCAATATTCGGAAAGTCCCCTTTCTATAGGCAAGAAAAGGAACTGAAACAAAAAACACATGTAGTAGTTGGCACACCAGGCCGTATTATAGACCATGTTGAAAGAAGGACATTTGATACATCAAAGATAAAATATCTTGTCATAGATGAAGCCGATGAAATGCTTAACATGGGATTCATAGAGCAAATAGAGACCATAATAACAGGCTTGCCAGAAGAACGTGTGACAATGTTATTATCAGCTACAATGCCCACAGACATAGAAATGTTATGTAGTAAGTACATGAAAGAGCCTGTACGCGTTGAAATAGAAGAGAAGAATTCAGCGACAGAGAGGATATTACAAGAAGGATATACTGTAGATCAAGCAGATAAAATAAAGCTTTTAAGAGATATAACAATTGTAGAAAACCCGGATAGTTGTATAATATTTTGCAATACA
>JAOABQ010000068.1 GCA_026418275.1 Clostridia bacterium
TTATTTTTATTCAAGAGATATATTTAACGAATGCAAAGAAAACTTAAAACGAGATAATTTACCTTATATAGATAAAGCGATTAGCTTTTATTATGTTGCTAATTGTTGTTATGGAGGTAAATTGATTACTCCAGCATTTGGATATTCAAAGATAAGAAATGAAGCAAAAACTTTTAGAAATAAGGTTGAAAAAATAGATTTAATTATTGACAGATTAAAGGATGTTTTCATTGAGAATCTTGATTTTGAAGATTTGATCAATAAGTATGATTCATCTGATACATTTTTTTATTGTGATCCTCCATATGATCTAAATAGATCATGTCGAGCTTATGAACATCCCTGGAATGAAGATTATGAAAAACGTCTTGTAGATTGTTTATTAAAAATTAAAGGAAAGGTATTGTTAACTGTATATGATAATGACACATATAATAGGTTAACTGAATATGGTTGGCAGAAAAATAATATTACTGTTTTTAGTTCTATTACTGGTAATTTAAGGAAAATAGATTCAACACATAGGACGGAAACTATCTACATGAATTATGAACAAGACAAACAAGAAGAAATTGACTTACGAGAAGATATTAAAGATGATAGAAGAAGCACAGCAACCTGCCATTCTTAATGAAAAGATGAAAACTATTATAATTAAAGCACGTAAAAAAAGAATACCTTTTTCTGTTATTTACGAATGGCTAAAAGAAATTGGATTTAATGGTACTATCGGGCAAATTAAATGGTTCTATTATAAAAATAGAAAAAACTATGAATAAATATTATGTTCTAATGTATGGAAAAAGTTCGCATGGTAATTCTGAAGGGATGCTTTAAGGGTAAAGAATTGTATTGGGAATCCCTTAAAGGTGCATTATGTATTAATGATGTTAATTTCAGGTATTATGCTTTACCTGAAACAGGAGAAGTTGTATGTGATGTAACATTAAAGTTTGAACCACCTATACGAAAAAGTGAAATGTTTAATTTACTGTCAATGTATAATTCTGATTTTGCTGATAATATTGATAGACTTGAGATAATGGAAGGATAATGCATATTGAAGTGTAAAAAGAAATATGGTATATACATAGTATGGAAAATATTATAACAATTTTAACTCCATTTATATCAACGGGTGTGACGTGGATTTTTACTAAGATATCAAGTAAAATACCAAAATGGTTATTACCAACGATATCTGGTCTTGTTGGCGGTGCAATAGTTAGTATTACGCAATTAACTACTACGTTGCAAACTCCAAAGTGGTATATTGGTATTTTACTTGGACTTGCTGGTGTCGGTTTGCATGAATTGAAACAGAAAATAGAAGAAGCAATGTCTGGTAATGGGAAAACTGATTGAAAAAATTATATATGCAATTACACTTGCATTACTTGACTGGATTGAAAAAAGGATTAAGAGCAACAATAATACCATGGAAAACGCTGCTAAACCTTTGCCGCCTGATGCTATTGCTTTTCGTAACCGTTTGCGTATCTTCCTGCAAAACACGGGTAGTGGTAGTAAATAGCGATGATATTGTACGTCTCGGTGAAGATGTTAAAGGTCATGTATATTTCTGGAACGGAACAAATTGGGTGAAATCCTCTAACAAGGTCAAATTACCTGAAGGATGGTACGCCGGGGCTGCTTCCACCAGGTAAAAACGCTCCTCAACTGTTCTATCGACATTTTCCCCATTATTTTTCAGGTTTCTATCCATAAGCATCGCTAATATATGAACATATCATAATCGCTTGATTATCAATAAGTTACACTTTTGGCATAAAATTTGATTATTGCAGCGATATTAGCAAAACTAAAAACTTTTTAAAAGTGTTGACATTTGTTAACATTGCTCTATATTGATAGGCAAAGGGCTAAAAACCCACCCCGGTCAGCCTGCCGGGGGCGCCGAAAGGCGCATAGGTGTTCCCCCTCCAATGGGGGGGGAAGTAAATCCAAAAGGGCGGGCTGGTGCCAGCCGCTACAGGCGCCAGGTTAGCGGTTACCGAAATCCCGCTCGCGGACCGTCCGCGAAACCAAAGGCGGAGTACTGGGGGTTCACCTGTGCTTCCCCCCCAGAAGAGCCGTGAGGCTCGAAATCCGTACCAAAAGCGGCTGTGCTCGTGCACACGGGAGGGGGACGGATAAGGG
>JAOABQ010000039.1 GCA_026418275.1 Clostridia bacterium
GTGCTTATGCTGGATTTATCAATTACTTTAAACAGCCAATATTTGCATCTGATTGTACTACTATACAAACTATAAGTGAAGATGAACTCAATTCAGATTTTCTTTATCGAGTTTTAAAAAGCAAACAAGAAGATTTTTATGCTCTACAAAAAGGAATGGGGCAACCCCACGTTTATTCAAAAGATTTTATCAATTTCCTTATCCCCCTTCCCCCGATTGAAGTGCAAAAACAGATAGTATCCGAGATAGAGGGCTACCAGAAGGTGATAGATGGCTGCCGGCAGGTGATAGACGCCTGGAAGCCCGATGTAGAAGGCTACCTCGAAGAAGAACTCAAAACCTACCTCGAAGCACACCCTGAGCAAAAAGAAGAGCTCAAAGAGGGCCTTTGCCCTGAGCCTGCCGAAGGGTGGCCTATGGTGAAACTGGGGGAGGTGTGTGAAAATATAAAACCTGGTTTTGCATGTGGAAAATCGGAAAAAGACTATGGCGAAGTTCTTCATTTGAGACCAATGAATATTTCTTCAACTGGCGAATTGATCTTAGAAGACTGTAAGTACATAGGAATGGAAGAATTTGATTCTTCATATAGTATAAAAAAGGGTGATGTTTTATTTAATAACACCAATAGTAAAGAATTAGTTGGTAAAACGTGTTATATTTCAAAAGATCTACCTAATACAGGATATTCAAATCACTTGACGAGGATTAGAACCTCTGAAAAATTAAATTCATATTTTTTGTCCATTTTGCTTCAAAATCTTTTTAAAAAAGGTTTCTTTTTAAACTTATGTCATAAGTGGGTCGGACAGGCAGGTATAAACAATAAGGTTCTTCAAGAAATCCTCATCCCCCTTCCTCCTCTCTCCGTCCAACAGCGTATCGTCGATCGGATTGAAGCCGAGCGGAAGGTGATAGACGGCTGCCGTGAGCTTATGAAAACCTACGAGGAAAAAATCAAGTGGGTGATTGACAAGGTGTGGGAGGGGTAAATATGGCAGATGTTCTGTTCAAAAAAGTAGATTATACGTTGAAAAAACTCATCGAGGACATTGATGTGGGCGAAATTGGTTTACCTGATATCCAACGTCCTTTTGTTTGGCCACGCGCCAAAGTGCGCGACCTGTTTGATTCGATGTATCGGGGCTTTCCCATCGGGTATTTGCTTTTTTGGGAGAACGGCTATTCCGACGCGCATCGTGCTATCGGGACAGGGAATAAACAAAAAGTGCCCCGTTTGCTGATTGTGGATGGACAGCAGCGCCTCACTTCGCTCTATGCCGTCATCAAGGGTGTCCATGTTATCAACGAAAAATATCATGAAGAGCGCATCCGAATTGCTTTTCATCCTCTTGAGGAAAAATTTGAGGTATCCAATTCCGCTATTGAAAAAGATGCGGAGTGGATTGCCGATGTGAGTGAGTTGTGGAAACCAGGGACCAGCGCCTATCAATTTATCCAGAATTTTCTGCTGCGACTGAAAAATCGACGCTCCTTATCTCCTGAAGAAGAAAGAAAAATATCTACTTCTATTGATAAACTCATCAAGTTGTTGGATTACCCGATCACTGTATTAGAAATATCATACTCAGTGGACGAAGACCGGGTGGCCGAGATATTCGTCCGCATCAACAGCAAGGGAACACCGCTCAACCAAGCCGACTTCATCTTGACTTTAATGTCCGTATTCTGGGATGAAGGGCGTAAACAGCTAGAAAATTTCTGCCAACAAGCTAAAAGGCCACCAATTGACAAAAAAGCTTCCCCTTACAACTACTACCTGTTACCCAGGCCTGACCAATTACTCAGGGTTAGCGTAGCCTTAGGCTTTCGCCGTGCACGTCTAGAGTACGTATACTCCTTGTTACGGGGTAAAGACCTGCAAACTAAACAATTCTCAGATGAACAGCGAGAAAGGCAATTTGCCATTTTGAAAAAAAGTCAAGCCTATGTTCTTGATCTTCAAAACTGGCATGAATTCTTCTATGTACTCAAACGCGCTGGATATTCAAGCTCTCAGTTTATCTCGTCTGAAATGTCAATATTATATACCTATGCTCTTTGGCTTATTGGCAAACTTGATTTTAATGTCGATCACCACCGTTTGCGTAATATTCTAGCGCGCTGGTTTTTCATGGCAGCTTTAACTGGGCGTTACACCACCTCACCTGAAAGCCGGATGGAGCAGGATTTGGCATTGTTGCGCAGTGCTCAGACTGCTGACAATTTTGTTGACATATTAAATCAGCAAATAGAGGCAGTTTTCACAAGCGACTATTGGGAGGTAACTCTACCAAATGAATTAGAAACCGCAGCGGCACGCAGCACAGGCCAGTTTGCTTACTATGCAGCCCTTTGCCTGTTGAATGCTCCTGTACTTTATTCAAAGATGAAAGTGTCCGATTTGTTGGATCCTTCAGTAAAAGCCAAGAAAGCAGCATTGGAACGGCATCATCTTTTCCCAAATGAATATCTCCAAAGAATTGGAATCAATGAGAAACGCATAATCAATCAAACTGCCAATTCTGCTTTAGTAGAATGGAGTGACAATGTTGAGATATCTGATCACCCTCCTAGAGATTATGCTCCAAAACTAGAACAACAGTTTTCAGCAGATGAGATTAAAGAAATGTATGATCTGCATGCTTTGCCAGAGCGATGGTACGAAATGGAGTACCATGAATTCCTTAAGGAAAGGCGAAAAAGAATTGCGGACGTTATCCGTCAAGGCTTTGAAAAAATTAGATAAAAGATAAAGATGCAACAAG
>JAOABQ010000107.1 GCA_026418275.1 Clostridia bacterium
GGTTATTCAGTATTTACAGGGGTTGGAGAGCGTTCCAGGGAAGGAAACGATTTATGGCATGAAATGAGAGCCTCCGGTGTTATCAGTAAGACCGCAATGGTATTCGGACAGATGAATGAGCCTCCCGGAGCCAGAATGAGAGTCGGTTTGACCGGTCTTACCATGGCAGAATACTTCCGGGATGAGCGTGGCCAGGATGTTCTCCTCTTTATCGATAATATATTTAGATTCGTACAGGCAGGATCAGAAGTATCCGCCCTCTTGGGAAGAATTCCTTCAGCCGTAGGGTACCAGCCGACCTTGGCAACCGACGTCGGGGTTCTGCAGGAAAGAATCACATCAACTAAAAAAGGTTCCATCACTTCTGTTCAGGCGATTTATGTACCCGCGGACGATTTGACCGACCCGGCACCGGCAACTACCTTTACCCATTTGGATGCAACCACCGTATTGTCCAGAAAGATAGTTGAGCAGGGAATTTATCCCGCGGTTGACCCGCTTGATTCCACCTCAAGAATTCTTGATCCGAGAATTGTCGGTGAAGAACACTACAGTGTTGCCCGGAAAGTCCAGGAAATACTGCAAAGATATAACGAGCTGCAGGATATTATTGCTATTCTCGGTATGGATGAGTTGTCAGAAGAGGATAAACAGACGGTTTACCGTGCAAGAAAGATCCAGAGATATTTATCCCAACCGTTCTTTGTGGCAGAAACATTTACAGGGTACCCTGGCAAATATGTGCCGATTAAGGAAACCATCCGAGGATTTAAAGAGATCATTGACGGTAAGATGGATGATATTCCGGAAGCCGCTTTCTATATGAAGGGTACCATTGATGAAGTATACGAAGAAGCAAAGAATATGTAGGGGGTGTGATTGATGGCATCCACATTTCATCTTGAAATTGTAACCCCTGACAGGAAGTTTTTCTCCAGCGAGGTTGAAATGGCTATTTTAAAAACAACTGACGGAGAAATGGGGATCCTTAAAGGGCATACACCCATGGTAGTTGCAGTGGGCATTGGTCCTATAAGGATACTGGAAAATGGACAGTGGATTGAGGCGGTGCTTTCGGAGGGGTTTATGGAAGTATTGCCGGATAAAACAGTGATTTTAACGGACACTGCCGAGTGGCCGGAAGAGATTGATGTCAATAGGGCAATGGCTGCAAAGACCAGAGCAGAGGAAAGGCTTCAAAGACAGCTGGCTCAAGTCGAATTTTATCGGTCAAGGGCAGCGCTTGCAAGAGCCATGGCAAGACTTAAGGTTGCAAAAGAAATTAAATAATATGTGAAAGGCTACTCATCAATAGGGTAGCCTTTTATGTTTATCTGATTTATATGCGTTCATATCTTTACATCAATTCTTGCAATAGTGTGATATAATATAAAAAAAATTTTAAAGCTTATGCCAATTTGTTTGTAACAGTATAGAAGCTATCTCCAATTTTTTAAATAACAAGGGGGGTTAAAATTTGAATACATACAATCTTAAATATGGGTGCAACCCGCACCAAAAGCCTGCCAGCATTTACACGAAAGACGGTGATTTGCCGTTTAAAATTCTAAATGGGAATCCCGGATATATTAATTTGCTGGATGCATTAAATTCATGGCAATTGGTAAAGGAGCTTAAACAGGTTTTTAAGATGCCTGCTGCAGCATCTTTCAAGCATGTCAGCCCTGCTGGTGCAGCCGTTGGTTTACCTCTCAGCGAGGTTCTCAAAAAATCATATTTTGTTGAGGATTTGGACTTAAGCCCGCTGGCATCTGCATATGCACGTGCCAGAGGCGCCGACAGAATGTCTTCATTCGGGGACTGGGCGGCCTTAAGTGATATTGTGGATAAGTCAACGGCAAATATATTAAAAAGAGAGGTTTCGGACGGTGTTATTGCACCCGGTTATACACCGGCTGCACTTGAGATACTTAAATCAAAAAAGAATGGAAATTATAATATCCTTGAAGTGGATAGTGCATTCGAACCTCAGGACATTGAGATCCGAAGTGCATTTGGGGTTTTGTTCGAACAACTGAGAAATAAAGTAGTCCCCGGATTTGAAGACATTATGAACGTAGTCACCGACAACAAGTCTATTCCCGATGAAGCAAAACGGGATTTAATCATTAGCATGATAACGCTGAAGTATACCCAGTCCAATTCCGTATGTTATGTTTATGACGGTCAAGTCATAGGGAACGGCGCAGGACAGCAATCACGGATACACTGCACGCGCCTTGCAGGGGATAAGGCTGATACCTGGTACTTAAGGCAGCATCCATCCGTTTTAAATCTAAAGTTTAAGACGGGTTTAAGCAGGCCGGAACGTGACAATGCCATTGATTTATATCTTCGGGAGGATGTGACTGAAAACGAAGAAAAGGCATGGAAACAATTGTTTGAAGAAGCACCCGGAAGGCTTTCGAAAGTAGAAAAAAGTGAATGGATATCAAATTTGAAGGGTGTTTCATTAGGATCAGACGCTTATTTCCCGTTCAGAGACAATGTTGACCGTGCTTATAATAGCGGCGTCCGCTACATTGTGCAGCCTGGCGGATCCGTTAGAGATGAAAATGTTTTAAAGGCTTGCAATGAATATGGGCTTGCAATGGTATATTCCAACTTAAGACTGTTCCATCATTAATGCAAGACAGAAAACACAAAAACGAGTTTAAAGGGAGGTTTTTAAAATGCAACAAAAGTCTGAGGAGGATATGGTTTTAAAGTTTGAAAAGATGACTGTGGAGCATGCAAAAGAAATTATGGACATATTCAACTACTATATAGAAAACAGCTTTGCTGCATACCCTGATACAAAGCTTCCTTATGAATTTTACGGCAAATTTTTAGAAATGACAAAAGGGTATCCGGCTTTTGCAATGAAAGATGAGAATAAAGACAGGGTATTAGGCTTTTGTTTTTTGAGAGCGTATAACCCGTTTCCGGTATTTAAGGAGGCAGCGGAAATAAGTTACTTTATACATAAAGATGATGTAGGCAAGGGAATTGGCGAAGAGGCATTAAATGTACTCCAGCAAGAGGCTAAGAAGATGGGAATCCGCAATTTACTAGCAAGCATTTCCTCCGAAAATGAACAAAGTTTGAAGTTTCATAGAAAAAATGGTTTTAGGGAATGTGGGAGGCTCCATCAGATAGGAAATAAAAAAGGCAAAAGATTCGATGTTGTATGGATGGAGAAGGAATTATGAAGGAGTTGATAATGAATCTAGTAGGAATCGTCATTACTATTTCTCTTTTATGGTTAGTAATTATTTTGCCTGTCTGGATGTTTATATCCAATGTAGGGAGACTGATAAGCTCGTTTAAGAAGAATTACAAAACCAGGGATGAATCCTTAAAAAGGTTGGTCTTTGATGTGGTTGGTATTGGTTTTATACCTTTTATTTCATTCATGTTTTTTAATGGCTTAAGGGATTACAATGAGCCGATTATAATCCCTAACGACTTTTTTCATTTACACACTCCTTTTTCAAAGGAGCATTTTTTGACAATTGTAGGGCTTTTTTTGTTTTCCGTACTTTCTCTCTGGATAAAGAGAGTTTTTAGGGAAAACCTTTCACCGGTTTTACTGGTTTTAAGCTCAGTTGGTATACTGCAGGGAATCGTATTAAATATATTTATTCTCGTTCAGCTTATTTCCAATGTAGATATTTTAACACTTTGGTTTATAATCTTTTTTTCCATGAATACCATCGTCGTCTATCTTACTGAGTTGCAAACGGGATTTAGGGAATTTGTTGAATTGGAAAAACTAACAGAAAAAAAGTACTCAAGCAAGTTTTTACAGAAGATATATTGGAATTTGATTCACTGGAAGTGGTATATGAACCCCTGGCTGTTTTTACTTTTGATTCCCTTTACGGTAATTCTTCAGGCCATTTTAATTCTTTTCGGGCAAAAGCCGGATTCTTGCATAGAAGCTTTTACAAAAACCTGTGATTGGACTTTTTCACAGTATCAGCCGCCAGCCCCGGTTAAAGTGGATCCCCATTACCTTTGTACCATAGCATCCAAGGGGCATGAGGGTTTGGTAAAACCCTTAAGGTTAGGTATCCGGGGGGGAACGATTATAAAGGTAAACCGGCAGTTATTAATCGCCAATGCTTTTGAAAATATACTTGAAGAATATGTTCCTAAATTTCATAAGGCGGTCAGACGGGTATACGGTAAAATTGGAATTCCTTTATACCGCTGGGTTGAAAATGTGTGGATTGCAGATGCTTTTTATATAATCATGAAGCCCCTTGAGTTCTTCTTTCTCTTTTGCATTTATTTAATTGATGTAAAGCCGGAAAACCGGATTGGGCGCCAATATATTCCCAGTAATCTTATAATTTCAGGAAAAGAGGCTGGTGAATAATGCCGGAGGGATAACTCTATAGTGTTGGTTATTTTTGGGAAGGGGAATTCATTATCATTTCCCCTAAATAAATGTGCTAAGAATAATTGTCCAATGTTTTTATATAAATATTAAAGGGACAGTTATAAGTCAATATGGCAGACCTTAAATAAGGAGGCACATTAATGAATCCGTTTCGTAGAAGATTTTTTGGTGCAGATCAAAGGGATGTTCACCTTTATATCATGAATTTAACTAAGAAATATGATAAAGAGATTATGGAAAGGGACGCTAAAACCAGAATTATTGAAGAGCAAAGCAGCAAGGAGCAAAAGGCAATCGTTGAACTGGTTCGAACGTTTATCCAAACCTGTGAAGTGATGGATGAAAACTTAAACAGCCAGTCAGCAGTTTATTGGACAAGCAAAGCATATTATAATGTTTTGAATATGCTGAAGGAAAGTGCTGAAACTAAGAAATTAAAAGTTAAATTAAATGAGATGATCAATATGACATCTTTATAAAAGAAGGTTTATGATTTTTATGGACACGATGGAGGGACTATATGACACCGCAAATCATAGTCATTATGGTGCTAACTTTTGTTATATACGTAATTGGAACACTGGCCTATTCAGTAAGAGTGGTAGGTGTAAGGACGGGAAGGATTGCAGTGGCGTTTGCCATTTTTAATATTTTTGCACTCGTTTCCAGGACTGCAAACACGTTTCAGGCTCCACTGCTTTCAAATATGATGGAAAAGAGGATAAGGGCCGGAAATGCCGAAAGTATGATTGAAGTTTTCAGGTTGATTTTGGTGTCCATGACGGTGGCCACTGTTATTGGTGCAATACTAATTCCTACTTTTATCAGGCTTTTTGGCAGGGCTGTCGAGTCGTTCAGTATCCATAGGTCTATACCCAAGGTTTTGCTGCATGGCTTTTCCAAAGCTGGGGTTGAGCAGTTTAAAAGAAGTATAGCCATACCCAGAAAAGAAAATTTTTCAGAGCTTAAAAGCTTTCGTAAAATACCTAAAAAGATCGTTATTTTAAACGTTTTGGCAACTTCGATTGCGAACGTGGGGGTTTTGGCTTCCCTTTACGCAGGATGCCTGATTCCTGAGCTCCGGACAACCTGCAGCAATCTATCGCCCGTGATTAACGGGTTTGCAACCATTGCCATGTTTTTATTTATCGACCCTTATATTTCTATTCTGACAGACGATGTGATCCGGGGCGAATGCTCAATGCGGGATTTTAACCGGTGCATCATTTTTATTGTTGGAGGACTTATTGTCGGGACCATTTTGGCACAGGCGCTTTTGGTACCGGCATCCTGGGTGATTGTAGAAATTGTCGAAGTTGTGGACCGGTTTTGGCGTTAGAGACAACATGTCTTATTGGATCCTGAGGTTGTAATTACTTTATTAATGAGAAGAGGGTGTTGAAATGCTTGCAAAGGAAATATATAAAAAACTGGATATAGATTTTACAGTAGACAGCTTAAAAGATGATTGGAGTTTTATGGAGTTTAACGAGTTTATCCATCCCTTGTTTAGAAAAAGGCATATGGGTCTTATGCTGGATAATGCCCAGGTAATTAAAAAGGTGTATACCGCCGTGTTTCCTGACAGAGAGATCATTGATAAAATACTGGAAGAGGGTCAAGCCGATGTTTTGCTGTTTTCTCACCATGCAATGGGGTATGATGGGAGTGTAGAAGGTTTTCCGTTTTACAGCATTCCAAACGATAAACTGCAAAAAATGGTAGAACAAAGAGTTTCTTTTTATGTCCTTCATGTGCCCCTGGATAAAAATGGGTACTATTCTACTGCATACAGCTTGGCAAATGCTTTAAGGCTGGATGTGGTGGACGATTTCTGTGAGTACTTTGGAGTAAAAATTGGTGTTGTCTGCAAGACGGATAAAAAGACTGTGTGGGAACTGGTCCAAGATGTAAAAGGGATTATTGGACATGATGTAAAACTTATAAATTACGGTGAAGAGAGCATAAAAGGCGGAAGAATAGCCATTGCAGCCGGGGGAGGAAGCTATCCCTTTGTTGCCGAGGAACTGGTAAAGCTGGGAATAAATCTTTACCTTACCGGATTTACAAGACCCCTGCCGTCCTTTGAACCGACCATGGAATTTCACCGGATTGTAGAGGAGAATAAAATAAATGTAATAGGTGCTACTCACTATTCAACTGAAAAATATGCTTGCATGGCAATGGTTGAATATTTTAAAAGGATGGGGCTTCCCGCTGCGTTTATTGAAGGGAGACCCTATTTGGAAGATTTATAAGACAGTATGGAATGTGTAAATGGGCGAAAAATTCGGGAGGTTTATTTATGAACAGGAGAAAATGGATCATAGGCATTTTATTAGCTCTTGCGATGATGATGAGCGCATGTTCCGGTAAAGGAGCATATGAAAATACGGTAACAGTAGAGGAAAGTATTTTAAGGAGCGGTACCAATGATCAAAATACAGTTGAGCTCAAAAAGATGAATGACCATATGTGGATACATACCAGTTATATGGATTATCAAGGTAATAAAACTCCTTCCAATGGGATGGTTGTCCTAACTTCCAAAGGGTTGGTTTTAGTGGATACACCTTGGAACGATGAACAGACTAGAGAATTAATAAAGCTCGCAGAGGAAAAATTCAAAGAGGATTTTGTTATGGCAATCATCACCCATGCCCATGATGACCGAATAGGTGGAATTAACACTTTATTGGAAAACAATATTGAAGTGAAGAGTACTGCTTTAACGGCAAACTTAGCTGAAAAGGTAGGGTTCAAAAGGCCGAATTCCATCCTAAACGAGAAGGAAGAAGAGATTCAAGCGGGCAATACGATGATGGAAATGCTCTATCCCGGGGAAGGGCACAGCAAGGATAATATTACAGTATGGTTTTCAAAGGAGAAAGTACTGTTTGGCGGTTGTTTGATCAAATCGGATGATGCTAAGGATTTAGGCAGTATAAAGGATGCAAATATAAAGGAATGGCCTGTATCCGTAAGAAAGGTCTTGGAAAGGTACGGAAATGCGGTGATGGTTGTACCAGGGCACGGCAATCATGGGAATATTAATCTGTTACATCATACCCTGGAACTTCTAAGTAAGGGGACCGATGGTGCAAATTAGCAATATGTCACCCAAAATCCCCATCTAACATTAAATCTATCTATAAATCTGACAACGCATGGGCTATAATCTGTTGCTTGCATAGGTGAAATTATTGTACTGCCATCTTTTAGAACTGAATAAGCATCTTTCAAAGCTTCTTCATTGTCGAAGCTGACAGCCAATTGATACCCGCCTGACTCAGAAAAACCATCATTATCGCCAAAGTCGTTTAACATAAGTAATTGACTATGTATAAAAATTTCTGCATGAACAATGAGACCATCCTGCTCAGGTTTTTGCATAACCGTTTTGACAGTAGCATTAAATGCTTTTACATATAGATCGATTGCTTCTTTGCATTGTCCATTAAAATATATATGCGTAACTAACATATTATCCCCCTATTTTTAAAAGGCTCTATTAAATGCTCATCCAATATCACGTGATAAACCGGTCCATATCTTGCTAATAAAATTATAACACGGACAGGAAAGATATGAACCCACAATCAGCTGAAAAAAACATATTCGAGATGGAAAACAGTCTAAAGCGGTATTCTGCAAAGAGCCCTTTTATACAGAAGTTATTGCATAATTATACATTTAGATGTATAATTATGCAATAACCTTCGGGTAAGGAGGGATTTAAATGAGGTTTTTGGAAGAAATTCAAATGAATGCTTTACCACCGCTGCAGACTGTTTTATATGATGGCTGGGTTTTAAGATTTGCGGACGGTTATACACACAGAGCAAATTCTATAAACCCTTTGTACCAGCCTCTACAAAATGTACATGAGAAGATGGACCAATGCGAAATCATTTTTAAGCGTAAAAAATTAATGCCTGCTTATAAAATAACACCGCTAGTTTCTCCTGAGAATTTGGATGAATTGCTTGAAAGCAGGGGGTATAGGATCATAAACCATACCAGTGTTCAAACTTTAAATTTGTGTAATTTAATAGAGCCGTCGATTGATACAACAATAATATGTTATGATTTAGAAGAGGATTGGCTCCAACACTATTGCAAGTTTAATTATGTCAATGCGGAAAATAAAACAATACTAAGAAAAATGCTTAACAATTTGACCCCATTAAAGTTTTTTACTTCCTTACTGGTAAAGAATGAGGTTGTTGCTTGTGGAATGGCAGTATTGGAAAAAGGTTTTGTCGGACTATATAATATTACGGTAAGTGAGGAACATAGAAATAATGGATATGGCACACAGTTGATTCTCAATATGATTAAAACCGGGAAGAGCCACGGTGCTGAAAATGCGTATTTACAGGTGATGGTGGAGAACTTGCCAGCTTACCATTTATATAAGAAATTAGGATTCAAGGAAGTATACAAATATCATTACAGAATCTTACGGGATTAATACAAAAGGATAAGAAGGCATGATTGGAGGAAATGGAATGAATAGTTCTTTGAAATACATGAGGATATTCCAAGGGAACTATAGAATCCAACGTTTAAAGTTACCTAGTGCTTTTTAACACAACAAATTTTAAGTTTCAAAGTGTTAAAAATGCACTTTCTTTGTTTGCACCTCGCATACCCTAGAAAAGAATTACGTTACGAGGCACTATTATAAAGTTATAGTTAAACGTTTTTTCTTAAAAGCGTTTATAATTAATGTAAGCGATTCTATATGTCCTTAGCAATAGGCAATTAATTTATCGTTCTATAAAAAAAACTCTCCCCACTGAAAACATAAGATTGTATAATAAAATAAAAAGGCTGGAGGAGTATTGGGTTTGGATTATACACAAAGAATCATGAAAGTAGTGGATTATATTGAAAGCTATCTATCACAGGGAATTTGTATTGCGGATATATCCAACCAGGTTTATACCGCTCCATACCATCTTCAGAGTATTTTTGCCATGAGCACGGGTGGTACCTTGGGTGAATATGTAAAAAAAAGAAGGTTGACTGAAGCTGCAAAAAAACTGGTAGATACCAAACTTCCCATTATTGATATCGCCTTAGAGTACGGATACAATTCCCAGGAAGCGTTTACACGGGCTTTTAAAAGCCATTTTTCCATGACTCCGGCCAAATACCGAAAAAGAAAAGAGCATGTGCTTTTTTATTATAGAAATCCCATTAGGGAAGTTGACATACAGTACTTTCAAATTAACGTGGAGGGCCTAAAGCCCAGAATTATCCGAAAGGAAGCGGTCAAGCTGGTTGGAATCGGCAGGAATACATCCTATGAAGAAAGTAAAACTGATACCACCTGGCAGGATTTTTATAAAAAAATCCATACAATCAAGGCACCGGAAGAGAGCGGCTACTTTTGTGTCTGCATTTATGACCCGCAGCTTCAAATTCAGGATATTAGTGTAAACTTTAAATACAGGATCTTTTTTGGTGTTGCCGTGGACAGCTTTAAGGGTATTCCAAAGGGTTTTGAAACCTATATCCTTCCCGAAGGCGACTATGCATTGTTTTTATGTAAAGCCAACCAAGCCGTTGGTTGGGAGCTTTACCGTTATATTTTTGGAGAGTGGCTTCCCAAATCCGGTTACCGGGTGAATGGGAATTTTGATTTTGAATATTACCCTAAAGTCTATAATCCGGAGCGTATGGAGGCTGCGATTCATATTCCCATTCTATCCCCCTGAGGCAAAACCACACTTTCTATCAAAATTTTATTGCACAAATACTCTATAATAAGAGTAGGCAAAGACATGGTTTGCCAATAGAATGTAAACAATGAGCCGGCAAAAATTGTTTTACAAAATCAATTTAAGAATTTAGGAGGGGTAATTGTGAAACGCTTTTTGATTAAAACTCTGGCTATGGTTTTGACTTTTTCATTACTCATTGGTTTTTCGGTAAACGCCTATGCAAAGGAAGCTGCGCCCTGCGGAAAGGATCTACTGAATTCCCAAAATACCATGCTTTGTATTATTGATGTGCAAAAGATCTATATCCCCGGGTATCCCGGAGCATTATCCGGTCCGATCCCTGGACAGGACATGGAACAGAAGCTTGCCAACGTAAAAAAAATGATGCAGCTGGCCCAAAGAACCGAATTGAAAACCTTGGTGACTTACGAGTGGAACAATATTGATATGTATGATATGCCTGAAGACCTGAAAAGTGAGCTTCCGACAAAAAATATTGAGCAGTTCAACAAGGAATATTATGATATTACCAAGAAACCTGAAATCAGTACTGCTTTTGATAAGGCAGGCATAAAAAATATCATTGTATGCGGTGCAGAAACAGATGTTTGCGTTCTTCAGTCGGTAATGGGACTTATCAAAAAGGGATTTAACGTATTTTTGGCAGACGATGCTACTTACACCAGCACTACATTAAATAGTCCGGCGTTAAAGAGAATGGAACTGGCAGGAGCACGTTTGGTAAAAACCGAAGATGTGGTTAAATCTGTGGAAGGCTTCGGCAAACTGGATTATTACAAAAATCCGGGTAAGGATAAAAACTATATTGACATGGTAGCATCAAAGGAAGCCATTGTAGTGGCAAACTTTGATGATGAATCCTTTGAAGCGGTCAATGACCCTAAAAAGGACGCAAAGCTTTTAAGGATCCAACATCTATCCCAATATGCTGAAATCCTGGATATGCCCGCTTATTTCATCTATGACGGAAGTATTGAAAAGGTAAAGCCCTATTTAAATAATGCATCTCAGGTTCATTTTATCAAAGCGGAAAAGTCCATTCAAAAAAGTCTGAAGGACGTGATGAAGTCCTTGAAGGAACAAAACATTACTCAGGTCGCTGTAGGCGGAATCGATGAAAAGAACATTACGTTTGATGCTGCAAAAGCTTTTGAAAACAACCGCTTCGACGTTCACTTTTTAGAAGACAGCGTATTTGAAACCGGAGGTGTCCAAGATAAGGATTTGAACAGTTTATACAGGCATCAAGTGATTCCATCATCCCTTAAGATATTCTTTTATGATACCACCGAGCATATTACTACTGTACCTGCAGCCTGGCTTGACAGAATGATCCCCAAATACGAGCAAGGGCTCGTTGTTTGGGTAGATCTTCTCCCCTTTGTAAAAGATTCTCAATAGGGTTTAGGGCCTAACGATAAAAGGGATTGAAGCGTTTTCGCTTCAATCTCTTTTATTATGTACACCCTCTTTCAAGACCTCGCAGAGAAGTTTCTAACCTGTGAAGAAGTTAGCTTCTCCTGATTAACCTTACAACGATTAAGCCCCTTCATGCAATAATATCGCAGCAATATATAAAGATTTGGGCGATTTTGAGAAGGCTATGGTGCACTATCGGCATGTACTTGAGACATGTGAGAAAATGTTTTTATTTGATGCAATCGGTTTAGGTGTGTGTTTCGTGTTAAAAATAAATGCTTTCTTTTTCTAATTGATTCATATCCTATAGTATAGTATGATAGGCGTAAAGTCAGGATATAGACATGGGGTCTGATTACTTAAATCAATTATGCTTTTGAGGAGGATAATGATGTATTATATAGGAATAGATCTTGGAGGAACGAAAGTTGCTGTAGGCATCGTGAACGAAGAAGGCATGATTGTCCATAAGGACAGTGTACCGACAAAAAGAGAGCGGGATTATGCTGAAATTATTGCAGATATCGGTGAGCTTATCTTAAAAGTAGTTAAAGGTTCGGGAATTGATGCCAGTAAGATTGCCAGTATTGGACTAGGGGCACCCGGGACACCAAATAACAAGGACGGCACCTTGATATATTGCAGCAATTTGAAATATAGAAATGCGCCGGTGAGGGCTGATCTTCAGAGATACTTGAATTTACCGGTATATATTGAGAATGACGCCAATTGTGCTGCGTTGGCCGAATGTGTTGCAGGTGCGGCAAAAGGAACACAGCACTCCATTACAATTACCCTTGGAACAGGTGTTGGAGGCGGCGTTATCATTAATGGAAGAATTTACAGCGGGTTTAATAATGCGGCTGCAGAGCTTGGACATATGGTTATTGTTTCGGATGGAGAATTTTGCGGGTGTGGCAGAAGGGGATGCTGGGAGGCGTATGCATCGGCAACTGCGCTCATAAGACAAACCCAGTTTGCTGCAAAAAAATATCCGGATTCACTTGTTAATAACCTGGTAAATGGGGATATGACTAGGATTGATGCCAAAACAGCCTTTGATGCAGCCAAGCAGGGGGATGAAATTGGCTTGAAAGTAGTAAGGGATTATATAAAATATCTTGCAGAAGGGTTAACCGATGTAATTAATGCTTTTCAGCCCGAAGTGGTTGTGATCGGCGGCGGTGTTTGCAAAGAGGGGGAATACCTGTTAGGCCCCTTAAGGGAAATTATTGCAAGGGATGTTTACTGTAAAGATGTTCCGCAAACACAAATTAAAGTTGCGCAAATGGGAAATGATGCCGGAATTGTGGGTGCGGCAATGCTTGGAAGGAATTTATGAGAAATATTAAACTTGTGATTGAATATGACGGTACAAATTATCATGGATGGCAGAGCCAAAATAATGCGGTTACTGTTCAGGATACAGTAAAAAAGGCCATTCGGGAGCTCACCGGGGCAGAGTGCAATCTGACCGGTGCAAGCAGGACGGATTTTGGGGTTCATGCATTGGGACAGGTTGCCAACTTTACCACAGAATCTTCTGTTCCTCCCAGTAAATTTTGTTATGCTTTAAACAATTTACTGCCTTTAGATGTAGCCATCCGGCATTCAGAAGAAGTGAGCATGGATTTTCATGCAAGATTTTCTTCCAAAGGGAAGAAATACAGGTATTTGATTTACAATGCTTCCCAACGGTCCGCTCTGATGCGTACCCGGGCTTTTTATGTTCCCTACCGTTTGAATTTTGAGACTATGGAAAAGGCTGCGCAAGCGTTTTTAGGCCGGCATGATTTTACGGCGTTCAGGGCAAGCGGTAGTGACACCAAGACTTCGGAAAGAACAATTACAGGTGTTTCACTTGTTAGAAACGGTGATCTGATTGAGTTTGAAATTGCCGGAGATGGTTTTTTATATAATATGGTTAGGATTATAGTAGGTACCTTGGTAGATGTAGGGATCGGAAAGATTCCTTATAACGGCATACCGGAAATTATAGAGGAGAAGAACCGCCGTAAAGCTGGAAGGACAGCACCGCCGCAAGGGTTATATCTTGTGGAGGTATATTATTAGAAGTAACCTAAGCCTTAAAAAAGTATAATGATAAAATAAGTTATAACCTTATCCTTAAAAGCCAGATTGGACCTCGGCAGTGGTTCGGTCTGGCTTTAATAATGGAGAAGAATCGCTTTAGCATTAAAACGTGAAGGGGTTACTCTTTATTCTGCCAAAGGAATATAGTAAATAACAAGATAGACAATTTTTAAATTTGCCCAATGCTTTATAATATAATCATAATGGGTTATAGCGCTTTAATTACTATATTTGGGGGGAAAGGTATGAAAAAAAGAAATAACTGGCGTATTGTAGCTGGTTTATGTGTATTAACCATGTTGTGCAGCTTTTTCTCTGTCGGATTCACCGGAGTACAAGCTGCCGGAGCAGAGGGTTTAAAGGAATCAACTGCCGTACGTCAAATTGCTGAATGGAAAACGGGTCAAGCATATGCTGTTGGCGATCTGGTTAGTTTCAATGGCAGCATTTATAAGTGTACAATTCCACACACCGGTCAAGTAGGCTGGGAGCCTGGCATTGCCCAAAGTTTGTGGGAAAAGCAATCGGGCAATACGACACCGGTAGCCACGAATACACCTACACCGACAAATTCGCCGACACCAAATACAACTGGTCTTAAGATTGTAGGCTTTATATTACCGGACTTTGTGTATGATTCTTCTGTGGGAAGCATTGTGAAATCCGGATTCAAAGTGGAAATTACTGAAAAAGGAATAGCTGCTCAAACAGATGCAAAAGGATACTTTGAATTGCAGGGTTTGTCACAAAGTACTTCTGCGGTTACTTTAAAGATATCCAAGGATAACTATCTTCAAAGAACCATCAAAAATGTAATCATATCAGGCAATTTGCAAATTGGTTCCGAAAGCCAACCGGTACCTATGTGGGCTGGAGATATGCTGATAGGCGGTACACAGGATAAAGCGATCAACATGTCGGATATTGTGGAACTGATCAATTACTTCAATACATCCAAAGGGGATGGCAAGTATAACGAGGGTGCGGACTTAAATAAGGACAATGCAGTCAATATGTCGGATATCTTGATCGTTATTCAGCATTTTAATACGTCCGAGGGAGATTATCCTTTGGTAACACCTGTTGTTATTAGCACGCCTATACCTGCGACAAATACGCCTACACCTACGACAACAACTACAGTGACAGCTACGCCTACACCGTCAACAACACCTGGAAATGACAATGAATTAAAGGTAGGTCAAAGCCGTGTACTCACCGATGCACAGATTCAATCATTATGGAGCGGCATTGATCCTAAATTTAGTCCGGATAACGCGGCAGCATCAGTGCAGCAGGCATTATCAAAAACCCAGTACGAGGAATTGTTCCCTATGCGGATCGGGTCTTCTGAGTGGCACAGCTTTGCAAAGGGCCAATCCTATTACAAGGCAAATCAGACCGATTATTATTCTTATGACAACTTTATTGCAGCAGTAAGAGATGTAGCCAATATTAAATACAAAATAGTATACCGTCAAGGCAGTCGTTGGTTACAACGGTTGTACCGTTTGGATAAAGCACAGAAAAAGGAAACTATGCTTTTTGAAACACAAGGGTTCAACGATGATTGGGTGATGAATAGACCCCTTGAAATTTTTGTTTATGATTTCGGAGCATTCCTGAAAGAAGGAGTAGAAAAAGACCGCAAGCGTGAGTTGGCAGGATTTTTAGCCAATATTGCCCATGAAACAGGAGGCGGTTGGGCTACTGCGCCAGGCGGTATGTTACGCTGGGGTCTATATTGGAATGAAGAGGTTAGCTACATAAACAGCAGCTCGGTGGGTTATGTGGATGGTGCAAACAAAGACTATCCGGCTGTTTCGGGTAAATCCTATCATGGACGCGGCCCGATTCAATTAAGCTGGAACTATAATTACGGCTTGTTCAGTTCAATTATTTTCGGAGACAAAAATATTCTTCTGCAGGAGCCTGAAAGGGTCACACAGGATGGAAAGCTTGGTTTTATGACAGCAATGTTATTCTGGATGACGCCTCAATCACCAAAGCCTTCCTGCCATGATATCATGGTAGGAAACTGGATTCCGACCGCAGAAGAGAAAGCAAAAGGTTTGACGCCTTGCTTTGGAGCAACCATTATGGTTATTAATGGCGGTTTAGAAGGGAACTTAAGTGAAAGTGACTACCGTGTAGGCCGCCGTGCCGGACACTATAGAGATATTACCGGTAAAATGGGTGTAGATATAGCCGGTGAAAAAGTGGATACTTTAGGGATGCAGCAGTTTTAAAAGTCTGCATTAAACTGGGGGGTCTCACAAGTACTGTTTTGTGCTTGCGAGACCCCCTTCTGTATATAGTGGAAAGTGGGCAGCCATTTAAAAGCTATAGTATAGACTTTTGTTTAGATCTGTCGTAACATGGTTAATAGATAACCGCAAATAAAATGAGTGATTTCTAAAGTGAGTGAAGTATTTATGGTAAATGATAGTTTGCAAGCTTTTTAGATATGGCTATTTATAGATAATTGAGAACAGATGAGGTGGGAAGGTTGGAATACAAAAGGGAAATCCTTGCGGCAATTGACTATATAGAAAAAAAACTGACTGAAAAGATCACCGTGGAAGACATCTCCTCTCGTATTTATATTAGTGTTTATCACCTTCACAGTATATTTCTTGCCGGAACCGGAGGGAGTATTGGAGAATATATAAAAAAAAGAAGGCTTACCGAAGCTGCCATCAAGCTTATAGATACCCAAATACCTATTTTGGAGATTGCGCTGGAATACTGCTACAACTCTCAGGAGGCGTTTACAAGAGCATTTAAAAGCCATTATGGGGTTACCCCCTTTAAATACAGGATGGAGGGGAATCATAGACTCTATTGCCATCGGTTTCGCATTTCCGAAGGGGATTTAATCCATCATGCTCAGAGAGGAATCTCTCAGGTTCCGGAAATCATAACCATTGGGGAAATTCATCTTGTGGGTTTATCCGGCGAGTCTTCTTATCAGGACAGCCGGATCCAAAATATCTGGGACAACTTTAATGAGAAATACGATCAACTGGCTTTGCCCAAAAACAACTCCTTTTACTCCGTTTGCACTTACCAGCCAAATTTAAAAATAAATGAAATTTCTACTGACTTTGCGTATACGCTTTTTATCGGCGTGGAACAAAAAAGCCTGGCAAAAGTACCGGAAGGGTTTATACTGTATACCATTCCAAGCGGAAAGTATGCGGTTTTTAAACATATTGGGGATGTGCCGAGTTTTTCTGAAACTTATAGGTATATCTTTTCGGAATGGATTCCCAAATCCTGTTACGAAGTGAGCAGTAACTTTGACTTTGAATATTACAAAAAGCGCTTTACATACAAAGATAAACGGATAGAAGGATGCATCCACGTGCCTATAAAATAAAGCGGTCATCATATAGATCAAAAAAAATGGGTTTGTCAAGAATAATTTCCAAATACTTGTCATCCAACCAAACAACTTCGATCAAAAAAGTATTTCCTTAAATGATTATAATATAATAAGAAGGGTATTCAAGGAAGCGATGCCTTAGAGATGAACACATTACCGGTATTTGTTCAATTCATAATTCTTCTATGAATTGAAGGAGGTTTAAAAGTATGAAGCGTATAAATAATATTTTTCTCTTGGTGATCTCAACCTTTGTGTTTGTCTTTGGCGCTGCCTCCAGCAGTTTTGCGGCACCTCAAGACTTAAAGTCCGGCCTTGATGCAAAGAACACGGTGTTGGTGGTCATTGATGTACAGAAGTTTTTTATTCCCGGAGATCCGGATTCATTTTCAGCTGAAATTCCGGGCCAGAACACCCCAAATAAGATTGCCAATGTGAAGGCACTCATCCAAATGGCAAAAAGAACAGGAATGAAAACATTAGTAACTTACGAAGGCAGCAGCGAGGGGACCTATGCTATGCCTGAGGAGCTTAAAAATGAGCTTCCCTCAGGAAATACAGTAGAATTCATAAAATCATACTTCGATATCACAAAAAAGGTGGAGGTTGACCGTTATCTTGCAGGAACGGGCGCTAAGAACCTCATTGTTTGTGGAGCAGAAACCGATGTTTGCGTTCTACAATCGGTAACAGGGCTGCTGAAAAAGGGATATAATGTTTTTCTGGCGGATGATGCAACCTATACAAGTACGACCTTAAATGCTCCGGCGGTAAAGAAAATGGAAATGTCGGGAGCCGGGATTTCTTTGACGAAGGATTTGATGAATGCAGTAGAGAAGGGGGTAGCACTCCCGAAGGCCCAAAATATCCATACATATAAAACCATACCTGACCTGGAAAGATCAAAGGAAGCTATTTTCGTAGTCAATTTTGATGATGAGAGCCTGCAAAGCGTGACAGACCCTAAGAAAGATGCAAAAATCATGCGTATTCAGTACTTAACGCACTATGCGGATATTATGCAGCTCCCAATTTACTTCCTTTATGATGGAAGTATGGAGAACACAAAAAAAATGCTCTTTATTCCTCCCACAGCTCAGTTCCTTAAAACGGATAAAACACTTTTCTGTACAAGCAGGAAGGTCTTAGCCGATCTCAAAAGTAAAAATATAAATCAGATTGTGATGGGTGGAATTGACGAGAATGAGCAAGTAGTGAGCGCCGCACAAATATTAAAGTCCATTCAATTGGAAGTATACCTGATGGAAGACGCTTATTTTAAAAACGGTGGAACAGATTACAGCATATTAAATAAAATGTATAAGAGACATATCATACCATCCTCATTAAAGATGTTTTTCTATGACTCTACCGAGTCCGCTTCCATCGATGATATACCAATGGATATGGTAGAAAGGTATTTTGCAAAACTGGATAGCGGTGCTATAAGTTATATCGAATCACTGCCCTTTGTAAGAGATTCACAGTATTAAGCTTATATAATCTAAAATGCCTGACCGGTCTTTAATGGACTGATCAGGCTTTTTTTTATATTTACGAATGTCTACTTTTTCCAATAGTTCGGAAATTTGTTTTTATCTACATTTTGAATAGAAATAATTTGCATATTTTTTTCGGCCACTTCGGTGAACTAATTCTGATAAACCCCATAAACTCCGCTGACCCTAATTTACCGAACCAATGCATGAGAGGAAGCTGCTATTTTTCAAAATTATGACTTGAATCACAGAATTATTATTTATCACGAAGTATGATTTGAATAGAGTTTGAAATTAACTATAGATTGAAACGGAGGAATGAATATGGATATATTTAAGAGCACTCAAAGTGTAGGTGAAATTGTTTCGATTATGCCCAAAGCAAGTGAGATTTTTAAGCGGTATAGGATTGACTTTTGCTGCGGTGGCAATAGGCTGCTTATGGATGTAATTAAAGAGCAGAAGCTGGATGAAGATGAAATTCTAAAAAAGCTTGATGAGGCTTTTGAAGAAAACAAGAAGGTAAGGGACAATGCAAAGGATTTTAGAGTCATGTCCCCAAGCACCTTAATTGAATATATTGAAAATACCCATCATGTTTATGTAAAAAACGCGCTTCCTGAGCTGAATGAGTTGGTAACAAAGATAATGAGAGTTCATGGGATAAACCATGATGTGCTTTTTAGAGTTCATAAGCTTTTTTCGACTTTGAAGGCGGAAATCGAACAGCACCTTATTAAGGAGGAAGATGTTCTTTTCCCGATGATTAGGGATTATGACAAAGATCCATCGAAGGAATCTATTAGCTTGATTGACAAAGCACTAAACGAATTGGAAAATGAGCATGAAGCTGCAGGAGATATTTTAAAAGAACTCAGGAAAATAACTGTGGATTACAAAGTGCCTGACGACGGCTGCGGTACGTATCACTTAGCCTTTAAGAAACTGGAAGAATTTGAGGGGGATTTATTCCAGCACATTCATCTTGAGAACAACATTTTATTCAAGAAATTGGGGATTGATGAAATCAAAATGTATTGAGAGGTTTCTATAACTAAAATCATAATTTTAAAAAATAAAAAGTAATGTGCGTCGCATTCAGCATTAAGAAAATGAGTTAATTTTATGGTAGGTTATACAGCTTGAATAGGATACCAAAGTTGAAGAACTTTTAGCGGGAGAGTGAGGATAGAAACAAGCAATATGAAGACTGATGAAAGGAATTGAGTTGAAATGAAAGCATTCATAGATAAAGATACGTGTATAGGTTGTGGAAATTGTGTTGCAGAATGCCCGCGGGTTTTCAAAATAGGTACTGATGATAAGGCGGAGGTCATTGTAGATGAAATTCCCAAGGAGCAAAGAAAGAGTGCAAAAGATGCAGAAAGCGGCTGTCCGGTTGAAGCAATAACCATTGAAGAGTAACAGCTATTTATAGAAGATTTGGCGGCTTTAGAGGAAAGGTAGGGTACTTTTTTCCGTCAATGAAACCATTGCCCGGGGTTTAAAGTAACCATACTATAAAAATAACGAAATATGCTGTTTTAAGTGCCTATTTTATTGGAGGGTATGTCTAAAATAAAATGGGCTATTTTTGTCACCTTATTTAAACCCAAATGCTTATAATGTATAATGAATAGAAGGTGATCAATGTGAATATGATTTTTATTTTTATAGATGGGTTTGGACTGGGTGCTGAGGATAAAAATGTAAATCCTCTATATGCTGCAAATGCTCCGAATATCCATCAAATTTTAAGCGGTTTTCCGGTTTATCCAACCGATGCATGCATGGGTGTTCCGGGGCTTCCCCAGAGTGCAACCGGCCAAACGGCGATATTTACGGGAGTGAATGCGTCAGCGGTACTTGGACGGCATCTTCATGGCCAGCCCACCGTTACGTTAAAGAAAATAATTCATAAAAATAATTTGTTTAAGGAGCTTTTGCACCGGGGACTTAAGGTCACCAACTCCAATGTATACCGGGATCACTATCTACAAAATATGTTGGATTCCAAAGACCGGAGGCTAAGGCCTTCTGTAACCTCTGTCATGGCCCTTTCTGCAGGGCTCAGATTTAGGACGGTGGCTGACTATGCTGCAGGCAACGGAGTCTATCATGATATAACAGGTCAGATTCTTAAGGATAGTGGCTACGATGTAAAGCTTTTAACACCGGAGGAGGCTGCCCAAAGGCTCTATCACGTGAGCCGTGAGCATGATTTTGTACTTTTTGAGCATTTTATGACCGATATCATCGGGCATACGACGGATATGGCACTTGCAATAAAAGAAATTGAGCTTTTGGATGCCTTCCTGGGGGAATTGGTCCGAATGGTTGATTTAAATGAGGATATAATAATCATTACAAGTGATCATGGGAATATTGAAGATATTTCGGTAAAAACCCATACCTTCAATAAAGTACCCACCGTAATTTTGGGGAAAATGCCCGAAGGGCTGGAACTTAAAATTGAGACGCTTACGGATATTATGCCGGGTGTCCTTAAAATATTTGACGTAGGGAGATAGGGAATGAGGAATAAAGTGGAGCTTCTGGCGCCGGCCGGAAGCTGGGATGCTTTCCTGGCTGCGGTTCAAAACGGTGCAGATGCGGTTTACCTGGGAGGCAAACTTTTTAATGCAAGGCAGTTAGCGCAAAATTTTGATGAGGAAATTCTAAAAAAGGCTGTTGATTATGCGCATGTGAGGGATGTCAATGTATTCCTGACAATGAATACATTGATGTCAGATGCTGAAATGAAGGAGGCCTTGGATTTTGTAGGACAAGCCTATGAGATGGGGATTGACGGGATTATTGTACAGGATTTGGGATTGGCTGCCCTTCTTCGTAAGGTTTTTCCCGGTCTTCCCCTTCATGCAAGCACCCAGATGACGGTCTATAACCGGGAAGGTGTTGAAGCACTTCATAAATCGGGTTTTCAAAGGGTAGTTTTATCAAGGGAACTGTCGGTCAAGGAAATAAGTGATATTGTGAAAAATACCCCGCTGGAAATTGAAGTTTTTATTCATGGAGCCTTATGTATTTCTTACTCGGGGCAGTGTCTTATGAGCAGTATAATCGGGGGAAGAAGCGGAAACCGGGGGAAATGCGCACAGCCCTGCCGGCTTCAGTATTCAATGGTTTCTACCGGGGAAGGAAAGGGCGGGAAGCTTAAGAACGGGAATGCTGCAAAAAACGGAGCCTACCTGTTAAGCCCAAAGGACTTGTGTTCCATGCCGGTATTGGGGGATGTGCTGGATGCCGGAGTCAAGTCCCTAAAAATCGAAGGCAGGATGAAATCGCCGGAATATGTGGCCACGGTAGTTAGAATTTACCGGAATACGATAGACAAGTTACTTGCCGGCGGCAAAAAAGATTCAGTGATGGATCCGGCGGATATGCGGGAACTTACACAGATTTTCAACCGGGGCGGATTTTCTACCGGCTATCTGGAAGGTAAATCGGGAAAAAGCATGATGTGTTTTGAAAAACCAAAAAACTGGGGGATTTATGCAGGTAATGTAATTTCTTATGACAAGGTTTCCAAATTGGTAAAAGTAAAGCTCACAGAGGATTTATCCATGGGTGACGGTGTCGAGATTTGGAGTGGTGAAGAGGAAAGCCCTGGAACTGTTGTGAGTGAGATAAAGCGAAACGGAAAGCATACGGAAGCTGCAAAAGCGGGCGATATTGTAGAGATTGGACGTATTGGCGGAATCATATCCAAGGGAAACCGGGTTTATAAAACTTCCGACCGGAAACTGAACGAAAAAGCCAAAGAGTCCTATTCAGATAAGGAAAGAAGAAAGTCCTTGCTTCATGGGCGGATTAACATAAGAAACGGGCACCCGGCTGTTTTAATGGTAGAGGACAACATGGGAAACAGTATAGAGGCAATGGGGGATATACCCTCTGAGCTTGCTGTTAATAAGCCCATCACCAGAGAAAGAATTCTTGACCAGTTAAATAAGACAGGTTCTACACCTTTTTTATTTGAAAAGATTGAAGTTGAAATAGATGAGGGAATTGCTCTGTCCATAGGGGAAATCAATAACGTACGCCGTAAAGCACTGGAGGGTTTGGAGGAAGAAAGAAAAAAGAAGTATGAAAGGGAAATAACAAAAGAAATTCTCGAAAAAAAGGAAGGTTTGTTAAATTTCCCGGGAAATAGTCGAAAAGGGCATAAAGAGCCGGAAATTTCGATGTTCTTTTACCGGCTGTACAAGGAAATGGATTATAATAGACTTCAAGCGGGGAGAATCTATTTACCCTTTCATGAATTATTCCATGGAGAAAATCAAGGTATATGGATGAAGGTGAAGGAAAGCGGGTCCAAAGTATTTACCTGGCTTCCGGCTGTCACACGGGGGAATTACGATAGAATCATGAAGTCAAGGTTAAACGAAATTGGAAATCTTGGGCTGGATGGTGTGTTAGTAGGGAATTTGGGCAGCATGGAGCTTTTGAAACAAATAGAGGGACTAAACATATTCGGCGACTATTCTTTCAATGCCTTTAACAGTTTTACAGTGGAAGAACTTTATTATTTAGGCTTAAAGGGGATTACCCTGTCACCTGAATTGACTTTAGGCCAGATATCCAGGTTAAAGGAGGTTTCGGCCATTTCAAAGGAGGCTTTAGTCTATGGCAGGCTTACCTTGATGACCAGTGAATACTGCCCGGTAGGGAGCACACACGGCTCTTTTGGCAGCATGAAACCATGCGGTAACGCTTGCAATGAGGGAATTTATTCACTAAAGGACCGTAAGGGAATGCATTTTCCTGTCCTTTGCGATAAAACCGATTGCAGAAGTATGATACTCAATTCAAAGGTATTGTTTCTGCCGGATGATTTGGATAAGATGAAGACATCCGGTTTAGATGCGCTGCGAATGAATTTCGTGGACGAGTCATTAGAGGAAATATATGAAATTGTTGCTTTGCATAGAGCCCTTTTGGAAGAAACTGTAGATCATTACGGAAAATATACAAATGTAGTCGAAAGGATTAAAGAAAAGGGATTTACAAAAGGGCACTATTTTAGAGGAGTATAAATAAAAAAAGAGAAGTATTTGAGGTGTTTTGCAATATTTCCCGGGAAAAAAGTCGAAATAGAAGTTTGATTGAAAGGGAGGTTTTAAAATATGTCGAATTCAGATGTTGAGGTTTTTGTTGAGATCGCAAGGGAAGGTGCTGTGCTGCCAAGCTATGCAAAACCGGGGGATGCCGGTATGGATGTTTATGCGGCGGAGGATATAATGATAAGGCCGGGGGAAACTGTGATTGTACCTACCGGGATCAAGTTCGCGATTCCGGAAGGATATGAAATACAAGTAAGACCCCGGAGTGGTATTTCCCTCAATACACCCCTAAGGATATCCAACTCTCCCGGGACTATTGACAGCGGATACAGGGATGAACTTGGGATTATTATGACCAATGCATCGGAAAAAAGCTGCTGCCAGATTGATAAAATTTTTGGTATTGATAATAAGGAAAATATGTATGGTACATATAGAATAAAAAAGGGAGACCGGATTGCACAGATTGTTCTTCAGGTAGTGCCTAAAATGAAGTTTACGGTGGTTGACTCTGTTTCAGGTATTGGTCAAAACAGAGGAGGCGGGTTTGGCTCAACCGGTGTCAGATAGAAAAAAGCTGAAATAAAATGATCATCCTCTTAAAACATAGACCTTAAGGGGGTGTTTGTTTATCTATATTGAACGGGATAGAGAATTTACATCGCGCTTCAATTTCCTTGATTTAACTCGATGTGCTAGCTAGGTTTATTAGGTGGAAAGAACATAAACGTAAAGACTTTAGAGCATGTTAATCCGAGCGAGGAAAAGCAAATCCGCTGTTTGAAGCGAAGCGAGTTTGGATTTGCCCGAGCTGAATTTATATGCTCTTAAGGATTGAAGTATTATAGTTCTTGGAACCTAAACAACCTAGCACAATGGATTGATTGAATTCCGTGAAAATTCAATTTATCCATGCAAAATCATTTTCACGGTCTAATTAGCAAAAGAATAAGGAAAACATATGGTAAAGTGGATAAAAAGTGATAAGGAATTTTTTAGCGTATTCTTAAGTTTGGCAATCCCCATAGCAATGCAGAATTTTATCGGGGCTGCCCTCAATATGGTGGATGTTTTTATGGTAGGGCTGCTGGGCAAAACAGAACTGGCAGCCGTGGGGCTGGCCAACCAGGTTTTTTTTGTTTTAAGTCTGTTTCTTTACGGCATAAGCAGTGGCTGTGCGATTTTTACCGCTCAATTTTGGGGAAAGAAAGATACATCCAATATCCACCGGATTTTGGGGCTTAGTTTGGGTTTAAGCATACTGATTACATCCCTTTTTACTGTTGCTGCTACTTTTTTTCCGAAGCAAATTCTGAGCCTGTTTTCTGAAGATCCTGGGGTTGTTTTATTAGGGGCAAAATTTTTAAGGATTATTGCATTGAGTTATATATTGTCGGCGGTGTCCTTTTCCTACTCATTTATATTAAGAGGAATAGGACAAGCAAAGGTTCCTATGCGGGTTGCCGTTATAGCCATTATCATCAATACCCTTTTAAATTATGTATTTATTTTCGGGAAATGGGGTTTCCCTCCTATGGGCGTAGAGGGTGCTGCCCTTGCTACAGTCATTGCAAGGGCGGTGGAAGCCGGATTGATCATTATGATTGTATACCTTGGAAGGGGACCGGCAGCTGCAAAAATCAGTGCTATGCTAAACTTTCCAACAGGATTTGTAAAAACAACTCTGAGGACGATTATGCCGGTTGTTTTGAACGAGAGTTTATGGGCAACCGGAGTAGTACTTTATTCGGTGGTATTTGCAAGAATGGGAACAGAAGTCGTTGCTGCCGTTAATATTGCCATGTCTGTTGAACGGCTGGCCTCCGTATTCTTTTTTGGCGTTGGACATGCTTGTTCTGTCATGCTTGGAAACCAGCTTGGAGCAGGGAATGAGAACAAATCTTTTGAATATGCTAAAAGATTCAACATCATAGGGCCTGTACTTGGAATTATTACCGGAGTCCTTCTTTTGCTGTTTTCCGGCCACATACTTGGGGTTTTTGAAGTACCTATAGACGTAAAGGTGATGGCAGGGGATGTTTTAATGATTATTTCCTTTGCCATGGCAGTGAAAGCGTTTAATATGGTAATGATTATCGGTATACTAAGAAGCGGTGGAGATACTAAATTCAGTTTAATTATGGATTTAGTCGGAACCTGGTTTATTGGTGTGCCTTTGGCTTTTATCGGTGGGTTGATTTGGAGGCTCCCTTTAGAGTGGGTGTATTGTTTGATTATTGCTGAGGAGATTTTTAAATTTATATTAGGTATAAGAAGATTTGTAACAAAAAAGTGGGTAAATAATTTGGTGAAGCATCTGTAAGCAGGTGGGGCTTTGATCTGCGAGAGGTAATTTGAGGTTTGTATTTTTCTGGCAGTGGTTAATACTGTATTGCAATAAAAGGTTTTTCCTATTATAATAATATGTATGGTCAACTTTATGTAGGCTGTTCTTAAGTGTTAGTCTCAATATTGTCACTTCAAGTGTTCTAAAGAGGTTTAAATCCGCACTTTCATTTATTTTCCCAATTTCATTACAGAAAAAATTTGATCAAAAGGCTAATTTACTATGCAAGCTGTACTACTGAACTTTTATGGAATAAGCATCACTTGACGTGTTATAAAGAGCAGCTGTCGTTTGGTATATAGCTTTGAAATATAATCTGATTATTAGGAAACAACATATCAAAGAATCGAAAATATTTATTTCAGAGGTCCATATAAATTCAACATGCCTTAAATTTGCCTTGAAATTGCCAGCCTGAAAATACCGACTAATTTTACCTGTACATCCCTCTATAATGATGCATTTATTATTTACTTACCTTCAATAAATCTTAAAATGCCCCATTAACAGTCAAAGCGATGCTTGAATGCATTTTTTGGACTCCTGCAGCCTTAGAACAAACTTTCAATGCAACTTAAACAATTAATATGAAGGAGGATGGTAAAATGGCCCCATTAATGGAAGAAACGGTAGAACTTCTTGAGGATACACAAAAGGGTATGTATCTCACATTTTTTTTGGGAAAGGAAGAGTTTGGGATTGAAATTAAGTATGTAACAGAAATTATAGGCATACAAGCAATTACTTCTATGCCGGAACTTCCGGAGTATATTCAAGGGATTATCAACCTGAGAGGAAAAATAATTCCTGTAATGGATGTGCGGAGAAGGTTTAAAAAAGAACCTAGGGAGTATAACGATCGAACATGTATTGTTGTAGTTGCTATTAACGATTTATCTATGGGACTTATTGTTGATGAGGTTGCAGAGGTTCTGGCGATACCGGAGGGCGATATCGTTCCACCTCCGGAGTTAAAAACAACGGTATCAAACAAGTATATCAAAGCCATTGGAAAAGCAGAAAACAGTGTAAAGCTGCTGCTTGACTGCGGTAAACTTTTAGCAGATGGAGAGGTGGAAGGAATCATCCGTGTTGACTAAGTATCATTTGTATTACTAGAGCAGTATTCCATTAATCAAATGAAAATAAAAACCTAAGGAGGAATTATAATGCGGTGGTTTTACAACTTGAAAATCAGTGTGAAAATACTATTGGGATTTTTAGTGATTACAATAATATCCGGTTTAATTGGGATCATAGGCCTTTCAAATATCAATTCAATCAGTACCAGTGCTTCGGATATGTATAATTTAAATACAAAGCCTCTTGGAGAATTGGGAGACATAGCTGTTTCCTTCCAAAGACAGCGTGTAAACCTTAGGGACATGATTATAGATAAAGATGCAGCAAGGAGAAACCAATATGCCAACACGATTAAGGAGCTAGATGGCGTAATTGAGAAGAATATGGCGGCATTTAAGGATTCTATGAGGAGTCAGGACGTAAAGGATGAGTTTGCAAAACTTGAAAAGGATATAAGTCTTTACAACCCGATTCGGGAGAGCATAATAGGGCTTATTCACTCCGGTCAGGAAGATAAAGCGTTGGCATTAATGCGTGGAGATGGTTTTACTTTAGCCAAAGAAGTAGATAATTCGATTAACAAATTATATGATTTAAAAATAAAATTGGCACAAGCTAAAGATGTTCAAAATGATGAGAGCTCAAGTCAAGCTACTACCTTTATGATATTAATCCTAGCAATAGGTATTTTAATTGCATTTGCAGTCGGTGTTTTTATATCCAGAATCATCAGCAAACCTCTCAACAAAACGTCGGATATGATTATTGAGATGGGCAAGGGACATTTGGGAAGGAGGCTTAAAATTGATACCACTGACGAAATCGGTATGATGGCGAAAGCTATGGACCAGTTTGCAGATGAACTGCAGAATAATGTAATCGGTACAATGCAAAAAATAGCCCAAGGCGATTTAAACCTAAAAATTGAGTCTAAGGACAGGGATGATGAAATATCCCCTGCATTAAAGAAAACAGTAGATACAATAAAAGAATTAATGAAAGAAATCAATGAACTTATCAATGCTGTCCAATTGGGTAAGCTGGATGCAAGAGGCAATTCCGTTACATATAACGGGACCTGGAAAGAACTGGTAGAAGGAATCAACCGGTTAGTTGATTCCTTTGTAACCCCGATTAATGTAACTGCCGAATATGTTGAAAGAATCAGCAAAGGGGATATACCGCAAAAGATTAGTGACACATATTACGGTGACTTCAATGAAATAAAAAATAGTGTAAATCAGTGCATTGATGCTGTGAATGAACTTATAAAAGACTCTAATATGCTTGCCGTTGCAGCATCTGAAGGGAAACTCAGCATCCGGGCGGATGCTTCAAAGCACGGTGGAGACTTTGCGAAAATTATTCAAGGCGTAAATAATACCCTGGACGCAGTGATAGAACCCATTAAAGAGGCCTCGGAGGTTTTGGAGGAAATGTCAAAGGGAAATCTCCATGTCAATGTGAAGGGTGAATATAAAGGAGACCATGCAACAATTAAAAATGCACTGAATAATACAATCCGGTCCCTCAATGAGGTGCTTATCAACATCAATAACGCGGCAGAAGAAGTAGCCGGCGGAGCCAAACAAGTTTCCAATTCCAGTCAGGCTTTGTCCCAGGGGTCAACCGAACAAGCAAGCTCTGTTGAGCAGATTACATCTTCCATGACAGAAATAGCAGCACAAACAAAACAGAATGCAGTTAATGCCAACCAGGCCAATGAGCTTGCGGTCAATGCGAAGAACAATGCGACACAAGGGAACACGCAAATGCAGGAAATGCTAAAGTCGATGGCAGAAATCAATGAGTCTTCAGCCAATATATCAAAGATTATCAAAGTCATTGATGAAATCGCTTTCCAAACCAATATATTGGCACTCAATGCAGCTGTAGAGGCTGCCAGAGCGGGTCAGCACGGAAAAGGGTTTGCGGTGGTGGCTGAAGAGGTTAGAAATCTTGCGGCAAGAAGCGCTAATGCTGCCAAAGAAACAACGGTGATGATTGAAAGTTCAATAAAAAAGGTTGAGATCGGTACGAAAATAGCGAACGAAACAGCAGAGGCGCTGGACAAGATCGTTGATGGTGTCGCCAAAGCGGCTGAACTTGTAGGGCAAATTGCCAGTGCCTCCAATGAACAGGCATCGGGAATTGCCCAGGTGAACCAAGCAATTGCCCAGGTGTCACAGGTTACACAGACAAACTCTGCCACATCTGAAGAAAGTGCTGCTGCAAGTGAGGAACTATCCGGACAAGCAGAACTGCTAAAAGATATGGTAGGCAAATTTACTCTAAAGAAAATGAATTCACTGGAGGATTTAAATTCCGATATCCTAAAAATGCTTGAGGGAGCAGCCGACAAGATAAATCCTGGACTGGTAAACGGGAAGAAGCGGCCGGAAAGGGACGGAAAAGGAAATAAAGTGAAAATCGCTTTAGATGACAAGGATTTTGGAAAATATTAATCAGGAAGCTTAAAAGGGGTAAATCCATTATAAACATTTATAGGATTTACCCTCTTTTTTGCCCAATTGCAGGCAGATTTAGACCCCAATTTTGAGAAATTTCTATGCTAGTGCTTTTTAACACAACAAATTTTAGGTTTTTCAAAGTGTTAAAAATGCACTTCATCTGTTTGTGCCTCGCATACCCTAGAAAAGAATTACGTTACGAGGCACTAGTGCTTTAAAGGGATTCGCTTTACACCCATAATATTTTTGTGTTGACAGAGAGGGAAGATTTCCATATAATTAATTTATAAGCATGTTATCACTTACTAACATAGGTGAGCCAATGAGTAAAAGTATATACCTATCTCGTAAAGACAGTATTGTTCTTACTGCGATCGAAATCATCGATGAGCTTGGAATTAACGAGCTTTCAATCCGCGAACTTGCGCACCGTCAAGGTGTTTCTGAGCCAGCTCTCTATAGACATTTTAAAAGCAAGCAGGAGATCATATTAGCTGTTCTGGACTACTTTTCCTACTTTGACGATATGATTGCAAAGACCATTTCGGAAAAAAAGTACTCAGCTAAGGATGGAATACGGTTTTGGGTAAAATCCTATGCAGAATATTATGAAAACTATCCTGCAATGACTGCAGTATTATTTGTGTACGATGCTTTAAAATATGATGCTGCTTTAGAGAAAAGGTTTAAGGACATTTTGGAAAAAAGGGAATGTACGCTTACATATTTAGTCGAAGAAGGGCAAAGAAGGCTGGAGATTCACAAACTGTTTTATAGTGAAGACCTTACACATACGATTTTAGGATTAACAAAATCGATTATTTTCAAGTGGAGAATGAATGATTATTCATTTTCTTTAAAGGATCGGATTCTGAGGGCAATGGAAAGTCTGCTCAGTGTTTGCTAGTACTCACTTATCAATTGTCTTGTTCTTTTATCCATTTCAATAATTAAGACCCGAATTGCAATTATTTCGGGCATGGGGGAAACCCAAACAACCTTACGGTCACAAATTCATTTTTTGAGATTAATAAATCTATTATTTGCTGCATAAAACTATTTTGCATTTTAGTGCTTAATTTACAACAAATTTCTTATTTTTTAAAGCGTTAAAATGCAATTCCTTTATTAGTGCCTGCACGCTCCGGAAAGGAATGCTGCCGCTGGTCTCAAGCGCGGGGAAATAACTCGGCATTACCGATTCTTACTGTGCATGTATACGGGTAGTTATCTATATTTTCAATTTGTTGACTAAAGTAAAAACTCTCCGATGACAATAGAAATTGGCGGCGAAGCTAAATTCTTTGCAGGTATTCTGCTAAGTAAAAAATACTATGAAAAGGAGTTGATCAACATGGCTCAATTAATGGAAGATGTGCTCGAAACGGTAGAAGATACGCAAAAGGGAAAGTTTCTAACATTTTTGCTTGGGCAGGAGAGTTATGGTATTGAAATTAAGTTTGTTACCGAAATCATAGGAATACAAACCATCACACCTGTACCTGAACTTCCCTCATACGTGCAAGGAATCATCAACCTAAGAGGCAAAATTATCCCTGTAATGGATGTAAGAACAAGATTTAAGAAAGGTTTCAGAGAGTATAATGATAGAACCTGTATTATTGTCATTGATATCAAGGATATTTCAATTGGACTTATAGTAGATCTTGTAGCTGAGGTCTTGGCAATACCGGAAGAGCATATTGTTCCGCCGCCCGCCATGAAGACAGGATTCCAAAACCGTTATATCAAGGGAATTGGAAAGGTTGAGAATGAAGTTATTCTATTAATGGATTGTGAAAGGCTTTTGGATAGCAGCGAAATCGAAGGAATTAATGAAGCCATATAAGTTATTAAAAGTGCTATGAAGGGCAACATAAAAACAAGGAGGAGCTAATATGGGCTGGTATTACAATATGAAAATCAGTGCAAAGCTGTTGTTGGGGTTTATTGTTGTGGCTTTAATTGCAGGGGTTATAGGATTGATTGGAATAACCAACATGAAGACCATTGATGAGGATTATACCAAATTATATGAAGAAAACACCGTTTCACTGGGATATATGGGGGATGTGGGTGTTGCCTTTCAGAGGATAAGGATCAATATAAGAGACCTGATTGAGGATACGGCTAACAAAGAAAAGTACTTGAGCAAGATTGAAGAATTGAGCAATAAGATCAATGATAATTTAGTCAAATATGAAAAACTGATTTCATCAGAAGCAGAAGCTAAAGAATTCGATGGCATGGAGTTGTCTTTAAGCAAGTATATGGAGTTAAAGGAAAAAGTGATTGGGGATGTCCAGTCAAACCGGGCAGAACAGGCACTCATGCTCTTGCGGGGGGAAATGTTCCAAGCGGCGCAAAAGGTAGATGCATCCATCAACGAGATATATGAAATGAATTTAAAACAAGCGGCTGAACGGTCGGAGGCAAATTCGGCGACAGCCAATCAGTCTATGGTGATTATGATTATTGCGCTGGTTATCGGTATGGGAGCAGCCGTCGGTTTAGGAATATTTATATCAAGGATTATTAGCAAGCCTGTTAAGAAACTGTCCGAAGCAGCGGATAAAATAGCGCTGGGGGATGTAAATGTAAATGTGGAATCCACATCTAAAGATGAAATTGGGGACCTGATGAAATCCTTCAGTAAAATGGTGGATAACATCCGGGATCAGGCAGCCAATGCCGAAAAAATTGCTGCAGGAGACTTAGGGGTAGAAGTAAAAGCAAAATCCGAAAATGATGTTCTTGCAAAAAGCATGAAATATGTTGTTGAAACTTTAAGGAATCTGGCTGCCGAAACCTCTATGCTTACAAAAGCGGCAGTGGATGGAAAGTTGGATACCCGGGGCAATCCGGATAAGTTCAGGGGCGGCTACAGGGAGATTGTGGAAGGTGTCAATAAAACGCTGGATGCTGTCATTGGACCGCTCAATGTAGCTGCAGAATATGTTGACCGGATCAGTAAGGGAGATATTCCAGCCAAGATTACCGATACATACTACGGAGACTTCAACGAAATTAAAAATAATATCAATATGTGTATTGATGCAATTAATGAGCTCATCCAAGATGCCAATATGCTTGCCGGTGCTGCTGTGGAAGGGAAGCTTCGTACCCGGGCGGATATTTGTAAACATGGCGGAGATTTTGCCAAAATTATTCAAGGTGTAAACAATACCCTGGATGCGGTTATAGAACCTGTACAGGAGGCAGCTTCCGTACTGGACGAAATGTCCAAAGGCAACCTTAAAGTGAACGTAAAAGGGAACTATAAAGGTGACCATGCGGCCATTAAAAATGCGCTTAACGATACCATCCATACACTTTCCGGCTATGTAACAGAAATCTCACAGGTATTAAATAAAATGGCGGAAGGAAATCTTCATGTCAGTGTTAATGGTGAGTATAAAGGAGACTTTATCGAAATCAAAAATTCCCTGAATTTAATCATTGACTCTCTTAATGAAGTGCTGGGTGATATCAATGGAGCTGCTGAGCAGGTGGCCGGAGGGGCAAGACAGGTCTCGGATTCCAGCCAGGCATTATCTCAAGGATCGACGGAACAGGCAAGCTCTGTTGAAGAAATTACCGCATCCATGGAACAGGTTGCGTCACAGACCAAACAGAACGCGGTAAATGCAAACCAAGCCAACGATCTGGCAGCTTCGGCCAAGGAAAATGCACTCCAGGGCAATTCGCAAATGCAGGAGATGCTCAAAGCCATGGTGGAGATCAACGAGTCTTCTGCAAATATTTCCAAAATCATTAAGGTTATCGATGAGATTGCTTTCCAGACCAATATCCTTGCACTGAATGCAGCAGTGGAGGCTGCAAGGGCAGGGCAGCACGGCAAGGGATTTGCCGTGGTGGCTGAAGAGGTTAGAAACTTGGCAGCCAGAAGTGCAAATGCAGCGAAGGAAACAACGATGTTAATTGAAGGGTCCATTAAGAAGGTGGAAACAGGCACAAAAATAGCAAATGAAACAGCCCGGGCATTGGACCAGATTGTGGATGGAGTCGCTAAGGCAGCAGATTTGGTAGGGCAGATTGCTTCTGCTTCCAATGAACAAGCTTCGGGAATCGCCCAGGTTAATCAGGCGATTGCCCAGGTATCCCAAGTGACCCAAACCAATTCTGCTACATCTGAAGAAAGTGCAGCAGCAAGTGAAGAATTGTCCGGACAGGCTGAGCTTTTAAAACAAATGGTTGGAAGATTTAGTATAAAAAAAGCTTCTTCTTATGAAAACATAAATCCCGATTTGATTAAAATGCTGGAAAGCGTTGCGGATACAAAAGCTGCTGCTCTCAGCAAAAAAAGAAAACCTGAAGCTTTACCGGCAGCGAAAAGGACTAAAATAGCGTTGGATGATAAAGATTTCGGTAAATATTAATAACCACCTTGAAGCACGTAATTTTAAAGTTTACCCCCTCACCTTTGCTTGACGGAGGGGGTAAACTTTATATGAAGTGAGATATTGTTTAAGGCATTTAGGTTTGATAGACTTAACATGAGGAGAAAAACGTGTGATTTTGGTATGATAATAATATATTGTATACAACTTAGCGGTGTAAATGCTTTTTAAGTGATGATTAAAGCTGCTTTTCATGCAAAAGCATAACAAATACTTTGAGGTGGAATAGTCATGTCCAATGGAGATAAATATGACGTATATGATAAAGAACTATATAGAAAGTTATTTCATCATGCCAATGATGCTATTTTTGTTAATGAAATCGGAGATATCCCTCTTCAGAGCAAGTGTATCGAAGTAAATGAGGTTGCGTGTAAACTGTTGGGATATACCCGGGATGAGCTTCTTAGGATGACTCCTGAAATGGTTATAGATATAGGGAATGAAACAGAGACAAACCAAATTATAGAGAATTTGTTAAGGGACCATCGAAATACTTATGAAGCAGTAATGTTTTCAAAAGAGGGTGAAAGAATTCCCTGTGAAATCAGTTCTCATATTATTGAAGTGAAAGAAAAGAGAGTTGTTTTATCTGTTGCACGTAATGTAACCCATAGAAAAAAGATTGAGGAAGAACAAAGAAAAGCAAGGGAGGCTGCTGAACTTGCCAGTAGGGCAAAGAGTGAATTTCTTTCCAACATGAGCCACGAAATCCGCACACCCTTAAATGGTATAAGTGGAATGATTGATTTAACCTTAATGGATGATTTGAGTGAAAGACAGAGAGAAAATCTTGAGCTTGCCAAAAGTTGTGCAAAGACTTTGGTAAAAATTATCAACGATGTTTTGGATTTTTCTAAAATTGAAGCCGGAAAAATGGTCCTGGAGAATACCGAGTTTGATTTTTATAAAGTTCTGGATAAAGTTATCGGGCTTCATTCAGTTCAAGCAAGCCAAAAGGGAATTGTTGTGGAATACAGTGTTGATCCCATGTTTCCCCAAATGCTGATAGGTGATGCCGGTAAACTACAGCAGGTCATGAACAACTTGATAGGCAATGCAGTAAAATTTACCGAGACCGGAAAAATTGTTGTGAAAATAAGTAAATGCTTTGTAGACGAAGGTGTTATGCAATTCATGTTTTCTGTGACGGATAGCGGTATAGGTATTTCGGATGAGGAGATGAAATACCTGTTTCAAAGCTTTAGCCAAGTGGATGGATCTATCACAAGGAAATATGGAGGAACAGGTCTGGGGCTGGTCATTTCCAAACGTTTGGTGGAAATGATGGGCGGAGAGATCCGGGTGGAAAGTCATAAAGGAAAAGGAAGTACGTTTTCCTTTACAGTTCCTTGCGGGTTCAATTTGAATCCGGAAAACCAAAAGGAAACCAACAGTGTACTTACAGTGCCGAAGTTTAAGGATTCATTAAATATTGTTTTGGCAGAGGATGAGAAAGTAAACCAGATTATGATGAAAAAGCTCCTTGAAAAGGCAGGGGGAAAGGTAGATGTTGTGCAAAACGGAAATGAGCTTCTTTCCATATTGAATAAAAAAATATATGATATTATTTTGATGGATATTCAAATGCCCGAAATGGGTGGAATTGAGGCAGCAAAAACCATTAGAAGCATGGACAAATCGGAAATCAGTCAAATTCCGATTGTTGCCTTAACAGCCTATGCATTTGAGCAGGACAAAGAAAAAATTTTTGACGTAGGAATGAATGCCTGCATTCCTAAGCCGATCAATATCCCGGTTTTTTTTGAAACCATTGAAAAGCTGGCTTACAGTAAAAAACAAAAAACCGATGATTTTCCTATATAGAAAAAGTTTCAGACTATTTGCGATAGTCTTTAAAATAGTTGCTTCTTATGAGTAGATCGGCAATATCAAGTCCTAACGTCGCATGTTCAAGATCTTTTTTTGACTTTTCTTCACCCACATAGTTTCCGGTGGCCAAAACAGCAAAGTCCTTATCGGTTTTTAATAAATTTCTTCCCATTGCAGTATTTTCATAATTTTTTTCATCTACACCCATTAAGTATAAAACTGTTGGAAGGATATCCACTTGGCCGCCCTTGATTGAAATTTGTGTTTCCTTTAAATTCTTTTGGTAGACCATAAAAGGCACTTGCATAGAGTTATAAGACCACCAGTGATAGCTGGGTGTGGCTTTTTTTACTTCTGTGGGATAAAATTTGTGAACACCCGTATGATCTCCAATGATGACAACAACCGTATTGTTAAGAAGACCGCTTTGATCTAGTTTTGAGAGAAAAATCCCTATTTGTTTGTCGGTGTACCGGAGACTATGAAAATAACCGCCCAATTTTGTTTTTTCAACTCCGTCCGGAAGTGTCAATTCCTTATACTTGTCGGGTATCTTAAAAGGAGTGTGGCTTGTAAGAGTTACCATAAAAACGTAAAACGGCTGCTTTAGTTTTTGAATTACCGGTTCAACCTGCTTCAGATACGAGCTGTCACTCAAACCCAGGCCGATAACCTCATCCATAGCAAAGCTGGTGGAGTCGATGCATTTCTGAAAACCGATGGACGTAAGGGCTTCCATCCAATTCCAATAAGAGCCTTTATCAGGGTGAATTGCTGTAGTAGAGTATCCTTTATCTTCTAAGAGTTTGGGTAGAGAATTGTATGTGTTTCTGGGATAACGGAAAAAAGTGCTTCCTCTGCGAATCGGGTATACGGATGTGTTTACGAGAAAGTCACTGTCTGAACTGGTCCCGTTATGAACTTGTTCGTAGATATTGGAAAAGTAGATACTGTTTTTGGACAGCCTGTTTAAGGTAGGTGTAATCTCTTGATTGTCTATTTTCTGGTTTAGAACGAAGTTTTCAAGAGATTCAACCTGGAGAATGATCAGATTTTTACCCTTTAAGAGGCCCTTATATTGATTGTCCGGCAGGTTTTCCTTCTTTTCATCAAACCATCTTTCTATATTTCCTTTTTTTCCATTGTCAAGTTTTAAGGGCTGGCAGTCCTTCCAGTAAACATAAGTATCAAAAATATGGTATCCGATGGGGGAGAGATGGTACATGGTAAGATCCGGCCTCCATGTCACATCAAAATAATAGCTCCTTTTGTCAGAAATGCCTAAGACATATACTTTAAAGGGTATATAGAAAATAAAACACATGGAAACCGTAAAAAAGACTAAAAATAAAAAGACTTCACGGTTTAGACCTTTAAAAAGCTGGCGGTACTTGATGAAGACAAATATAAGAATGGGAATATCAATGATTAAAGGGATGTCCCAGATACTCATCATAGAGAAAATGCTGTCTTCAAGGTTATTTAAATTGGTTGTTTGCTTTAAAAGGTGGGGAGAGACAAAAGTTCCGAAGGCCCGGTAATACCAAAGGTCGATTAAGAGTATAACCGAAAATAGCACGTTGAACAGAACGAAAAACCAAACCCGGGATCTTCCTTTGAGTAGGTAGGAAAAGGATACAATACCCAGGATAAAAAAGCAAAACAATCCAGGGGAATATATACTGTTGAATCCTCCGGTAAAGGAAGTTTTTAAATGATTGGATCCTGAAATAAACCCTAAGAAATAGATACTTTTGAATGTGATGATAAAAAGTGCAAAAATAAAGAGCGTATCCTTAGAAAAGGATACAATGTTGTCCTTTATATTAAAAATGATTTTTTTACTTAGCGCCGGCATTTCGATATCCCCTTTAATGACTAGCCAATTTAAAAATATTTTTACAACCTGATACTACCTAATATAGTGCTTTTTTAACACAACAATTTCTTGTTTTCAAAGTGTCAAAAGAAGACTTCCTCTGTTTGTGCTTCCTGTATCATGGAAAAGAATTATGTTATGAGGCACCAGCAATTTGTTTTTCTCTATAAACCACTATTCAATTTGCTTTATCATTATAAATCAAAAACACCAAAACAGAAAGAACAAAATATGTAATAAAGCTGGTGAATTCAAATTTCAGAGGATTATTGATTAAAATTGTAAATTACGTATTATTAAACTCCAAAGATTTAACGATAAATAAATAGAAGTCTGAATTTTACATAACTTTGAATCGGTAAACCGAAGGTGTGTAATTTTCTCATGATATGGTTATTGGAGTTAAATACCACTGCATTCTGTATGTTAAATTCATTAAATCACCGTGAATAGTGCATTTGGAGGAAGAGGCAAAAGCGCATGTGAGCTTGGAGTCAACTATAAATTAAGATCAGGAGGCGTCTCAATGAAAGATAAATCTTTCATATTAAAAAACGAGCAGGAAGTTAATGTAATTACCACTAGAATACTTCTATGGGCTGCAATAATTGCTTTTCCCGCCTTGATTATTCTCACTGCAACAGGAATTTTCGGTGCACAGCTTAAGTCACTGGCCATTTCCTCAGCAGTAGGCCTCCTGATGGTTTTCGGTGTATTTTTGTTAAGGAGAAGCGGCGCGGGAAATGGACTGGTGAAGTACTCCACTGTGTTTGTAAGTACGGTCATTGTAGGTATCCTGGCAACCCAGCCCCGCCTTGGAATATATATGGTTTATTTATTCCCTATCGGACTCAGCTGCCTTTATTTTGATAAAAAGCTAACCTGGTCCGCCTTTTTTATGGGGATTGCAAATCTTTTCATCAGCCAATATTTTAGGGTAAGAGCTACAGAATATACCGGGACTTTTAGTGAACATTATATCCCTATCGTCGCTGGATATATTTTGGAGTTTGTTTGCTTGGCATTTATTTTCGCATATCTTGCCAAGAGGACCAGGGCGCTTTTAGAAGGCCTTATTGGTGCTGAAGAGCAAGCCACTGTCTTCGGTAAGCTCAAGGAGGTAATGAGTAAATCCTCAAAAGCTTCGGATGTACTGGCCGGTTCGGTTAAACAGCTGTCCGTTACAGTTGAGGATACCACAAAATCCAATGAGATTGTAGCCTTAAATGCAGAAAAAGCAGCACAAGGGTGCGAGAAAAATTTAGAATACATTGAAAATACCGCAAAGACCATAGAAAATATTTCAGAGGCTTTAGAGGGGATCTCCAACGGCTCTAAGGCAATAACTCAGATTGCCAAAGATACCTATGCTGCGACCGGTGAAAGTGAAGAAGTGATTACCAAAGCGATTGACAATATGAAAGAAATTGAAACTACAACAGCCCAAAGTAAAGAGTTGGTTAATAAGCTGGAAGAGGAATCTGCCCAAATTGGAAACATCATAGAGATCATAACCAATATTTCGGGACAGACAAACCTCCTTGCTTTAAATGCAGCGATTGAATCCGCGAGAGCAGGGGAGCAGGGAAAAGGCTTTGCTGTGGTAGCGGATGAAATCAGAAAGCTGGCGGAGCAATCGGCAAGTGCTGCGAAAGATATATCAAACCTGATAAAAAATGTTCAGCAGAATACGCAAAATGCAGTACAAGCCATTGATCAGGGGTCTGAAACCATCAAACAGGGGATTGAAATGGTACGCACAGCAGGTAAATCCTTTGAAAGGTTAAAGGCTTTACAGGAGCGGTTTAATGAAAGAATGATGGAAATTGCTTCTTCCAGCAGCCGTACATCGGATTACGGCCACAAAATCATTGAGATTGTATCGGATATAAAGGAACTGACCATAAAGTCACTGAAGGAAGTAGAGGAAATTGCGTCGTCAACACAGCACCAGTCAGCTTCCATGCAGGAAATTGCAGCTTCCTTCGCTGTCATTGACGAGATTGCAGAGGACTTATTGAATTTAAGTAAAAGCATAGAGGTTGGATAGCTGTTTAAAACTATAAAATTTTAACTCTAGCATTGTTAATTTTCCGGCAGGAGCCTTAAACTGAGGTTCCTGCTTATAGCATTTATTAGGGAGTGAATTGTAAAAAGCCCATTTTAGCCGCTGACATGAAAGGCCTAACGTTTGTATGAGAGGTGCCGGGTATGAAATGGTATAAAAGATCACTATTAAAAGTTTTTTTGGGAACCTTTTTATTAAGCCAAATACTTCCGGGCGGAATCATCCTGCCTGTAAAGGCGCAGGAAAATCCCTTCATTGACAATGTTGAGGGCAGGGAAAAGGAGATTCTGGTGAAGTATAAAGATGATGGGCGGGTAGGAATGAGTTCTATTGAGGAAAAGCTTGCCGGTTCGGATATTGAGATTGATAGAAATGTAAGGATCGCAGATACGGAATTGGTTGAACTCAACAAAAAGGAAGATATGGAAAAAGCCTTGGAGGAACTTCAAAAGGATCCGGATATTCAGTATGTGCAGCCGAATTTTAAACTCAATTACAATGTTTTGGCTGAAGATATCCTGGATACAAGGTTTAGCGAACAGTGGGGCATTTATAACTCCGGAGGTGTGATCAACGGGCAGGCTGGGATTGTAAGGTTGGATGCTAATATTATAAAGGCATGGGATATTACAGCCGGAGACCCGGAGGTTGTAATCGGAGTGATTGATACGGGAACAGATATCAGCCATCCGGATCTGGTAAATAATATTTACCGTAATCCCGGTGAGATTGAAGGAGACGGAATTGACAACGACGGAAACGGATACGTGGATGATATGACGGGCTGGGATTTTGCGGATGAGAATAACTCGGTTTTTGATTCCTTTGAAGAGGATTATCACGGAACACATGTATCGGGAATCATTGCGGCAGGGAGTAATGGGATCGGCATCCGCGGGGTTGCCCCCAATGTAAAAGTTATGCCTTTAAAGTTTATTGAAGGTAGCAGTGGCGGCTACACCTCCGACGCAATTGAAGCCATCCAATATGCAAAACAATTGGGTGTAAAAATTGTAAATTGCAGTTGGGGATCGGCAGGCTACAATCCTGCTTTGGAAGATGCTATGAGGAATGCAGAAATGCTTTTTATCTGCGCGGCGGGCAATGAGGGAATAAACTTATCGATCACCAGTTATTATCCTTCCGGTTTTACATTGCCTAATGTGCTTTCGGTAGCGGCGGTGGACAATAAGGGGGAATTGGCTTCCTTTTCAAACTACGGGAATAAGGTTCAAATTGCTGCGCCCGGTGTAGGAATTATGAGTACCTTGCCGGAGAACCGGTATGGATTTCTAAATGGAACATCCATGGCAGCACCTTTTGTGACAGGGACAGCGGCACTTTTAAAGAGCCAAAATGTGGTTCTTACGCCGGAGCAAATTAAAGAACGCGTCATGGGTAGTGTGACAAAATTGCAAGACTTGAGCGGGAAGGTAATTACAGGTGGAATGCTTGATGCCTATGCATCGCTGATTGGGTATGTTCCCCCGGAAGGAGCCCCTGGAGCGCCAACCGGTGTAAAACTGGTTTCCAAAGATGACAAGGCTGCTGTCACATGGAGCGAAGTACTTGGTGCCCAAAGGTATGAAGTAGAAAGGGATAAAGAAATTAGCGGATCTGTTACCGGTGCAGTATACAACTATGGGGGGATAAGTTCGTTGGAAACGCATATCTACCGGGTTAGAGCGGTAAATGAAAACGGAGCGGGAATGTGGAGTACAGCAGCAACAGAAATGATAAACTTAGGGATTCCCTCCAATCTGAATGCAGAGAAGCAGGACCGCTCAATTACTTTAAATTGGGACCCGGTTAATGGGGCTTTAGGCTACGACTTGCTTATGGACGGCATTGTGATGCAAAATGTATCCTCACCCTATACTCATGAAGGATTGGAGCCCAATACCCAACATAGCTACCAGGTTCGGGCAAAGTGCGGAAGCATTTTGGGGGAGTGGAGCGGGGAAGTGGAGACATATACTTCGGGAGGTCCCATGATTTGGGCAGAGGTTTCCAATTACAATGAAGGAGCGGAACATTTGGGAAAGGTAATCATTCATTTGATGAAGGGAAGTTTTAAGGAAGAAGGTCTGTATGACCCTTCCACCGTGACCCTAAATGAAGAAGATATGCCTTCGGGAGTTACACAAGGAAATGTTATTCGTTTAGATTCAAGTACACTGGAGATAAGTCTTCAGGGGGACAGCACAGTGGACTATGATACGGATAGGTTGGTATCGGTGACTGTTCAAAAAGCTATAATCGATAACGCTTTTTTCTATCACCCGGCATGCAGTGCTTTGTTTCCGGCAATCGTAGAAACTCAGCCGGCTGCGCCCAGTATTTCATTTAGCCTTGACGGTTTAGATGCTGGTAAACTGATGGGGGTGAATAGTCAGATGGAATATAGCCTAAACGGAGGGTCTGTGTATCAATCTGTCTTGGAAAGTGATATGGCGCTAAGTGCATCTCAGATAAACGCGCTTACACCGCAAAACGACATCTGGATAAGAGAAAAGACCACCTTAAGAGTACCCGCAGGTCTAATACAAATCATTGATTTGCAGGACGGAGCAGTACTCATGAATGTTTTGAGGGATGATACATTAAATACCGTATCCGGTGTGGATGGGACGATGGAGTTTAGCTTGGACGGAGGTGTTTCCTGGACCAGGTATGATGACAATCTTCCCGATCTTAGCGGGAATATTACACTCAAAGTCCGAAAGGCTGCATGCGGCTTGATTTTGCCTGGAAATCCCGCAACACTAATATTTACACAAAATGAGTCCTATGAAATGCCACCTTCCATATTGATGGGACTTCCCGGAAACAGTGAATATAACGAGGACCAAGGGATAATAACACCTACACCAGCTATTACACCCACTCCCCTTTCTCAAATTACACCGGTTGCGGATCTGACGGTAAGCGTTAGCCTATCACCTGTCAACATACCCTTATCAACTCCTGTGCCGCAGGGCCAGCAAGCTTTGGATGCAAAATCAAAGGGAGAGCATTTTATTGAAGAGCGTATCATGGTTAAAGAGAAGGAAGTAGAAGGAGCTAAAGCTTTATTTGAAGTAAATGAATGGGATATGGAACGGATATTAAACTCGGATGGAGCCAAAGTACCAAGCATTATGGCAAAATCACAAAAGGACCTTGGAGCCATGGAAATAAGAATTCCAGGGACTTCAATTCATAAAGCTGCGGAAAAAAACAGGGCATTTAAAATTGAATTTACGGATATAGGGTTTGAGGTCCAGCCGGAAATATTGGATTTTACAACGCTAAAAGGAGATCTGAAATTAAGTGTGGAAAAGACATCCGTGCCTGAGCGAGAAGTAGAAAAAAGCATAAAAGCGCAAGTGTTCCGTGAGGTAACACATGTATTTGATTTAAATGTAATGATGGGTGACCAAAGGATTACAAAATTCATAAAACCTATTCAGGTTACTTTTGAATTTAAAACGTCAAGCGTAAGGGATGTAAACAAACTTGGTGTATATTATTTTAATGAAGACAGGAATGAGTGGGAATATGTAGGGGGAAAGGTCAATGGAGATGGAAAGATAACCTTTTTGGCGGAGCACTTTTCAAAGTATACAGTTATGGAATACAGCAAAACCTTTCAAGATATAAAAACACATTGGGCAAAGCAAGCGATAGAAGTGATGGCAGCCCGGCATATTGCAAAAGGGAAGGATGAATCAAATTTTAATCCGGACGGATATATCACAAGGGCAGAATTTGTTTCCCTTTTGGTTAGGGCACTGGATATAAAGGAGAGTGCCGCAAAGCATAAGTTTCTTGATGTGGCGGAAGGGGTCTGGTATGGGGACGCAATTTATAAAGCATACAAGGCAGGAATAATCGGAGGCATAGATTCTCTTCATTTTGCTCCCAATGATAAAATCACAAGGGAGCAGATGGCAGTGATTGCCATGAAGACCTATGGATACTATTTGAATATGAAACCGGAAGAAATGACAGTTATAAACCGGGTGGAGTATAAAGATAAAAACCTGGCAAGTCGATGGTCCTTACAGAGTATGAAATTCACCGGTTCTATGGGATTATTAAGCGGAAATCCGGACGGGACCTTTGCTCCCAAAGCCTATTCCACACGGGCGCAGGCGGTAGTAGTCATAAAGCGTTTAATGGAAAAATTAGGAGTTGTTTAAGTTAAGGATACTCAATAAAGCAGGGGCATAGAGTACGATTTACTTTTATTACAAGAATCAAAAAAGGAGCAGGGAAAAGCATTCCTGCTCCTTTTTCGATTCTTTTATCATGCAATACTGCAGTATTCCTGCCAACCATTTTTCATTTACATATTACTTAAAAGGTAACAAATTACTGCAATGGGTATTATTTATTTGTATAATGGAATAGGGAAAAGGCTGATCAATAAGTGAGGTTAGGGACATGGAAAAAATATTGGTTATTGAAGATGACGAAACCTTGGCAAGAGGAATTGAGTTTGCTCTTTCCAGGGAAAATTACCAGGTTATCATTGCAGGAAATTTAAAAGAGGCTAGAAGCCTATTAGAGTCTCAAGATTTTACTTTGCTGCTGCTTGATGTTATGCTGCCGGACGGAAGCGGTTTTGACCTTTGTAAAGCCATTCGGAAAACCTCGGATACGCCGATCATTTTTTTGACTGCATGTGATGAAGAGGTGAATATTGTTCAAGGACTTGACCTTGGGGCAGATGACTATATAACAAAACCATTCAGGGTGGGAGAACTGTTATCAAGAATCAGGGCAATTCTTAGAAGAATAAGGAGTTCAAATAAAGATCCTAAAATCTCTAAACACATGATTGTTTGTGGCGATTTGGAACTTAACCTTCTCGAAAGAAAACTTATCAAAAATAAGGAAGAAATCCTGCTAACATCGATGGAATTTAAGCTCATATCCGTATTCATGCAAAATCCACTGCAGGTACTCGGGCGTGATCAAATCCTGGATAAGTTGTGGGATATGGATGGGGAGTATGTAGATGACAATACCTTATCCGTTTACATTCGAAGACTCAGAGAAAAGGTGGAGGATGATCCATCGGGACCGAAGTTTATCATAACTGTCCGGAGATTTGGCTACAAATGGGCGGAAAAGACACAGTAAGGCTTTGATACGGATATTGTTATTGTGGAGGAAGAATAAATGGTTTATACGCTTAGAAACAAAGAATTTAGGCTCATCTTCTTGGTAGTCATTGCAGTATCGTTATTTTTTAGTATCCTTTTATGTATATACAATTACAGGGTATGGAACGGCTTCAACAAGGAAATGATTGACCGCAATGTGGCGGTAATAGGAAATATGGTTTCATCACACCCTGAACTTGAAAAAGAAATTGTTTCTGCTTTTACCCGAGAGATGCGTGAAAATGATTTTAAAAAGGGAGCGGATATAGCAAAACAATATGGTTATACAGGAGATCTTCCCTTCAGTATCACTCCTTTAATGAAGGGTGCCTATAACCGTGAAATGATAGGCATACTCCTTGCTTTCGGTTTACAACCGGCTTTCATTCTCCTTATTATTCATACCGCATTTTTAATCATTTACAGACGTTTGAGGGAACTGTCCCTTGGGGCGGAAAAGATTATGAGGGGGAACTTCAGTATTAGATTCCCCGAGGGCGGAGAGGGCGAGCTTCCCAAAATCGGATTTCATTTTAATCAAATGGCAAAAAGGCTGCAGATGACCCTTGAAGAACTAAAAACGGAGAAGCTGCTATTAAAAAATATGCTTTCGGATATTTCACACCAATTAAAAACGCCTCTGGCATCTTTAAAAATGTTTAATGAATTATTATTGGACGAGAGGAAAAGTGAACCCGGGATTCAAAAAGAATTTCTTCAAAAAAGCATGTCACAAATTGAGCGGATGGAATGGCTTATTTATACCTTATTAAAGCTTTCCAGGCTTGAAGCCGGGGTGATCGAATTCAATAAAACGAAGGATGATATTGGGAATACCCTTAGGGATGTTTTGAACTCCCTTGAAATAAAGCGCCAGGAAAAGTATCAAAAGGTAGAGCTGGATCTGGTTAAAAGTACATACCTGCTGCATGACAAAAAATGGCTTGGAGAAGCTTTTCAAAATATCATCAAAAACGCAATGGATTATACCCCTTCAGGTGGAGCCATATTGATAGGTCTGGAAGAGCAGGAATCAACCCTGTCGGTGACTGTAAGAGATACCGGCGTAGGAATTCCGAAAGAGGAAATTCCTAATGTTTTCAAACGGTTTTACCGTGGGGAAAGGACAAAGGGGATGACAGCAAAGGGAAGCGGAATTGGCCTTGCTCTGGCAAAACTGATTATTGAGAAGCATGAAGGGTTTATTGATGTACAAAGTGAGGTGGGGCAAGGAACTATATTTACCATAACTTTTCCTAAAAGCCGGGCTAACATTACAAAAATGTAAGAAAACAGTTCACTTCATTGTAAGAATACGCTGCTAGTATAGAAATAGTGTAATTACAAAAATGCGGAATGAAGCATTAGCATTGTATTCTATCTCAGGAGGTAAGGAGGAAAAGGGATGGAAATTTTAAAAACAGTGGGTTTATCAAAGACTTACGGAACAGGGCCTCAGGCGGTAGAGGCGCTAAAGTCTGCCGATATTGTCATAAGACAGGGAGAATTCGTAGCGGTGGTCGGCCCCAGCGGCTCTGGAAAGAGTACACTTTTACACCTTTTGGGAGGGCTCGATAGACCAACAGCAGGAAATGTATACTTAGAAGGCAAAGATATATATTCCCTTCCTGAAAACGATCTTGCGGTTCTAAGAAGGAGGAAGTTCGGTTTCATTTTTCAATTTTATAATTTGATTCCTGTTTTGTCCGCCCACGAAAATATTGTGCTTCCACTCTTGCTTGATCATAAGGAAATCGATAAGGAATATATTGAGGATTTGATCGGTATACTGGGACTTGCGGACCGGATAGATCATTTGCCCAATATGCTTTCGGGTGGCCAGCAGCAAAGGGTTGCTATCGGGAGGGCACTGGCAAACAAACCTTCCATTATTTTTGCGGATGAGCCTACCGGCAATCTGGATACGAAAACGGGAAAGGAAGTATTGGATTTAATACGTATTTCTATTAAGAAATACCATCAAACTCTAGTTATGATTACCCATGACCCACAGGTAGCTGCAAGTGCGGATAGAATGATTACCATAGAGGATGGGAAAATTGTAGGGGATAAGGCGGTGGTGTGATGAAAAGTTATTTAGGCCTGGTTCCCAGATACTTAAAGAAGCAATACAAACGGTCGGTTTTAACCATTGTTGGAATTATTCTATCAGTAGCTTTGATCACAGCGACAGGAGTCATCGGTGCCACCTTAAAGCAAAATCTTATTGAGAGCACGAAAATCATATCCGGTCCGCAGCATGCTGCTTTTGTAAACTTGGACCACCGGCAGCATAACCTTCTGAAAAGCTATGCAAAAGTAGAAAAGGCAGGTGGAAACATTTTTGCAGGAGTTTTAAAGAGGGAAGATATAAATTTTACGATGGGAATTGAAGGCTGTGATACCGAAATGATTGAGATGGCCGGAAGAACCTTTATAAAGGGTGGATTTCCAAAGGGAAAAGGTGAAATAGCGCTTGAAGAGTGGGCACTTGAGGAACTCAGTATCAAACCGGTGATTGGCCAGAAGGTCCGTTTGAAGTTTATGGCAAGCAAAGAGGTAAACCATGTAAAATCATCTGAAACGGAGGCTGAATTTATACTGGCAGGAATTTTAAAAACCCAGTCCAGAAGTATGGGGGCTGCATATTCTTTTGTATCCATTGATACGGTTTACGAGATATTTCCTAAAGCAAATCCTAATTATGGAATGCTGGTTCAGGTAAAAGAGGGGCTTCCTATACGGGAAACCCTTGAGGAGATCCGGCAGAATTTAAAGTTGAACGAGGATCAAGTACAGTATAACGAATCCCTCTTAATGGCCTTGGGTGAAAATAAAGACATTCTCCTGGTACAAATATTTCTGGCCCTCATTATCATCATTGCTACGGTTGCTGCAGTATACAATATTTTTAATATTTCTGTCTTAGAAAGAATTAAACAATTCGGTTTACTGCGTTCAGTGGGAACAACGCCGAAGCAGATAAGAAGGATTGTCTTTGGAGAAGGAGTCTTTTTATCCCTGGTTTCAATACCCCTTGGGATAGGACTGGGAATAGCTCTAGTGTATTTGCTGGCAGGAGGAATGTCGACCCTTGTCATGGTACCGAATGAGGTGGTTATTCCTATAGGAGTTATTTTAGGGACTGCGGGGTTAAGTCTGGCTGCGGTTTTATTTTCAGCGGTTCGGCCTGCATTTTTAGCGGGAAAAGTAACTCCTCTGGAAGCCGTTCGCATGAACACGGCATTTATGAAGCAAAGTATGATTATAAAACCCAGAAAATGGCACAAATGGATTGGCCGGTTATGGGGGATAGGGGGCAAACTGGCATACCTAAACTTGTTAAGACATAAAAAACGTTTTGTGGCAACCACCTTTTCAATGTGTATAGGCATTGTGCTGTTTATTGTTTTCAGTTATTTGATTTGGGGTGCCAATCCTACAAAGGTTCTGGATGGTGTGTTCTTTGGGGATTATGTTTTAAATATAGATGGTGAAACAAAAGCGGATCAACCTGATGCTGCAAAATCCATTGGGAAAATCAAAGGTGTATCAGAGGTCTTTAAAACCTCGGTAGGTGTTGTGGATATTTTGTTTAAAGAGCAGGATATCAATGCAAATTATAAAAGCATGCTTTCCAAAAAGCATAATATAAAACTGGAAAAAGATAAGGAAACAGGATTGTACACTGATACGGCCGCATTCTACGGTTATTCTGAAAACGCGCTTAAAGCTGCAAATCAACATCTAATCGAAGGCAAAATCGATATGGATAAAATGGCAAAAGAGGATGAGGTTTTCATCATTAACCATTCAAAGGTAGAGAATGGGCTGCAAATAAGCAATGTAAAAATAGGAGATGAAATAAAGATTAGAACGGCCTTATTGGAGAATGATAAGCTTCAACCCGGGGCGGTAAGGAAGCTTAAGGTTGCCGGGATTTTAAGCGACAAACCTGTTCCAATACAATTCAATGTTATGGGTATCAGTATTGTAGCCCATGAAAATACGTTTAAAAGGCACGGCGGAATGAGGCTGATGAGCCAATACAATATAAACCTTTCTAAGGACGCAGAAAGGGTGCAGGCTGCAAATGCTCTTAGGACCCTGTCAAGAAACATTGAGAACAGCCGGTTGGTTTCATTGGAAGAGGAAATCAAAAAGCTGAAGGAGCAAAAAAGGCAAATATCAATCCTTTTATACGGGCTAATAGGGATCATAGCGTTGATTGGTATTTTCAGCATAGTCAATACCATCAGCACCAATTTGATACTTCGGGTGAGGGAATTTGGAGTTTTAAGAGCAGTGGGAATGACCAACCAGGAACTCAAGCAGATGGTAAGAATGGAAGGGATGTTTTACGGTATGATCAGTGCCATCTGGGGAGTCATAGTCGGTAGCATATTTGCTTATATACTTTATCGCCTAATAAGAAAGGAGGCAACCTATTTGGTATGGCAGATACCCTGGCAGGCTATACTAATTGCCTGCGCAGGAAGTATTTTGCTGGGGCTTCTGGCGACGGTTGTTCCTACTAAAAGGATTTCCTCCATGAATATCATAGATTCAATCAAGTCGGCGGAATAGCTTACCGGATCAACAAACTGCCGATAAGCAGGCATCCGAAGAGGAAATGAGTGTTAGCTGTCCTGGGTACGACAATTTTTCGGTGAGGACAGCTTAGGCTAAGCAGTTTATATGTCTTAAGCCCGTAAGGAAGAGACAAATAGGTAAGGAAGGACCACACCGGAAGAATTTTTACATAGGTAAGGATGGGCATCATAAGGTAGGATGACAATAAAACAGCTAAAAACAGCTTCCTTGCATTATGATACCCGATCATTACCGAAAGCGTGGCCAGCTTGTTTTTGGTATCATTTTCAATGTCCCGGATTTCATTGCTGATCAAAAGTAATGAAACCAGGCACGAGACAGGAATGGACAGCCAAATGACGGTAAATGAGAATTTTCCTGAAAAAGCATAATAGCTTCCATATACCATCAATACACCCATCAGGAAAAATACCAAAATGACCCCAAGGGCTTTATCCTTGTATGAAAAGGGTTTGCCCGTGTAAAAATATCCGCCTAAAAAACCGATGATACCGATAATGAGAAGCTGGGGGCCTGCGTGATAGGTCAGGTACAAGCCGATGGGAACGGTAAGGCCAAAGCACGCGAGTCCTGCTAAAAATATGAAGTACTCCAGCAGCAATCTTTTATTAAACGGTACCTTTAAATGGGGATTCTTTTCCGGAAGAATCCCCGATTTAAATTCGAAAAAATCATTAATCAGGTTTACACCTGATTGGATCAACAACCCGCCCATCGTAACCAGTATGAAGGTTAGAAAATTAAAGTATCCGTCTATGAAAGCGGCTGCTGACCCTAAAGTTGTGGGAATAAATGCAGCGGTTAGGGAAAAAGGCCGCCACGCTTTCCAAACGGCCTTTATATATCCTTTCATAAAGCTCCTCCTCATAATTTCCTGTAAATATTGCCCCAAAATTCCCCCTTATGGAACCGCTAGGGAGGAAGAGAAAGTGTTTTAAAATTGTCTTATCTAAAAAGCCATAATTTAACCATTCTGTTGCGTACCACATACCTCCACTGCCGCATAAGGTATGGAATCAGGTAGTAATCTACCCCGAAAGCTCTTCCGGCCCCGCCAAGCAAACAAAGGGCGGAGGGGATATACCACAGTTCCCGCAGGTACATACCTGTGGAAAGAATGAAATTTATATTGAGACCCACCGATACCAAAGCAGCGATGAATGTAAAGCTTCCTGTAATAAACGCAAGTCCTAAGCCAAGTTCCGACAAGATGATGAATTTTTGAAACAGGACCTGATTTGGTATAACAACATTTTCAAAAATCGTGGAATAAAATGGAATGCTAAGCTTTAATGCTTTTTCCGCTGCGGTGGTTACTGAAGCACTGGTGGCAGTATCTGTGACCATGCTGGAAAGCATCGGCTTTGTAAACCATCCCTCATTTAATTTGTTTATTCCTTCCATGAGCCAGGAATAGCCTAAAAACAATCTGATGGGAAGCAGCCAAAAGTTTGGTGTTGTTGCCGAACAATGGTCTTCCAGAATGGTTTTATCCTGCTTTTTGTGAAGAAACTCATGCTTGATATAACGGATGACAAGCTCAAATCCTCCAATACCAAACAAGTAATGCATGTTGACAAGGTATTTCATTAAAATTGATAAATACCTGGGAAGTTGACGTCCCATAATATCGCTTACAGCAAAATAGCTTCCGATGGATACCATGACTCCATGTAATTTCGGTTTTAATTTTTCTTTTTCCTTGCCCCTTAAATCTGCAAGGATATTTTTAGCGGCTGCCTTTCCGGTTTGCAATGCGGTTTCTACCATCGCAGGCAGCGTAAAAGAACCGGTATGAAATGCGGCAATATCACCGACTGCATAAACATTTTTATATTCGGTTTGCGTATATTCGTTAACCTTGATCCTGCAGCCCTTGGTCTCGAGGGTACAAAGGTTATTGCCGATTTCGGCCGCCCGGATACCGGCTGTCCAAATCAGGGTGAATGAAGGGATCATAACACCGTTCTTCAGTTCTACCGAGTCCGGATTTACTTTGCTGATCGCACAGTTTAGCCTGACATCCACCTTCAGCTTTTTAGTCAGGTACTTCATTGACTTTTCGATATTTTTAGCCTTAAGATTATTTAAAATATTGGGCATCGCTTCAACAAGAATGATTTTGACATCATCCTTTGGGATGTGATGCTCCCGGCAGAGGGATTTTACCCATAGAGCCAATTCACCGGTCATTTCTACCCCGGTAAAGCCTCCCCCGCCAATGATGAACGTAAGCAGGGCTTTTCTTTTTTCAGGGTCTGTTTCCTGTGCTGCCATTAGGAAGGTTTCCTTTATATGTTCTCTAATTTTCACAGCATCCTGAAAGGACCACAGGGTAAAGCTATTTTCCTTTAGCCCTGGGATTCCGTAGAAATTCGGCTGGCTGCCCGCTGCAATGATAAGGTAATCATAGCTTAACTTTTTTGTACTCGAAATTAAAAGTTTCTTTTCAAAGTCATAGTGGGTAATTTCATCTTGGATTATTTTAACATCCGTATATTTAAAAATTTCCTTTAACGGGACAATAATGCCATCTTTATTAATCCGGTTGCCGGCTACTTCATGAAGTTCGGTTAAAAGTGTATGGTAAGGGTTCTTATCAATGATTGTTATTTCATAATCATCGGTTTTTCTTCTTGCCTTCTGAAGCGTAAGTGCGGCTTCTATACCGGCATAACCTGCTCCTAGTATGAGAATTTTTTTTTGCATGTAAAAGCCTCCCGGTGGTTAATAAGTATATTCCATATCAAGTAAAACATAATAGCTTAACATAATATGTACAGAACCATAAGAGTTCTTGCTTCCTATTCTTTGTGGATGGTATTGATTTTAACCTTAAGAGAATCAAAATGAGTATATAAAAGGATATATCCATTCCATTATATCACGCTTTTGCTGATTTAAAAGAGAAATCAGTAAAGTTTTATTGGAATATTATTCAAGTGTTTATGTGTTTGACATGGCTGTAGAAGGTAGATATAATTTATAATATAACTACATTATGTAAAGCATTTTATGCAATACATATGAATAAGAGGGGGCTTAAATTTATGAAAAAGCTTTTGGCAGTGATTATTTCAGTTTTTCTTGCAGCAAGCTTGATGACAGGGTGTGCGAAAAATGAGGCGGCGTTTAAGGATGGGGATTATTCGGCAAAGAGTGATCCGGATGAACGCGGAAACTATGGAGAAATGAAGATTAAGGTAAGCGACGGGAAAATTGCAGAGGTAGATTTTAAGGAATTTACGCCAAAGGGCCCGAAAGATGAGAATTATGGAAAAGGTAATGAAGAAAATTACAAAAAGGCACAGGATGCATTGAAGGCGGCAAAAACTTATGGTCCCAAGCTGATAGAGACGCAGGATGTTGAAAAGGTTGATCTTATATCCGGCGCAACTGGATCTCATACATTGTTTAAGGATCTTGCAAAAAAAGCGTTAGAAGCTGCTAAGAAGTAAAAAGTTTTGGTATAATAATAGTGCCCTTGGATTTTCTTGGGGCACTATTTTATTTATGTTTAGAGACAATTTTTTTCTCTTAGGTAAGGAGGATTATGGAAACGGGGCTAAGAAGGTGTTTTTACATGAAAAATGAGGTGTTTGATATCCTGCGGAAAAAGAGATTATCCATGCCATTCTTTAAAAAGGTTATATTTTTTACGGCAGTGCTTATGCTTTTGACCGCTTGCAGCAATTCCCAGCCAGTACCCGTGGAGAAGCAGGGATTTTATATGGGAACCTTCATAAGCGAAAAGGTTTATGGAGAAAACGCCGAGAAGGCGGCTGGGGAAGTTATGGATAAAATGAAGCAGATTGAGTCTTCCATGACCATCAATGCACCTGGAGGGGAAGTAAACAATCTTAATATGCAATCAGGAAACCAAAAAGTAAATTTGAGCGAAGAGACACTCTATGTTCTTGGAAAGGCAAAGCATTTTTCTACGCTGAGTGAAGGGGCTTTTAATGTCACGGTAGGGCCTTTGGTCAAAGCTTGGGGAATATTCACACAAAACCCGAGAGTACCGGAAAAGGGTGAAATAAGCCGTCTGTTAAGTCTTGTTGACGATAAGGATTTAACCATAAACGAACAAGAACATTGGGCAAAGCTAAGTAAAAAGGGGCAAGTAGTAGATTTAGGCGGGATTGCAAAAGGGTATGCAGGGGATGCTGCTATCAATATTTATAAAAAATACAATATTAAATCTGCTTATATAAATCTAGGTGGGAATGTTGTGGTCCTGGGAAGTAAGCCGGACGGTACTCCCTGGAAGGTGGGAATCCAAAATCCAAGGGCGCAGAACGGCGTTTACATGGCTGTTCTGAGTGTAAAAGACAAGGCGGTTGTCTCATCGGGCGATTATGAAAGATATTTTGAAAAGGATGGAATCCGATACCACCATATTATTGACCCAAAGACGGGATATCCGGCGGATTCAGACCTCATAGGCACAACCATTGTTGCCGATCTCTCCATCGATGCGGATGCTTTGTCAACGGCGACTTTTGTATTGGGGCTTGAGAAGGGCATGCGGCTTGCTCAAAGTATAGAAGGTGTAGAAGCGGTTTTTATTACAAAGGATAAGAAAGTTTATGCAACAAAGGGCCTGGAAGAGAATTTAAAAATGGATGATGAAAGCAAGGAATTTGAATATGTTAAAAAAAGGTGATATAGTACTCATAATTTCTGTTATAATAATTATAATTGTCGCATTTTGGGGAATGAACTTTTTAAAGGGTCAGAGTGCCGGAACGAAAAAAATTGCTGTGATAAAACAGGGGGATAAGGTTATTCGGAGGATTGATCTTGAAACCGTACAAAAGGCGGAACATATTAAGGTCCCGGGTGATTATCCCGATACCATACTTGTAGAAAAGGGACGGATAAGGTTTTTAGAGGCGGAGTGTCCGGATCAGGTTTGCATTAAGATTGGCTGGCTTAAAGAGCAGGGCGATTCCGCAGTGTGTTTGCCCAACCGTACGATGATCCGGATTGAAGGAGAAGGTGGAAAGGTAGATGGGGTCGCTTTTTAATTCACAAAAACATTTATCGTTCTAGTGGAGAATATATATGAATAAGACAAGAAGGGTTACAATTCTTGCAATCATGGTTTCGCAAGCCCTGATTCTATCCATCATTGAATCCTGGATACCCATACCCTTCATCATCCCGGGAATTAAGCTGGGTTTGGCGAATGTGGTAACATTGGTAGTTTTAATTTTCTTCGGTGCGAAAGACGCTCTTTTGGTTGTTGCCATGCGTTGTGTTCTTGCATCTATCTTCGGCGGCGGGCCGGTTATGTTTTTATTCAGTATTGCCGGTGGAGTTTTAAGTGCACTTACAATGGCACTTCTTCATAAAAAAATGTCAAAATACTTTAGCTTGGTGGGAATGAGTGTTGCAGGTTCTGTAATGCACAATATAGGACAGCTGACCATCGCGAGTATTATTATGCGGGATATCCATGTGCTTACGTATTTACCCGTTCTATTGGTATCCGGAGTCATAATGGGATTTTTCGTAGGTGTATGCGGCAATTTTTTAGTCAGTGCCTTAAGAAAAACAGGAAAATTATCATAGAGTATAGTTCTTGGAAACCAATGAGTCTCGTGCCTCGTAACGTAATTCTTTTCTAGGGTATGCGAGGCACAAACAGATGAAGTGCATTTTTAACACTTGGAAACTTAAAATTTGTTGTGTTAAAAAGCACTAGCACAAAAGGTTAGTCAATTCAAAAGATAAAACGGAAAATGATTGGGGAAACTTAGAATATCATGGGAAGGGTTGAATGAATTTTGTGGTCAAAGTATCCTGAAATTTATAACGAACTTGAGTTATTAGAAGAAATGATTTTGGAAAACTCGACTTCAAGAAATGCGCTGTTAAATGAAATTGTTCGGGATGTAGTTAAAGCTGGAGGAAAACGCATACGGCCTGCTTTTGTCCTAATTTCCTCAAAGTTCGGAAAGTACGACAGGAAAAAGGTTTTGAAGATGGCCAGTGCCATTGAGATTTTACACACAGCGACTTTAATTCATGACGATGTAATTGACCGGGCGAAACTTAGACGCGGAAGATTGACGGTTTCCGAAAAGTATGGCGTAGATATGGCCCTATATGCCGGAGACTTTTTATATACAAAAGCTGTTTTAACCCTTTCAAAAGGCATTCCCGCACAAAAGTTGGATTTGGTTGCAATGGCGGTAAAAACTATTTGCGAAGGGGAAGTTGACCAGTATCAGCATAAAAACGATATAGGAATTTCAACTATGTCCTATTTTAAAAGAATTGGAAGAAAGACTGCTGTTTTATTCAGTTCAGCTTGCAGTTTGGGGGCATTCTTAGGGAAATGTCCTCTCAAGGTAACCAGAGGACTTGCCAAGTTTGGGTTTTATTACGGGATGGCATTCCAAATCAGGGACGATCTCAACGATTATCTGTCAAGTGTTGCGGAGTCGGGAAAACCTGTTGGAAATGACATTAGGGAAGGTATCATTACATTGCCTGCCATTCATGCAATAAATCAAAGCCCCGAAGTTAAAAGGGCAGTTTCGGAATTCATGGCAAAGAAGGACCACGCCTCTAAAGAAGAAGTTTTGGAAGTCATGGAAATGGTAAAGCGATATAATGGTATTGAATATACCAAAGAGGTGCTTAAAAAATATATTTGCAAGGGACTAAAGATATTGGACTCCCTTCCAAACCATTCACAAAAGGCTGTTTTCCGGGAGTTGATGCGTGATTTGGAAATCAAGTAACAAATACAAGAGTGAAACTAAAGCAAAAGCACTACATCACTGTATGAACAGTTTTGCAGTGCTTTTTGAAGTTAAGTGCTTCTAGGTAGGTCATCTTTTTTACAATACATAGAAGATAGCATTTATAGAATTGCGGCAGATCTATTTCATTTGCCTATGATGAGCATTAAAGGAATCATTTGATGCTAGTGCTTTTTAACACAACAAATTTTAAGTTTCAAAGTGTTAAAAATGCACTTCCTCTGTTTGTGCCTCGCATACCCTAGAAAAGAATTACGTTACCAGGCACTAATCTAAATTAATATTATCTGTTGTAATGTTGGTCGGATCGTAGGAGTAGATAGCGGCAGGTCCGAAGTCTATTGCTCTCGCCCAAACAGTAACTACGTTATTTACAGATGAAATGGCGCTTCCTACATATGCATAGCCTGAATAGGAGAAGGCACCGTTGCTGTCGGTAACAACTGTTGTAATTGTATCGTACCAATTAAGGTCAGATAAGTATATGCCAACCCTCCTGTTTGCTCCAAACCCTGAACCGGATACGGTAAATTTAAATTGAGGAAAATCTCCCCCGCCTCCATTTTCAATTTTTACACTGTTTATCTTCTGTGTACCAAAAGGGGTACTTTGGCTCAATTTAGCTTTAGACATTACCGGCCATGTGAGGTACTGATTGGTATAGGTATCTTTTTTCCAATACATGGCTCCGTTTTCAAAATGACTGGCTCTTTTACCGTTAACTGAGTATTCATCTGTTGTAGGAAAGCCCAACTGGCTGGTTTCCCAACCAAACCAGGACCACAGGTTTCTAATGTCTCCCAGGAGCGCATATGCCGAGCTTGCACCCCATTTATAGTAGACGGAGCCCCCTTCAAAATGATTAAAGCGTCCGGTCTTATTATATGTATCCGTTTCATCTGTCGTAGGGAATCCTAAAGAACTGTTTTCCCATCCCAATTGTGCCCACTTCTGACGGATGGATCCATAAACCGCAAATGCTTCGGTAAACGTATTCTTTCTATAAATGGAACCGCCCTGAAAATGGTTATATACGCCTAAGTTGTTCGGGGTCAGAAGGGTATTGGTAGTCGGAATTCCAAGGAATCCGGTTGAACCTCCAAGTTTTGTCCACTTTGCATAGATTAAATTGTCTGAAACATAAAAATTTTCTGCAAAACTTACTACGGATTGTAAGGCTAGAATTAAAACCATTGTCATAGATAGTATAAAAGGTAATACTTTTTTCCGGTTTCTCATTATAAAAACCTCCCCGATTTTTCTTGTTTTTTGGACTATTTGAAACTTTAGACAGAAGCTGTTCTTTGAACGTTTTTTTGCGAGCCACCTCCATTTCCATCAAATTAAAGAAGCTTAGAGAAGCCTTGCAATGCCTTTGCTAAAAATGTAAGATCGTGTAACTTGATTATATTTTGAATTGTTTTTATTTGGAAGTACCATCTTTTATAGAACTTGTGAATGAAACAAAACATTAAACAGTGTGGTTGATCTTTATTATTTTACAGCGCAAGCAAATCCAAAGGCGACCTTTAGTCAGCGATAATTAATGATTAAATAGGATATATTATACTTAAGCGGTTTTGTGGAGATAATAATGGTTGAACAAACAAAATACCGCTTTTGGTGCAAAATTAAAAAATAATGAATAAACTAAAAGTTTAAATGAAAAAAAAATAAAAATATGTTATAATTGATGCGAAAAACTTTAGTAAGGAGAGAATATACATATGAGTTTGTTTGGTGAGTGGAAAGCACTTGTAGAAAAAGAAAGATCCCAAAAGGAAGCGGAGGCTTTTTGGAAAGCATATTTTGAAAAGGAAAAGATCTGCTACGAACAGCTTCTTGAAAACCACACTGAAGTGGTAAGTGGAAAGCTTGGAGAAGTTGCTCAAAAGTTTGATATGGACCCGGTGACCTTTGCGGGGTTTGTTGATGGGATCAATACAAGTTTGGTTCATCCATATGAATTAGATGATTTAAAAGAAGACTTGGATATAAAATTGGAAATAGATTTTGAAAAACTCTTTTATAATATGCTGGATGCAAAAGCAGATTGGCTTTATACGCTGCCTCAATGGGACGGGGTTGTTTCAGAAGAAAGAAGAAATGAAATAACAAAGGAATTTAAGAGGTCACAGATTGCCGTAAGCAAAAAAGTTGGAAGAAATGAACCTTGTACCTGCGGAAGCGGGAAAAAATACAAAAAATGCTGCGGTGTAAACGCCTAAGCAAGCTTGGAGATTTTTATGGGTGAGTGTATTTGCAATACTTGCAGGAATTTAAAAGGCGTTATCGGTGCTGATGGTGAAATCAGTGAATATGCCTGCAAATTCGGTTTTCCCTCCCAAAGGTGTGAAACCTGTGACGAGGAAGCCTGCGACGAGGTGTGCCGGCATTATGCGGAAGACATGGAGGAAAAAGAAACGCAGGTTGTCATGTGTAAAGGCTGTGGCACACAATTGGAGAAAATGGTTGAAGATGAAGCGGATGGAGACATCTACTGCTTTAATTGCTATATAAAGAATCTTGACAGGTAGAGTTGTTGAAAGTGAATGAAAGAGATAAAGGGAACCGGAGTGGAAAAAGGCCGGTTCCCTTTTTACATCTCATGAATATATACAAATCATCTGAAGTGTGTAAGAAGTTGACCTAATCCACATTTTACTTAAATATTAAATTACTATACAAATATAAAATATTTTATAAAGTTACCATAATATTGTTATTTGTGTTAAGCTTGGGAGGGAAGTAAAATGAGAAAAAAGAAATTATTATTTACCTGCATTGTATTTGCCTAGCGCTGGTTTTACTTTTAAGTTATACATCTGATGTCCAACACCTTTTATATATTACTAAGAATTCAGATGATATAGTTAGTATTGAAAAAAGCATGAGAATGGATATTAAAATTAAGCTAGGGGAACTTAAATGTTATAAAATCAGATTTTTCTAAATAGCCGGGAGTAAATAGGGCTTAAGTTCTTAAACTCTCTGCAACCATAAAAAGTAAAAAAAGTCAATATGTCAAAAGTAACTAATTTATTATAAAAATTGGTGACTTTTAGTTATGCGATTATGACTCTGGTAATATTGACTAAATATGGTATAATGATATAATTTTATTATGATTTTAAGCTTAAAGTCGAAATAAAACTGACGTCAGCAAGTGGATTAAAAACGAAGAAACAACTTGTTTAAAGTAACAGTACTTACGCAAAAACGTAGAACCTTGAAAAATGAATATATTACGCACATAATTTATCCCAAATAGTTGTTGTAAATGGGCTCGAAACATCAATTACATTATTTACCTGTTTACCATTTCTAAGGTCAGGTGCTACAT
>JAOABQ010000004.1 GCA_026418275.1 Clostridia bacterium
TTTTCGGGTACGACTGCCTATAAAAGTTTCCATTAAATTCTTGTAAATATCAAGTTTTCATGTATTGGCTGACTATCCCTAAATTATTGGATATGTCAACCGATGAAATTTTGTAAAAAAGTTTTATGCAACATTACTGAATTATTTTATAATTTTTTTTAACAATAATCAAACACAAATACGTATAAACATTCATTAGAGCCTCCCCACGTCAATTAAATCTTTTAAAAGCTCCACTACCAATTCATATCTCAAAATACCTTCCTTGTCATTCACTTTTTTAGCATTTTCCAAGGCACTGCCATAGTAACCTAGTTCATACGCAATTTTCTGAATAATTTCTCTTCTTCTATGACTGGCAGTTTTATATATACATTGATTGCACATAGTTACCCCCTATCATCGTTTTTGATCTTGCTTTACTGGTGTTTAGTGATTTAAAATTCTAGTGTATAATAACGTGTATTATAGAGCCCTACACAACGTATTATATTATATCCCACAACATCAGTAAAGTATCCCCCTGTAAGCAGCCCACTAACCAAATCAATATATCTCGTTACTGTTTTGATTTTTGCCCGATTTCTTCACAAATCTTACCAATTTATTTTATGTTTTTAATATATCTTTGGCCTTTACTTTGCCAAGCATTTTAAAATATCTATTCTCACTTACCCTATAGTTCAATAAAAAATAAAAGCTCTTCACACGTTTTGCACATGCAAAGAGCTTTTTTACCGGAAAACTATCAATCCTTAAAGTACTCCTCCATCATTTCATGAATTAAATCCTTTTTCGCAATAGATTCTGCCATAATGGTCAGGGCAAGCATAAATACCATAGCTTTATTTTTCTCAGAATCTTCTACTCCGTCTTCCTTCAACAATCCGTTTACTTCATCAAAAATTTGTGGTAAGGATTCCATCCATCTGTTAAGCGTTTTTTTTCGGAGGTTCAAATAATTTTCATATATATCGGATGCTTTGATCACATCATCCTCAAAAATTTCAGGATTATTCCGTATTGGAGCCAATACGGTCTTTATTTCCTCAAGGGAGTAAATTGTCTTAAGCCGGTCAATCAGCGTCAAAAGGATCAAGTGGTTTTTTGTATAATATCTTTTATCTACGGGTGGAGGTAAAACACCTACCCTTACATAATTTTGTATCATTGTTTTTGTAAATGTTCTTCCTTGCCTTTCAAAAAATTTGACAACCTGTGAAATCGTTAATTCATCACTCAGCGTAAGGATTTTAACTTGTCCATCCTTCTCAATGATATGCTCTGCAAGCTTTAAGAGGCCTTCTTTATTAATCTCTTTAGCCATAATTACCACCTCTATTATTTGTGTGTCACCAATCTATATATTAGCGTGTCTTACTCTACCTAAAAACCATAATATACTTTAGAATTATATATGTCAATGAGTTCATTAAAACTTAATTTATTAAAAATCCTTCCGAACTACTTAATTCAACGTCGTAAATTCCCAATTGCTTACACTGGTCACGCCACTTTTGCCCGTCAAGTTCCCCCGATGCCAACAACCTTAAAACATTAAACGGTTCCACCATCTGCTCTTCTTTTTTCATGTAAACCTCTACACCGGGCAATGCATATATCTTCCATCCCCTTTTATATAATGCAACAGATAAGGCAGCACCAATGGTTGAACATGCTAAACACAGCTCATCCATTCCATAACTCATAATGGTACAATGTGCAGCATTAACCGAGGAACATATGGGTTTGGTTTCCTTATCCCTTTGGTATGATTTTTGGTGATATTCGCTAAGTCTCTTTATCAGATTGGCAGGATTTGCTGCTACTCCCGGGAGAACAGCAGGAGTAATGATCTTTAGAACTTTAATATTTAGACTTACAATGGTTTCCCACATGGGAAGGTAAATGGCCGGTCCTATCTCCTCCCACCTTATGGGCTTTAATGCTTCTACCTTTTCCCTGCTTCCCATCATTGAAAGAAGTTCTTTTTCTATTCCATAAACTTCTTCAATAAGAGAAATTGCAGAACCTGAATTTTCATCTTGTTCATCACTTGTAAATTCAATCGCTTCAATTCTATCCTTGATTGAAACATGCCTCTCGCAGGGAATGGTATCGGTATCGATTGAGTCATCATCCGCGTCATAGATTGCTATATCGGTAAAAGGACTATTGTAGTAACTTTTATATCCCTCTGAAATCGGGGGCCTAAAGCCCATCTTAATCAGCGGCTTAATTTCATCCTTCCAGTAGGCTTCGAATACAATTGCAGAATTCCGGCATATACTCAAGGCCTCAGCAAGGTTTTTAGATCCTGCAAACTTCATTGCAAACCGGTCCGCTGCATATTCCTGAGCCTTTGATACCTTTCTTGCAAAAAATAAAAATAGTGTGCCGTATATTCTATACGGAAGCCTAACAATCGGTTTATTCTCTCCATATGCCTCCATAATACGTTCTATTGCACTCTGGGTTTTGTAAACCCATGGTCCAAGTACAGTCTCCCCACGATAAAAATGCCCAAAATGATGTGCAATCACGGCTCTAAATTCAGATACACTAAGTATTTGTAAAATAGGCAGCCCCAAAGTCATTACCCATTTACTCCCAATTCCCGTTGAATTCCTGCGTTGATATAAAGAAATTCCTACATCAAAAACAAGATAGATTTCATCTGGAATTTTTTTACCTGCAGCCTTTGCAACACTTTCAATCTCCTTTACCAATTTGGGGTGCTTTTTCTTATCCAGTCTATATCCAGGTATAATAAAACGCTTCACAGGAGGCAACACGGACCATAGTAACAAACCTCCAAAAACTACACAAAAAACCGATATTGCGAACCTTAACCAAATAGGATTAACCAGTTCAAGGAAAGCAACATAAATAAGAATACCTACAATGGCAAATGTTAAGCAATAAAATAGAATTGTAAGTGTAAGTGCACAAAAAGCTTTAAAAAAAACAGACTTTGCCGACAAACCTTAATCCCCCTGAAAAATTGAAATAATCCGCCTTACTCTAGAGAAATACGATGAATATGAATCGTCCATACTATGGTGCATTAAAGCGTTTACTGAACCTTTTGCCAATGCAAGGCCATGATCGCATTTCATGTTTATATGGTATATATTTAAGTATTTCTGTGCAGTATACGTACAACATTATTTATGAATTCTATTATTGTCGGTGTATTGGAATAGCTGCAATTTATTTTCGATCAATACTATAAAATATAAACAGTTCATCTTTTTATAGCAAGCAAATAGTTACCATCATGCCAAGCCTTCGTCTATCCAGCGAATGATTTATATATTTGCTATTATTCTGTATCGTATGATGATCATTGTTTTTATCGTAAATAGTAAAAATAACACTGCTATGGAGAGCAGCCACCTGCCCTCCATTTATTGTACCTTCAACTGCCGGTAAAACTTTTAACCCTTATCTCCTAAAAATTTTCCCAGAGCCTTATCCGAATTACCGATATGCTTTACAAGCCAATCTACGACGGACCGGTTTAAAAGCATTACCGTATGAATAGTAGCCCCTTCTAACTCAATCTTGCTTTTTAATTCGCTAAAATTTTTGATAAACTGCTGATGTTGAGATTTATGTTCTTCAAAAGCCGGATAAGAATTCTTATTCATCAGTTCTTGCTCTGCATTGAAATGGACAACAACATATTCCTCCAAAAACTTGATGGTGTTATTGATTTCTTCCCTACCCTTACCATGGTTACAAGCTTCAAATAATTGATTTACCTTAGCAAATAGTTCCTTGTGCTGTTCATCAATTGCTTTTACTCCAACTGCATAGCTTTCTTTCCACTCAATACCCATAGTAACCTCCTCAACATTTTTTGTGCAATGAAAGATTGGAGGAAATCTCAGAAAATTCTTTGTGCAAAATACCCTCTTGTATCCTTCACTTATTATAATACACCAAAATTGTATATACTGGCTACTATGTTTTCAATTCTTTTCATAATAGGAAAGTAAACCTTTTGTCTATAAAGCAAAATCAGGGATAGACCTGTCAGAAAAACCGCAAAGGATTATTCTAATGCCTTTGCATATTTAACTTAGCTTTTTTAAATACATATTTTGGATAAATAAAAATAATGGGGATCATCATCCCCCTTAATCCTTATCTTATTCATTAACTTAAGTTAAGCAATTTGCCCGTTTTGGTTTCGACATATAAGAGCCAATATCCGAAATCCCCAAATTTCGGAGTGCCTCCATCCATTTGAACCCACCTTCCGATACCGCCCAATGGCTTTTCATCCACATTAAAAACTGCAGGTATACCAAAAACCACATATTCCTTCCGCTTTGCCAAATCTTTATAAACCCCGATCAGTAAATGCTTATACTTGAAATGAGCCATTAAAATTCCGGGATTATATAGAATTGGAATTCGAATATTAAATTTATACAGGATGGTATTTAAATAAATAAGGTTTTTGACTCTCCACCAACTGTAATCCCTCCGGTTACTTCTAAACGGTTTGCACTGCTCGAAATTGCTATTAAAATGATCTTTTAAAGTACTGCCGTCGCGCTCCATTCCGGAAGATTGACTTTTAGTATAATATTGCTCACACTTGCTGCACCCGTTGAGTGAATCCGGCAGTTCACCGTTATTACATTGAAAATTACAGTTTTGCACCGTATTTTCAAAGGTATTAACCATGTTTTCATTCATACTCTGTGTCTGATAGTTTAAATAGGTTTCAAATTTATTAAAATCATTCTCTGAAGATATCTTAACTATTTCATTTTCCTGATTTTTTGATTCCTGTTCCTTTGTGTCTGGATTCTCATTCTCTATATTCTCTGTATTCTCTATCTCCTTAGTCCCTATTTCTTGACTTTCTGTTTGTTGATCTTGCATGCCAGTTTCCATACCTACCTGCTCATCACCTAAGTTCGGTAAAGGCTCTTCTTTTTCACCTTTTTCCTCCTTGCTTGCTATCTCACCTGCTGCGGGTGGAGTATTTTCATTCTTGGCTACTTCTTCTTTTGTTGCGGGTACTTCCTTATTGATCAACTCCGCATTATCGGAATCTGCCTTGATCGGTGTCTGCTCCTGCAGTTCTTCAGGACTTTTCTCTTTTATGGTACCTGCGTCCGGCACTTTGGACTGAGGCTTTCCGGCAGTTTGGTTACTCACTTCATTTACTTTCTTTATTTCTTTTGCCTTGACTTCCTGTTCCTTTCTTAAAAGAACCTCTTTCACCTGTTCTCTCCATGATACTTTCCGGTCTTTATAGGCAGCCAAAGGACAGATAATCTCTCTATTTTCTTTGCCCTTCACTTCAAGCAATACAGCTGCAATATTAAAATCTTGTACAGGCAAACCACTCATTTTTACATTTGATGGGTCAAAATCATAATTAAAATCTCCTCTGTTTTTTTCAATAGCCAGGGTTCCAATGCAAACAGGCACAAAAGATTTCTCACTGCTTTTTATAATATAGACTTTGTATACTAGGTCAGGCCCCTCCTTTAAGTTCTGAACGGATACTGATATTCTTCCCTTGTTATCTTTAACCTCAATTTTAATATACCCTGAAGGCTCTTTAACGTTACCGAATCCCCTGTCTTCCTGACTGAATATTAAAAATGATCTCTGGAATTTGTTTTCCACAGGCATATCCCCCAATCTAAACCATTCTTAATTAATATATATGTCCTGACAAAAAAAAATAAACCGTAATACGAGAAGTATTACGGTTTATTTTTATATAAATTACAATCCTAATCTTTGAACAAGCGCATCATACTGGGATTTTACTTCCTTTGGAAGTCTGTCGAATTTTTCCAACCAGGACGCTTGGTCTTTGATTTCTTCTGACCAAGAATCCTTATCTATGCTGAGGAGTCCTTCAAGCACCGACTTACTCACTTCATTTTCTATGCCGCTAAGGTCGATATCTTCAACTTTCGGCAGATATCCGATAGGTGTTTCTACCGCATCTACTTTATTTTCACAACGTGAAAGAATCCACTTGAGTACACGGAGATTATCCCCAAATCCGGGCCAGATAAACTTGCCCTTTTCATCGGTACGGAACCAGTTCACGTTGAAGATCGCAGGCGGATTGGGAATCTTTTTACCCATTTCCAGCCAATGAGAGAAATAATCTCCCATATTATAACCGCAGAAAGGCAGCATTGCCATCGGATCACGTCTTACAACACCTACTGCACCCGTTGCTGCAGCAGTTGTTTCCGACGCCATTGTAGCACCTACAAACACACCATGTTCCCAGTTAAAGGATTGGTACACCAATGGCGCAACTTTTGCACGGCGTCCGCCGAATACGATCGCTGAAATCGGCACACCCTTTGAATTTTGCCATTCCGGAGATACAGATGGACACTGGCTGGCCGGTGCAGTAAACCTGGAGTTTGGATGAGCACCTTTTTCAGGACTTTCCGGGGTCCAGGGATTTCCCTTCCAGTCATATCCTTTCTTCGGCGGTTCAACACCCATGCCTTCCCACCAAACGGTTTTATCTTCTGTTAAAACTACATTGGTAAATATGGTATTCTTTTGAACTGTCAAGAGTGCATTCGGATTTGACTTCATACTTGTACCCGGTGCAACACCGAAGAACCCGGCCTCCGGATTTACCGCCCATAGTCTTCCGTCTTCGCCGATTCTCAGCCAAGCAATATCATCGCCGACTGTCCAAACCTTATAACCCTTAAAGGTTTCCGGAGGAACGAGCATAGCCAGGTTGGTCTTTCCGCACGCACTTGGGAACGCTGCTGCAATATAAGAAACATTGCCCTTCGGGTCTTCTATCCCTAAAATCAGCATGTGTTCCGCCATCCAACCTTCCTGTTTGCCCATATAGCTTGCAATACGGAGAGAGAAGCATTTCTTTCCAAGTAAGGCATTTCCGCCATACCCTGATCCAATGCTCCAAATTGTATTATCTTCAGGGAAATGGCATATGTAGCGTTTTTCAGGATCCAACTCTCCCTTTGAGTGTAATCCTTTAACGAAATCGGTAGAATCCCCCAGCTGATCCATTGCAACTTTTCCTATTTTGGTCATAATGCGCATATTGAGAACAACATATCTGCTATCTGTAATCTCAATACCCACCTTACTGAAAAGAGAGCCGACAGGTCCCATTAAGTACGGAATTACATACATGGTTCTTCCCTTCATGGATCCATCAAACAGCTTTCCTAATTTATCATAAGCTTCAGTTGGAGACATCCAATTATTCGTTGGACCTGCATCTTCTTTTTTGGAAGTACAAATAAATGTGAGGTGCTCTACACGTGCAACGTCATTTACATGCGTCCAGTGATAATAACATCCCGGAAGCTTTTGTTGATCCAATTCAATGAGTTCTTCATCCGCAAGACATTCATTGATAAGTCTTGCCTTTTCCTCTTCCGAACCATCCAACCATACAATCTGATCCGGCTTTGTCAGTTTGGCCATTTCCTCAACCCATGCCTGAACTGCTTTGTTTGAATACATTTCGAATCACCACTTTCATGTAAAATTTTTTTAAAATATAATTCTCTCTAAGTTATCTAAATTTTTATCGCTAGTATAAAAAATGCAATTTATGACCTAGTAATAATTCATTATATCAAAAATTATACTTTAAAAACTATTTTTTTGAAAGAGGTTTTTTTAAAAATCTTAAGATTTTTTAGCAGAAAATGAATTTGACAAGCTTGCAAATTGCATAATGGTTAACTTTTCGCCTCGTTCGTTTTCATCGATGCCCTGACTTTTAAGTATTTCCTTAATTTCTTCTTTACTTTGAGTGAATGATCCTGAGTTGGATAATGCATTTACCAAACACTTCCTTCTCTGCCCAAAAGCGGCTTTTACCGTTTTGAAGAAAGTTTCCTTGTTCTCTAATTGCACAGGCGGATCCTTATATACATTTAACCGAATGACCGTCGAGTCCACATCCGGCTGCGGAATAAAGCAGTGGGGAGGAACCTCCAGAACTCTCTCGGGCTTGGAGTAATACTGAACAGCTACCGAAAGGGCCCCATAATCCTTTCCTCCCGGCTTGGCAGTCATCCTCATTGCCACCTCTTTTTGTACCATAAATACCATCATATCAATACCGGGTGTTTCCTCTAAAAATTTCATAATAATGGGCGTGGTAATATAGTAGGGCAAATTGGCAACTACCTTTACCGTATCCGGCATAAACTCTTCCTTTGCAGCCCTCAGCATCTCATTTAAGTCTACTTTCATAACATCCTTGTTGATAACTACTGTATTGGAATATTCACTTAGGTTTTCAGCCAATGCAGGCAAAAGGTATTTATCAATCTCAATGGCGATAACCCTACCTGCTCTCCGTGCCAACTCTCTGGTCATGCTGCCCACGCCCGGCCCTACCTCGATCACCAGGTCGTTATGCGTCACATTGGCAGCATCCACAATTTTCCTTACGATATTTTCATCTGTCAAGAAATTCTGGCCTAATGATTTTGTCAAACGTATATTAAATTTTTTTACTATTTCCTTTGTATTTCCATTCATATTTTCGTCTCCATCGGTTTAAAATTGTGTATAAAATTAAACAAAAGCCGGAATAATTATTCCGGCTCAATTTCAGTCCCTTATTTTTTACTTCGTTAATCCGTGAGTATGTATACTTTTGCTCTTTTGCATCCCCAACGGTTCACTGCGGATTCATCATCGAAATATAAATCAATGATATCGTTTTTAACTCCAGACCCCGTGTCTGCTGCGATTGCATACCCATAGTCCGGTGTGTTTCCTGCGATTTGTACGTACAACCTTGTACCCAACGGTATTACCCTTGGATCAACGGCCACAACGCCTTTTCTTACTCTCATTCCTGAACGGGTTATGCCAAAGCCGGGATCACCAGGCCCCTTGCCCGTGCATTGAACGTTGGCAGTATATGCTGTTGCACGCATATTCAATACCTTATTATACCGAACTACTTCACCTCTGGAAGTTTTAAAGTTAAGAATCGTACCAAACTCTATAATTTTACTTATTGGATTTGATATCAAACTATCCTTAACCAGTTTCTTGGAAATTATTTTCCCATCTTCATAAACAACTTTGTACTGCTTTTCCTGAATACCTTCTTTTCCATCTCTTACAACCTTTTCTTTGCCTTTGTCCATCCACTTGTTTTCTCTTGTAACCGTTTTGTACGGGATGGACGTTTTTTCAGAAAGAACGTCTTCCTTAACCCGGATAATTTTCAACTTCATACCTTCAACAATTCTGTCGCCGGGTTTAGCTCCTTCCATGCGGTCGCTTTCCGAAAGGCTCAAGGAACTACCCGCAAGGGCTTCTTTAACTGTGTCCTTCCAAGTCAAGACTTGAATTTCCTTTCCATCGGCAACAACATGAATCGGTACTGCCTTTTTTATTTTAATCTCATTCTTTTTTGTCTTTTGTAGTTTTGAATCAAGCGGTACACTAACGTAGTCTTCAGGTTTTACCACAATGCTGTTTTGTTCCAGCACCTCTTTTACGGTAGATTTCATTGTGCTTACTGCCAATTGCTTTCCATTGTAATCAATAACCACATCCTTCTTTAAATATGAAAAAACTCCTATTCCGGCAGAAATAGAAATTACAATTGCTGCAACAACAATTATAACTTCCTTTAATGAAAAATACCTCTTAATATTTTGAGCAAGCGGTATCATTTGTTTAACCTCCTGTTAAAATATTGCAAGGGACTGTGACTATTTTATGTGAAAAAAAGTTGTTTGTCAATTTTTTTGACATAATACTCCCTCACTGGATATTATTTACGAACCAGATATATAATATTCATAATATTCGAAATGATTCCAAAAGGTTCCTTTTGTGAATTTATGAGTTACTCTTTAAGTTACCTCTATTCATTCTTTCAGCATATTTTTACACTAGTGCCTCGTAATGTAATTCTCTTCTAGGGTATGCGAGGCACAAACAGAGGAAGTGCATTTTTAACACTTTGAAACTTAAAATTTGTTGTGTTAAAAAGCACTAGGATACTATACTGTGATTAACATCAACATAAGGAGCACATCCAGTAAATGCCTGCAATACCCATGACGGGCAACTATTAAAGATTTATCGCAACCTCTTTGGAATATCTCTTTCGGGTATACAGAAAAAGGTAACAAAAAATCTGGCAGGTATAAATTATATCTGTCAGATTTAAAGAAATCGTTACGGAAATACTTCAAAATAGCTTCTCTTTCAAGAGACTCTTATTAAATTTACAGCTCCAAAGGAATTACAAAGAACATACTAGTAGGACAGTCCACCTAAATTACAGCCCATACAAGGGTTCATCGCACAAGGACTGGACATATATGGATTCACAGGATATGGGTTTCCCATCTGTGGAGGCAATGGCTGAGGGTTTAACATCTGGGGATTCACCATCTGAGGATTTATCATCTGGGGATTTACCATCTGGGGATTTACCATCTGAGGATTCATTAAAGGCATTTCCATTCCCAGCATTCCTTGGTTATATAAGAGAGGACATTGCATATTCGTTAGCATAGGACAACATATCATCGGTGACATTGGTGCATTAGGCATCGGTTGATAAGGCATCGGCTGTATTGGTATTTGCTGTGCGGGCATTTGCTGCACCGGCATCTTCTGGGCTGCCGTCTGTTGGTTGTCTAACACCGGTTTTACCTCCATTCCCAAAACCTCATTGTTTTTTTTTTCTTCCTTCATAATATACCTCCAGCGCTTTAATTGAGCATTATTCAATATCATTATATGAAGCGCCTTCAGAATTGTGATAATGGCCGATTCCTTATTTTAAAATCAATATAAAACAGCTTCAACAAGCAAATCTCATGGCTTTCCTATAGATAACGAAGTGTAAACATAGTAAAATTCGATAGATGAAATACCTGGTTTACTTAGGTGTCAGAAATCGAATTTTACTATGTTTACACTTCGTTATCTCTAACATTAATTCAGCTATCGTCAATTTAAAGTATCGGTAATTTCGGATATATACCAACTAATTTTTTGTTCATTAAATGCTATAATAAAATATCTGGTATTGGCTCCTTCATTAAATAAAGTCCCAGTGGCCTTCTCAGGTTTTTCTATGTTTAAATTGACTTTTAAGATAATTTCGCCGATTTTAGGTGTTACATTTTTATCCTTTACAAAGTCAACGGATTTTATACTTACACTCTTTACAGAATTTTTATAGTCGTTAATAAAGTCATATAGACCAGTCACTTCACGTCTTGTTGATGATTCATCATACAACATGGAATACAAGGCAATATGATCACCTTTGTTGATATTATCGGCCCATTTTTTCACCAAATCCTCAAACGACTTGATATTTAACCCTTGCTTTAATTTATTAATGAGCTTCTCCCTTCTTTGAATGGTAAGCTCCGACTGTTTTCTATCCTGAAGCACAGTTGCATTTTGACTGCTTAAATATTCATTTGCACTCTTTAACCTTTCAATTTCCATCTTTAATTCCTGATTTGTTACCTGGTAATTTCTTATATCCATTTTCAGCATATCAATATCTGCACTTTTATTCGCATATAATTCACTTTTGTTTTCCCGATCCCATAGAAGGTAATTTAGTGCAATAAATATTGTCATTAAAAATACACATACAAAAATAAGAACAAGTTTTTTCAATACCTTCACCCCCTGGAATTTTATTTACTCTATTTTAAACAGGGTTTTCGCATTGTTTAACGTGGCAAAAGCGGCTTCATCATAGGAAATACCTTTAATCTCTGCAATTTTCTCCGCAACCAGCCTTACAAAACTCGAGTCGTTTCGTTTGCCTCTATAGGGTTCCGGTGTTAGATAAGGACAATCCGTCTCAATAAGCAGCCGGTCTAAAGGAACATATTTAACAACTTCAATGGTCTTTTTTGCATTCTTAAAAGTGACAGGCCCGCCAACCGAAATATATAAATTATGCTCCAGTACCTCTTTAGCCATTTCAACACTTCCTGAGTAGCAATGGAGTACACCCCCAACCTCCCTGGCTTTTTCAGACTTAATAAGCCGCATGGTATCCTCATGGGCATCCCGGTTATGGATAATGACGGGAAGTTTAAGTTCCCTCGCCAGGTTGATTTGTCTTCCGAACCATTCTTGTTGAACATCTTTAGGTGAAAAATCATAATAGTAATCCAATCCGATTTCCCCAATCGCCACAACTTTCGAATTTCGGGCCAATTCAACAAGTTCACTAAGAACACCCTCCCCTAAATTGCTTACATTGTGGGGATGGACGCCTACCGCCGCATATAGAAAATGGAATTTTTTCGAAAGTGCAATACTCATTTTGGCAGATTCCATATCCGATGCTGCATTTAGAATATAAGAAACTCCGTTTTTATTGGCATTTAGAATGATTTCATCCCGATCGCTGTCAAACCGTTCATCATCAAAATGTGCGTGTGAATCAAACAACATATCTGTCTCCTTAAAGGCCATTTCCATTTCATTTTTGGTAAACATTCAATACCTAACTATAATATGTATAACCATTATATCACTAGAGATCATGAACTGTAAAAGTAAAATTTCGATAACCAACCATTGGATATATGGAATACTGCAATAGGTAATGTATCTTCCATAAACACCATTTCCTTTAATAAAATTTAAGGCCGGCCAAGTATTTCTCGGCCGGCCCTCACCCTTATTTCACTTGAGCTCCGCTTTCTATTTCCTTATCAATGGTTGCCAAAACCAAATTCTGCTCGTTGGATGCTGCAAGAATCATCCCCTGGGATTCGATTCCCCTTAGTTTTACCGGTTTTAGATTTGCAACCAGAATAACGTTTTTTCCTATCATTTCATCCGGGGTATAATATTTATGAATCCCCGAAACAACTTGCCGTACTTCCTCACCAAGTTGAACCTTAAGCTTTAAAAGTTTATCTGCCCCTTCAACTTTTTCCGCCTCAATCACCTTCCCAACCCTTAAATCCAGTTTTGCAAAATCGTCAATGGTAATTAACCCATCCACCGTTTCACTTTTTTTCGGTCCCTTTTGGCTATCTTTGCCATGATTCGGCTCCTCAGCTTTAGCATTAGCAGGGCTCTCCTCCGGCTTCACCATTTTTTCAAGTTCTTCCAACTCTTTCTTTAAGTCGATCCTTGGGAAAATGACCTCGCCCTTATTGACTTTTGAATCCCTGGGGTATTTTCCCCACTCCTTAGTGCTTTCCCAGTCCATTGCACCGGCGTCCTGAATTCCCATCTGCTCCCATATCTTTAAAGGTGTTTCCGGCATAAAAGGTTGTATGAGTATGGATAAAATCCGGATACTTTCCGCAAGGTTGAACATAACTCCTGCAAGCCTCTTCCGGTTTGATTCGTCCTTAGCCAAAGCCCAGGGCATTGTCTCGTCAATGTATTTGTTGGTCCGGGCCACCGCCTTCCATATCTCGGTAAGTGCACTGCTAAATTGGAGCTTGTCTAAAAGGTCCTCCACCTTCTTTGGAGTCTCCATTACGATCCTTACAAGATCTTCGTCAAAATCTCCGCCATCTCTTTCTTCCGGTATAGTACCGTCAAAATATTTATCAATCATCGCAACCGTTCTGCTTACAAGATTTCCAAGGTCATTGGCAAGATCCGAGTTAATCCGGTTAATGAGTGCCTCATTTGAAAAAACGCCATCCGAGCCAAAGGGAACTTCCCTTAAAAGGAAATACCTTATGGCATCAAGACCATATTTATTGACCAATATAACAGGATCCACTACATTACCCTTTGATTTTGACATCTTGCCGCCTTCCAGCAGAAGCCATCCATGCCCGAAAACCTGTTTAGGCAGCGGCTCTCCTAAAGCCATCAGCATCGCCGGCCAGATAATGGTATGAAAACGGACAATCTCTTTTCCAACAAGATGTACATCTGCCGGCCAATAGTTTTTATAAGCGGAATCATCGTTGGAACCGTATCCTAATGCCGTTATATAATTGGAAAGTGCATCAATCCATACATAAACAACATGTTTATTGTCAAAGGATACAGGAATTCCCCAGTTGAAGGTCGTTCTGGACACACAGAGGTCCTCAAGGCCAGGCCTCAAAAAGTTATTAAGCATTTCATTCTGCCTGGAGACCGGTTGTATAAAATCAGGATTTTCTTCGATATGTTTGATTAAACGGTCCTGGTATTTGGAAAGCTTAAAAAAGTAGCTTTCCTCTTTGGTCAATTCAACCTCTCTTGCACAATCCGGACATTTTCCCTCAACCAGCTGAGTTTTCGTCCAAAAGGACTCGCACGGGGTACAGTACCACCCCTCATATTCACTTTTATAGATATCACCTTGATCATACAGCTTTTTAAATATATTTTGAACAGCTTCCTCATGATACGTGTCTGTGGTCCTTATAAAACGGTCATTGGTAATTTTCATCAAATTCCACAGTTCCCGGATTCCTTCCACAATATCGTCAACATATTTTTTCGGGGACACTCCTATAGCTTCTGCTTTTCTTTGAATTTTTTGTCCATGCTCGTCCGTCCCTGTGAGAAACATAACGTCAAAACCCTTAAGCCTCTTATACCTAGCCATCGTATCAGCAGCTACCGTTGTGTACGAGTGGCCTATGTGCAGCTTGTCACTTGGATAATAAATTGGAGTAGTAATGTAAAAAGTCCCTTTGTTCATCAAATTGCCTCCTCTGGCTTATGCAGTAAATACTCTCATTATTTTAGAAATCTCTTAATTTTGTTTTTTATTACTTTTGATTAAAAAGTACATCATTCTATTTCAAATACATGATTTACTTTAATTTCAAAATATTGTATGATTTTATCATATAACTTGTACGTGATACGGCTTTTATGTATAATAATACTATACATACATGGAAATTTTTTTTCAAGGAGATTTTTTTATTTCCAAGTAATAGTCGCTAGATTATTCCGGACATTTTATTATACCGGTTATACAAACTATATCAGTATAATCCGACTTTATTATTGACAAAAAGCTCATTTTTCTATATTTTAATTAACATAGAGCGGCTGAACCGTAAAAAAAGTTGATATTTAACTAAAAAATTGTTCGCTTTTGTCGGATAATTTGTATTGAACGAAACCCATAAATATTTTGTATTGTATAAAAACACCTTCACAAAAAGATAGGATGATTGCTATGGACGGCACTATTTTGATTTTAGATTACTCGGAATTTGAAAGGGAAAAAGTTAAACATATTCTGAGCAATATCGGAAATTTCAATTTTGTAGAATTGGTTAGTATTACTGAATATAACCGTTATATAGAAAAGACAGACTTGGAACCTTCCCTTATCATTATGGATATCGCTTTTCCTGTAGAAAAGGAAGGATTTGAAATTATTTCCTCCTTTAGGAACAACACGGTTATTTCTAAAACTCCAATTATCGTGACAACCAAAAGGGATACTTTGGAATACCGTAATGCCGCATTAAAGCTTTCGGTAAATGATTATATCATAAAGCCCTACACTGCAAACCGGCTTGAAAACTCTGTGCGAAGCCTCATAAAAATAGAAAAAAAGTTTACTTATAATATTAATAATACAGCAACAATTATTATGACATTTGAAGATTATATAATCAAAGAATTAAAAATCGCAGACCGGATGAAGCAGCCTCTTTCGGTAATACTGATCACTTCTGCTAAACCTAAAGTACCAAAATCCAATGAAGACTCCATTTCGAAAGAGCTTCGGGAAAAAATTTATTCGGTGGCAATCGAAGGGGCAAAGCTCTCACTGCGTTCTACAGACACTGCCATCCTAAACAACAGCAGTGATATCCTTGTCGTTTTACCGGGTTCAGATGCGTCAGGCGCCAGTGTTGTTATTGAAAAGATAAAATCACATATCAGTGAAAAATTAGAACAAATAAATGTAAAATTTGATGATATATTTTATTCCGTATCGGTTACTTTCCCCGATGAAGGCAAGGACTTTCAATCACTCATGGAAAGTGCCTTTAAAAAAATATCCGACAAGGAGCTACTGGAACAAATTTCATCCATACTTGTCAGTACCAGAGAATATGCCGATAAAATATATAGAAGGTTCAACAGGTAGCCTACCCGTTGAACCTTTATATATCTATGCCAAATTCTATCCAATATTTAAAACCACTTTCCTTTTGCAAACATCCCATGCTTTTAAAGCCTTTCTAAACCTTCCTCCAAATAGCCCCTTTATTACATCCAATAACATTTTTTCGTTATGTAATGCGTTGTATATAAAATGACAAACAGTACATTATAATACTTATTTGTATTTAATCCCAGTACTGTTACTCAAACGGCTGCAAAAAATGCCCTTTGATAGATGGTTCATATGCAATTTATTTGGCTTTGTATGGACGTTTAAAATGTTTAACATGTATTAGCGCAATTTCTATATCGCTTAATGATAAATCAGGTAACCTGTAAAAGGAGGTTTTACAAAAGAAATGAAATGTGATTCAGGGATAAAGCTTGTATTTAAATTTGTAAAAAATGTTTTCCCCCAGGTCACCGACCAGCTAGCATATTGGAACAACCTGTGCCATAACGCTGAAGATCAGATGTTAATTGAACAAGCCGCTTCCAGCTTGAAGCAAAAAAAATTTCATGCACAGGGAGGCAGCGTATATGCCCTCTATCCTAATGTCAACATGCAAAATGCAATCAAGTTTATTGTCTCCTTTCAGACCATCAGTGACTATCTTGACAATCTCTGTGACCGTGCGGGTGTCAAAGACGAATCCGCCTTCCGGCAGCTTCATCTTTCCATGTTGGATGCCATTGACCCCCAAAGGCCTATCAGCAATTATTACCGGTATTACCCGTACAAACAGGATAGCAACTACCTTATAAGCCTTGTTGAAGAGTGCAGAAAACAGATATTGAAGCTTCCTGCCCACAGCCTGGTCCTTAATATACTAAAAAAATATGTTGCACTGTATTCGGAGCTTCAAACCTACAAGCATCTTTCACCACACGTTAGAGAACACCGTATGCTGGGATGGGCAAACAGTTATATATCTCAATACCCCGGAATATCCTGCTGGGAATTTTCTGCAGCAACCGGCTCTACCCTGGGCATTTTTATGCTTTATGCAGCAGCACATGATCCCGCTCTCAAAGAAGATGAGGTTCATGGGATTGATTCCTCATACTTTCCATGGATAAACGGACTCCATATACTCCTGGATTACTACATCGATTTGCAGGAAGACCTTGTAACGGATGATCTTAACTTTACCTATTATTATGAAAACCTAGAGCAGTGTGAAGAAAGGCTTACCTTCTTCTTAAATCAGGCATTGACCAGTTGTTCAAAGCTCCGCTATCCCAAATTCCATATCACAGTAATAAAAGGGCTCCTCGCTATGTACCTTTCAGACCCCAAAGCATCCAACGGCCTAAACAGGCTGACCAGCCGCAATCTTCTCCGCAAGGGTCTATCCGGTACTATACTCTACCACAACCTGTGCAGGATCTTGAGATCGGCAAAAGTGATATGATGAGTTACAGGCAAAAAAAGAAGGAGGTAACTCCAACTCCAACTCCTTCTTTTTTTGCTAAACTTTAAGTATTGACATCATTATACTTCTTAAAAACTATTTCAAGCGCCATAAAGCAGGAACATTGGAAGGCTCCCAACCTGGTAGCGATTGGTGTGCAATTACACATACGTAAACCCTGCCGTTATAGGTCACCTGGGCTCCAACACTATAATTCGTATATGGCTTCCAAGCATCTCCTGTAGGTGGCGTTGTCGGTGTGGATGTAGGTTTAACAGTCGGTTGTGTTGTCGGTTTTACGGAAGGTGTAGGTTGGCTTGTAGGCGGAGTTGTAGGCTTTATTGTAGGAGTAGGGCCATTGGGTGCACTTCCGATGCCTACGTCCGCAAACCCTTTTTGCACTATGTAATACTCGTTGGAGCCCTGTCCATAAAGGTCTGCCGCACATTGCATGAGTGCGTTTCTGCAGTCCATAAACTGTGCACTGCTGGTCAAATACTGGGTTAATGCCCTGTAATATATTTTTCCCGACTTTTCAAATCCAATATTGGATGCAATATTGTAAAATGCCTTATTAGGAATACCTGAATTGGTATGCACTCCACCATTATCCGAAGTGGTATTTACAAAGTTTCGCATGTGCTCCGGCTGCCTGTATAATGAAGGTTGTCTAAGGCTCCTTAACGCATCTCCGGGTCTTCCCGGTGTATAAATATCTTCTCCGCAATCCCAGTCATTCGGGTCTCCTTCAATCAAAACTCCAAAGACATCGGAGAAGGACTCATTGAGTGCACCGGATTGATTTTGATAGATAAGATTTGCAGAATATGTAGTGACTGCATGGGTCAATTCATGGGCAACAACATCCAAGGCTCCGCTAAAAGGCCCGAAAGTTGTGCCGTCTCCGTCTCCGTAGGCCATCTGGCTTCCGTTCCAGAAAGCATTATTATAGTTTCTCTGATGATGAACGGTTGATCTTACCGTAGCTCCCCTGTTATCAAAACTGTTTCTAGCGTGCTTGTTCCTGTAGTAATCCAAAACTATTCCTGCATAATAATGAGCATCTACGGCTGCTCTCTGAACGGCTGAGTCAAAAACCGTATCCGTATCCGTAAATATCGTTCCCGGAAGTGAACTTGTATAGTTTCCGTTATAAGTTTCTACCCTGGCAGTTCTTGTTGTATCAATCAAAGCATATCTTCCGCTTTGATTTGTTATATTGATGGTTTTCCTGTCACCCAATGTGCCGATACCCGATCCGGTTTCACAAGTTACCTGGTTTAATTTATCCAACACCTTACCGGTTACCGAATCAATAAATATACTCCAGTTTGCCGGATATGGCTTTACAAACTGTAATACCACTTCATACGCTACCTTCCACTGTCCTTTTACATTGTAAAGGTAAAGGTTTGCTTTTGGAACTGCGGTATAGCTGTCGTAACCAATGGGAACATCGATAGCCGCTTCCGCCTTCTTTATTGCTTCGCTGTCTTTAAGCTTTATGCTTTCCTTATAGGACTTATACTCAATCCCAGGCTCGGCCTGACCGTTTACCGCATAAACCTTTCCATCTCTATCGGTATGTACGATCAGTTCTGCACCATATACAGGGATTCCGTCAACAGTCATTTGTGTCTTATAATGCTTGGTTCCCAATTCCTTATCCTCTTCATAGCTTTTTATTTTAAAGAGGCCGTTTCCAACATTAAAAGCGTCTTTATTTTCATTTAGGAATGCTGCTGCTTCATTTTTATCCAGAACTTTATCTTCTCCCAGTTCACCACTTATAAATCTTGGAATGTTCTTGCCTTCATCCCAGCTTACGAAAATACTTTGTCCGCGCTGTGAAGCTGCTTTATTAATTCTTTCTTTCAGCCCTATTTTGTCTGTTTGTGCTGCAATCGTAGTATTGGCAAAAACAGCTGAAAAAACCATAGCTGCACTTAACACCACGGCTATTCTCTTTTTCATAAATAAACCTCCTTCAATTTATCCTGCTTTTAAATAAGCAAATAGTGTCCTTAAGAAAATTCCTATTCATACTTTAAAAAACAAACGATGAAAAGATATCTTGATTTAGATGATGATTAAGCTTTTCATGATAATTTCCATATTAAGTTAATGTTTAATAAATTCACCAAGTATTCATTATAAAATTCTTTTTAATGGTCCCACTCTCACCTGAGCCACATATTTATAATGACGCTTTCTTTATCCCCTCATTTCCCGTTTAAATTCAAATAAAAACCCAGGCACTTTCCGGAATTGGCCTGTTGTTTTCCTTTGTGCGGCAAATCGATTTCTACCAGCTGATAAGAAAATTTAGAAATATATTCCTAAACTTAAATTCGGTTTGATGAATTTTTTTCTGTGTAGACAAATATAAATTTTTTTATCAGACATTTTCGTTTATAATAGAATTGACCTCACATAAAAAAAGGACCAACTCCGAATAAAGTGATAGGGTGGTTATGTGTTTAAGCTTAAACTTTTTAATAAAGTCCGTTATAATGATGATTCCATTGATGACGTTATTTTAAAAATTACATCCGGGGATAGAAAATTAAGAGATCTGTTTATAAAAGACTATAGACAGTTTATTATTGCTGTCATTTATTCTGCTACAGGTAAATTTGTCGATGAAAAAAACGGTGATGAGCTCAGTATCGGCCTTCTTGCTTTTAATGAAGCAATCGATTGCTATCGCCCTGAAAGGAACAAAAGCTTTTTCTCTTTTGCTGAACAGGTAATCCGCAGGCGGATGATCGATTTTTTCCGCCAAAACCAAAAACATAATCATGTTTACCCTTTTACTTATTTCGAAAACAGCCCTGATGAAAATTTCGAAGAAAATTATTTATTCTCCGATGCTTCAAATCCTATGGAAAATATTGAGACAAGGGAGGAACTTTTATCTTTCCGGAGAAACTTACTGGAATTCGGAATTACCATCGAGGATCTTATTTTAAACGGTCCAAAGCACAGGGACGCTGTCCAATCCTGCATCCGGATTGCAAAACTCATTGCGGGAACCCCTCATTTGTTTGAGAAATTAAGTAGAAAGAAGAATTTACCCATGAGTGATTTGATCAATATCATTCAAGTCCACGAGAGAACGGTTCAAAGAAACCGTAAATTTATTATTGCTGTTACTCTGATTTTAAAAAGTCAGCTCAGTTTATTAAAGGAATATGTGAGAAAGGCCGAAGGGAGGGGAACTTCCAATGCGTAGGACAGGTACAATTATACAAATTCGCACTAGTGACGTTTATGTAATGACGGATGAAAGCTTGTTCTTTTCGGTAAAAAAGCGCCCCGGCATGTACCTGGGGCAGCAAATAGAGTTTAGCAACCGGGAAATTTTAAGTGATAAGAAAATAACAATATATAAAGTATCTTCTATAGCAGCAGGTATTGCAGCTGTTTTCATCTTGTTCTTCCTGTACTTTTGGAGTTTTGAATCCAAAGAACCTGTTTATGCTTTTATTAGTATAGATATTAATCCCAGTTTGGAATTATGTATTAATGAAGAAAATGCAGTTATAGAAACTATTCCAGTCAATCTGGACGCACGTTCTATGATGGAAAACCTGGATATTAAAGGCAAAACCCTTGAATCTGCCTTACCCGAAATTTTAAACCGATGCAAACGTGACGGGTTTTTAAACACCGATTCCCCAAATACGGTATTAATATCTGCTGCATTAAACAAGGATATTGATTTAACTAGTGAAAATAGTCAACTGGATCATGTTTTACATTCCTTAAAAAAACAGCTTCAGAATTTTGAAAAGGAGAATATCCGCTTCGAACTGGTTAAAGCCAGCTTAGCACAGCGGAATGTGGCACTTCAAAACAATATATCTACGGGCAGATATATTGCGTATAAAAAAGCTTCCGGATCGTTAACAATAGAAGAAGCCCGGGAAAAGGACATCTCAGAGGTATTAAATCATATCGCAGATGAACCTGCGGCGCTCCCTACTGCCAGACCAGCGCCAATACCCACAAAGAAACCGGCAATGAAAACGCCTTTGCTTCCAACACCAACCCACAAACAAAATGCAACGCCGGCGGCAGTCGTTAAACCGAGTGAAACCGCAGCAGCAGTATACATACCCGTACCGGCAGTAAAACCGAAACCTACACCTGTACCTGTAGTAAAACCTATACCTGCACCTGTGGTAAAACCTATACCTACACCGGTACCGATGCCTGCGGTAAAACAACCCAAGCCCTCTGTTAAACCGCCAGCCGCTGCAAGAGACATCGCTCTGGGAACCAGTCCTTCAGCAACCAGCTACCTTATAGATCATCTTCCCCAATATGCAACGGATGGCGATCCAGCTAGTTTTTGGTCCTGTCCCGCATCCGGAACGCCATGGATCCAAACCGACCTGGGAGAAATTTATAAGATTTCTGAAATGAAAATTAAATGGAGCGATACCAATTACGCCAAGCTTTACAATCTGGATATGTGGGACGGCTACAAGTGGGTTCCGGCAGTAACGGTTAAAGGAAGGTCCGGATGGAATGTCGTAAAAATCCCAAACCCCTTTGAATCCAGATATATCCGGATCACATGTCTATCCAACAACAGTGCTTATTATACCATTTATGAATGGCAGGTTTATTAGCTCATCATACATGATTTCAAGATTAAAAATGGGGGAATGTACTTTTTTGTACCCTCCCCCCATTTTATTTATAGATTTGAATACTATACGAAAAGTTATACTTTTTCCGGCTCTTCATAGGTTTCCCCAAAGGTCTCCACTGTTACTTTCCTGATTCGCTGATCCTCCAACGGCTTATCATTATAATTTCTTTGTACACTCACAATCCTGTCTACCTCATCCATGCCCTCTGTCACCTTTCCAAAGGAGGCATATGAGCCATCCAAGTGGGGTGAATCCTTTACCATAAGAAAAAACTGTGAGCCTGCCGAATCAGGTCTGGATGATCTAGCCATGGATATAACCCCCCGCTCGTGCTTTAACGGGTTTGGATGTCTATTTTTTGTAAATTCACCCTTAATGCTGTATCCTGGGTCGCCCATACCTGTACCTTCCGGACATCCTCCCTGTATCATAAAACCTGGAATAACCCGGTGGAAGATAAGGCCGTCATAAAACCCATTCTTAACCAGAGATATAAAATTTTTCACCGTATTGGGTGCGATATCCGGGTATAGTTCGACTTTGATGGTATTTTCACTTTCCATTTGAATTGAAACAATCGGATTTTGCATGCGTAAGCCCTCTTTCTATCGATAATCAAACGGAAGCACAGTCATTTCAGTTAGAAGCATGCTTAAAAAGTACAATTTCCGTGCTTTTGGGAATGACTCTCACGTTTGGTTACCCTTATATTTTTAATAGGTTAATTGTAATGTTTTGTACTCTAAGAATCAAGGGTAACTTTTCTAAGAAAAATCAAAAAAAAATGTGTTTTTCTACAAAAATATGGTATAATATAAATGAATTAGAAAATGTCACTTTTCGTTTCCTTTCTAAAAATTTCGCGTATCCCTCTAAAAAAAAATCATCTTTTTGTTGCTTTTTGTCCAAAATCTTGTCGAGTTTTAACTTTAAAACGAGTTTAGTATCTTTTTCTACTCATTATGTAATATATTATGTTCAGGTAATTATTAACTAGTTACTCCCCTATGTCCGTAGTACACAAAAGTGCTGCGGCTCTTTTTTTGTCATTTTTTGCACTTACACTTCCTTTTTGATCCTTGATCTATATTGAACGCGATAAAGATTTTACACCGCACTTCAATTTGCTTAATTTGATATCGTGAAAATTTAATTTATCCATACAAAATCTAATATCATCCATAAGGGATTTTTCTATGATTTCTCTTTTGATATTTTGATAAAATGCCGATGTGTTAAAAGAATAATCTTTTTCGTCCTTCATATCTAATCCAAAATTTACAGGTTGATTAACATAATATACACCCTTATAATGGGACAAGTCGTGACACGACATTTTTACACAATATTACAATATGCCGAATTCTTCTTCATGAGGGTCTACCTATGAGAAGGAACAGGGGATGCAATTTTTTGGGGTGAAACTATCTTTATCGGATAGTGGGGGAATTCCACTCTCTCCTAACCCGTCAGCTAACCTTGTAGGCTTGGAGAGGGGGTAATGAAGGTGAAAAAAAAGATCATCACCTTATTAGCAGCATTTGCATTTACTTTTACAACACTGGGCAGCACAGCATTTGCAGATTATTATTCCAGTTACATTACCTTGTATCAAGGTATGCAAAACAGTGAGGTTAAAAACCTTCAGAATGACCTTAAGGGATTGGGGTACTTTTCCTTTTATCCTACAGGGTATTTCGGCAGCTTGACAAAACAATCGGTCATGCAGTATCAAAGGGATAACAACATCGCTGCCGATGGAATTGTAGGACACCAGACTGCAAAGGAAATCAAAGTGGATAAAGTATTGGAAACAGCCAATAAATACCTTGGGGTCCCTTATGTATGGGGTGGCGTATCTCCTGCAGGATTTGACTGCTCGGGATTTACCCATTATGTATTCCTGCAAAACGGGATTGTCCTTCAAAGGACTTCTGAACTGCAGTATGAACAGGGTATAGCAGTTTCGAAGGAGCAGCTCAAGCCAGGTGACCTTGTTTTCTTTACAACCTATAAACCCGGCCCGTCCCATGTGGGTATTTACCTGGGAAACAACCAGTTTATCCATGAAAGTTCCGGTGCAGGAAAGGTTACCATATCCGATCTTAGCAAATCCTATTATTTGGAACATTATATCGGTGCAAAAAGAATTATACGCTAAAGCGTGAACTATGGTCAGGGGTTTCGTCCCTTGACCTATACATAAAGCATAGATTCTTTAATTTCCTTTTTTCTATAAACCTTTGTCTATGGTTTACACCGACTTGGCCCTTTATAGGATGTTTATGCAGACATCCGGGTTCCAAGTTTTTTTATTTACCATACTCATTTCTTTTTCTTCAGGTTGCAATTCCTAATTATTTAAAGTTTTAATTGCATTGAATTTGGAAACACTGAATACAACAAATAACCATGAAAGGTTAAGTCAGTTTGAGGTGTAAAGTGAAAAAGTTATACAGTTTTATTCTGATCAATATAGGTTTAATTCTTGTAACAATAGGAATTGTTCTTTTTAAGGCTCCGAATAAGTTTGCCTCCGGTGGAGTTACGGGTTTATCCATCCTTATAAATAAACTATTCCCCAGCTTGTCCATCGGTACATTAATGCTTGTCATTAATATTATTTTACTCACTGCAGGTTTATTATTTGTAGGTTTGGAATTTGAAATAAAGACCATTTATTCTACTATTGTGTTATCCATTCTGGTTTGGGCAGTACAAAAAATTTTCCCTATAACCACTCCCCTTACCGGGGATAAAATCCTTGAACTGATTTTTTCCATTATATTTCTCGCCGCCGGCTCTGCAATTCTCTTTTACCAAAATGCCTCCTCCGGCGGTACAGATATTATAGCAAAAATCCTCAACTTAAAAACCCATTGGCACATTGGTAAAACAGTTTTAATTGTGGACTTTTCCATCAGTATTTTTGCATTTTTTATTTTTGGAATAGCCATCGGTTTATATTCGATCTTAGGTGTAATCATTAAGGGGTTCCTGATCGACATGGTAATCCGCGGTCTTCATACATCTAAAATGGTAACCATTATCAGCAGCAAAGATGATGAAATTAGAAACTATATTTTAAATGATTTAAGAAAGGGAGTCACTGTCTATAATGCCATCGGAGGTAAAACCAATACACATAAAAACGTACTTCATGTGGTTATGGGAAACAAGGAATTTATTAATCTCAAAAAATATATAAAATCTGTTGACCCTCAGGCTTTTGTTATTGTAGACAATGTATACGAAATTATTGGGAAGGGATTTAGAAGTTATGAATTATAAAATATTTTTTAAACCCTGACAGTATGTTGTCAAAAATGAATCAATATAATGATTTATGTAAGTCATACAATTATATTAAATACATCAGGAGGGTCTTGAAATGATGGAACAAAAATATTGCCAAAGCTGCGGTATGCCCATGCAGGATGAAAATTTGTACGGCTCGGAAAAAAACGGTGATAAGAGTACGGAGTATTGTTTATACTGCTATGAAAACGGGAGCTTCAAGCAGCCTGATCTTTCAATGGAGCAAATGATAGAAATATGCGTTCCCCATATGGTAAATAGCAGCATGACCGATGAAGAGGCAAGAAAAATTTTGAATCAATTTTTGCCCGAACTCACTAGATGGAAAAAATCCTAACTCCCCCTAGTAGTCTGTAACTCTTAAATTTTAGGGTACAGACTTTTCAATTTTATTCTTGCATCTTCTGTCGTAAATTGCCACTTCACAGTAGCTCCCTGCAAGTTTCTATGAAATTGCCATGTAGCAACTTCCCTTCTCATTTT
>JAOABQ010000054.1 GCA_026418275.1 Clostridia bacterium
CAGCATCCAAACGATCCGCAGCAGACATGGAGCCCAATAAACGGCACATGGTGGATAAGGTGCTGAAATAGCTTAAGTGACAAATAATGATGTGACCCCTATTCCCCCTTTTATTACAAAAACCTTGATGCCCGACACGTCCCGGTGCGCGACTGGCTGCTTGCCGAAGCCTTCCCCGCTACCTCGCTGGCAATGGGGGCACATATGAATGAAAGGTTAGATCTCAAGACTAATAATTTTAATATGTCAACAGGTGATTCTGAAGGATTTATGACAGAGGCTGAATATTCTTTGTGCCCATGGCCAAGAAAAATAAAGGTGAATGACAAATATATTAACCAATGGTTCCATAGCGATTATAAAGATGTGTCATATCAGCATGTAAACAAATTTTACAAAAAAATAACAATGTTAATTAGATAAAAGGAGGCTTCCAATGGTGATCGTGCGACTGCTTTTTATATTTATTTTGCTGCTCAATACTGCAGCCACAGCGCAAGCATTCTTCTATCCACTGGGTAAGGTAACGATAAAAGTTACTGATAATGATGGCAATCCTGTTCCAAATGCTTCAGTAACGGTTAGGTTTGATTATCCCAAAGGGTTTGGTATGGGTTGGGGGACATCGAGCAAGTTCGTGGATGGTGTAACTGATAAAGACGGGTTGTACTCATTGACAAAAGCAACACCAAGACGTTGGTTTTATATGATTAGAAAAGAAGGACACTATTTATCCGGTGAAACGTATGAATTTAAGGATAAAACAGCTGGGATTGTATGGTGGCCATGGAACCCCTTTATGGAAATCAAGTTAAAAAAACAAATAAATCCAACACAAATGTATGCAAAAAACACAACCGCGATCAAAATTCCAGCGGTTGATACCCCGGTTGGCTATGATCTTGAAAAAGGAGATTGGGTTGCACCACACGGGAAAGGCATAATCAGTGATTTTGTTTTTACTTTTAAGGTGAGGTTTGTGAAAAATGATGATTGGGATGTATCATATACATTGACATTTTCAAACGAACAAGATGGCATTCAGGAATACTCAATTCCAGCGGGAAATCAAAGCGAATACTTCTGGCCTTATGAAGCTCCTGAGGACGGCTATAAAAAAGAGGTTAATTGGTCAGCATTTTATCACCCCGGTGGGTGGTCGGGTGTGAACAAATCGGACTACAAGGAAGACCGGAAATATATTTTTAGAGTAAGAAGTAAGATTGATGAAAAGGGTAATATTATTGAGGCAAAGTATGGAAAAATAAATGGCGATATTGTTTTGTCATTTGGAGGATATACCGGTTTTGTTTATTATTTCAATCCCACCGGTAGCCGCAGCCTTGAATTTGGAGGCAATCTTTTCAAATTTTCGTACAAGGAATGGGAATATGAGGTAAAAGGGCCGTGAGGAAATAGATGTACATGTTTGATAGACAGCAGCAGGCAACAGCATCCAAACGATCCGCAGCAGACATGGAGCCCAATAAACGGCACATGGTGGATAAGGTGCTGAAATAGCTTAAGTGACAAATAATGATGTGACCCCTATTCCCCCTTTTATTACAAAAACCTTGATGCCCGACACGTC